>JAURYB010000056.1 GCA_030654075.1 Bacteroidales bacterium | reverse complement strand
TATGTGGGAAAGGCATGTGCGTAGCAATACACAGCAACGACAAATGCTTTGATATGCACTAAACTTTCATGCCTTGTATTGCGAGATAATACCTCCGGATTAGAAACGCAACATATTTTTCGAAAGCCTTGAATTTTTGTTCAAGCAAAAAGTAAGAGAAAAATAAAAAAAAATCAAAAATCCTCAAAAAAATTAAAAACTGGATTCAAGATTAAGTGCAAGGTTTTTGGCACCTTAGTTCAGTTTTCCTTGCATTTGTTATTCCAAATATTGCTACAACGATATAATATACAATGGTTTAGTTGTTTTTCAGCAGACCCTAACTATATATAATAGTTGTCAGAAACCATACAAAAAAGCCCTGGATTTTTTCCAGGGCTTTCTTTCTTCATATACGCTGTTTTATTTTAATGCTTAAGAAGAGGTGATCTTTGATGATCTTTGGCAGGAGGATATATCAATGGACTGAAATACTCAACATCTTCCGGCTTATCTGGCATATTCATCGACCTGAACCATATGTTTTTCATTAGCAACTTATTTTTATCCGGATTTAGCCGGATTGAATTTTGTACAGGTTTCGGCTGCAAGGTAGCTTCAAGTTCTGTTAACCGGTTTATTACCTCCACGTATATTTTGTCCAATTCTTCAATGTGCCCAAGGTAATATGTAAGGCTGGTATTGAAGTCATCAGGATCAACATTGTTTTTAGTGAAAACCTGGGCAAACCGGATTCGTAATTGGGTGGTATCATTTAACCGGGCTATTGAATCGTTTAATACACTCAGGGTTGCCTCACTAAGTTGTATATCCACGAGAATATCTATCATTTTATTTTCACTCAGTGTACCGGAAGGGCTGGAATTTAATATACTATTACACGATGCTGAAAGCAAAGCAATAAAAAGCATGAAAGTCCATTTCTTCATAATAAATAATCCGCAGTGAATACTAATATGCGATTCGCCTCGTGGTAACAACAATGGTTAATAAGATATTCCTATTTCCCGCCGTGCTTTTCCTGGTAGGCTATGTTAAGTTCTTTTATAACATCTTTAGTTACATCAAGGGTATCGTTGGCAAACAAAATATTACCCCCTTTTGTAAACCCAAGTATATAATCGAACTTATACTTATCGTTATACCGTTTAAGGAAATTCATAACTGAATCAATCAGAGCAATGTTCATATCCATCTCGCTTTGCTGTAGTTCAGCAGCATAACGGTCGCGGAGCTGAGCAATACCTTGTTGGTTTTGCTGCAACTGTCCATAAATTTCCTGGGCGCTCTGGTCGCTGATGGCTTTCTTTTTTACTTGTTCCTGGAAATATGAATAATCTTTTTCAAAAGCCTGCTGTTTTGCGGCTACTTCTCCTTCAAGCCTTCTCCCTTTAACTTCCAGGTCGGCGCGCATTTTTTTAACCAGGTCATAATTGCTTAAAATGCTGTCGTTATTCACAAATGCTACCGAAATTGCTCCTTTATTGGCTTTGGCGAAAGCTCCGGAAGCGCTTCCTTTATTACCGGACCCGGTAAAATGGAGTATAAACAATACTATTATCCCAACCAGCATTACACTGTTTAATGCCAGTAATAAAGGATTGATTTTGTTGCCTGACGGTACAACCTGTTCAGCCGTAGTGGCGATTTTTTCGGTTTGTGTAGTAATAGCCTCAGGTGTAGAGGTGTTCTCTGCATTGTTGTTAAGTTCTTCTGCCATTTTTTTTATATATCGGGTTTATGATAAAAACAACCTGATCCATATATTATGAATCAGGTTGCGAAGTTAAGCAAAACACTTATTTGTCAGCCAATTAATTGCCAACTTCCGAAATGTATTTAATACGCACCAGCCTGATTTCTTCTTCTGTAAATTCATTCTCACCTAAATCCCTTAAAGCACTATCAACCGAATCGGTTTCAGCTTCCATGAAATATTCAATAATCTCTTCCTGATGGTAAGGATCAATGGTTTCTTTCAGGTAGTATGTAAGGTCGATTTTTGTGCCCGAATCAACTATGCTTTCAATTTCGGTGAGTAATTCATCGGCAGTCAGGTTTTTAGCAACTGCAATATCTTCAAGTGAAATTTTACGGTCAATATTTGTTATTATATAAACCTTTAACCCCGACTTATTAACCACTGATTTCACGACCATATCCATAGGCCGGATAATCTCATTTTCTTCTACATAGGATGAAATCAGCTCGAGGAAGGGTTTTCCGTATTTCTGTGCTTTACCCGCACCCACGCCGGTTATGCGCTGAAGTTCGTCCATGTTTATAGGATACTGTATCGCCATGTCTTCGAGCGATGGATCCTGGAATATGACGAACGGAGGCAGGCTTTCTTTACGCGCAATTTCTTTCCGGAGATCTTTGAGAAGCGAGAACAATGTTTTGTCGGTTGTACTGGTGCGCGCACCCCCGCCTGACATCATTTCTTCATCATCTCCTTCTTCAGGGTCAGTATCCTTGGCAACCATAATGGCATAAGGTTTTTTCAGGAACTTTTGCCCTTCAGGGGTTATTTTTAATATACCATAATTTTCAATGTCTTTAACTACAAGTCGCTCAATAAGCATCTGCCGTAACACTCCGTCCCAGAAACGCTCGCTTTCTTCCATCCCTTTGCCGAAAATATCAAGTTCATTGTGTTTGTATGATTTGATATTGGACGACATCTTACCAATCATTATATTAACGATATGCTTGGCTTTACACAACTGTTTGGTTGCTAAAACGGCTTCCAGTGCCAGGTCAACATATTCGCGTCCGTCAATCAGAGTTTTTGGATGCAGGCAGTTATCGCAGTTGCCACAATTATCCTCAGGATAAATTTCCCCGAAATAATGTAATAGTTGCTTCCGCCTGCACATAGCTGATTCAGCGAAAGATACCACTTCCATTAAAAGCTGGTTGGCAATTTCCTGTTCGGCAACACCTTTGTTCTTACTGAATTTTTCGAGTTTTTCGATATCCTCGTAAGCATAAAATGCCAGACAAATACCTTCCCCGTCATCGCGGCCTGAACGCCCTGTTTCCTGGTAATAGCCTTCCAGGCTCTTAGGCATGTCGTAGTGAATCACGAAACGCACATCCGGTTTATCGATTCCCATTCCGAATGCTATGGTAGCAACTATAACATCTGATTCTTCCATCAGGAATTTATCCTGGTTTTCGACACGCACGGCAGAATCAAGTCCAGCATGGTAAGGTAAAGCTTTAATTCCGTTAACAACCAGTGTTTCCGAAAGTTCCTCAACTTGCCGACGGCTAAGGCAATAAATGATTCCTGATTTGCCTGTATGCATTTTGATAAACCTGATCACATCTTTGTTCACATCGTCATTTTTCTGCTTTACTTCATAGTAAAGATTTGACCGGTTAAACGATGATTTATAAAGCGCGGCTTCCTGCATGCCTAAACTCTTCAGAATATCCTGCTGCACCTTGGGAGTGGCAGTGGCAGTTAATGCCAGCACAGGAACATCCTGCCCGATGGAGTCAATTATCGGGCGTAGTCTCCGGTATTCAGGCCTGAAATCGTGTCCCCATTCCGAAATACAATGTGCTTCATCAATGGCATAAAACGAAATCTGTATATCTCTGAAAAAAGCTATGTTTTCTTCCTTGGTCAGCGATTCAGGAGCTACATACAAAAGCTTTGTAATGCCGTTGGTTAAATCGCTCTTAACCTGGGTGATCTCGTTTTTCGAAAGTGATGAGTTCAGCACATGCGCTATGCCAATATCCGCGCCAAATTGGCGCATAGCATCAACCTGGTTCTTCATCAGCGAAATAAGGGGAGATATAACAATGGCTGTACCGGGCAGAATCATCGCCGGCAATTGGTAACACATTGATTTGCCACCGCCGGTTGGCATAATTACAAACGTATCATTTCCGGCAAGTAAATTACGTATTATAGGTTCCTGATTTCCTTTGAAATTCTCAAAACCGAATATTTTCTTAAGTACGGTTTGTAAAGGATAATCTTTGAATTCTTCATTCTTTTTCATTCCACGAGCATTATTCATGTATTTGCATCTGTAGTTGATGCTTGTTATCTTGGTGTCTGGTCATTGAGCAAAGTAGTCATAATACAATTTAGAGGTTGCACTAGTAAAACTATAACATCTGGTACTTTGTTTTAGGCTTTTCGCAATTCTTATGATAGGTATTACACATATCATGGTTTAATTTTACTGACAGCGTGTCAGTTAATTGCATCATGCCCTTGTGTTAAGTAAAGTTAATACAACTTTGCCGTTTATCTTTAAAAAAAAATCAAATGTGCTTATTTTTTTTAACACAATTGTCGTAACATTTTCTAATTCAGCTGCTTGATACTTTTCCTGGTGAAAACTATTTAGTAAAGAAAATACGAATTGACTTATTTTTTTGCTTTGTTGCTGATTTTTAATGTGTAAATCAGTATTTAATTGGCAGTTAACAGTATTTCGTACAGCAGGCTCAAAAAGCGTGCAAAAGTATAATTTAATTTATAACAAACTGTAATTTGAATTTTTCAAATTAAATTTTTTGTAACTAATCAGTCTTGTAAAAATGTTTTTTTGCCACAGATTACACGGATTACACACTTGCCTGCTGCAAGCAGGGATTTTAAACTGCTTTTAGCAGTTTTTCAATTAATTTCAATTAAAAATGATGAATAATTGTCTGTGTAATCTGCGTAATCTGTGGCATATCTTTGTTTTTCATTACTTTAGACAAACTGATTAGTTACAATTTTTTAAAACTTCTTCTAAAATCTAAACTTTTATTTGTTTTAAAGTCTGTTCTCTGACTCCATAATTCTCCACTTACAGATGCAGTAAAATATATCTTGTAACGTTCAAAGGCCATACTTATTTGAATAAAATTCTACATTAGAAAGAAATGTAAATTCCTTCTTAAGTAAAGTATGAATAAAAAAAGCGAGATTTTTTATAGCTAAAGTAATTTTGTGCAGTAGCGAATCAGGTCAGATTAATCATCTTGATATTCAATAAATTGTGGTATCCGGAAATGTTTTATTACTTTTATCGGGTAATAGTTGATAAAAAAATTAAATTTGCTGACAGAATATTTATTCCATTCTGAAAAATTCGTTAATTGCCATCAGCATAGCTTGAAATTCAGTTACAATCTGGCAAAACTTGAATAAACAATTGCTGATTTTTAATCTGATCATCTGGAAGCAATTGCTAAAATCATAAATACTAAACAGATCATATTATGGAAAATGATGAAATGAAAGCCCTTGGAATGATAGAAACCAAAGGTTTTGCTGCCATGGTCGAGGCCGCCGATGCCATGGTAAAAGCTGCAAAAGTCGAGCTCGTCGGCTTCGAAAAGATTGGCGGCGGTTATGTTACTGCTATCGTTCGCGGGGATGTGGCTGCGGTAAAAGCAGCTGTAGAAGCAGGTGTTCAGGCAGCGCAAAAAGTGGGTGAAATTGTATCAACACATATTATTCCCAGACCCCACACTAATGTTGACAGCGCGCTTCCGCTAGGTAAAAATCAAACTAAAAAAGGGAAATAACCATGATAGACCTTAGAACATATATTTTTATTGATTCGCTGCAATTGCAGATGGCTTCTTATTTATCGACCGTATCAAAAGGATACCTGCCGGTAAGTGGCCAGGCTTGTTGCATTATCGAAATAGCCCCGGGAATTGAAATCAACACGCTTACGGATATTGCACTGAAAGCAACCAATGTAACTCCTGGAATGCAGATTGTTGAAAGGGCTTACGGAATGCTGGAAGTGCATTCAGATAGCCAGGGAGATACCCGCGTAGCCGGTGAAACTGTGCTCCGGACAATTGAGCAAACGGAAAATGACAGGATAAAACCGCGCATTCTGACCAGTCAGCTGATAAAAAATGTTGAAGACCATCATGCCCAGCTCATTAACAGGACACGGCATGGAAATATGATTCTGAAAGGCGACACCTTGTTCGTTTTAGAAGTTGAACCTGCAGGGTATGCATATTACGCTGCCAATGAGGCTGAAAAAACCGCGCATATCAATATTATTGAAGTGATTGGATTCGGTAAATTCGGTAGGGTATATATTGCCGGAGACGAAGCCGAGGTGCTGGAAGCTAAAAATGTGGTTGAAAAACGCCTGTCCGAAATAACAGGAAGAGAAGAATATTAAAAACGGATGGTTTTAGTTTAAATGAGGAGCTGGATTTATCAGAATGAAAGTGCATAGTGCTGAGTGCACAGTGCTTAGTTCGGAGTATTCTTACTAATGTTTTCTCAAACACAAAAAATAAACCATCTCAATTCTAAAACCTAAGTACTGAGTGCTATGCACCATGCACGAAGCACTTTGATCTAAGCACTAATCAGAACAAAATAGTAAAAATACTAACAAACCTAAAAGACATAAATTATGAATGACAATACTTCTGACGCATTGGGAATGATTGAAACAAAGGGCTTTGCCGCAATGGTTGAAGCTTCGGATGCTATGGTTAAAGCCGCAAAAGTTGAACTGATCGGATTCGAAAGAATTGGTGGCGGATATGTAACCGCAATTGTACGTGGCGATGTAGCTTCCGTTAAAGCCGCGGTGGATGCCGGAGTTCAGGCAGCACAAAAAGTAGGCGAAATAGTTTCATCCCATATTATTCCAAGGCCACACGTAAATGTGGATAGCGCCTTGCCATTAGGCAGGGGTACTTCAAAGAAATAATTTGCCACACTTGCTATAAATGCCGCTTAGTGTATGGGATACTCCGCACCAGGTATGGTTAAACATTAAACTGAAACGTTATGATATTGGCAAGGGTAGTCGGAACCGTAGTTTCGAGTCATAAAGCCCCAAAAATTGAAGGGATCAGATTTCTTTTACTTGAAAAAATTGATCCGGTAACTCTGAAGGGGAAGAATGACTTCGTTGTTTCAATGGATAGTGTGGGTGCCGGAACCGGTGAAATTGTATTTTATGTTTCTGGCAGCAGCGCGCGGTTTACCGAAGTCACTGAAGGAAAGCCCACTGATTCAGCTATTATTGCAATTGTTGATAATATCGAAAAAGATGGCAGCTTTACTTACCAGAAAAGCCAATAAACTATGATCCTTGGAAAAGTAGTCGGAACCATAGTAAGCAGTACCATCAATGATGGTATTAAAGGATCGCGCTACCTGCTGGTCGAAAAGACAGATCAAAATGGGAAGAAGTTGGGTGATTACATTGTTGCGCTCGATATTATCGGTGTTGCAAACGATGAACTTGTTATGGTTACCGAAGGCAGCCCGTCAAGAGAAACCCCTGAAACTGTCGGCAAGCCGGTTGATGCCTTGATAGTTGGAATTGTTGATTTGATTGATGAGAACGAAACGGTTGTTTACAGCAAATAAGGAGGTATACGTGGATATAATCGCCTTAGGTGCGTTGGAATTCAGTAGTATAGCCATTGGAATACTGGCGTTGGATGAGATGGTCAAAATTGCGCCGATCCGGATCATCGAAGCCAGGACAATGTGCCCGGGAAAATACCTGATCGTTTTCAGCGGTGATGTGGCTGCTGTTGAATATTCCTTCAACAAGGGTTTTGAAACAGGTAAAGACCTTATTGTTGATAGCCTGTTCCTCCCTATGATAGCCCCTGAAGCCATGATGGCAATAGGAAAAATAAATGTCACACAGGAATGGGACGCAATCGGAATCATCGAAACACTCTCAGTTGTTTCATCTATCGAAGCGGCTGACCTGGCGGCAAAAGTGGGAGGTGTGAAAATTATTGAAGTAAGGCTGGCAATCGGATTCGGTGGCAAATCATATGTAAAACTGCTCGGAAGCCTTGATGCTGTTGAGGCAGCAATGGAAGCCGGAACAGCAAAAGCCAGGTCGAAAGGCTTGTTGTGTATGTCCACACTTATCCCGCAGCCACATCATGAAACAAAACCGTATTTCATGCAATAGCCATTTACTATGAGCGATTTAGTCACAAATAAATAACTTGAGTGAGAATTGAAAAGGTTAAGAAAAAGGTTAAGCAGCTAAAACCTTAACCTCAACCTCAACCTTAACCTCAACCTAAGTTACCTAAGAGGTGAAAATTATGGATAATCTGGAAGAAAGCGTAAGGCAGATCATAGAAGAAGTAATAAACAGCATGGACCTGAATCTACCCAAAGATGACGGTGCAAAAAATATAGGTGTGTTTTCGGATATCAACTCTGCCATTGATGCCGCCGAACTCGCATTCAGGGAGTTTGGTAAGCTTACATTGGAAACCCGCAAAAATTGTATTGCCAATATCCGCAAGCAATGCCTGGCTAATGTGGAGACCATGTCGAAAATGGCCCAGGAAGAAACCGGTATGGGCAGGTGGCAGGATAAAGTTATTAAAAATGAGCTTGGTATCAGGAAAACTCCAGGCGTCGAAGATATTGTCCCGGAATCCTTTTCGGATGATTTTGGCCTGACGTTGGTCGAAAGAGCACCGTATGGTGTAATTGGAGCCATAACGCCAAGCACAAACCCGACAGTTTCTATTATCAGTAACGCTATTGGAATGATAGCAGGTGGAAATTCCGTTGTTTTTAATCCGCATCCGGCTGCAAAAAAAGTTTCAGCTTTTGTGGTCAGTCTTCTAAATAAGGCGATTGTTGAAGAGGGCGGCCCGGCAAACCTGGTGTGCTGCATTGCCGATCCGACCATCGAGTCGGCTAAAACCTTGATGAGTCATCCTAAAATAGCAATACTGGCTGTTACAGGTGGACCGGCCGTTGTAAAAGTTGCCATGAACAGTGGTAAAAAAGCAATTGCGGCAGGGCCCGGTAACCCGCCATGCGTAGTGGATGAAACTGCTGACCTGGCAAAAGCAGGTAAAGATATTGTTGATGGCGGAGGTTTTGATAACAATGTGATCTGCATTTGCGAAAAGGAGATCATTGTCGTAGCTTCGGTAGCTGACAGGCTCAAGGAAGAAATGAAGAAAAATGGCGCTTACGAGTTGAATGAGGACCAGATCAAAAAAATTACTGAACTCGTGATTGCTGATCCCGGCGGACCGGGGAAGGAAGGCGCTGCTAATAAAAACTTTGTCGGCAAAAATGCCGATTTCATTGCAAAACAAATTGGTCTCACCGTTCCGCCAGAGACCCGTATGCTTTTATGCGAAGTTGGACGCGAACATCCTTTACTCTGGACGGAGCAACTTATGCCTGTAATGCCGTTGGTACGTGTAAAAGATGTAGATATTGCTATTGAACTGGCAGTTGAAGTTGAACACGGTTTCCGCCACACGGCAATTATGCATTCGCTCAATATTGCCAAGTTAAGCAAAATGGCAAAAGCCATGAACTGCTCCATATTTATTAAAAACGGGCCCAGCTATGCCGGACTTGGCCATGGCGGTGCCGGTTTTGCTTCCTTTACCATCGCCAGTCCAACCGGTGAAGGCGTAACCAGGGCAAGGACTTTTACAAGAGAAAGAAGATGTACGTTGGTGGATTATTTTAGAATTATATAGACAATTCATTGTTAATGGTTAAATGTTATAATTTGATTGTTTACAAAGCTTTGTAAAAAGAAAGATTAATTAAGAATAATTATGGCTAAAACGACATTTTGGGACATTATTGAAAAAACAATTGAAAAAGTGGGAACACCGCTTTCAGCGAAAGAAATTTGGGATAAAGCAATTGAACTTAAGACAATCGGTGATTATATAACAACTGGTAAAACTCCCTGGGCAACTATAGCAGCTTATTGCTATACTGATATAAATCGTAGCGGTGATAATTCGATGATTATTCAGACCAGCGAAAGACCAGCGCAATTTTTCTTAAGAAAACTTGGCGAAAAAATTGACATTCAAAAGGTTCAAAAATTGAAAGACTCTGAAGTCGCAAAAATGGAGAAAATTGAGTTTAAAAAGTTTATTGAAAGGGACTTACATTCAGTTTTAGTGGCTTATGCTTATGGTGACACACATTTCAAAGCTAACCTAAAAACAATTTATCACGAGAACTCATCGAAAGCAACAAAAGGGCAAAATGAATGGTTACATCCTGATCTTGTTGGAGTTTATTTTCCATTCCGAGACTATAAAACTGAAACTTTAGAAATCCAGAGCCATCTTTCAATTACATCAATCAAATTGTTCTCATTTGAGTTAAAAATATCCCTTAATTTCGGCAACCTAAGACAATCGTACTTTCAAGCAGTTTCAAATTCGAGTTGGGCTAATGAAGGATACTTAGTTGCTCTAAATATTGATGATGACCCAACATTTAAAGATGAAGTCAGAAGACTAAATAATGCGTTTGGAATTGGAATTATTAAACTCAATCCAGAGAATGTTTACGAAAGTGAAATTATTTTCCCATCAAAAATAAACCAAGAAATAGACTGGGACACAGTAAATCGACTTGCAAATGAAAATTCAGACTTCAGCGACTTCTTGAAACTTATCACTGAGGACTGTAAACTAGGTAAAGTTAAAAGCCAATATGATAAAGTATTAAAAATAGAAGAACTAACGAAATACATAAAGGAAAAAGGAATAAATAAAATTGCCTAATTGAATATTAAATTTGATTTCCAAAATTTCGAAGTTAAGTAACTTCGACCAAACCATAAAATTAGACAGAAAAAGCTAATCAACCAATAACTAATATCCATTCCACTCAAATGAAACTAGCAAAAGTAACAGGCCGTGTCGTCAGTACTATAAAAGTTCCTTCCTTCGAAGGGATAAAACTGATGCTGGTGCAACCTCTTGATGAAAGATTGGTGCCTTATGGCGTCCCGATTGTTGCTTTTGATACCATTCAGTCCGGAGTTGGCGACCTGGTTTATTACGAAACGAGTAAAGAAGCCGGCAGGGTGCTGGAAACAACCATGAATCCCTGCGACGCGGCTATAGTCGGCATTGTTGACAATATGGAAGTGGAGGGCGTGAAATGATTCTTGGAAAAATAATCGGCAACGTTGTTTCCACGGTTACGGAATCCGGATATGGATCAAGAAAGATCCTGATCGTGCAGCCCATTGATCCTTCAGGCCAGCCCAAAGGTCAATCTTTCCTTGCCATTGACACGGTTCAGTCCGGTATGGGCGACACGGTTCTGGTCCTTGAAGAAGGCGGCTCAGCGAGGATGATACTTGGCGAACCTGAAACTTTTACAATAAAAGCGATCATCGCTGGTGTTGTGGATCATATAACAGTGTAATTTTGCAGGCTGAATATCATATGAGAAACCGGATTTACAGGTATTGTTTGCGAAATTCAAATAAAAATTATGTAATGAATACTGACGACCAGGTAAGAAGAGTAGCAATAGGCGCTGATCATGGTTCTTTCGATTCGAAGGAGCTGTTGAAAAAATATCTTGAGGCAGGGGGTTATAAAGTGGTGGATGTAGGAACCTTTAACAGTACCGAGAAAGTTGATTATCCTGATTTTGCAGTTGCCGTTTCCAAAAAGGTGGTAAGTGGTGAATGCGAACGCGGAATAATGCTCGATGCTGCAGGTATAGGATCTTCCATGGTTTGTAACAAGGTTCATGGTATTCGTGCGGCGCTGTGCTGGAGCCCGCAGACGATTACCAACAGCCGCGAACATAACAACGCGAATGTGCTGACCATGGGCACAGCACAGCATAAACCGGAAGAAATCTGTACCATGGCCGCGTTATGGCTCAAAACCAGGTTTGAAGGTGGCCGTCATTGGCCGCGAATTAATAAAATGATGTCATTAGAAAGAGATTGAACATACTATGGATCAGAAAGAATTAATTGACAAAATAGCAAAAGAAGTAATGCAGCGGCTTACAGAGAAATCGCTGAACAAAGGCGCAGCGGATCAGGATAACACCCCGTCACATGCTGCTACTGCCCGGATTTCACCAACCGAACTGGCTGGATACATTGATCATACATTGTTGAAGCCTGAAGCTGTTGAATCACAGTTTGAGCAGCTTTGTGATGAAGCTGTAAAATATAAATTCAAATCTGTCTGTGTGAATTCTTCATGGGTGCCTTTTGTCGCAAAAAGACTGAGAGGTACCGGTATAATTGTTTGCTCGGTGATTGGTTTTCCTTTAGGTGGAATGGATACACGCAGCAAAGCATTCGAAGCCAGGAGCGCCATAGCTAGTGGCGCCACCGAACTGGATATGGTGATTAACGTGGGAGCCTTAAAATCGGGTAACCTTAAATTAGTTGAAGAAGACATCAGGGCTATAAAAAGAGCTTGCCGCAGCACAACCGTATTAAAAGTGATCCTGGAAACAGGTTTATTGACAGAAGCAGAAAAAATTCTTGCCTGCGAAATTTCCAAAAAAGCGGATGCCGACTTTGTGAAAACCAGCACCGGTTTTGCCGGTAGCGGGGCAACCATTGAGGATATAGCTCTAATGCGGCGAATTGTTGGTCCTAAAATGGGTGTAAAAGCCAGTGGTGGAATAAAGACATTTGATCAGGCCATTGCCTTAATAAATGCCGGAGCCAGCAGGCTGGGCTGCGGTGCAAGTGTCGCTGTTATTACAGGCGCTGAAGCTAAGGGAAGCTACTAACACTTTCCATCAGGTCATTCCCTTTTCACGGATAGAATTGGATAAAGCAGTCAATATTTCAAATTTACATGGAATAGTAAAATCTTATTTTTCAAAGATTGTTTCATTTTTTTGCTGATATTTCTCTTCAGTTTAACTGGACGTATAGAAAATTGCATCTGCTTTTTTTAACATTATATTTGCATGGATTTGATTGTCGCAGAAAGTATACAGGTAAATATCCGCAAATAAATGAGCTTGCTGAATCGAAATCGGGCGATCTGGTATTTATTAAAAATTCTAAAAATCCAACTACTTTCACTGGTTCAGAGCTGGCTTTTAAAACCACGCGTTCATTTTCGTTAACTTTGCTGCATAATGCAGCAGTCTAAACAATACTAACTCCAGTCAGGATGGGCGAAAAAGTTGATCAGTTTAATGAATACCGAAGCAAGATGAATGACCGCATTCTTTCGGTTGACAATAAAGTAGTGAAACGGATCTTTAACGTTGATACCAACGCTTATACCGAAGGGGCCTTACCTGTAAAAACCAAGGAGTTAATGGGACTGGTCGCTTCACTGGTATTGCGTTGCGACGACTGTGTTAAATATCATTTGTTGAAATGCAGGGAAAATAACGTTTCGGAAGAGGAGCTTTTTGAGGTATTTGGAATTGCTACCCTTGTGGGTGGTACCATTGTTGTTCCTCATATGCGAAGGGCCGTTGAGTTTTGGGATGAACTGCTTGTATGACAAAAACAAATGGCAGGCTGTCGCGATTTTTTAAATATATCCCGTAATCGGACTGTCAGCTGAACTGCCTTTCTTTAAATAAAAATAGTATGTAATGTATTTATATAAAGGTAGTTAATGATCATTTCATCAAAATCATGTTACTTACGGGAGCATAAATGGCATGTGTTTTGATTAACGCTTTAAACCATGAATAATAAGTTATTAAGAGATTTAGTTCTATTCCCATTTACAAGCCTGCTGGTTTTTCTGGTTTCGGGTTCAATTACGCCTTGTAATGCCCAGGAAATTACTAAAATAATGGGCATAGTTCGGGATGCTCAAACCGGAGATACTCTTCCTTTTGTCAGTGTATATTTTAAAAATACACAGATAGGTTCCACCACTGGTTTTGATGGCCGTTTTTCACTCGAATCACGCAAAGGCACTGATACGCTGGTAGCGTCATACATTGGGTTTGCTACAGCGTATATTCCCATTCAACGTAACCGATTCCAGGTCATAGATATACAAATGGAACCCGAACGCTATGAGCTTTCAGGAGTGGTAATACGGCCAGGTGAAAATCCGGCGGAGGTACTGCTTCGCAAAATCATTGACAACAAGCCCGCGAATGATCCTGACAAAGTAGAATCATTTCAGGTCCAGGCATATACCAAAATGCAGTTTGATGCCAATAACCTGACTGATAAATTCAGGAACCGAAAGATTCTGGAGCCGTTTAAGTTTGTATTCGAACAAATGGATACCAGTGTGGTGAATGGTAAGGTTTATCTTCCGATCATGATGTCCGAATCGTTTTCGGATTTATATTTCCGCAAAACTCCCAGGGAAAGAAAAGAAATTATAAAGGCTTCACAGGTATCCGGTGTTGACAATGCAAGTATATCGCAGTTTGTCGGAAATATGGCGCAAAATGTTAAAGTGTATGACAATTTTATCAGCCTGTTTCAGAAGAATTTTGTGAGCCCGATTTCAAATTTCGGCTTACTCTATTATAAGTACTACCTGGTTGATTCAACATTTATCGGCAACAAATGGTGCTATAATGTTATGTTCAAGCCACGAAGGAAACAGGAATTTGCGTTTACCGGCAACTTTTGGGTTAACGATACTTCCTATGCCATCAAAAAACTTGATATGCGTATGGTTGGTGATGCCAATATCAATTTTATAAATGACATGGCCATCACACAGGAATTTGATATTGCAAGCAATGGTCAGTGGATGCTGTCGCGCGAACAAACCATCGCCGACTTTAATGTGATTGAAGACGCAAAAGTTACCATGGGATTTTTTGGTACTCGAACTGTCCTGTATTCAAACTATGATTTTTCGCCGGTTCGCGACCCTAAAATTTATGCTATGCCCAATAACATCATTGTGATGGATGACGCAAACCGTAAAGGAGTTGAATTCTGGCAAAAATCAAGGCCCGAAGCACTCACGCACCGCGAATCAGGAGTTTACAGGCTGAGCGATACATTAAAACAGATGCCAATTTTCAGAACGTATCTTGATGTTATAAAAATGATAGCAACCGGATATTATATAAAAGGAAATCTGGAATGGGGCCCCTATGCGTCAACATATAGTTTTAATCAACAGGAAGGTAACCGCTTCAGGATTGGCGGGCGTACAAGCAACGATTTTTCTACCCGTGTGATGCTTGATGGTTATCTCGCCTACGGCACCAACGACAACAAATTGAAATATCACGCGGGATTCATGTATATGCTGGATAAAACACCAGATCGTGTGTTGAGTGGTTCGTATAAATATGATGTGGAACAACTGGGCATGGCCGAAGGCGGATTCAGGTCGGACTTTATTCTGAATTCACTTTTCAGGCGTAATCCGCAGGATAAGCTTTCGATGGTTACCGAATATAAGGGTGCCTATAAACATGAGTGGTTCACAGGACTTTCCAATACTTTTACCGTTACCAACCGCAGTATTTTTACCATTGGTGGCACGGGAATAAAGGTATATGACCCGGATAGCCAGGATTATGTGGAGAGAACAAAAATTGTCACTACCGATTTATCCCTCGAAATGCATTATGGCTATCGCGAAAAAGTATTAGCGGGTGAATTTGAAAGAATAATTGTCAGCTCTCCTTATCCTGTTTTTAATCTGAAATATACATACGGAGTGAAAGGATTGTTTAGCGGGCAATACGAATATCACAGGCTTAGTTTCAATGCGACGCAATGGTTCAGTTTCCTGTCGGCAGGATGGCTCAAATATACGGTCGAAGCCGGGAAAACATGGGGAACACTACCTTTCCCGCTCCTGAACATATATGGTGGAAACGAGACTTTTTATCATGATGATTATGCATTTAACCTGATGAATTATTACGAGTTTGTCAGCGACGAATATGCTACTTATAATGTAGTATATCATATGCAGGGCTTTTTGCTCAACCGTATTCCTGCCATACGCAAATTGAAATGGCGTGAAGTGCTGGCAGTAAAAGGGGCAGTGGGGCAAACTTCAGCTGACAACATATTATATAATCAATTACCAGAGGGTAGCTATTTTATCAGCAAACCATATATGGAAGCAAGCGCGGGGGTTGAGAATATTTTCCGCTTTATCCGGGTTGATGCCGTGTGGCGTTTATTTTATAATGATCATCCTGCTGTCAAACCTTTCGGAGTCATGGTTTCAATGAATTTCGACTTTTAGAATTTAATCTTAAAAAAATACTCACTCAGTTCAATTTTCCCTGAAACTTTGAACCGGGTACTCCTCTCAGGCCAATGACTTCTAGTTAAGGGTCTTTCTTTTGAATGTCGAACAAGGAACATCGATTTTTGATTTCAGAAGTTTCGCTAAATCATCGATTCAAATCGAAAATCGTTAATCCTTGTTCTTAAATCAATAACTGCATAACTAAACGATATTACCCTTAGGACTTTACCAATAAATACCAATAGGTTTTGATCGTTGAAAGTCGCAGGCATTTGAACTTTTTTTAACTTCTGATAATATATGCTGTCCCGCGCGATAAACCGCGTCTTTAACTCAACAGCAAATTTTACTACCTTTACCGCGTGAATGAATTCATATGATATTACGTACCGAAGATTTAGTCAAAAAATACCGTCAGCGTACTGTTGTTAACCATGTATCTATACAGGTTGAACAGGGTGAAATCGTAGGTCTGCTTGGCCCCAACGGAGCCGGTAAAACAACTTCTTTTTACATTATTGTAGGTTTGATCAAGCCCTTGCAGGGAAGAGTATTCCTGGATGACCGCGACATAACGGATGAGCCTGTTTATCGCCGCGCGCAAATCGGAATCGGATACCTCGCCCAGGAAGCGTCTGTTTTTCGTAAACTTAGCGTAGAGGATAACATTATGGCTGTCCTGGAATTTACCAAACTGAAAAAAGCTGAGCAGAAAGAAAAACTTGAATCCTTACTCGATGAGTTTGGTTTAAACAATGTGCGCAAAAATATGGGTATTCAGCTTTCAGGAGGTGAACGCCGTCGTACCGAGATAGCCCGCGCACTGGCAACTGATCCGAAATTTATTCTGCTCGACGAACCCTTTGCCGGTGTTGATCCAATTGCTGTTGAAGATATTCAGAATATTGTTATCAAGCTTAAAGCTAAAAATATAGGTATCCTCATTACCGACCACAACGTTCACGAAACCTTGAATATTACTGATCGTGCCTATTTGCTGTTCGAAGGTTCAGTGCTAAAATCAGGTTCAGCCGAAGAGCTTGCTGCCGATGAACAGGTTCGTAAAGTATACCTGGGCAGCAATTTCGAATTGCGCAGGTAATTTTTCCTTTCTGTTATATTGATTTATGGTATAGCATTGGTAGCTGTATAGGATTCGTGATACAATTCCGAATATTTTAATATGGCTGCTAATTCCTGATATATCCCAAAGGTTATATATATTTACAGTAATGAAAAAGCTGAAAATTTACCTTTTGTTGATTTTGCTCTCCATTAATGTAAGTGGCTGGGCTCAACAGCTGTATTTTAATCATCTTTCGGTAAATAATGGATTATCACAAGGCGTAAACAATTGTATTTACAGGGATTCAAAAGGATTTGTCTGGATAAGTTCATTCGATGGGCTTAACCGTTTTGATGGTTTAAACTGCATTAACTTCCGGTCAACGGTAAATGTAAATGAGAAGAATGGTTTAACAGGAACGCTATTCTTAAATATTCTTGAGGATAAAAACTCAAACCTGTGGATCGGGAGTAACGCCGGACTGAACTTGTATAACCGTAAGCTTGATAGGTTTCAGAATTTCAGGATTGCAAATAGCAGAAATGACGAACGGTTTTATTCGCCATTCTATATTGATGATAAAAACAATGTCTGGCTTCAGTCGGGATCAAGTATTTATATTTTTAACCCGGCAAATAAAACTTTCACTTTTCTCGATAACTTCTTCTCGCCCGGTAACCTGATTGTGAAACCTTGGTCTGCCGGACTTTTTCAGCCGTTACAAAAGATATTTGTTATTTATAATAACCTGCCCATATTATGGGAGGGACAAATTTTAGGGGAGAAAATTAACTGGCAGGAAACAAAGCTGTCTGTTCCGTCGACAAGGATAATAACTTTATTGCAAACAGCAAATACTGATTTTTGGTTTGGCACCAATACCGGTTTATACCTGTATAAAAAAAATAAGCAACGGTATTGCATTAATCACTTTGCAGATCTGGAAATAAAAAATGTTTCCACTTTACACCTCGATCAGAATGGTACGCTTTGGGCAGGAACAAACCAGCAAGGAATATTCACTATCGACACTGCTTCTGGAACGGTTAAAAATCAATATTCGCATTCTGTTTATAACTCATACGCGCTTGCCGGAAACCAGATTCAATATATAGTTTCGGATAATAGAGGAGATTTATGGGTTTCTGTGTGGGGCAAAGGGGTCGATTTTACCAGTTTGAACAGGTTCCGTTTCAATCAGAATGTCACAAAAGAAGAAGCCGATCATGTTGGTTCCGACAATTTTATGCGCTCCATCATACAGTTGAACAATGAGTTCTGGTGTGCTACACAGTCGAGTGGGATACTTGTCCTTGACGAAAATAAAAAAATAAAAAGATCCATCCGGGCCGGATTGCCTTTGTCCATTGAACATTTATCAGTTGATAAAAATAATAATGTTTGGGCTTCAACCTTTGAAGGGTTATTCCTGATGGATCCAATTACAAAAAAAGGTACAAAGTTGCCGTTCAATAATAATGGATTTAGTCCGGGTTCGGATCAATACAATTACATCAGCAGTTTGCCAAACGGCTCAATGCTGGCTTCAACCAACGCGGGCTTGTTCATCATTGCCAGGATTAACAATAAGTATCAGATCAGGCCTGCAAAAGGTATGTTTAAAGGTAAAGATGTATTCCTGACAACCTATGTTGACCGTCTGAATCAGATCTATATATCAAGGGCCTTTAAAGGGTTTACTGTGTGTAAATTTGAAGGGGATTCTCTGGTAGTACTGAAGGAGTTTCCGTTGGAGGCAACCATAAAATGTTTCAATGAGTCATCAGATAGCAATTTATGGATTGGAAGCACAATCGGCATGATCAGGTTCGACAAATACAAGCTAAAATCAGAACATTTATATACAACTGCCGATGGACTGAGCAATCAGTATATTTATGGCATTGTTTCTGATGGCCGTAATTTATGGTTAAGCACCAATGCCGGTATCAACTGTTTTGATATCAGGAACAATGCTGTTAAAACCTTTTCGGCAGGTGATGGCTTGCAAAGCAACGAATACAATACATATTCCTGTTACAAAACCAACAAAGGTGAAATCCTGTTCGGCGGCGTTAATGGATTAAACTCTTTTTACCCTGCTGATTTTAAGAACAATTCGTATCCTCCCCAGCTTATTCTTACTGGTTTGCAGATAAATGATACAACTTTCAAGCCCCGGATCAACCCGTCAGAAATAGAAGATCTTAGCCTTGAGTATGAACAAAACACAGTAAGTTTTCAGTTTACTGTTATTCATTTTGCCAATGTTGACGGGAATACACTTAGCTATATTCTGGAAGGATATGATAAATCGTGGATTCATATTGCCAGCAAGGCGCAGATCCGTTTTGCCAATCTTCCGCCAGGCCATTACACATTGAAAGTGAGGGCATTTAATGCGGATGGAATCGAAGCCCTTAAAATATATTCATTGCCTTTAACCATAGAAGCACCGTGGTGGCAGAGCTGGTGGTTCAGGCTTCTTGCTTTGTTTATCCTGGCTGGATTGATAATACTGGTTGTTCGAAATTATACCAACCGTCGTCTCGAAAAACAAAGATCCGAACTTGAAAAAACACAGGCAATTGAAAAAGAGCGCAACCGCATCAGCCGTGATATGCACGACGATCTGGGAAGTGGCCTTACCATAATTGCTATACTCAGTGAAGTTGTAAAAAAACAATTATCAAATCCTGTCAAAGCAAAAGAAACTCTTGATAAGATTGCCGTTTCATCAAGAGACCTTGTTGATAACCTGCAGGATATTATCTGGGTGCTGAATCCGCAAAACGATACTGTCGAAAGTCTTTCGTCGTATATCCGTGAATATGGTCTTAAATATTTTGAACCACTATCGGTACAACTTGAGTTTGATTATCCCGAACTGTTTTCAAACCGGCATTTAAGTGAAGAACAGCGGCGCAATATATTTTTAACTGTTAAAGAAAGTTTTAACAACATAGCGAAATATGCATGGTGTAATAAAGTGATTGTTGAAATTGAGGAAACATCAACAGGTATTCTGCTCAGTATTAAAGATGATGGAAAGGGATTCGATGTTAACAAAGTCCGGTTATTTGCCAATGGCTTAAAAAATATGCAGCACCGGATTGAGCAGGTAGGAGGGAGTTATTCCATCAGTTCCGAACCTGGAAACGGGACCTTAACAGAGATAAAAATTTAAAGTGTAACCCTTTTTTGTTACAGGAAATACTTGCAGGATGATTTATCTTTGTCTTCCAGCTAAATGAGTTGAATACGTTTACACTATGATCAGAGTCGTTATTATCGAAGATATAAAAGAGATCAGGGAAGGATTGCAGATGCTTATCGATGGCAGCGATGGTTTTGTTTGTGCGCAATCATTTGCTACCGGAGAAGAGGCTTTGGAAAAACTGCCGGGCCTATGCCCGGATGTAGCTTTAATGGATATTAACCTCCCCGGTATAAGCGGGATTGAAGTAGTTCGTCGGCTAAAAACTCAATGCAGCAATACGCAATTTATTATGAGCACGGTATATGAAGATGATGAGTCCATCTTCGAATCGCTCAAAGCAGGTGCCAGCGGGTATTTGCTCAAGAAAACCGCCCCTGCAAAAATCCTGGATTCTATTATTGAAGTATACCATGGCGGCTCACCCATGAGTGGCCAGATTGCCAGGAAAGTGATTGCTTCCTTTCAGCAGAAAGATACAATTGATGGTTCTGAATTACTCACTCAGCGGGAAAAAGAAATTCTTAAATCTTTAGCCAAAGGCTTACGGTATAAAGAAATTGCTGCAGAATTTAATATCGGTATCGAAACCGTGCGTTCGCATGCTCGTAATATTTATGAAAAACTACAGGTTCAAAGCCGCATGGATGCCATCAATAAAATAATGGGCAGGCAGGCATTTTAAACTTCTTGTTTATTGTTCCGGAAACTTCCTAACTCTATTTAGGGATTTTAAGCTCTTTTGCTTTTTCTGAGAGCCGAAAACAAGTATGGGCACAATCATACTTTTCTTGCCGGATCGACCTGTCAAATGACTTTGCAGGAAGCGTTTTATAGCTTAGTAAAACGTGAAAAATAACTTCCCCAATTCAAATTAATGATACGAACGAAATAGACACTTCACTGGTACAAAAATATGTCGTCCCTACCCAGGATTTATAGGCACTGTTTTAAGCGGAATGTCTGAAACCACTTTTTAATCACTACCCACCCTTTTTATATACATTTGTATCATGTAATGACCTCAGGTAATATCTGTGACGGATCGAAAATTCAAATTTCTCAGATCGTTATTTCTTCTTTAACGACGGCGCAAACCTGTAATTAATGCTTACACAAAAATTTATGCGGTTATAATAATCAGAAAATTCTGTTCTGTCTTTATCTAAAAAAATTCTTGTTCCATTCAACTGGAAACCAACTTTTAATCTCTCACTCCCCATTCTCATAAAAGCCTGGGGCTCAATAAGGAATCCATACGTGGTATATGGTGTAATATAATCGAATAAAGCTTCTTTCACTTTTGCTTCAAAATATCCGGTTTTTAACCCAAACCCATAATCAATATGAGCCCTTCCAAGGTTTGTTTGCCCGATGTTCGACTGTACAAAATATATCAGATTGTCAGCGTTGGAAAAAGTAGAATTACTATCATCAGTAATTTCAGTGCCTTTACCCTTGCCGAAGCCAGTATAGATTTCGAAATTCAGATTGGCCTTTGTTTTGGTAAAATACCCGACTGAACCCTGAAAATTATTGTTTTGAGGATAAGCTGATGCATAAGCCTGTAATGCAATATGCTGAGCCGGGGCAAAAGCTACCGATCCACTAATTCCTGCCAGCATACTAACACCACCACTCAGCTGAAGTTCGTTTTTCTCCTGCATCAATGGAATGCTGACTGGCTGAGGCTCATAAATTGCACAGGAATGAACCAGGAAGAAAAATGCAACCATACCAAAGATTGAAACCAGCCGAAGAAATTTTGTTTTCATACTATGAGTTTTTAATTGTGATACAATTCGTATTTTGTGATGACCCTGGATACCCTGCCACTACTGATAAATTCCGATTCTCAAAACAAACAAGAATTATTACATTATTCGTAACTAATCAGTCTGCTTTAAAGCTATTTTAGCCACAGATTTATGGTGAGCCAGCCGAACCATTACGCAGATTACACAGATTTCAAACTGCTTTCAGCAGTTTTTTTTAATGAAATTCGAAAATGGAAATTAATATTTGTCTGTGAAACTTAGCGAAGCGATCTCACCGAAGGTAATCTGCGAAATCTGTGGCATACAGTTGTTTGTCAGAGTTTTAATTGAACTGATTAGTTACCATTATTCTTTTCTGTTTCCTGATTTATGTAAATGCCACTTATATAAAACTGATGGAATTAGGACGCGGCAGGTTTAAAAATCAGGGACAACAGGATGTAGGCAAGTATAATAAGCGGAATGGCTGTAAATGTAACCACTGCAAATGAAATCACAGCGAATGCTACCAGTATAAATTGAGGTTTGTTATCCGCAAATTTAAGATTACGGAATTTTAGTGAGAACAACGGAATCTCTGAGACAAGCAGTAAACTCATTCCAACGGCAATAAACGCAAGTACATAATAATTGTCAGTTATTGCTGTAAGCCAGGATAAGGAATCGCTGTACCTGGCCTGCAACTGTATAAGTGGCAGTGACCCCAGGAACAGGGCATTTGCCGGTACCGGCAATCCTATAAACGAAGTCGTCTGACGCGTATCGAGGTTGAATTTAGCCAATCGTACAGCCGAAAGCACCGGTATAATAAAGGCAACTAATGCGAAAATACTGACATACGATCCTGCAGCCGGCGTATTCGGGCTGTTAACCATGAGCTGGTATACAATAATTCCCGGCAAAACGCCAAAGGATACAACATCAGCGAGTGAGTCAAGTTCTTTCCCTATTTCGCTTTTAACATGAAGCAGGCGGGCGGCCATGCCATCCATAAAGTCGAACATGGCAGCGATAACGATAAAATATGCTGCGTAATCCTGATGGTTCTGTACGGATAGAATTATACCTATGCATCCGCTGAAAAGGTTCAGGGTGGTGATGAAGTTTGGAATATGTTTTTTCAAAATGTGATTTTTAATGTTTGAGCAGGCGTAAAATTACTAAAATTGTGGTCTGTTTTGTAATCTGATGATTTTCGGGGAATGTAAGTTGCTCAAATAGAATTTTGAGTCTAAACTTGTTTATGGTGGATAAAAGCAGTATTTTTGTTAAAACAGGAAGTTTATCCCGAAATTAAGCATCGCTGACGGCGCAATTTAGCACGACCATGGCTTATGTTTATTGCATTTCTATTCTTTACAGTAGTGCTGATACAAATGAGTTTTCGATCTCTGTAAATTTAAATGAAAATGAAAAGTGACGAATTCAGTAAACTGACAATTTTCAGGCAGGTAGAATTGCTGTTCGAAAAAGGCCAGCACGTATTGAGCAGGATTTACCTGTTTTATAATGTACATTTATATACGCTTGCCGGTTTTTATGCCGAAATATGGTATCGGCAGGCAGATAACAAAATTGAACGGGTCATAATTCTCGACGAGTCAGATGTACTCGATTTATACGACAACCAGATAGGATTGGGCGATATTACAGGAAGTATAGGGCCGAAACGATAAAAAATCAGACTGGTTTCCTGAAAAAACAAGCAACAGCCTAGCCTTTGGCGCTTATACTTTCAAGCCTTGGCAGATCGAGTAGCGTGATGGATTTGTTATTGATATCAATAATTCCATCATCTTTAAAATCTTTCATAATACGGATCACACTTTCGGTCGACATGCTGGTAAGATCGCTTAAATCACTGCGCGTCAAAGGTAAATCGAACGATTCTGATTTAAATATTTTTCGCGAGAGGCAAAGCAAGATATCTGCCAGGCGGCCATGCAACTGTTTGTGAGTCAGGCTGAAAAATCGACCATACGACTGGGATGTGCTTTCATTTAATATATTAATAATACGGTATGCAAAGAGTGGATTTTGCTTTAACAATTGTTTAAATATTTGAATATCAATCAGTCGCACAGCTGAATCGGTATAAGTGCTGATGCTGTATAAGAAAGTATTATTTCCCTCGAAGAGCGCCTGCAAACCCATCAGGTTTTTTTGAGGAGTAATGGTTAGAATCAGATCTTTTGGATTTCCTTCAAGGTAAATCTTCACAAGCCCTTTTTCCAGGTACATGATGTGCGATGCAAATGATCCTTGTTTGCATACCATCTCGCCTTTTTTGTAATTAACTAGTACTGACTGTGTATCAACTAATTCCTTTTCTTGAGGAGTCAGCAAATCAAAGCATGAAAGCTCATACAAGAACGAAACACAGGTATCAGGGCCTGATAATGGCATATTTTTTCTTTTAAATTGTCGATAAAAGTACACTAAAGAATTTGAATTAGTATGATTCTCGTCATGTTTTTCTTGACGAAGCGCATCTTTTTTGCAATTGCATTCACCGTTTTTACTTTGTTGAAGAGTACCGATAGAGTATAGTTTTGTGAATCAATTAACAACACCAAATTCAATCAATCAACTCATAGCAAAATCACTAACCCCAAAAATCAAACCTATTGTATGAAAAAGCTCATTAACCTTGCAATTTTACTGGCTTTTGTGCCTTTACTCTTTCTTACTTCCTGCAAAGAAGACGAACCTGATGTGGTAAATGCGTATACTACATTAAAATCTTATATGGTAACCAACAATCTCGATCTGCCTGCCTTGGCAGTAAATTGGATTGTTGATCCAAAGTCAACTAACCAGGTTGGTGGTTGCGTCGATTCAATTACTGGAACCATTCCTGGTTATACCATTTACGATATCCGTTCAGCATCTGATTTTGCAGCAGGCCATATCAAGAATGCTACGAACATTGTTTTAAAAGACATTATTTCTACCGTTACAAATGCTGCAGTTGCAAAGGATGCTAAAATCCTTGTTGTTTGCGTAACAGGTCAGACCGCCGGGCAGGCTGTAATGGCATTACGCTTATTGGGCTGGAAAAATGCCGTAGTTTTAAAATGGGGTATGGCTGGCTGGAATGCAACACATAAAGGCCTTTGGGTAGCCAACTCAGGAATTGAAGTTGCAGCAAATGGAAACCTTGCAGAAACAAATCCTGCCAATTGGGTAAAAACAGCTGCTCCTGCTACCGGATCTTTTGATGAGCCTGTCTGGACATCAACGTCTACGGATGGTGCAGCAATATTGCAAGAACGTGTACAGGCTGTATTGGATGCAGGTTTTTCAACAGCTGACGGAGCTGCAGTGCTGGCAAGTCCTGCTACCTACCAGATTGTTAATTATTGGGTGAGCGCCGACTATTTGAATTTTGGCCATTTCTCAGGTGCTTATAATGTTCCAACCATCGCACTTGCCGGCGACCTGGTTAAAGCATTCGATCCTTCGAAAGAAGAACTGGTATATTGCTATACAGGTCAAACATCGAGTATTGCAACCTTCTGGCTTAATGTTTTAGGCTATAAAACCAAAGGTATTGGTTTTGGCGCTAACCGGATGGTATACACACCACTCAAAACTGCTTATAAAGCTACATATCCTGGGGCTAAAAACTGGGCAGTTGCAACTAACTAATAATTTACTTGTATTAATACATAAAGGGGAGGAATCTGTGGATTCTTCCCCTTTTATAAAACCTGTAGAATGAAAAAAACTCTTTCAATACTTATTATACTCACCTTGTTTGTATTTGCCCGTTCAAATGCACAAGGATGTATGGAGCCGGCATCATCAACTAGCGGAGTTTCTGTAATTGGCTATATTCAGCCTGAATTTAAAATGGCTTACAACGGCGAAAATGCTGATGGCAGCTCAAAAAATGATATGGGTTTCTATTTCCGCCGGGCTCGTTTGGGCGTTACAGGGAATATCCCTTACGATTTCTCGTATTATGTAATGGCCGAATTCAGCTCGTTCCAGAATGGCCCTTACCTGCTTGATGCTTTTGTAACCTACAACCGATTTAAACCCTGGTTTAAAGTATCGATGGGACAGTTCAAAAAACCATTCGGACTTGAATTAGGTTCAACCGGATGCCAGGATTTATATACCATTAACCGATCTAAAGTAGTGAATGAGCTTACTTCGCCCGACCGCGACCTGGGAATTATGATTAGTGGAAGTACAGGGTCAAAGAAATTTTTCGGTCTGGAAAAGGAAAATGTTTTTTCATACACTTTATCCATTACCAACGGAACCGGCAAAAATGTGTATGATACGGATCAGGCCAAAGACTTTATCGGCCGTCTGGTAATTTCTCCTTACGACTGGATCAGCATCGGCGGAAGTTATCTGTTCGGGAAACAGAAAAATGCAGATCCAACCATTACAAATATGGATGAACGTATGCGCTACGGTAGCGATCTGACGTTAAAGAAATACAATTTTATACTGCAAGCTGAATATATATATGGCGGAGATAAAGGTTCCAAACTTATTGGCGGAGGTTGTGGCGCAACTCCGGAACTGGTAGCAGGAGACTTTAAAAGTAACGGTTATTTTGCCCAGTTGATGTACAACACCAAATGGAAACTGATGCCGCTTGTAAAATATGAAAGCTATGATCCGGATATGGATAAAGAAGATTTCGACCATAGCGCATACCGCACCTCGACTATGACTTTCGGACTGAATTATTATCCAAACGATTGGGTCCGTTTTCAGCTGAACTATCTGTCTAATATCGAAAGCAGTTCGTCAACTGATATTGTAAACTACAATGAAACTCCGAATGATATGTTCCTGATGCAAATTCAGGTTAAGCTAAATTAGGGTAATGTTCGCAGTGATTCAGAATTCAAAAATAATTTAACAGGAAAAAATCATGAAAAAATTAATAGTAGGACTGGTTAGTATTTTTGCTGCTTTCAGTCTGCAGGCACAGGTTTCCATTACAGCAAAGGATTTTGGTGCTGAACTTAAATCAAACAAGTCGATGATTGTAATTGATGTACAGGCTTCGGATGTATACGCAAAACAACATATCCAGGGCGCCATCAATATTCCGCATAAAAGCCTTTATAAAACCGGAGCTATAGAAGGGCAATTTCTGGAACCGGCTGATTTAGCTGCCATTTTCGGTAAAAAGGGGGTGAGCAACACTGCAAAAATAATTTTATACGACGATGGTTCTCAGAAATACAACAGCCGAGTATGGTGGGTGCTAAAATACCTCGGTGCAACTGATGTTATTCTGCTTCATAAAGAAGCTGGACAAATGGAAGCTGCTCGTATACCAATGACAGCGACACCTGTAACACTGAAAGCTACAACATTTACTCCAACAGTAAATACAGATATGAATATCGATATGGCGACATTAAAATCACTTATCGACAATCCTACTGAACTTTTGCTTGATGCCCGGGAGAAGGACGAATACGAAGGAATGGACCAGGCAAAAAAGAGCAAAGGCCACTTGCCTGGAGCAGTTTTTATGAATTATAAGGAAGTGTTAACTGCAACAGGTGCCTATAAATCAAAAGAGGAAATACTGGCTGTTGCTACTCAGTTTGGAGTTTCGCCTGAGAAAGAAGTAATTGTGTATTGTCAGACTGGTATTAAAGCAGCCGTCTTATACATTGCTTTTAAAGAAATTGCAGGACTGAGCAATGTTAAATTATATGCCGGTGCTTATGCCGAATGGGCTGCCAAACCTGATAATATTTACTGCACTGAAAAACTTGTTAGCGACCATCACTAGAATTTGTGTTTATTCTGAAAAACCGCTCTTAATGGGGCGGTTTTTTTATTTCAGCTAATCGGTAATATTGATTTACCTTTGAAATTGCAATTTTGCGATGATTTTCTGAGATGGCAGGACACTTTCAGGTATGGGAAGTTGAAGCTATAACATTCCATAACTATCTTGATTCTAAGTAAATACACTGATATTGGGCTAAATATTCAAAGTAAATCAATCTGTTTTATCCAAAAAAACATCGGATTTGCCTTCCTTTAAAACTGAATTTATATTCCAAATCTCCACTTTTGATTGTGCATATGATAATAGAAGAAACGTATGAAGTAATACATGCAAAATATGGCCAACGGCTAAATACTGTTACCATCGAAAAACTTGTTGCAGGCGTTTACCTCACTGCCGTAAAATTATCCTCCGGATACAGCGGCCTGGCATCCAATGATCTGAACTCGTCAGATAACTGTACTCATAGCCGTAACAGGGGATTCGGAGATTTTACACCCGGAAATTTCAAAGGACAAAAAGTCGCTGACTTATTTGAGCTTTCCGAGCCAACATGTTTTATTAAAACATTGCAACTTGCTGTAATGAATGCTCTTTCGGCGGAATTGATGGAAGATTCAACGTACAGGATTATAGAAAACCTGGATCCGATGGAGTTGATTGATTTATCGCAGAAGAAACAAGTGTGTGTTATAGGCGCATTTTTGTCGTACATCAAAAAAATAGCAGAGAGCAATTCTGATCTGAAAATTATCGAATTAAACGAAAATGCTATTCCCGAAGAGTACCGGCAATACTATGTCCCTCCAGATCTTGCGCAAGATGTAATAGTGAAATCTGATATTATAATTATTACGGGTGCTTCGCTTGCAAATCATACGTTGGATAACCTTTTAGAATTCATTCCGGCTGAAACAAAAGTGATACTTGTTGGTCCTACAAGCGGCCTGCTTCCTGATGTGCTTTTCGCCCGTGGAGTTTATATAATAGGAGCAACCCGCATTACCGATAGTGCTAAAATGCTGGAACTTGTTGCCGAAGGCGCTGCAGGGTTTCATTTATTCAATTATTGCGCAACCAAAATATGCATTGTAAATGAATCCTGACCGGCAGCTTAGTATTACCTGGCTTAAAGCCGCTGTTTTGGGCTGCCTGTGGGCTTCGTCCGAAATTGTGCTGGGTAGTTTTCTTCACAATCTGCGTGTGCCTTTCAGTAGTATTTTCTTAACTTCAATCGGCATAATTCTTCTTGTATCTGTTAGTTTTCAATGGAAAGACAAAGGGTTGATCTGGCGTTCAGGTCTGATATGTGCCCTTATGAAATCGGTTTCGCCCAGTGCCGTTATTTTTGGACCTATGATTGCCATCATGTCCGAAGCGTTGCTGCTGGAGATTGCGGTTCGTAGCATCGGCAGAAACATGGTTGGCTTCATGTTGGGTAGTTTGCTTGCCATGTCGTGGAATTTCATGCAGAAGATTGCGAACTATCTTATTTTCTACGGTTTCAATATCGTTGACTTATATGCTTCGATGGTGAAATTTGCTGAAAAACAGCTCCATATGCATTTTAATACGGTTTGGATGCCTATAATCGTTTTGTGGATTTTCTATTTGTTTTTTGGAATCGTATCGGCTGGAATAGGAATTTATATTGGTAAAACGGCCTCGGGGAAGTCCATACCTATGCTTAGTTCGGATAAAAGCCGTATGGCTGAGCTAAAATCAAAGAGCAATTCGTCCTCCGCCAGACCATCGCTTTGGTGGCTTGCATTTAATTTCCTTGGTATGATTTCGGTGCTTTTGCTGATGAATCTTACAGGTATTTTGTGGTGGTTTTCAGTAGGGACAATGCTCATAGCTATTTGGGCTGTCCGTTATAAATCAGCGCTAAGGCCTTTAATGAAACCAAAATTCTGGATCTTCTTTGTTGTGATCACCATGCTTTCCAGCTTTCTGTTTGCAAGTTTTCAATCGGATGGACTTACTCTGGCTGATGGAATGTTAATCGGGCTGCAGATGAATTTTCGTGCAGCCATCATGATTGTTGGTTTTTCGGTAGTTGGTAAAGAACTCAGTAATCCGGTGATCCGCAATTTCTTTATCCGCACTTCATTCAGGCAGCTGCCGCTGGCACTCGAAATTGCATTTGAAACGCTTCCGTTTGTAATCGCTAATTTACCCTCGCTGTCTGACATTTTTAAGAAACCGGTGACTGTCATGCGGCAGATTGTGGCTCAATCGGAATTCTGGCTCGAAAAAGTGGCTCTTACCATGAAGAAAAAAAGCAATGTTATAATCATAACCGGCGAAATCGGCAGTGGAAAAACAACATTGATTTCCGCAATTTCTTTACGATTAAAGGAATCGGGAATTAAAACCGGGGGAATACTGGCAGCTGCTATTTATGAACAGGGGAATAAAACCGGCTATAACATTCTTGGTGTATCTTCGGGTAGCATCATGCTGCTTTCGCAGACCAAAGAAATTGAGGGAATGCCTCGTGTTGGGAAGTTTTTTTTTATTCCCGAGGCTATTGATTTTGGTGTAAACGCACTCTCAGTCGAAAAAAACCGGGATTCCCAAATCGTATTGATTGACGAAATAGGAGCGTGGGAACTTCAGGGTCAGGGTTGGGCATCCAGTTTGAACGAACTGATTATTAATAGCAATATGCCATTAATCCTGACCGTCAGGAAAAGTTTCCTCGATCTGGTTATTGACAACTGGAAATTTCAGGATCCGTTGGTGATTGAGGCAAAGGAAACTTCAGTGGTAAAAGCTTATTCCGATATTCTCAAATTCGTACCGGATCTGTAAATAGTACATGGTTTTTCGCCAGTTGATCGACCCGAAATTATAACACCATCAGGACAAAGAATCATTAATACTTGCAGCTATCACCATCAAAGGTTTTAATCTCACTGTTTCAAAAATTACTTTATGAAAATCTTTGTCTCATTCTTATTCGCCATTCTTTCACTTTCGCTTTTCGCTCAGGAAAGCGCGTATTTTAAGCAGATTTGCTCTCAAAGCAAGGCTGAATGTTTGATTCCTGTTCGCCCAGGAATTATAGGGGAACAACCTTTCTGGAATGAAAAAGCAATTATGTTTAAATATGCTCCATCGTTTCAGAATGATAAAACCAGCTGGATTATCCCTTCGCCAAAGTATTACAGGTATTCAGCTTTTTCATTCACTGATAATCAATATTACACTTTTACCGCAAATTCACCTTACGAAGCACTCTCCCCAATTTGGAACAAACTCCCCAATGGAGAAGTTTACCTGAAAGTGGAAGCCGTCAGCGAGGATGAAAAGGATATTATTTTAGCCGGCAGCAGACTATTTACCAAAACTGCTTCATTTTATCCGCCTTATCCTGAAGCAAAGTATTCGTATAATGAAGCTTTCGATAAAGGTCTTCATTTTATTTATAATCAGCTTCATATACAAAACTGGCTCAAAACTGGTAAGCCCGATCATGAGGCACACAAGCTCTACTGCTATTCAGCTTTGGAAGTAGGAAGTGTTATTAATGCCATGTTATTGTACGACAAGTGCTTTCCAAAAAATGATACAGCCCTGGCAATTGCCCTTAAAGCTGCTGATTATATTATAGCGAATGCGGAACCGACTGGAAGTCCGCTGGCGTTTTTCCCGAAAGTGTATGAAGGTACAGATATGTTTGCCGGAAATTACAAGGGCGAAGTGATTATGACCGAACCGGCTTCTACCGGAACAACTTTCCTGGAACTTTACGACCGGACCGGCAATAAAAAATACCTCGATGCGGCCGTAGGAATTGCGGAAACTTATATAAAAACACAGCTGCCTTCCGGTACATGGTTTATCCGGATTTATAAGGAAACGGGCTTGCCAGCCTCACCGGAATTATGTGTGCCGATGAAAATTGTGAACTTTCTCACAATTCTGGCGGAACAGTATCATTATACCGGTTACGTTAAAGTTATAGATTCGGCTATGGACTGGATTTGGGATAACCCGATGAAAACCTATAACTGGACCGGGCAGTTTGAAGATGTAGCCGCTCATAAACCCTATCAAAACCTTACTAAATACGAAGCTTCCTGGTTTGCTCAATACCTGCTGAAGAAGAGCGAAAAGGATACTGCGTACATTTCGTTAGCCCGGGAATTGATTGCATTTTGTGAGGACCAGTTTGTGGTTTGGGATAATCCAGGTATTTACGATAACTGGGGAAATTCATCGCAAAGATGGCATACTCCAGCTGTTCTTGAACAATATATGTGTTATGTTCCTATAGATGCAAGTGCCGATCAGATGATAAATACGTTCTTCCTGGCATATGAAAAAACGAACCAGGCAATTTATCGTGAAAAAGCATTGGCATTAGCGAATAGCCTGGTTAATGCGCAAGCCGATAATGGGATGATCCCCACATTCTGGGTTCCGGGATTCGAAGAATTCTGGAACAATTGCATGGTCAGCAGTTTGACCATGCTTGAGCGATTTAGTGCTTCTGATGATAAAACCAAATAAGGTTGAATCTACGTTGTGCTTTGTATCAGGTACAAGATCAGAAATACACTCACTAAGAATATAAATCCTGTAAGGACTGTCAGAAGTATTGATGAATGTTCATATTTCCCTTCTTTAAGCTGCTTCTCAGTTTGCTTATAACGAATGTAAGCAAGAATTGAAGTTATTGTCCCGACCGATACCAGTACAATCCCCATTATAGATGAATACCCTCCTTGGTGGATAATGGTTTCTTTGCCCAGTAGCAATGAAATCTGTTTTACAAATAATGAAAACTTGACGACCACGAATCCGAAAGCCATAATCCCAATGCTGGTGCGTATCCAGGCAAGAAAGGTACGCTCATTGGCCAGGTGATCCGTTATTGCTCCATGTTTTTTGTCCTCCTGCATACTTTCCTGTTTTTGCGTTAAATTGCATTTTTATATTGTCGTGTTCAGCCCTGCCTGTTTCAATGTGACTAATTCAGCCTTGAACAGAAATCCAAAGCAATTACAATTTATCGTAAAAGTATCACAATTAATTTAGTTTCAGGGAAACAGGCTCGTTGAAAATTTATTTTAAAATAGTTTTATATTTATGCCTAAAAAGAACAATAGTTCATTAACTTTGCTGCGAACCAATGCTCATATAATATTATGCCCAGAATTAAAACACTCAGAAAAGTCCTAAACCCTCCGGTAATTAAGGGGTTTAAGCCCTACGGGCCGGAAACAGGCAATTTGTCCCCGGAACCTGTAAATCTACTGTTTGAAGAATATGAAGCTTTGCGTCTGTGTGATTACGATATGCTTAATCATCAACAGGCATCTATAATGATGGTAGTTTCGAGGCCGACTTTTACACGGATATACGCTTCCGCGCTTCAAAAAATTGCCAGAGCATTTGTAGAAGGAAAGCAAATTTCGATAGATGGTGGTAAGGTATATTTCGACAGTGATTGGTATAAATGTGCCGGATGTGGTTGTAATTTCAATAATCCGGAACGAGAAAAAGCGATAGAGAAATGCCCTTTGTGCGGCAATCCTCAAATCGTAAGTTATGATTTTCCTGGTGATGATGATGAAGGTAATGCAAGACATTGGGAATATGTTTGTGTTTGCCCTCAATGTGGCTTTGAGCAGGAACATCAGCTTGGCATTCCTTGCAGTCATCAGGTTTGCCCAAAATGTACGCATAAGATGAAACGAAAAGGAACTCCAGGTTGTAAATTTTAAAATTGTAGAATTATGAAAGTCGCTATTGCATCAAACGGAAATACATTGGAGTCTGGTTTAGACTCAACTTTTGCCCGTTGTAACTTTTTTGTCGTGTATGATCCCGAAACTAGGGCTATGGAGTTTATTCCAAATCCGAATAAAGACTTAGAAGAAGGAGTTGGTCCTGCTTCAGTTCAGCTTTTGGAATCAAGATCAGTACAAAAGATTGTCGCCAGCGAGTTCGGGCTGAAAATTAAACCCTTGCTGGATAGTTTGAAAATTCAAATGATTGTTTTGAAAGAATCAAAGAAAACAATTAAGGAGATCATGGTTATGTTAAACCAGTAAAAGAACAAGAAAATGCCAAAACTTGATGGAACAGGTCCTGCAGGAGAAGGTTCCCAATCCGGACGTAAATTAGGAAAATGCAGCACTGCTACCGATGAGGAAAAATTACAATCCCTTGGTAAAGGGATGGGGAAAAAGCACAATTCGGGTGGCGGAAAAGGGAAGGGAAACCGCCTGAAAAGTGGTTTAAAATAGAATAACAATTTTAAAAAAAAGGAGGCAATTATGCCAGGATTAAATCAAAAAGGCCCGATGGGACAAGGTGCTATGACCGGTCGCCTTATGGGACGTTGTGCCGGTAAAGGCGCAGCAATGCAAGTGCCAGCAGCAACCGCAGATGAAAATTCAGAAGAAAAAATCCCTGAAGATAATTCAGGGGAAGGTCTGGGTTTAGGACGCCGTAAGGGCGGAAGATGCCAGGGATTAGGTCGTCAGTACCGTTTTCGCGGCGGCGTTTAAAAAATACGGGAGGGGTAAACTACCCCTCCATTTTACATAATTTATCTAATACTGAAAATCATGAATAAATGTATTGCCATTCCTTTGGAAGACGGAGTTTTATGTGCCCATTTCGGGCATTGCCAGCAATTTGCCATTGTTGAAGTGAAAGATGGTTTAATTACTGATGTTAAAGAAGTAACGCCACCCGAACATGTACCGGGACTCTATCCACGCTGGGTTGCACAATTTGGTGTAACCGATGTGATAGCCGGTGGAATGGGCCAGCAAGCTATCAATTTGTTCAACGAGCAGAATATCAACACGTTTGTTGGTGCTCCAACTAAAACAGCAAAGGAACTGGTCAACGACTTTATAGCCGGCAATTTGCAATTAAGTGCCAATTACTGCGACCATGATGCACACGGACAGGAACATGGTCATCAACATATCTAAAAACATAAACATGTATGGATCATCGTTGCAAAACCTGTTTTACAAATAATTACGACAAGCTTTTGAAAAAGAATCCTTTATCCGGATGTGAAGCTTTGGCGTTTTGTGGATTTTTTAATCGTTTATTGGATAATGGTGAAGACAATACAAGTCCCGAAATCCAGCGACTGTTACATCATAAATTGCGCGAGTTAAATGGCGTTGCTGATCCTTATTATAAGGAAAAGCAACAAAGTAACCGCATCGCATATAAACTGTATGGTGAGTGGAAGCCCAAAGTTCTTGCTTCAGACTATCCTTTTAACCTGGCGTTACGCTTAGCCATAGCCGGTAACATTATGGATTATGGTGTCGATCACGTATTTGACGTTCAGAAAACAATTAAAAAATCTTTGCATACAGATTTTGCAATTGATCATTCAGCCTTGCTGAAGCAACGTATAAAGGAAGCCAAAAGCATTTTATACTTAGGCGATAATGCCGGTGAGATAGTGTTTGATAAATTATTTATCGAAACAATAAAGCATCCTAATGTGATTTTTGCGGTAAAAGATGGCCCTATCCTTAATGATGTAACCTTTGAGGACGCGGACGCTGTTGGAATGAATGAAGTTGCTGCTGTTATTTCAAATGGATACGATGCTTCATCCACATTGCTGGAAAAATGCAGCAACGAATTTTTAGACGTGTACCATTCAGCTGATCTTATTATTTCGAAAGGCCAGGGAAACCTGGAAGGACTGATAAATCAAAAAGATCCGCGTATCTTTTTCCTGTTTATGGTTAAATGCGATGTAATTGCTGAGAAAATCGGGGTTCCCAAAGGATCATTAGCTGTTTTTAATAATAGTTGATAAAAAATTGTTGAAATGGAAAAGATTAAAATAGGAATCATTATCTGTGACAGGTATCATACCTGCGCCGGTGGCAAATGCTTTCGTTCGTTTGCCAGCCGCGAAGGTGCCTTTTGGGCTTATAAAGATCAGGATGCTGAAATTGCGGCTTTTACAACCTGCGGAGGTTGTCCCGGTGGTAACATCGAATATGCACCCGAGGAAATGAAGAAAAACGGAGTTAGCCATGTTCACTTTGCAACGGGGTTTCTGGTTGGATATCCGCCATGCCCCTACATGGATCACTTTGCAAAATTTATCCCCGAGAAATACGGGATGAAAGTCGTTTTCGGAACACATCCAATTCCACAAAAATACTATCTGACTCATAAAAACCTGGACACCTGGAATACTCCTTCATTGCAGGACGCCATTCAGCAAACCCTGACCGACGAAACGACAAGGCTAAATTATGACTGACCGTAAACCTTTAAAAATAGCTATTGCCAGTGGCAAAGGAGGAACAGGTAAAACAACCCTTTCGACTAATCTTGCAGCATACATTGCTGAGCAGGAAGAAGTTGTATTGGTTGATTTAGATGTGGAAGAACCAAACTCCGGCTTGTTTTTTAAAGGTGAACTCATTCATGAAGAGGCAATTTTTAAAATGATTCCTCAATGGGATGAAACTAAATGTACGTTGTGCGGAATTTGTCCGAAGGTTTGTAATTACCACGCGGTAATCCAAATCGGGCCAACCATATTGGTTTTTCCGGAATTGTGCCATAGCTGCTATGCCTGTTCCGATTTATGCCCCACTGCCGCTTTGCCCATGATTCCGAAAAAAACAGGAACGCTCAGGGATTTCGGGATTGGCAATCTTCATTTTGTTGAAAGCCTTCTCGATATTGGCGAGGCACAGGCAGTGCCATTAATATCAAAAACAAAAAAATACGTTGCCGCTAACTATGGCAATGTCAGTATTACCATCTTCGATTCGCCGCCAGGCACATCCTGCCCGGTAATGGAAGCAACCAAACATGCTGATTTTGTGATCCTGGTAACAGAGCCAACTCCATTCGGATTGCATGATCTTAGCCTGGCGGTTGAAACCATGCGGGCGCTTGCACGACCTTTTGGCGTAGTGATTAACCGTTATGGGATTGGAAATGATGAAGTTATAATGTATTGCCGGGAGGAAAACATACCTGTATTGGCAAAAATACCCAACAACCGTAAAATAGCTGAATTGTATTCGTCAGGGAAATTGATGTACCGGGATTTTCCGGAAGTGGAAAATTCATTATCCGACATTCTGGAGTATTGCGTTAAAGAAGTGAAAGGCGGAATAGCATGAGGGAGATTGTAGTAATATCGGGCAAGGGCGGAACAGGCAAAACATCTATTACAGCAGCATTTGCCATGTTGGGCGGCGCCGATGTTGTGGTTGCCGATTGCGATGTGGACGCTGCCGATATGCACCTGCTGATGCATCCGGATTATAATTTCGCCGAAGATTTTTACAGCGGCGAAGTAGCTTATATCGATCAAAGCAACTGCATTCGCTGTGGCAAGTGCGTTGATGTTTGCCACTTTGATGCTATATCAGTTAAAAATAAACTTTTTGTAGTTGACCCCATAAGCTGCGAAGGCTGCGGGTACTGCGCCCGCGTTTGTCCCACTAAAACCATTGTTAACAATGATCGCCTGGCCGGAAAGTGGTTTATTTCAAAGATAAAATCCGGAAGTATTATGGTACATGCCCGATTGGGAATTGGTGCCGATAATTCAGGAAAACTGGTAGCAAAAGTTAAAAACGAAGCCAAAGAAATAGCCTTGGAAGAACGAAAAGGTTTTATCCTGGTTGATGGTTCGCCCGGAATAGGTTGCCCGGTGGTTTCTTCGCTTTCGGGTGCAAATTTTGTGGTGCTGGTAACCGAACCTTCTGTTTCAGGTCTTCACGATTTGAAACGCGTTTACGAACTGGTTAAAAAATTCAAAATTAAAGCAGGCTGCATCATCAATAAAGCCGATGTTAATCCTGGTAAATGCGCCGAAATTGTACAGTTTTTATCAGAAAATGATATCGTTCATTTAACCGATTTGCCTTACGATGAAAACTTCACCAAAGCAATGGTATTAGGACAAACCATGGTTGAATATGATCATGGGGTATTAAAAGCGATTTTGACAAAGATTTGGGAGAAAGTTAAGCAACTAAGTTCCGGATAGTAGAGAATGGGACTGGATTTTTAGGGGCTGGAAGTCGGAAGACGGAAGTCAAAAAGCGATGCTGATTTGGGAATTAGAATGACTAATGGAAAACGAGCCTAATAAATGGAATTAAACTTCGATTGGAATAAATTTTCGCATTTATTGCCCCGGCCTTCAGGCCGGGGATATTGATAATCAATTCGATGAGGGCTTTAGCCCCATAATTCGTATTGCGAAAATTTGTCCCGTTTGCAGCATAGCCGTCAAAGCTTGATTTTAATAAGATAATAGAAGTCATCAGGGGAACACCCGACTTCCAACTTCCAACTTCCAACTTCCAACTCCCGACACCCGACGTCCGTCTTCCGACTTCCGTCCTTTTCAATTCACCACCTAGACTAACAATATCACCCCAAAAAGTAACAAATTAAACCTAAATAACATGAAAATCGCATTCACATCCGAAGGAACAACCTGGGATTCATTAATTGACCCACGTTTCGGCAGAACAGAAAACATTGTACTTTACAATGAAGAAAGCAAAGAGTTAACATCTGTTGATAACAGCGCAGTAAAAAATGACGCGCATGGGGCGGGAACTGCAACCGCTCAAAAGATATTCGAGCTCAAACCCGATGTGCTTATTACCGGAAACGGGCCCGGCGAGAACGCGGCAAAAGCATTGAAGCATCTCAAGATGCGGATATTTACCGATGCCAACAACCTGACTCTCAGGCAGGCTTACAATAATTATTTGAGTGGAAATCTTAAAGAAGTATAACCGAAATGAATGGTCATCATCACAGTAAAGAGATACCATTAAGGTTCCGGATAATATCAACAAATCCCATGTTTATCATCCATTCTGACTTATCAGTAACAACGATTTCTTGTTCAGGATTTCTATATTTTTTCCTTTCATATCCAGTATTCCATCCTTGTGAAACTCCGTTAATATGCGGCTTACACTTTCGCGGCTTGTATCCACCAGGTTGCCGATATCAGCCTGAGAAACAGGTAAAGTAAACGAATCCGATTCATAAATATGGTCGGCGAACTCTAAAATAACATCAGCAATATTTCCCCGTGTTTGTTTTTGGGTGCGATTGGAACATCGGCGGATCGACTCCAGTTCATCTTTACACAGATCAAGAATAATCTCGTACGCAAAATGCTCAGCTTCTTTCAGTAACTGCCGGAAAGCAGTGATGTCGATAAAGCAAACTTCTACATCACTGATTGCTGTAACTGAATACTGGTTTATTTTATCGCCGATGGTCGTAGGCAGGCCTAAGTAACGCGGTGCTTTAACAATACGCACAATTTGTTCGTGGTAGGGTCCTGTAATGTGAATTTTTGCCAACCCACTCCGCAAATAAATCACGTTGGTCGAAAAGGTTCCTTGTATAAATATTGAATTTCCTTTCCGAAATTTCACCATCGCATTGTTACACGATAAATGGTTCAGGTGATCGTCGTCTAACGTTTCTGCCGATTTAGACTTAAAAGCACAGGTTATACAATTATTATTCATTCGGCAAAGATACAAATTGTGAACTATATCACACTTAAAAACGCTTTTTAGCACAATATTAAATGAACGTAGGTTCATTATCTGCATAATTTTGCATCGTTATTAACAATTAAAACTAAAAACATGGCTGAAAATGAAAAACTAGTGATTATAAGCACTACAGGTCCGGAAAACCAGGAAAAAGCTACCCTTCCTTTTGTAATTGCAACGGCAGCGCAGACCGTGGATGCCGAAGTTGTTGTGATTCTGCAGGCATCTGCTGTTTTATTAGCTAAAAAAGGAGCCGCTGAAAATGTGAATGCCCAGGGTCTGATGCCACTCAAAAAGCTGATGGATACTTTTGTTGAATTAGGCGGACGGCTTTTATTGTGTTCCCCTTGTATCAAAGAGCGGTTTATTAAAGAAGAAGAATTGTTCCCCGGATCACAGTTGATTGCGGCAGGAACAGTTGTAGAAGAGGTTTTATCAGCAAAAGCAGTACTGACTTACTAATGATTTTTAAATATATCTTATTGTAATGCAACCAGAACCAGAATCAATTACTATCAAACTTCAGGAGCAAATTGATGCTCTACAGGCAAAAGTGTCAATGCTTGAAAATTCCAGGAAAGATCAATTATCCATTGCTATTGTATCCGGCGATCTGGATAAAATTATGGCAGCCATGATTATTTCGTTAGCCGCCGCAACCATGGATACAAAGGTGAAATTATTCTTTTCGTTCTGGGCACTTTCCGCTCTGAGGTCGAAAAACATAAGAGGGAAAGGAAAGAATTTTATCTCCAGGATGTTTGGCATAATGCTGCCACGCGGGAAAAATCGCCTGAAGCTTTCAACTATGAATATGGCAGGAGCAGGCCCACTTATGATTAAGCATTTGATGAAAAAACAAGGTGTGCTTTGTATTGACCAGATGTTTAAAGATGCCGGGGAGCTTGGGATTGAAATTGTGGTTTGCGAAATGTCGATGAACCTGATGGGTTTCAAAAAAGAAGAAATGATGGATTACCCTCATCTGAGTTACGCAGGCGCTGTAACTTTTGTTTGCGATGCGAATGAAAGCAGTATGCAACTGTTCATCTAAGGGGTTAGGGGTTTGTGGTTAGGAGTTAGGGAAGGGATAAGAACCAAGATCCAAATTCCAAGACCCAAAGTCCAAACACAGCACAATGCACTGAGCACAATGCACTATGCACACAGCACTATTAATCAAAAATAATAAACCTAAAAATAAAGATCATGACAACCGAAGAATTGAAAAATGTAGTAGTAGCAAAATCAGTTGATGCCCGCGGAACTGCTTGTCCCGGCCCGCTTTTGGAAGCAAAAAAAGCAATTGGAACTATCAAAGCAGGTGACGTTATGGAAATATTGTCAGCCGACGAAGGAACAAAAAGTGATATCCCAAAATGGTGTGGCAAACAAGGTCACGAATACCTGGGTGCTGTTGAAGAAAACGGTTACTTTAAGGTTTATATGAAGAAGAAATAAGTAATCCTCATGGCTGAAAAAATCAGGAAAAGCGCTAAGATATTAGTCTTTTCGACCGAAAAAATAAGTGATCCCGCTATCGATATGGCGGGATTGCTTAAATTGCATTATCCCCCGACAGTTTATACCATCACGCTGCCTTGTTCGAGTGGCATAAAATCAAGATGGATTTTACACGCTTATGAAAAAGGCTTCGACGGCGTTTTTATCGCTGCCGATGGAAGCGATTGCGTGTTTGGAGAATCGTGTACTGAAAAAACCGGGGAGGTTGTGAGTCGTACACACCAATTGATGAAACAAAAAGGAATAGAGCCGGCACGCCTGAAAATGGCCGCCATTTGCTCGGTATGCAGCGAATCGTTTGTAAAGCAGATAAAAAGCTTTAATGAATATTTACTTAAAAATACAAACTCGTAATGATGAGTGGACAATCCAAAAATATTTCGTTTGACGCGCTGGTAGTTGGAGGAGGCATTGCCGGTGGCGAAGCTGCGTTAAACCTGGCTACTACCGGTTTTAAGGTTTTGCTGGTCGAAAAAGAATTATCCATAGGTGGAAAAATGATCATGCTAAGTAAGGTTTTCCCTACCCTGGATTGCGCCGCCTGTATAACTACGCCTAAAGTATCTGAAATTTCACGGCATCCGAATATTACAATTTATACCAGCAGCGAAGTTGGCAATATCAATAAAATAGCCGAAAATAATTTCGAGGCTACCATCATCAGAAAGCCACGCTACGTGGTAATCGAAGATTGCACCGCATGCCAGCTCTGCGAACAGGCTTGCCCGGTGAGTGTTCCTGACCAGTATCAGTATAACCTGGTCGGGCGCAAAGCAGCCTTTATTCCGTTCAGCATCGCCAGCCCCAAAGCTGCTGCAATTGATATTGATAATTGCATATTGTGTGGTGCCTGCGAAAAGGTTTGCCCGACCAACTGTATTGATTTTACCCAGGAAACCGAGGAAATTCAGATCAGCGTTAAAACCGTTATTCTGGCAACAGGGTTTAAATTATTCGACCCGCTTTTAATGCCGCGTTATGGTTTCGGTCTTTTTAAAAATGTAATTACATCCATGCAAATGGAACGAGAACTTGCCCCAACACGCCCGTTTAATACAGTCTTACGTCCGGGCGACGGGAAAGTACCCGATAAAATAGCCTACGTACTTTGCACCGGATCACGGGATGCTTCAATCGGGAATCCGATCTGCTCACAAATCTGCTGCATGTATTCTATAAAACAATCACAATTACTGATGGGTGCTTTGCCTATGGCTGATGTAACCATATATTACCTTAACATCAGGTCGTTTGGTAAAGGTTTCGAAGAATTTTACCAGCAGGCAAAAGGCATGGGCGTGAACTTCGTTAAAGGAAAGATTGGCAAAATCCGGGAAACCGAAAACGGGAACGGAAATCTGATTTTGCGTTATGAAGATATAAACGAAGGAATAGTTAAAGAAGCAGAACACGATATGGTAATTCTTTCGGTAGGAGTGCTTCCTAACCAGGATGCTTCCGGGTTTTTCCCCAAAGAAGAATTAAAACTCGATCCATACAAATTTATTTACCAGGCCGATTCGCTGATAAGCCCTGCCCGGACAAGCATTGACGGTGTATTTGTTGCAGGAACAGCTTCAGGGCCTATGGATATCCCCGATTCGATTCTGTCAGCAGGTTCAGCATCCGCCGAAGCCTTAAGTTATTTAATACAGGAATAATGGAAAAGAAAAAAATAGGAGTTTACGTATGCCATTGCGGTGGCAACATTTCCGATTATGTGGATGTTGAAAAAGTACGGCAGGCTATTGAGGATGAAGGTGGAGTTATGCTGGCCAAAACCACCATGTTTGCCTGTTCCGATTCCAACCAGAAGGAAATGGTTGATGATATAAAAAACAATGATCTGAATGGAGTTGTTGTGGCCTCCTGTTCTCCTAAACTCCACCTCACTACTTTTGGGAATGTGAGTGAAAGAGCTGGTTTGAATAAATACAATTATGTTCACGCCAATATCCGCGAGCAGGATTCATGGGCCCATTCCGACGATAAGCCCGGCGCTACCGAAAAAGCTATTCTCCTGGTAAGAGCCGCAATCGCCAAAGCCCGCCTTACCGAATCCCTCGAACCTAATAAAATAGTTGCTCAAAAAGCAGTGGCCATTATTGGTGGCGGCGTTGCCGGAATGAAGGCTGCCATTGAACTTTCGAATATGGATTGCCCTGTATATATCATTGAAAAGGAATTTTTTATCGGTGGCAGGGTTTCGCAATGGGGTGCCATGTTTACGACCAACGAAACTGGCAAAGAAGTAGTTACACGCTTGTATAATGATATGATTAAGCGTGCGAACGTAACTGTATTTACCGGAGCCGAAGTAGTTACAAATGTTGGAAGTATAGGCGATTTTAAGCTAAAAGTTAAAATCACGCCCCGTTATGTGAAAGAAAAATGCGACCGGGGTAAATTGCAACAAGCCATTGATGCCTGCCCGGTAGAAGTTCCTGACGAATTCAATTTCAAAATTACTAATCGCAAAGCCATATACCATAATTTCCCGAGCGAATATCCGCAGGCAGCCGTTATTGATATGAATAACTGTACCCGATGTGGAAAATGTGAACCCATCTGCGATAATATTGATTTCTCTCAAAAGGAAGAAATACTCGATATCCATGTGGGTTCCGTGCTTATGGCTACCGGTTTCGATCCGTATACACCTCATGATGGAGAGTTCGGATACAACGAGATCGGCAATGTAGTTACTCTTCCTCAATTCAAAAGAATGATCGAACTCAGTGGGAAAAAACTACGGTACAAAGGAAAAAATGTAAAAAATATCGCATATATCTATTGTGTCGGAAGCCGGCAGGAAGAAGGCGGAAATACGTATTGCTCGCGATATTGCTGTACATCGGCTATCCATGCCTCCCTTTTGGTGAAGAAGAAATTTCCTGATGTTTACAACTACCATTTCAACCGGGGTATCCGGACTTATGGGAAACAGGAATCTCTTTATTATGATTCCTCAGCACAGGGTGATATATACCTGCAAGCATACGAAGATGCTCTGCCTGTAGTCTCGTGGAACGGTTCTAAAACTATCGTTAAAATTAACGATATTTTAACCGGTGGGCGTGAAATGGAAGTGGAAGCTGACCTGGTGGTTCTGGTAACAGGAATGGTTCCCCGTGCCGATAATTCGGTAGGAACACTTTTTAAATTGCCTAAAGGCCGCGATAAGTTTTTCAACGAGATTCATATGAAACTTCGTCCTGTGGAAACGTTTATTGACGGTGTTACCATTTCAGGCGCATGCCAGGGGCCAAAGAATATTATGGAATCTGTGAACTCGGCACTTTCGGCTGCCACAAAATCATATTCCTACGTGAGCAAAGGTGAACTGGAAACGGAACCTATTGTCGCCGTTGTTAACCCGGATTCGTGTGCGTGGTGTAACGCCTGTTCGGAGGCTTGTCCGTTCGATGCAATCAGTATGACGAAAGACGGAACAAAATCTATAGCAATGATCAATAATTCGGTGTGCAAAGGCTGCGGCATGTGTTTGCCGGTTTGCCCTACGGATGCTCTTGAGCTGATTGCTTATTCAAACAATGAAATCGAAAGCATGATTGACGCGTTAGCGCACGATTAATGCATAATCAGATTAAAAATATTGGATTACTATGGAAATCGAAAAAGGAAAGACTTTCAAATATCTGCGCGACAAGCGGGAAGTTCCGCAGCAAGTGAAAGATCAGTTGAAGGAATTTAACAGGATAAAAAAAGCAATGCTGGACGCATTCAAAGAAAGTGATTTAACAATTGATCAGTTAACTCAAAAGCTGAATATGCCAAAACCCGAAGTCGTTTACTACCTGATGTCGCTTATAAAATATGGCTTTGTGCAAACAGGCGAGGTGGACGATATGGATGAATATTTCACTTATAAACTGAAAAAGTAATGGCAGGCATAAATCCAAAATTCGGTGAAGCGTTAAAAGAATACGGTGGAATAAATTTTAATGCGTGTTATAATTGCGGTAACTGTACGGCTGTATGTTCATTGTCCACTCCCGAAGATTCTTTTCCACGCGAAATGGTGCGGTTAAGCGTTTTAGGTTTGGAAGATGATTTAAAATCGTCGTTAAAACCGTGGTTATGTTATTACTGCGGCGAATGCACCACACATTGCCCCCAAACAGCAAATCCTGGGGAACTGATGATGTCGCTAAGGCGCTGGCTTACCTCACAATACGACTGGACAGGATTATCCGGCTTATTGTATAAGTCGCTGACATTAAGCATTATAGCATTTGTACTCACAGCCATTGGTGTGATAGTTTTTGCCGCGTATGAGTCATTCAACCTGGAAACCATTATACACTTTGGCCATTATTTCGAAATGATTGCCATCGGAGCAGTTTTTACTTTTATCCTGCTACCCAATATTCTCCGTATGTGGTGGTTTGTGATTCTGAAGCCCAAAATTCAGGTTTCATTTTCCACTTATGTGAAAAGCATAGGGGAATTGATTGTACACATGTTTACGCAAAAGCGTTCGTTAGGTTGTGATGATAACCAGGTTCGTTGGTTCGAACATCTTATTCTGGTATTTGGCTACCTGGCGCTGCTTTTCACCACTGTATTCCTGGATTGGTTTTCGTCGCAAAACCTTTTCATTATCATCCTTGGATATGTTGAAAGTGTTGTGGTATTTGTGGTTACCTTCGACTTTATGAGCAGCAGGATTAAAAAGAAAAAAGCAATAAATAAATTTTCACAGCCATCGGACTGGTTCTTTGTTATCTGGCTCTTCCTGATGGGTTTAACCGCGTTTATTGTAAGGGCGTTTATTGATCTCAATATTCTGGAAACCAATTTGTGGATGTACCTGGTGCATCTTATTGTCCTGGTTCAATGGGCTGTAATCATTGTTCCTTTCGGGAAATGGACACATTTTTTATACCGTTCGTTTGCCATGTATTTTGACAAGTTGCAAAAGATTGGTGCCTGATAGTACATAAAATATACTGGTTCTGGTTAATAAACCAGCGATTGCTCAAATTTGGAAGAAAGTACATTATTGTTGTTTTGTACCCGATTTTTCAATTTCCCCCAATCAATAACAACTGGCTTATTCTCTTTATTCACAGCGGCAAAAGTAAACGTTGCATCAATAGCTTTTTCCCTGCTATCTGATTCAGAATTTTCAACAAATATCTCAACCTGGATTTCAATTTTCACTCTTCCAGCTTTTAGTACCCGCCCAATAATTTCAACCATTTCACCAGGTTTTATAGCTTTCTTAAATTTCAAGTTATCAACTGAAAAGGTAACCACTTTCATTCTTGTGAAACGAATAGCTGTAATATATGCTACTTCATCCATCCATTTCATAGCAAAGCCACCAAATAAGTTGCCATTATCGTTAAGAGCGTTCTGAAATACCATTCTAAACTGGTGTGTTTCAGTATTTTGTATTCGTTCTGCTAATTGCATAAATTATTTTTCTGCAAATATATGAAAATAGTTGCATAATGAACGTGCGTTCATTACCTTTGTGTAAAATCAATCGCTATGAAAACTTCAATTTTAATCAAAGTACTTCTTGGTTTGCCGTTAATTCTATTTGTAGATTGGGTATTAATGACAATATTCGGCTGTGGAGCCATCTTTATGGGTGCCGGAAACGATTTTTATTGCGGCATATATTGTTTTATCGGGAAAGGCATATTACTTTTATCGGCAGTACTATTCCTGTCACTTTTCTTGCCCGAAATAAAACAATTTATAGACCATAAAAAACATGCCCCGACCCATTAGAAACCGTAAAATCGTCAATCCACCTAAAATGGCGGGGTTCAAGCCATTTGGCATGCCATTGTCGGAGCTGAAGTCGGTGAAACTTCAATATGATGAATATGAAAGTATAAACCTGGTAAATTATCAAAATCTGCCACAAGATATTGCAGCGGCAAAAATGGACGTTTCGCGGCCAACATTTACACGGGTGTATAACAGAGCATTAACAAAAATTGCAAAAGCTTTTGTCGAGTGCATGGCCATAGAAATTGAAGGCGGACAGGTCGAATTTGAAAAGCAATGGTACAAATGCAAAAAATGTTTTAAATTAATTGATGGGCTTGAAAACCATATACGTTGCAAGAACTGCAAATCATACGGTGATACAGAACTAGTAAACTTAAATGAATTGAAGTAAATGAATTGTTCTACTTGTGATGATAAGGTCTGCCGTAAGCAACAAACTTCGTGCAACCGTGAAATTTTTGATAAAGAAGAAGTTATTTCCAAATATAAGGAAACCACTACCAGCGAAATAGTAGAAGCAGCTGCAGAACTTGTTGATTTCGGACGTGCCGGATCACTTTCACGCGTTGAGGAAATCATGGAGTTTGCTGCCACGATGAACTATAAAACACTTGGCCTTGCCTATTGCTACGGCATGGAACAATATGCCATTGCTCTTGAAAAGCTTCTGACTGCAAAAGGATTTAAAGTTTCCGCAGTGTCGTGCAGCGTGGGCGGATTGAAACAAAGCGAAGTAAACGCAGCAAGTTGTATTCATAAAGTTTCGTGTAATCCGCTGGGGCAGGCAGAGCAGCTTAATGCCGAAAAGGTTGATTTAACTTTGGTTGTCGGCATTTGTATGGGTCACGATATCTTATTAAACCGAACACTGAACATGGATTTTACAACACTTGTCGTCAAAGACCGGAAGTTTAATCATGCGCCTTTGCAGGGAATTACAAAGTAATTTTTCCAGGTTCAGTAGGCGTTCACCATTCAGTTAATTAGTTAAACACATAAAAATATAAACAATGGGAAAACAAGGAATTATATCCGCATCCGTTGATGTTGACAAATTACTGGGAATGTTAAATGCTGCACTTTCGGAAGAATGGCTGGCCTATTACCAATACTGGATTGGCGCACGTTTGATGGAAGGCCCGATGCGTAGTGAAGTAGAACCAGAACTGTTACTGCATGCCGATCAGGAGCTTGGACATGCTGTGCTGGTTGTAAACAGGATTATCCAGCTTGGCGGAACACCGGTAATTAATCCCGCTGATTGGACAAAACTTGCCCGCTGTTCGTACGATGCACCTTCCGATCCTTATATTGAAGTTATTCTGGAGCAGATTCTTAAAGGCGAACGCTGTGCCATACAACGCTACCAGGAGATTGCTGATTTTACAAATGGCAAGGACCACTCAACTCACCAGATGGCTGTTACAATTCTCAATGAAGAAATAGAACATGAGAATGATATAGAGGATTGGCTCACCGATCTGCAAAGGATGAAGGAGGAATTCAGAAAAATCAGATTGTAGTATTAGCGAAATCAGCTCTTTAAATTGTCCTGCAATAGTAGTTATATAGCCCCAAAAGAATAACTTGAGCGAAAATCTAAAAAGGTTAAGGTAGAGGTTAAGATAGAGTAGAAAAAACCTCAATCTCAATCTCAACCTCAACCTCAACCTCAACCTCAACCTTAACCTTAACCTAAGTTACCTAAGAGAATATAGCATATTTTGTTTGTAACCGAGAATGCCCGAAATAGTTATTGTAAAATAAACTTATAAGCGGTTATAAGTTACGTAAAACAATCAAAAACAGGAAATTATTCCTTTGCCACACTTAGTCGATAATGCATTTTCATTGAGGCTGTAACAACTCAGGGGCTGATTAATTTCCCTGAAGATTACAAAGGCAGTTGGGTTATACTTTTTAGCCACCCTGCTGATTTTACGTCTGTTTGCACGTCGGAATTTATGGCGTTTGCAAGCCAGGAAGAGAAATTCAACAATGCAAATTGTAAATTGGTTGGATTGTCTGTTGACGGGCTGTACAGTCATATTGCATGGCTTCGTATCCTAAAGGAGAAGATCGAATACAACGGGATTGAATGAATCCATATCAATCCAAACCGGAATCAGAAAGCGGGATCATTTCATTTAAGACCAATAGGTACAATTAGTTTAAAACTGATATTCCTGCCCATATTATATACTCCTGTCCTGCCTGAAGCATAATTTTCGGGTTCGTACTTTAACCTGCTCAGGTGGTTTTGATAAGCAACATCTGCCAGGTTAGTTGCGGAGATATAGAGGGAACAAATCGTTCTCTTTTTGTTTGCAAAATCAGTACCAAAGCCCAGGTTCACCAAGGTATAGGCAGGTGTACCCGTTTCGGTTCCAAAGGCGGAATAATACTTGTTTTGCGCGAAATAGTTTTCTACGTCAAACTTAGCGTAAGCATTTCGAAGAAACTTATTCAATACCTTGATGTCCACTTTTATTCCGGTCAACAATTTTGGCGCTGGTGTGAAAGGCAGATATCTGGATGAATCAGGTTGGCTTTTCTGGATAGACTGAACATACGAAAAAGCATTTTCGAAGTGGATCCAGTCGTAGGGATGCGGGTGAATATCAAAGCGTATTTCACCACCAAACAAATGCGCATTTCCTGCAACAAATTTAAAAGTGCTGTAACCACCGGTTAATGAATCGCCACCAGCTGAACTGCTTAATTTGCGGGTGAATACATAGTTGTTGATAACATTATCAAAAATATCAACCTCTGCCGAAATGTGTTCTGTGCTTAACCCTAATGCATAATCGTACTGCAGGCTGTTTTCTGCTTTCAAATCCGGGTCGCCGATTTCGTAACGGACAGTTCCTCCATGAACCCCGTTTGAGCCCAGTTCACCAATATTTGGAGCTCTATAACCACGAGAAATATTCAACTTAGTGAATAGTATTTTTGAAATCTGCCAGGTTGCGCCGATACTACCAGAAACTCCGGTAAATGTAGTTTTGAAATCGGTGAATTGCTGAATGGAACCAGCCACAGGTACTTCAATTCTTGCGCCATCACTGTCAATATATAAATCCTTTCCATGCTCGGTACGTGTGTCGTAACGTAGCCCCCCGCTTACGTCAATCTTACCGAATGATTTTTTAAAGATGGAGAAAACTCCTATATCGAACAAATTGTATTCGGGAATCAGGAATTCTACTCCTTTGTTTTTTGACACCTGCTGCATGCCGTTTGCACCGAACGAAATATCAAAATGATTTCTTTCCGGAAGGTTATACCGTACATCGTAATTTATTGTATTGAGCAGAAAATATAAACCATATTCATCGGGCGTCAACACGTCTGCATATTCCTGCCGTTGGTTTTGCTGAAAGCCCAAAATTGCTTTCAGATTCCCTTTACCAATAATAAAGCTGTTGTTCATTACTGCCTTGTAGTGATGAATCTTCTGATATGGAGTTAAAGGGAAATATGATTTATAGTCCTTATCCGAGGCAATCTCACTACCCGCAATACCATACAGATCAGTTGGTTTTACAAAACTGCCGGTTAAACTGTCGCGTTCGCCTTCCACAATTCCTGGGGTAAAATTATACACGCTTAATATAATATGTGAATAGCCCCATGATTTATTCAGCCCGATAAGCCCTGTTAACGCATTTTCCCTGAATCCTGAATTAAAAACATATCCATCATACTTATTGTGGTAAGCATGGGCTGATTTGTTGCTGAAACGCAAATCCCAAACCAAGCCTTTCTTGTTCCCGGCCAAATCAGCTGAATAGCCTATCAGTCCATTGTTTGTCTGATAATTCATAGCGATGGTTCCCACTGTTTTCCCTTCTGTAAGTGTAGGCGCAGATATCATATTTACAACACCGGCCATAGCATCCGAACCATAAGCCAGGCTTGCAGGGCCTTTGAGAATCTCGACCTTATAGACTGAAAATTCATCGATCTCGATTCCATGTTCATCTCCCCATTGCTGCCCTTCCTGTCGAATCCCATCGTTTACAACAACTACCCTGTTGTAACCCAGCCCACGGATAACCGGCTTGGATATGCCTGTACCTGTTGTAACCTGCGAAATACCAGGTTGACTTGCCAAAGCATCAATAATATTGGTTGATGTGCTTTGTAGCAAAGCCAGACGTGGAAGCACTGCAATAGGAGTTGGCGTTCGTTTTTGTTCGGCAGCTTTTGACAAACCGGTAACTACAACCTCGTTCATTTCGGTAGCAGCGTATTCCATTTCAAAGTTCCTCACCGATACTTTATCCAGGTCAACAGTTTCGATAATTGTTCTGTATCCAATAAAGCTGACTTGCAGCAAAACCTTCGTATTGGGCAAATTATTTATGGTATAATTGCCATTTTCATCGGAAGTTGACCCTGTTTGCAGATCTGGGATATAGAGGGATGCCCCGGCAATTTTTTCTCCCGTTTTTTTATCAGTTATTCTCCCGGTGAGTGTTATTTTGCTTGCAGTTACTCCTGTTGCATAAATTGCACTTGAAAGTAGCAGTAATATGATGCAGAGAATTATATGTGATTTTTTCATTTAAATTGATTGAACTGAATGAATATAACTTTGCTGTACTACAAGCATTGATAAACCAAATTACCAATGAAGTAACAGCAAAAAATAAATTATAAAAAGAAGGGATTATTATGAAACTGGCGGAGCCCTGAGCAAACAGGAGGTAAATGATATTTTAAAAATCTGATTGGCAAGTTCAATATTTATTATCGGGTTGGTTTGTTTAAATAGTTCATACAGGATATCATCCTGTATAATAGAGGATACAAATTCAAACTTATAGATGGGACACCATTGGACTGCTTTTGCGTATGATTTGGTGTTGCCCGCCGTATGACTATGGCCTTGCTCATACTTATGAATATGAAAACCTTTAATAAAAAGTGGAGTCACAAACACCAACAGTTGGAACAAAACCAGAAAAACGATATATGCTCTTTTCTTAACCAACCAATTCATTATTTAGTGTTAAACTCTGAAATCGTGTTTTTGTTCAAAAGTACCCGCTTAATACGAATAACAGCACTTACAGCAAAGGTAATGATCTGAAATGAAGTTTGAAATAACACATTTTAAACAACGAATGTGCAGGATCTGGTATACATCTCATTTGTACTGATTGATTTAATTGTAACGGCTCAGTCTTCTTAAAAGTATTTTTGCCACAGGTCTGTGGCATGTATTTGTTTGTCTGAGTTTTTAATAAACTGATTAGATACATTAAATTTAATCATTGTTGTCCGGTAAAAATATGTATCGTCCCTTACGGGACTTTCAATGATTTTTATATCACTCTCTACCAACATATTGTCCCTAACGGGACAGTCCCAGAGATTATTTGCGCAAGCAAATAGCATATTGGTAGAATAAAAAGCAACCCCCTTTTGACAAAAGTCCCGTAGGGACGAGATATATCAAGCATTTCAGGATTATCTGTAATATTTAGCCGGACAAAAGTGAAAATTAATACACAAAGAATATTAAACCTTATATTCAGGATCAATACCGCATTGTAACAATATGTTGTCAGGAGTGTGTCTAATTATTACACTGATGTCCACCTCCCTGGTGCTGCTCATGCTGGTGGCAGCTTACGCCGCTATCAGTTAGGTTGCCTGAAACATATTCTTTTACTATTTCAGCAGCATTGCCCGAACAACCTCTTACTACATCTATTCCCCATTGATTCAGAACATTTATGGCTCCGCCGCCAATACCACCGGCCAGCATAATGGTTACTCCCTGGTTTGCCAGTACCCCGGCAATATTTGATTTGCAGCCGCAGCCCTGCTCTGATTTTATGGTTTGTACATCAACGATTTCGTTTTTCTCGGAAATGGTATAAACGCCATAAAATTCGCAATGGCCGAAATGATCATCGATTCTGTTTTCGCTTGTTACTGGAATTGCAATCTTCATTTTTTTAGAAATTATTAGTTGTGAGTGTTTTGTATTTTTCCCCGGCAGGTATTTTTTGTTACACCCTACCTTCGTTGATACGTATTTTGATCTGCCAGGAAGTTGATCAACGATTTGAACTGTGCCAAAGACAAATTCAGTTTTAAACTTCTTCCTGTCAATATTATGGTTGTATATTGTTTTTTTGCCAATTGATTCTGGTAATAGTTATATTTGCCACAAAGGTAATGAACCTGCGTTCATAGTTAAAGAAATAATTATAACTTTGTAGGAGACTTTTTTTAAAGCTGATAAGGCTTAACTTTTGCTGAATCAGACAAAAGAAACATATAAATTCTATGGTTACAACTACAATTACTTTAGATGGTGGGAAAATAATTACGGCACATCACCAGGGCCATGATATTATAACAGATCAACCCGAAGCTGGCGGAGGTACAAACTCAGCACCGGCTCCTTTTGATCTTTTCCTGGCATCCATCGGAACTTGTGCGGGTATTTATGTTAAATCGTTCTGCGATCAGCGGGGCATTCCAACAGAGAACATTAAAATCATTCAATCCGTTGATTATGATATGCAGAAACGTTTGCCGTCCAAAATCAAACTGGATATTCAGCTTCCTGTTGATTTCCCTGAAAAATACAGGAATGCGGTACTTAGTGCCGCCGATCTCTGTGCGGTGAAACGTGCTATTGCAGATCCTCCGGTATTTGAGGTAGTTACTTCGCTGGTTGATTAGCAAAAGGGTGATAATTTATCAATTAATAAACGGATAAAACAACTGAAGGAAAGCTTCTTTTTTTTGATGAAATTTGAACCTTTAAAATGATGATGATTTTCAGAAAAGTTTTCAATTTTTATTACGCAGGATTCCGCAGCATGACGGTTGGTAAAAATTTATGGGTGATCATTCTCATAAAACTGTTTGTCCTGTTTGCCATTCTGCGTTTGTTTTTCTTTCACGACTTCCTGGGTTCAAAATTTACTTCCGAAAAAGATAAAAGCAATTATGTTATTGAACAATTAACTAAATAAATATATATGGAACACATTGACTTTTCGCTCGTTGACTGGTCGCGGGCACAATTTGCACTCACTGCCATGTATCACTGGTTGTTTGTGCCGCTCACACTGGGACTTTCATTTATAGTAGCATTTATGGAAACGCTGTATGTGCGTACCGGAAATCCTGAATGGAAGCGAATCACAAAATTCTGGATGACTATTTTTGGGATAAACTTCGCCATTGGCGTAGCAACCGGAATTATTCTCGAATTCGAATTTGGAACCAATTGGTCGAACTATTCGTGGTTTGTTGGTGATATTTTCGGAGCTCCGCTGGCAATAGAAGGTATTATGGCCTTTTTTCTCGAAAGCACTTTTATTGCAGTTATGTTCTTTGGCTGGAATAAGGTTAGCAAAAAATTCCATCTTCTTTCAACCTGGCTGGTGGCTTTCGGATCCAACTTATCAGCTCTCTGGATTTTAGTGGCCAATGCATGGATGCAAAATCCGGTCGGAATGAAATTTAACCCCGATACAGCCCGTAACGAAATGGTGAATTTCTGGGAAGTGCTGTTTTCGCCCGTTGCTATCAACAAATTCCTGCATACCATTTCATCCGGTTACGTGCTGGCTTCTGTATTTGTTATTGGAGTCAGTGCCTGGTATTTACTTAAAAACCGCGAACACTTATTTGCTAAACGAAGCATAATTGTAGCAGCGGTTTTTGGATTGGTTACGTCGTTGTTCGTTGTTTTAACCGGCGATGGCTCGGCACGCAACATGGCGCAACATCAACCTATGAAATTTGCAGCTATGGAAAATCTGTATGTGGGACAGCAAAATGCGCCACTGGTGGCCATCGGTATTCTAAAGGAAAACGTTAAAGAAGCAGCTCATAAAAAACAGGATTTCCGTTTTATGATTGAGATTCCGAACATGCTGTCCTACATGGCTTTCCTCGATCCGAATGCATATGTTCCCGGAATCCAGGATTTGGTTCATGGAAATCCGGAGCACCAGATTTTATCCTATAAAGAGAAAAGCGAAAAAGGAAAGATAGCCATTACTTCGCTGGCTGAATATAAAAATGCGAAAAATGCAGGAACCGATAGCATTGCAAGTGCAGCCCTGCTCCGGTTTGAGGAAAACTATAAATATTTTGGCTATGGTTATTATGAAGGCCGCGAATTGCACGAACTGGTTCCCAGTGTACCGACAACCTTTTATTCATTCCGGGTAATGGTTGGACTGGGTTTCCATTTTATGCTTCTTTTCTTCGTGGTTCTGGTTTTAACGTTAAAAGATAAAATCGCTAAAAACAAATGGGTTCTTTATACTGCGCTTTGGTCTATTCCGCTGGCCTATATTGCATCCGAATTAGGTTGGGTAGTTGCCGAAGTAGGCCGTCAGCCGTGGGTTATACAGGATATCCTGCCAACCATTGCAGCTGTATCACAACTACAGCCGGCTTCGGTACAAATTACTTTCTGGATGTTCTTCCTTATTTTCACCGCATTACTGATCGCTGAAATCAAAATTATGACGAAGCAGATTAAAAAAGGTCCGGGCGAAGATGCACCCTCAACCGATTCCGCAACAGCTAATAACTAACCTTTAAAAACCAAGTATCATGTTCGAAGCATTTTCATATATCACATTGCAGCATTACTGGTGGATAATCGTTTCGCTGCTCGGAGCAATCCTCGTTTTCCTGATGTTCGTCCAGGGCGGGCAAACACTTATTTATACCATTGGAAAAACCAATGACGAGCGGACCATCCTGATTAACCTGTTGGGTCGCAAATGGGAGTTCACATTTACCACGCTGGTGACTTTTGGCGGAGCATTTTTCGCTTCTTTCCCGCTGTTTTACTCAACCAGTTTTGGCGGAGCTTACTGGGTTTGGATTGTGATACTGTTCGCCTTTATCATCCAGGCTGTATCGTACGAATACCGCAGCAAAGCCGGTAATTTCCTTGGGAAAAGAACCTATGAGATATTTCTGCTCCTCAACGGAATCCTGGCTCCTGTACTTATTGGAACTGCCGTGGCAACCTTTTTCACCGGCTCACAGTTCTCCGTAAACTTCATGAATATTACCCGCCTTACCGGAGATAAAATGCCTGTCATATCGGAATGGATGGGCCCGGCTCATGGACTCGAAGCTGCTTTAAGTCTTCATAACCTTACCCTGGGACTGGCCGTCTTATTCCTTTCGCGCGTGCTGGCTTTGCTGTATTTCATGAACCGTATCAAACATGCCGAAATGATGGAACGCGTTAAAAAACAACTTCTTATCAATGCCATTCCTTTTGTGTTTTTCTTTCTCACTTTCGTGATATGGACCTTATTATCAAGTGGTTTTGCCGTAAATCCCGAAACAAAGGAAGTGTTTGTGGAACCCTATAAATACCTTCATAACCTGCTGCAAATGCCTGTTGTGGCAGTAATGTTTGTTCTGGGAGTGGCTTTGGTTCTGATTGGAATCATTCGCCCTTTAACCTGTTTTGAAAAATGCAGCACCAAAGGTATCTGGGGTGCAGGAATCGGTACTGTGCTAACGGTTTTAGCCTTGTTCCTGTTGGCTGGATTTAACAATACGGCTTACTATCCTTCAACTTTCGATCTGCAAAGTTCATTAACCATTCAGAACAGCTCGTCAAGCCAATATACCTTAACAGCCATGAGCTATGTATCGTTGCTGGTGCCTTTTGTGATTGCTTATATCTGGGTAGCATGGCGCGCTATTGACAATAAAAAGATAGATATGGAAGAACTGAATGAAGAAACGCATGTTTACTAAAAGCTACTGGCCAGATCGGGAGTTTCAGATTAACTGATTTGATACTCCCGACTTCCGACTCTCATCTTATAACTCCTTACTTCCGACTTCCGGCTCCCGACTTCCGGCTCCCGACACTCATTTTATAACTCCTTACTTCCGACTCCCGACTTCCGACTCCCGACTCCCAACACTCATTTTATAACTCCCGACTTCCGACTCCCGGCTCCCGACTCCCGACTCCCGACTCCCAGCTAAACTCTCAATTCCCAATCATCTAAAACCCTAAATCCCCATGATCACACAAATAATTTGGCTTTTAACCTGGCCTTTGCTTATTGCGGTTTCTTTTTTCGCAATTAAATGGATGTTGAAGCGCTTTGAAAATACGCTGAATGAAAAATAGAATGTATTTAAATTATTAACCATTTTCTATTAAATAATCCATGAGTAAATTTGATGCCAGAGCCCGCGACTGGGATAAAAATCAACGTTATATCGACAGATCAAATGCCGTGGCAAAAGCTATGCTGCAAACGGTTCCGTTTAAAAAGAGCATGAAAGCGCTGGAGTATGGTTCAGGTACGGCTTTGCTTAGTTTTGCTTTGAAAGATAAATTTGAAGAAATTGTCCTGATGGATAATTCGCAGGAAATGACCACGGTAACAGCTGAAAAAATTGCGGATCAGAATATTGAAAATATGAAACCGCTGTTTTTTGATCTTGAACACCAGGATTATGACGGCAAATTTGATATCATTTATAACCAGATGGTGATGCATCATGTAAACGATGTCGACAGTGTCCTTTCAAAATTCTATACTATGTTAAATCCCGGCGGATATCTTACTATAGCTGATTTGTACGCCGAAGACGGATCGTTTCACGGTGAGAGCTTTAACGGGCACCTGGGATTTGATGTTGATCTTCTGGCCGATAAGTTGAAAGCAATCGGGTATAGAGATATTGAACAGCAGAAATGCTATACAATTGCAAAAACGGATGAAACAGGAAATGTGAGTGAATACCCGATTTTTCTGCTTATTGCTTCAAAACCGAAATGATTTCTTTGCGATAAACTACAGGCTGAAAAAAGGAGTTTATTTTGCCGGCTGGTTTGAGTCAGTTTTCTGCTGCCCGTACCGATGGCGGTATCCTTTACCATTTCCTTTTCCCTGGCCCTTTCCTTTTCCTGTTTGTTCGAACCCGTACAAACCCGCATAAATTTGTGAAAGCTTTTGTGTTTGCTCCGGTGTACACACTTTCTTCAGGGCGAGGAATTGTTTTATGTTGGCCAGTTGTAGTTTTTTCTGCTCAATAACTACATCGTTGGTGAGTTGTATCAAAACGGCAGAATCAGTATCCTCTTTCGAAAGTTCCTCCAGCAATTCGCTTTTCTTTCCCATTATAGCTTCAACAATAGGCTCGCTCGAAGCCTGGTAGGTTGCGTTTATCTGGTTTACTGCAATGGATTGGTCCGGTGTTAATTCTAACTCCTGTTGTAAAACTATGCCTCTCTTCATTTCTGAACCTGGCACAGGTTCGTTAGATGGTTTGCGCATATAAATATAATACGTTGCCAATGCAGTGATATTGATCAGAACCAGGAAGATCAGTATCCAGAAGACAGGGCGGTTGTTGTTGAAAATATTCATGGTTCGGGGTTTATTCGGTAAAGTAAATAATATCGTCAGTCATAAATTCAGGAACATTCAAATCGCTTCTTACCGATTCTGTTATTTCTTCGTTCTGGCTGTATTGCGAATTAACATTTGCAAAATCAGAACCGATAAAAAAACCGATAGACAGTGCTGTTGCAACGCCAACGCTGATCAAGGCAGGCTGTAAGATCCGACCGAAAACAGGGAATGACGAACTCTGCCGTTTTTCTAACCTGGATTCAATTCCCTGCAAAATCCGGGTTTCGGCAAAGGGTCGAGGTTCGATGGATTTCTGCTCTTCCATTAAAATCAGTACACTTTTAAAATCAGCAACCATAGCTGCACATTCAGCACATTCGGCCACATGCTTGTCGAACTGCTGCAGCATAACGGGAGGTAAATCTTTTTCCACGTAAGCGAATACGTTTTCGTGTAATAACTTGCAGGTTTCCATGCTATTTTTTGTTTGAATATTCAGAGAACTGAACAATTAACTTCTTCTGTAGGTTTTGTTTCGCCCGTTGCAACAATGATTCAACGCTGGGCAGGCTGAGGTTCATGATTTCGGTAATTTCCCTGTACGACAGTTCTTCATATTTGCTGAGGATAAATGCTGTTTTTTGATTCTCAGGCAGGCTGTTTACCGCTTTTTCAAGAATCTGCCGTCTTTCGTTATTCTCAAATGTTTTATCGTACTCTGAAGGCTCTGTAACTCTTGTTTCTATAGAATTGTCACCTTTGCGGAAAAAGGATTCAAACTGATGTACAAGTTGCTTGCGTTTATTTTTTCGTATGAAATTGAGCGATTTATTCACCGTAAGCCTGTAAATCCAGGTTGATAATGATGAGGCCCCTTTAAATGATCCTGCCGATTCGATAATTTCTACACAAACATCCTGGGCAAGGTCTTCGGCATCATCCATATTTTGAAGCAGGTGAAAGGCCGTTTTGATAACTTGTTTGTGGTATTTGCTTACCAGGAATTGGATGACAGTTTTGTCATTGTTCAATATTCCGGTAATCAGTTCCTGGTCAGTCATCAATGCAGAGAAATAAAAAGAGATTGAAAATTATTGGATGCTTACTATTTGTATCACTGTTCTTTTACTTTGGTTTGAATCCTAGTAATCTTTGATCAAAGATATAATTTTCAACCTCTTTTTAAAACTTATTTTTGCTTTTATGCAATCCCCTTTTATCTGGATGCTTTATTTTGCCTGTTAATGGTTTAAGCTTTCAGTTTAGCTTACTCTGTTACTGGATTCTGTACTTTTCCCTGGCCTTGTCCAAGTCCCTGGCCTTTTCCCTGGCCTTGGCCCTGACCTTGGCCCTGACCTGTTCCTCTTCCCTGGCATTGGCCCTTCCCTTGTCCATTCCTGTACTGCCGGCCATTCCCATTGCCCTTTCCTTGTCCATTTCTGCATTGGTTACCTGATTTTTTCCCGATATTAGCCTGGTTATCGCACACGCCATCGTTGTTTTTGTCAACAAAATTTCTGCCACGCCCATTACCCGATTTGTTATTGAAATTGTCGCATACACCATTGTTGTCTTTGTCAACAAAATTACCGCCACGTCCTTTGCCTGATCTTGATCCGAAATTATCGCATACGCCATCATTGTTTTTATCAACGTAAGCTAAGTTTGTTTCCTTGGCCGTATTTTGTTTTTGCTTTGCCTGATTGGCCGGAGCTGTGCTGGTTTGCGATTGTGCCTGCATTGCAAACATCATCATTATTGATGTTGCAAGAAATAATTTTCCAATGTTTTTCATAGTCAATTGTTTTTAAGTTTTTGTGATTATAAAGTTTAGACACGGATCTCTTAAGAAACCAGCGGTGAAAGTATATTTTTTTTCATATTTGTTTTAAAAAAGCGAATTAATTTCTAAATCAGAAGCAATACTATTTAAAGGAATTGAATTAAGCATTCATTTTTCTCTTTAAGCAGTGTTAAGATTTCTAACAGGTTTCCCTGGTATGGAGTCATTTTTACCACTTTTAAAAAAGCGCTTGCCATAGGTGACAAGCGCTTTTTTAAAAAGCAGCTGTGATTAATTCGTACTTGCCAGTCCTGTTTCGTGTGGTGTTGAAACAATATCATTAAAATATTCAAGTGAAATAAACTGCGGAGTGTATGTGCCACCTGTTGCTGTTATTAACCTGTAAAAAGAGCGCAGGTGATTACGGGAGCCTTTCTCAAGGTTATTGAATACAAATAGGACATCCAGGTTGTCAATATCTATAAGGCTGTGATTGTGAAGATCGTTGATATCAAGATCTTCAATAGTTGCACCCACAATAAGTGCTGCACTTAACGAAGTGCTGCCCTGGGATACCAGACTTGCATATAATGCCTGAAGTTCGGAATTTGCATAATAGCCGGCTACATGATTCAATGCCGGATCAGGCAGGCTGTATTTATGTAAAAGCGTTTGGACTGCTGTTGCATGCTGAGTTTCAGCTTTTGATATATTGTTAAAAACCGGTACGTTATAAATGCTGTATAACATTACATAAACATCCTGCGCAAGCAATTCTTCTTCGCGCATAGTAGTCAATGAACTGATTTCGGAAGCATTTAACGGTTCAACAGGTAGAGTGTTGATGTAACTGAATAAATTGACGGAACATGTACCTGGAGTTCCCATAAGAAAAATTGAATCACAACCTCCTATTGTTGTATCCTGGCTGGTGATTTCCTCAATGATCGATTTTGTGTCATCCAGACTTAGCGTATCGTCAGTTGAACTTTCTTTTGTGCATTGAGCAAATGCAAGGATTACTCCTGATACTAAGATCAGGTTGATTAAAGTTTTTTTTAGCGTTTTCATCGTAATTTTTTTAGGTTAATATTAATGGATAGACACATGCAATACATAAAACCAGCGGTTGTGTGAAAATTAATTGCATAGGAATACACGATTAGCAGGAATAACCGAACATTCATTCCTGTTGATAATTATTTCAGTATCCTTTTGGAATTTTGGCTTGTATTAATTAAGTATCTAATAATCAATGTGATAAGTTTGTGTAAATTGGAATTGAAAAATTATTGCTAATAGGCTCGACAGTTGGGTATAAAAAAAATAAAATAAATTTCTCTAAAAAGCGCACATAAAGCGCTCATTATTGGATTGTTTACTACATTAGCATCCTATTTGACCAGAAACTAATCCAGTAAAATAGATTTAGCGTAGTTAGATTTGGGGTACATCATTCATTTTAAAACATCTGGTCAATAAAACTGTTAATATACTTGAGCGTATAGAATACTATTATTATTAAACTAAATTCATTAACAACCATTAAAAAAAACAATTATGAACAAATCTGAATTAATTGACGCATTGGCAGCTGGTGCCGACCTGACAAAAGCTCAGGCAAAAAAAGCTATTGATTGTTATCACGAAACTGTAGCCGGAGCTCTTGCTGCTGGAAGTCGTGTTGAAATCGTAGGTTTTGGATCATTTTCAGTAACAACCAGGGAAGCCAGAACAGGCCGTAACCCTAAAACTGGTGCTGCTTTACAAATAGCTGCAAAAAAAGTTGCCAAGTTTAAACCTGGTAAAGCTTTATCCGATAGCTTATAAAGTATTAACTCCTGGTCATTCGTGAGCAGGAGCTAAAAATACGGCGTTCATTATTCCTCATCTTTTGGGGAATAATGAACGCCTCTTTATTTCGCAACAACCTGTATTTAAATCCGGTGTGAAGTTTCAATAGTCGCACGCCGGAATGCTGAATGGAGGAAGATTCAATTCACTTTATTCTCCAGCAGATCTCCTACTGACGCCAGCAAGTGTGAGCGATCGACGGGTTTTTTAATATATTCTTCGCATCCACATAGAAATGCTTCCTGTTCATCGTCAGTGGAAACAAAAGCGGTAAGAGCTATAACCGGTAGGTTTGGAAGGAAATTTTTGATTTGTCGTGTTGCTTCTATGCCTCCCATCACAGGCATTTTTAAGTCCATTAATACAAGACTCACATCCGCGTTATTATAACAGATATTTACAGCTTCCACTCCGTTTTCAGCTCGTATTACTTTAAAATCGGCTCTGCTGAGGACTGTTTCGATGAATTTATAATTGTAATCATCATCTTCAGCCACCAGTATTACTGAATTTTTTGCCAACAAGGGATGTTTCGGTTTTAACACTTCTTCTTTTAATTCCTTCGGCAAAGTTGTACTGATTACTTCGGCAGGTAATGTAAAGTATACAGTAGCTCCTTTAGCTTTCCCGGTTTCAATAAAGATTTCGCCTCCCAGTAATTCAACCAATCCTCTTGCAATAGGTAACCCAAGTCCAACGGTTTCATAACTACGGGTTGTGGAAACGTCAGCATGAGAATTGTAATCGAATAAGGAATTAACTTTCTTGTTTTCAATCCCAATTCCTGTGTCAGTGACAAAAAACTCCGGAATATTGTTTCTTCTCCTGAAACCATATTCGATTTTTCCTTTTTCTGTGAATTTTACAGCATTGCACAGTAAATGTGCCATGATTTTATGTAAGATATCCGGATCTGTATTCATTTGAATATCAGTAGGATTTTCAGGCTTTTGCATGCTTAGTTCAAGACCCTTTGCGGTACAGGAACCGATAAATTCATTCTTTATCTCTTCCAGCAACGTATTGAGATGAAAATGCTTTGAATAGGTCCTGGTTTTCCCTGATAAAATCATGGATATGTCAATATAGCTGGTAACAGTGTTAAGCAGCCTTGTGCTGCTTTTCTTGATGATATCGATATAATTTTGTTTATTCTCTTTCGAAATCTCAGTATTTACCAACATATCGGCAAATCCTATGATACCATTGAGTGGAGTACGTACTTCGTTGGAGATATTATTAATAAGCGATGCTTTCAGCTTGTCTGCAGCTTCAATTTTGGCTTTAGCCTCTGAAAGTTCTTCCCACTGTTTGTGTTTAGTTGTAATATCTTCACAAATAGTAACTACATGTGTAATCTGCCTCTTTTCGTTCTTCACCGGTGAAATACTTACGTTTTCCCAGTAATGTTCGCCATTTTTCCTCCTTACCGGCAGTTCACCCGTCCAGTCTTTACCTGACAGAACCGTTTCCCACATTTCAGAATAGGTTATATCGGAGTATTTGCCCGAATAGAGAAACCATTGTTTTTTTTCTTTAATTTCCTGTAAACTATGGCCAGTAATTTTTGTGAAACGGGGATTTACATATTCTATTCTTCCGTGTTGATCGGTAACCATTATCCCAACAGGGCTTTGCTCTATGGATTTGGTCAATAGCCTGCTTTGCTGTTCTGCCAGTTTCCTGAAAGATATATCGTTTACAATAGTATAAATGTACTCTTTGCCGGAAATTACTACTTTGCTGGCAAAAACCTCAACATCTTTCAGGGAACCATCGTTGCAGCAATGTTGGGTTTCGTATTGCTGGAATCCCACAGACCTTATTTTCTTTAACTGAGCTGTAAAATCTTCCGGTTTGGCAGTGGTAATTTCCGCAATTTTCATTTGCTTTAGAGCTTCTTTACTGAAACCATAAAACCTGGCAGCTGAATAGTTTACATCAACTATTTGTTGCGTTTCAGGATCAAAAACAAGTTTGACAATAGACTGGTTTTCGAACAGCGCATGGAATTTTTCTTCGTTTTTGCGGACTATTTCCTCTGCTTCTATACGTTCAGTTATATCCCTTAAAGATCCTTCAATTATATCAGGCTGCCCTTTTGTGTTGTATACTAACCGGGCATTCATCGAAGCATATAAGATTTCGTCATTTCTTGTTCTGAACCTGACTACATAGTCCCAAACTTTACCCTTCTCCAACAGGGTATGAACAAGTAAGTCTCTTTCGTTACTATCATAGTATACGTTAGCTATTGGATTTCCAATCAGTTCATCCCTGCTGTATCCCAGGTATTGATCCACTGATGGGCTGATCTCATAAAGGATGCCTTCCAGGTCGGTCTGGAAAATTACATCCTGAACATTGTCGAAAAAGGTCCGGTATTTTTCTTCACTTGCGGAGAGAGTTTCCCAGGCCTTTTTACGTTTTGTAACATCAGTGGCTTGCATATGGCAAGCCTTCGTTCCATTGAAATCGATAAGATGAGAGGTGAGTTCAACATGGATAACCTCTCCGGTTTTCTTCAGGTGCCACCAATTCCCTGTTGCGTGATAATTAGTTTGAGATTCGTTGGCTCCTGTAACTGCCGTATTATCTTCAACAGGGCTTAAGTCCCTGAGGGTTAAAGATAAAAACTCCTCACGGGTATAACCGTATTGATCCAGAGTCGCATTGTTAGCTTCAAGGATTGCATGGGTCTTAATGTCGAACACAAACATGGGTAGCGGATTATAAGCGAACATGCTGTGATATGCTTCCGCACTCATCACAAGTGAGTCTGTAGATTTAATCTTTTCTCTCTCGTTGTCACTCTTATTAATAGCCGCTTTCACTGCGTCGCCCAATCGGCCAATCTGCTCTTTGTCAATATAGTCAACGGCACCTGCCTTCATGCATTCAACCACTGTTGTTTCATCGTTAGTGTGAGCAAGGAAAATAACAGGTATTTGAAGCGATTTTTCCTTAATCAGTTTCAAAACCGTTAATCCATCAAAGGAAGGTAATTTATACTCTGTAATAATCAGTTCAGGTGTAGAATTCTCCAGCTGCTCTTCCAAATCCTGCCGTGTTTTAACAATGCTGAAATGAAACTTTTCAAGAACCTTCTCAATCTCTTGCTTAGCAAGGTTAGCATCGGATTTCAGATGCTCTACCATAAGTATTTTATGCTCTTTCATATCTGCTCGATTTTTTAAAGATAATTCAACTTTCAGTATTCTGATTCTGGTTATTGTGCTGATTGATAATCCGTTTATGGAATCAATCTTTTTGACCTAAACTTCCGGTTAGCCGGGAGTTATCTATACACCAGGCATCTACACAACTGTATAATGTCTGGAGTTACTGCATTTCGTGAAATTTATCGAGTTAAATATAGTACACTGGTAGCCTGGCCGATAAGGTTTCACTCAACAGTGTCTTCCTCCTGAGAGGTAACCACATCCACATATTTTTGTGGCAGGGCCTGATATTCCGTTGAATAATCCGCTATACTCATATTCAATCGCTGCGTATTATTCAGATGGCCTTTGAAAAAGAGTGAAACTTGTGGTTGCCGGAAAGGCAGATGGTGGTTCTGAAGTTTTTCTTTTTCTACGCCAGAGTAAACCTGCAATAGTATTGTTCAGAAAAAAACTTTTGTGAAACAGGCAGGTTGAAATTAAGGACATCCATTTAAAGTAGTTCGGGTTCAAGGTAAATCCCCTCAAATGACGTTACAATCAAGCGCTCAGTTTATCCTTCAATACAAGGAAAATAACTATGTAAATAGGTAAAAAATCAGGAAATGAGCACCTTGGTGGTCAGCTAATGACACATCAATGCCAGGAAATTCAAGTACTCATTGTTGGTGTTGTATTAACTGAGAGAATCTCAGCGGTTCCGAAGATATTCCCTGGCATCCAATGATGATTGATCAAGTATACAAATATACAATATAATGTGTTCAAAAACAATATGCTATGAAAATAAATTTGAAACACTCAAAAATTGTTTTATCGGTTCATTATTCTGATTTATTCTTTAAGTTTGTAAAACAAATAATCCACGTACCTGAGGCTTACTTAAAACCGGAAAGTATTGTTGAGACTACTAAAAGCATAAATTTATTCTACCTTAAAGGTAACGGGGAATATGAAAAAGACTTATAAAAGAATATTTTCAGGACTAGGCGTTTTTATCCTGGTGCTGGTTCTTCTCTCGGTTGGTTACCTTATAAAAGCCAGGTCAATTATGAAAGGAATGACTACGGCTGAAACCAGCGAAATCGCTAAAAATGTATTTTCGATAAAGGATTCGTTTGTAAATCTCTATCTGGTAAAAAATGGCGAGCACTATATTGCTATTGATGCAGGTAAGGATAAGGGTGTTATTCAGCAGGAACTAAACAAACTTAAAATTGATACTGATAAAATAGATGCAGTCCTTTTAACTCATACTGACGGTGACCATGTTGCCGGTATTAGTTTGTTTAAAAATGCAAGCATTTATATTTCAAAGCAGGAAGAGCAGTTACTGAATGGAGAGAAATCGAGGTTCTTCCTTTTTGGCAATAAAATCGACTCAAAATCATATAAATTAATTGAGGATCAGCAAATATTGAGTATTGAAGGCATTAAAATACAAGGCTTTCTGGTTCCGGGGCATACGCCCGGGTCCATGTGTTATCTTATAAACGATACTCTATTGTTTACTGGTGATGCGCTGCGGATAGAACAGGGGAAAGTTGAGAAGTTCTACGCCTTTTTCAATATGGATTCAGAAACATCAGTTCAATCAATCGGGAAAATTATCTGTATTCCGGGAGTTCGATATATATTTACTGCTCATAATGGATATTCTGATAACTTTGCTGATGCAATTAAGGACTGGCCGGTGAACCAATAGATGTTTAAAGGATTTTAATCTTTTAAAACCGACAACTAACCAAACTTATAACGCCGCAGGCATTTGAACCCTGAACCTTGAACAATTGAACAGTAGAACAATTGAATAAAGAACTGCATCTCTGAAACAACTATTCAGTGCCCGAACACCGCCATTTTATACACCATAAACCATACGGTTACCTTTGCCAGTTTGTTTGTGAACTTCCGAAAAAAAAACTAGTTGGCAGTTTGTACGATTTTCCGGATGGCACTATGGCTATCGGTCGCCTCGACGAGCAAAGTGAAGGACTGCTTCTGCTTACAACAGACGGGCAAGTAAGTGAACATATCCGAAGCCGGCATATTGAAAAGGAATACTTTGCTCAGGTAGATGGACTGATTACCGATGAAGCTGTTGAAGAACTGAAACAAGGCGTTGAAATCGGGATTCGCGATGTTAAATATCGCACTATGTCATGCCAGGTCTTCAGGCTCAAAAGCGATCCCGGATTTGCTCCCCGAACCCGTAAAATACGCGATGAACGTCATGGCCCTACCAGTTGGGTTTCAATCACACTTACCGAGGGCAAATACCGGCAGGTGCGAAAAATGACGGCTGCTGCCGGATTCCCGACATTACGGTTAGTTAGGGTTAGGATTGGGAATATACATCTTGGCGATTTGAAAGCCGGAGACGTAACTGAAGTAAGACAATTTGGGATGTCCGGAATTGAAGAACTCAAGATGTAAGAAGAGAAAAATACTTTTTTATGATTAACTATTTCTGTGCTATTGGCAACCTTGATTATAATGGTTTCTTTTTATCGTAAATTTGAGACTTCTTAACAGATGTTGTTCAAGTATTTATTCCTTTTGTAACTAATCGGTTTGTCTAAAGTAATGAAAAACAAATACATGCCACAGATTACTCAGATTTCACAGACAATGATTCATCATTTTTAATTTAAATTAATTGAAAAACTGCTAAAAGCAGTTTGAAATCTGTGTAATCCGTGTAATCTGCGGCAAAAAAGCATTTTAATCAGACTGATTAGTTACATTCCTTATATTACAACCAGCAGAAATAATTTTAACCTTTTATGAGCCGACTGCCAAAGTTTATTTTATTTACAGTAGCCAGGCAATTTGGGGCGCATCTGCTTTCATTTTCTTTTATAATAATTATACTCGGGCTTTCAGGAATTTCATTCGCCGAAGGTACCAAACAACTGGAGCCCAATGGAGCTCCATCAAATTCAGTATGCAAACTGGTTCTCTCACAAAATTCTATAGAATACAGGATACCTTTTGCTTTAGTTAATTGTAAAGAGGATTTCCGACTGAACATACGGATCAGTGATTTCATAAACGAGAAAATATACCTGGGATTCGGTCAAATGATTAACTATGCTGACGACGCAATCATTTATACTGATGTAAAGTACCAGATAAGAGATCCTAAAGGTAATGTAGTTGCAGGTTATTCGCTCAGTCAGTTGCCCCGCAATTCCGGAAATCCAGGATTCATTACTACCCGCAGTCAGGTTGATGCGGGACCTAATATTGATAATCTGAACACGCAGGGATATACTCCTTTAGTGATTAATCCCGGGATGAATGGGGATTATAGTATTGAATTTGAAATACCTGTCCCTGCTGCCGGCACTCCAACTTCATCAGAAATGAGGGTGTTGAAATATTTTGATGCTACAGTTGCAAATGGGAATCATCCAATTCCCGGCCGGTTATGGAGCAAAGCCTGGCAATTGGCTACACGTGCTGTTGATGCGGATTTAAAAGCATCTTTTTCACTGTTCTATATCTATACAAATGACAGTATTGTAACACGTTTCGATTGCAATGGTCTTGCTGGTGGTGTATGGTCGATATACAGCAACGAGTGGGGGAGCTCTACTACCGGAATTTGGAATGATCGCCGCCAATCACTGCGTGGAAATGCATCCGTTAAACCACAATATAAGATTTTTCTAAACGATCCCGACATTGCTTTGTTCCCCACAGGACATATTGGTGAGATGGTTAGTTTTGATGTATTGCCAAACGTATGTGATACGGTTGTCACTTTTGAAGCGAATGTAACCAAAGGAGGAAACATTAATGTCCAACTGGATGTTGATCCTCCTAATCCCGGCTCCATCGGACCCGAAGATGTGCTGCTTGGGTATACTGTAATAGCCGGATACAATGTACTACTGCCAGCCTGGAACGGGAAAGATGGTAATGGAATTCCACTTGCTAATGGAACAGAGGTTAAAGCAAAGATCAGTTTCCTGAATGGTTTGTCGAATGTGCCTCTTTATGATGTGGAGGATAATCCGCGTGGCTTCAAAGTTGATATCCAGCGGCCCATGTCTGTTTCTGGATCTTCGAAACTCAAAATATTTTGGGATGATTCGAAATTATCACCTCTTTATTTTCCCACCAGTAATGTTACGGAAGGCTGTATATATAGCGGTATCGAGCCTTTTTCAGGTTGTCATAGCTGGACCACAACTCAGAACCTTGGCGATACCAACACAATCAATTCCTGGTGGTATTTAACAACAGACCAGTTAATAGAAAAAACAGTTAAACTTATACTCAGACCTTCTTCAGGTCAGATTACCACACCTGTTACTGTTTGCAGAGGACAAACAATAAGTTTCAACTCAAAATCAATTGATTTTGCGCAAAAATATCACTGGCACCTTTCTGTTCCGGGTTTCTCTGCTGATATAGTCAATGATGCGCCTGATTCAACTTTTATTTATGATTTGAATGAGTCAATACCAGCCGGTGAATATTTGGTTTCTGTTTTTGGCAGGAACCTTGTTTGCGGGGATGGAAAGATTGTGACTAAGTCTTTAATAATTCATAATTGGCCGAAAGCAGCTTTTTCGTATGACAAAGCATGCCAGGGTGTTAGAATTACATTTACAGATCAGAGCATTCCTGCTGATGCACTGCTGAATGAATTCGCCTGGAGCGTAAATTCAGTTTCAGGAAATGAACCTACATTTAAGGGTAATCCAGCCGTAATGGTATTTGATACTGCCGGGAATTATCCTATCAGTCATATTGTTACGGATTTACTTGGGTGTTCGGATACTGTCAGTTCAATAATCACGATAAAACCTAAACCGGATTGTGCTTTCATTATCATCGAAAACACTGAAATTAATAACGGAGAAATTCATTTTGATAATCAAACCACAGGGGCTTCTGATTATTCCTGGGACTTTGGAAACAATAGTACTTCAAATCTCCCGGAACCTGTTGTTACATATATTCTCGAAGGGAATTATACGATCATGCTCGTGGCAACCAGTCCCGAAGGGTGTAATGATACGATAACAAAACAATATTATTATATGCCGGGGTTGTGGCTTCCCAATGCATTTTCGCCTGATAAAAACGGTCAGAATGATTTTTTCAGGCCTGTTACCCAACGTAATACCCTTGAGCCTTACCAGCTACTTATATACGACAGGTGGGGACAGTTGGTTTTTAAAAGTACTGATCCTTCAGAAGGATGGGACGGGACTTTTAAAGGAGAGCCATGCCAGGCAGGCAGCTACAGTTACCTTTTGCAATACAGGGAAGCTAAAATTGAGAGTTCCGGAATTGTTACCCTGAGAGGGATGGTGAGTTTAATCAGGTAGTCTCAAAAAATATCTTGAATAGATTTTTAAACTAAAAAGGCTACCCTCAGGTAGCCTCTCAAATTATTTTATCAAATTCAGGTATTAACAACCACCACCTGACGATGCTTCTTTTTTAACAGGAGCAACTGCCTTTTTGGCTTTTTGAGCAGGCTTTACAATATCTTTTCCGCCAGCAACCGGAGTTGAAATCGCTTTCAATGCTGCAGTATTAATGAGCGGTGTTTCGCTTAACTGGGGCAAAAACCTGGTAGTTGAATCGGAGTTTGCAATATCAAGTTGTGTATAGCTGCCTGTAAAAAGCAATACGTTTTTAAAACCCGTTTGCCTGAGCATAAACCATGGGCCATTTGCCTGTTGCTGGGTTTCACCATACAGAACTGCGGTTTGTCCGGCTTTTTCAATATCCCGGAATGCAGACATGCTTTTTTTTGCAAACAATTCGCGAACCGGAATATTGACTGCATTTTTAATGTGTCCCCGGTCAAAAGCTATTGAATTGCGAACATCGATAAATACAGTTTTACCGGAACTGTCTTTCAACAAAGCAGTTGCTTTTTCTGGTGTAATGACTGAGGCAGGATCATTAAGTAGGGCGAGGCTTTCAGCAGGAGTTAAGGAATATTTAATATCGGGTCTTCTCAGGGTGACCAATCCAATAATTATTACCAGCACAATTCCGATAACTGCTATCGTAAGCCGGTTGGTTTTATTAAGTTCGTCCATTGTATTCTTTGTTTTGCATGTATAATCGAAGGTCTATTTTAACAGGTCGAAATAAGTTGTCGGAAGTCAGAAGACGGAAGCCAGGAGTTTCGGTAAAACTTTTTTCGCCACTGTATCACACATTTTGGTAATTAACATTCTTCTTATTTATTCTGAACCTGATTTTATTGAGTGGAATTTTGCAGCTAGCTAGTATTTTCTTCGGACTTCCGACTTCCGACTTTTTACCCCCAATTCCATTGCAATCGAGGTAGAATACTAATTAACAACCACCACCCGATGCAGCTTCGGATTTCTTTTTTACAACGCTTACCTTTTTCTTGTCAGCAGCAACTTTTGGCGTTGAAGCCATAAGTGGACTTCCAAAGAAATACTGACATGCTGCTATCCTGAACTGATACAGTTCCATTGCTTCAATGGGGGCAGCTTCGGCAGGTTTTTCAGCTTTAACTATGGTGTTAAACCACTTATTTACTCCGCCCTGCATTACATAAATCCGTTGCATACCCATTCGTTTGCAAATGATCCAGGCTTGGTCGGAAGTAACGTCTGCATTTGAATAAAAAACTTTATCCATTTCTTTTTGATTCAGTATTTCCTGTGCTGAAGCTGAAAGAAGAGAATCTGCGGGAATATTGATTGCTCCGGGAATAGAAAAAGCTTTGAACTGTGATTCTGATCTCACGTCAATCACCATGAGCGCCGGGTCCTTTTTTACAAGCCTGTCGGTGATATCATCCGTGCTCAGGAACCTTGATGGATCATCAATAGCCGCGAGCAGAAGTTCGGGTTGAGTTTGTTTGGAAGTATCCTTTGCAGGCATGAAGAGTATTCCTACTCCAAGTGCTATTATTATGCCTGCCAGTAGCAGATATCTTTTGTTCATAGTCTTATTTATTAATACTCAACTTTTTTAACCTTCTTTTCAACAAAAGCAGCCCCATAAAACATCCCGACTGCTGCAACGATCAGCAGGAAGGCAAAAACGGTTTCGCGCATGCCCAGGAGATCGTAAATCTTGGCTCCTCCCATATTCCCACTGTTGTATAATCCTTGAAATAGCGGATAAAGTTCTGAGAAAATAAATACACCAATAAACAATCCGCCGCTGAAAACCATAGCATCAATCTTACCGATGGCAATACCTGTAAAACTGGTGCCTGGGCAAAAGCCTCCCAGGGCAAAGCCAAATCCCATTATAATACCGCCGATAATTGCCGACATAACATAATATGGATTGATATATAGCATGGACATATCCATCCAGCCCATGTAATCGAAATAAAAGATGCCTGTCATGGCAGTTATTGCAGCGGTAAAAAACACGCGCAAAACCACAAAATCATACCCGAAAAAGGTCCCCATGATTTTGCGTGAAGAAGAAAACCCGGAGGCTTCGAGAGCAAAGCCGAAACCGACTCCCAGTAACAATGCGATTACATTGTTCCAGGTTTCGGGAATAACACCCATGGGAATAAGAGGTCCTACCATATATTTTATTATTAAATGAGTTTATGTATGTTTTATTTGATTTAAGAATATCGATTAACGATTTATGAATTATGATTTCTCCAAGGATTTAGTTTTACTTCTAAAATCTAAAATCGTTGATCCTTGTTCTTAAATCTTTAAATGTATTTCTTGATGCTTGTCAATAGGATTACTTCTAACTTAAAATATCCAGCCAGAGATTCATCTTCACTAAATCCACAATTTCTTAAAAATCCAGGAAAACAGGTAAGCCGAGCCGAAAATGGCCATCATTGTTATAATCCCTGATGCCGACAATACAGCCATACCACTAAGCGCTGCACCGCTGGTACATCCCCGGGCAAACTGGGAACCAACTCCAAAAAGGATTCCTCCGGCCAAGGCTGCAATAAGCCTGGTTTTGCCGGTAATCTTTGGTGAATGCTCAACTCTTAACTTTAACCGTCCGTAAAGTGTTCCTGAAAGGAAGCCTCCGACAATTACACCTATTACCTCGAAAACCAGCCAGTTACTCATTGGGCTGGCATCGTCGCTCAGGAATTTACTGTAGTATTTATTTTCTTCAGCATGAACCGGGGCTACTGTATGAACAGCTGATACTACAGAACTTTTAACGGCCCCACTTGCGCCAAGTCCACGACCAGTAATATAATATGTGCCGAATAGCACCAGGCCCAATAAAATCCCCCCCAGATATGGGTTGATATAGAAGGTGCCGTCTCGTTTCATTTTTTCCATGATTAACAGATTTTTGAGTTAGGTTTTCTGTTTTTTTTTGATAATGATAAACACTAAACATAAAACATTAAATGACAAAGTGTTGAATATGATTTACTTTACCATTTTTAATTATATGTTACATGTTTTTCATTCCTTATTTTATTACATTCATCAATACAAATACCGTGTAACCTGCCCCGCCTCAACCATAATAAACCTGAATATCAGTCCTCCAAGCAAAACCAGAATGGCAGGAATTATGATCGGAACTTTGAAGCCGATAAGTTCGAGAGTTTCCAATACTGCTGGTAGCAGAAGTCCTAAAAGGATTACAAATACAAAGAACGGAACCGTAAATTCACCGCCCAGAAATAAGTTAGCAGCGTCGATCTGTACTTGTGATCCGGCCAGGAATCCCATGATCATATGGACAATGAAGAACAATTCGACCGCAATAAACAACAGGTCGAGACGGCCGATAAGGCGGCGTTCTTCATGGTTTTTACTCATCAGAATAATGCTAGCGGCACCCGTCGACATGCCGGATACCAGGAACAGAGGCCCGAGTATAGTTGTATTCCATAAAGGCCGTGCATTGAATGCTGAAAGCAGAATACCCGTATAAATTCCAAGAATAACGGCATAAATTGCCATTGGCCATGCAATGTACCACCGGTTTTTAATAACCCATGCTTCAAAAGCATATAGAAACTTAAATTTCCAGTCCCAGTTTGGGAATACTTCTCTTACATAGCTGGCCGACCAGATGATTGAAATCGGAGTCATGATCATCAATACCCAGGCGCCCCAGCCCATTGGAGATTCAAGACGGATGGTGGTGTATAACTGCCAGAAATAAAGCTTGTGCTTTAAGTCGAGGAAAAGCATAAACAAACCGATGATCAGTGCAAAAGGCACAATAAACGGAGCCCATTTTACGGTTGCCTGCATTTCTTTGTCTTTACCAAGAATGGTATAAACAGCTGCCAGAAACAGTATTCCAGCCGCCAGGCCACCCAGGAAAAGATAGATTGGGATTTGCCAGTGCCAGATATGGAGATAAGGGTCAATATTAGGAATATTGCGACCACTTACAAATAATTCTTCTTTCATCTTAAAACGAAATTTTAATTTATCAGGTCAGGTAAAAGATATTTGGTTTGGTTCCTGCTTCGGGGGCCAATGCATTGAATTTCCGGTTTTTCAGAACATTTACAATTTCTGAATTCGGATCATCAAGGTCACCAAAATACATGCAGCTGGTTGGGCAAACGCTTACACAGGCCGGATTTTCTCCTTTACGGACGCGGTGAATACAGAAAGTACATTTATCTACATACCCGTCGGGGTGTGAATACCTTGCTTCGTACGGGCAGGATTCAATACATGCGCCACATCCAATGCATTTGTTGTGAGTTACCAGCACAATTCCACCATCCTCAAAATGGCTTGCACCGGTTGGACAGCAACGTACGCAAGGTGAATTATCGCAGTGATTGCAACGTTCCGAACGTAATTCAATGTTTACATTAGGATAGGTTCCATCAACGGTTTCAGTTACCCAGTCGCGGCAAAAGCCAATAGGTACATTATTTTCAGTCTGGCAGGCAACAACACAGTCGCTGCAGCCTACACATTTTTTGGTGTCGATAGCCATTGCGTACCTCATGCTTCAGCCTCCTTTCGTGGATCTTCAGTTAAAAATGTAATAAAATTTCCCCTCATACCCGTACCGCCCATAATGGGATCCATCATAACGTTTGTAATAAGTTCGGTGTCGTTCACGCCTCTTCCATATGCAAATTTCAGGGGTTTGTGATGATGCCCGAATCCATGTACAATATAAACGGAGTCCCACCGTATACGCTCCGTAAGCCTTACTTTAACAGCGAAGTTCGAAACGGCGCCATCCTGGTTTTTAAGCCAGACATACTGATCTTTTTTTATTCCCCAGATTTTGGCTACACCGGGATTGATCCAGACCGAATTTTCGGGCATAAGCGCCACCAGGTTCGGGTTGTTGGCTGTGCGGCTGAACGTATGCATAGGCGCGCGGCCGTATATCAGGCGGTAGAAACCTTCCTGTGGTTCGGGATGCTGAGTAAATACAGGCATGGGGTCAAATCCGGCTTCAGCCATCTCGTGCGAAAACAACTGTATTTTCCCTGATGCTGTTTTAAACTGATGATCAGCCCCGGGTTCAATGTACGGTGAAGTTTTTCGTGATGATTTTTTTACTCCAATCCGCTGAAGCTCCTCGAGGGATGAACCAACTTGTTTGAGCTGCCAGTCGAGTACTTCTGAGTATTCTTTAAAGTTAAAGTATGCACCAAGTCCGAGCTTTTCGCCAAGTTGTTTGGCAATCCACCATGCTGGTTTGGTTTGATGTTTAGGCTCAGCAGCTGGCATACGAAGGCAAAGCGTTGGTTCGCGGTGCGCAGTTGCACGGATATCGTCGTATCGTTCCAGATAAGTGCATTCAGGTAAAACAACATCGGCATAATCGGTAATTTCCATTGGCATTGTATCCACAACCACTATCAATTCGAGGGCCTGCATTGCCTTCTGAAGTTCTTCTTTTAACGGAACCGATGCCACAAGATTTGTACCCGAAATAAACCATCCTTTTATTCTTGCTTCTTTGCCGTCTTTAGGATAGGATGCTTCAATAACTGAGTTGGTAACAGCCTCATTTGCCAGTGGATATTTTCCATCCATGAGGTCTTTCCACGACCAGGCTGGTTTTGGGTATTCAGGATGCGGGAATTCAGGGATTTTAATGCCTTCTTTAAAAAAGATTCCACCCCTGTTTCCCCATGAGCCCAGCAAAGCATTAAGTATGGCAATTGCGCGTGTACGCTGCACATCGTCACCATACCATGCCGCATGACGACCCGGGTGAATAATTACCGAAGGGGCTGCATTAGCCATTTCGCGGGCTGTGCTGCGGATCAGGGCAGGTTTCAGTGTGGTAATTCCATAGGCCCATTCGGGGGTAAAAGGTTTAACATGAGCTTTCAACTCTTCAAATCCTTCAGCATACGCTGATATATATTCCTTATTATATAACTCATCATTAATCAGCACATGAATCCATGCTAACAACAGTGCGATATCCGTAGAAGGTTTTATCGGCAGCCAGAATTTTGATTTGGAAGCAGCTGTTGAAAGCCGTGGATCAACTGTTATGATAACAGCGCCTTTGTCGATCGCCTCGCTCATTTCCTGCACCTGGCCGTTGTGCATATTTTCACCTATATGTGAACCTATGAGCACCAGGCATTTTGTATCGCGTATGTCGGTAACTTCGGGACTGCTTACTGATTCGCCAAATGTGGCTTCGAAGCCCACATCGCGCGGACCGCGGCATTGCGCAAACGAAGGAGCAGCCAGGTTTGTGGTTCCGTATGCTTTCATCAGGTGCGAAAAATGATTTCCTGATGAGCCGTGGAAAAACAATGCCATGCTTTCGGGCCCGTATTTGGCCTTCAGGTCACTCATTTTTTTTGCTATGTAATCAAATGCTTCTTCCCAGCTGGCTTCCCTGTAGGTTTGGTTACCAACTTTTCCAACGCGGATAAGTGGGGTTTTTAACCTGTCAGGGTCCGAAAACATGCCAACTCCACCGGTACCACGCGGACAAAGCCTGCCGTTGCATTGCGGATCATCGTCATTTCCCGTGATCTTTTTTATATTTCCATCTTCGGTAACATGAGCCCAGCCGGCACATTTCCAGAAACATACTTCGCAATAGGTAGGAACCCTGCGTAAGTTTTCTGTTTCATTCTCGCTGTCGTTACCAAACAAAGATGAACCCAGCACAGCTTTGGCGGCACCAGCCGTAACGGCAGTGGCTCCGAGGCCTATCGCTGAAATTTTAATAAAATCTCTCCTTGTCTTCATGTGATTTTATTCTTTTAACAATCAGTCATTTACAATACCCGAATGAGGTTTCATTGTTTATTGATTAACAAAGGTATAGTAAACTGAATCACATACAAAAAATGCTACTTATATACCTATATGTGTATTTCGCTGATATGCTGACAGTTATCAGGCAGCAGAATTTTAATAAAATTATGAAAGAATACATAATACACATTATCAAGTAATTACGCGCTTCTTTAGAATCTTTATAAATTCGTTGCAATGATTTTATATATCTGAATATGAATACATTAGAATATATTATAACTACTCAAAGTAAAAACTGTCACACGTCATTAAATTAAATGATTAAAATCAATATAGTAAATTAATGCAAAAATAAAACTGGTTCTCTGTTGATTTAGGAGTTTAAAAAATTGTCGGAAGTCAGAAGACCGAAGTCGGAAGAATCCAAGATTGAAGTTCAATTTTAATAAATTATTTCTGTCATCGCCCTTTCTATGTCACCACTCGCCCCATCTGAAATTTAAATCAGTATTTTAAATCAGACTCTTAATAGTCTTGAACCTGCGTTTCGATGGCAGAGTTTTCTATCATGTTAGTATCAACTTCTGTCTTCCGACTTCGGTCTTCTGACCTTTTAAAACAATTTCAATTGATTTGTGAAAGAACTATAGAACCCAAAAAGTTGAATTATCCTTTTATCCTTGTTCATACTCGCTTTGGTCAAGTTGTTGGAGTTGCTTTTTCGTTGGGTTGAAAATCCAGTTCATCAGAAGCCCGGTAAATAGCAGACCAGCAAATATAGTTGCAAGAATGAAACCATATTTGGCATCCTGCCCGAATGCATCGCTAACTGCTCCCATTGCCAATGGACCTAATGCAGCTCCAGCAGCGGTAAAAAACAAAATAACCCCAGCGACCGCACCATGCTGAACTTTGGGAAAACAACTGATTCCTTTCGAGTTAAGTGTAGGATAAATTACCGACATAAAAAGTCCCGATAAAGGTAGTAATACAACGGCAAATCCTACTCCGCCAATGATACTGCCGGCGAAGCAGGCTAATATAGCAAAGCTGAACAAAGTGAGTACCGCAGCCCAGTTGAACCGCGCCATAATCCATGCACCGATAAAACGGCCACCGGCGCGAAAGATAAAAAAGATAGGTAGTGCATAGGTAGCAATCAAAATTGCATCTCCTTTATATCCTGCAATCAGAGTCGGCATCCACACATATATTGCGCATTCCACTGACACATAAAGAAATGCGCCAAGCGAAAACCCAAGTGCATACCGGTTATTAAGCATTCCAAGTGTACGCTTAAAGTTGATGGGTTCGCCGGTTTTCTTTGTTGTTACCGGATATTTAACAAAAAGCGCCATCAGTATAAGTACAGCGCAGAGTGTTCCTGCGATTACATAAAGCCATTTCCAATCCACACTTTCCCGAAGTAGGTAACTTACAATGAATGGTCCGATTATGGCACCTACCCCAAAAAAACCTTCCACTGTATTCATGGTTGAAGTATGATCCTTTGTTGAGGTAGTTATATCGCCGATAAGTGCCAGCGCGGCAGTTTTAAATACGCCTATTGCTACTCCCGAAACCATGAGTAAAGCAAGAAAAAAAGCAAAGGAATTTCCTATTACAAATAGATATGAGTTCAGCGCAAAAAGGCTGAGCCCTATTATAATTGTTTTTTTTCTACCAAGTTTGTCGGCGAGATAACCCAGGAAAATCCCGGCCAGCGCAATGGCAGTCATCGGGCCATAGTGAAACAATCCTGCCGCTGTCATGCTAAGGTTAAACTGCTTCATCACCTCCGGAATTATTACTCCAACGGCATCGGTTGTCATAGCAAACATCATGAACATCATGTATGTCAACCATTTAATGATTGTAAGATTGTGCTGGTCCGACTTAGTTTTTGAATTATCCATAAGGAATGTACTGTTAGGTGGTTTGTATGTTAAATAATATAGTTTTGAGTATTGCCTTCCATATCCTGGTAAGTAACCGAAGCTTTGCAGGAATTCAAATCGATGTGCAAAGTACAACTCTTTTCATCCGATTGCCACGACAGTTCAATTTTGCTGGCAGGGGTGTCGCCAACGCTAAACTCACCATTAAAAGCCGAATATTCGTTCCTGAAACGGGTGAGCGAAAGCAGCCGTTGAACAACCGGTTTCTGAATTTCCAAATCAATTTCGGCTAAACTATAATTGTGACGGTTGATTTCGCGGCCTTCGCCGGTGAGTTTTACGTTTTCCACATCATTTTCGCCAGCGAGCAAACCCACATAGTAAACTTGCGGAATTCCCGGGGCGAAAAACTGAATCGCCCGGGCAGCAAGGTAGGCATCATCATCACAATTGAGCAGCGAATAATATGAACCCCTGATCTGATGGACATCAAATCCATCCTTATCTTTGTGCTTGTCGGAAAAAATAAGGCTCAGGTTGGCACCTCTTTCCAGGCAGACATCAACTAACTTACGTGCTTCACGTGTACTTGTCAGGTCATCCATATCTGGTTTTACCGGCACGCCATCATGACAATCGAGCATGGTGAATTGCTTGTGAGGCCTTACCCTGAGATAATCGCAAAGTTTTGAACCAGACTTATTTATCAGAGTATCGAGAATGGTATATGGCAGGATGAAATCGTAAATCCAATAGCCATGTTCAGCAAGTTTATTCTGTATGGTATAATGTGAATGGACTTCGGGTAATAACTCAATTCCGAGCGAAGAAGCCAGTTTCGAGACCCATTCCATAAACTCATAAATTTCAGGTTCAACGAAAAAGCAGCTTGTTCCTAACTTTTTACTGATATATCCAACAGCATCGAGCCTGACGAGTTTCACATTCTGTTTGCTGAAATTTACCAGAAAATCTTTCAGAAGCTCCCTGGCAATTTTGGAGTTTATATCCAGATCTATCTGCTCCGACGGATCCTGCTTGCCGAATGTTGTCCAGACCTTTTCTGTTTTACCTGTTTTTTCGATGGTAAAAGACGAGTATGGAACTGTTCGGCGCAGGAACATTTTGTCAATATCTTCTGCTACGGGTTTCCCATCAGGCCAAATCTTATCCAATGTTAGAAACAGATCCGCAAATTCAGATTCATGTCCCTTTTTTAAAAAATCCTGAAACCATTCCGACTGCCTGGAAATATGATTAACCATCAGGTCGAGCATCACATCAAAGTTTTCGGTTATTTGCCTGATATCATCCCAGGATCCAAATTCAGGTTCAATTTCCAGGTATGTCAGAGGAGCAAAACCCCTGTCGCCTGACGACGGGAAAGGGGGCAATATATGAACGCCTCCTTTAAAAATGTCGGAAAAGTATTTTAGAAGTACGGTATTGAGTGTTTTTAAATTACCACCCAATGAATCGGGATAAGTAATAAGCTGAACCTGGTTTTTAACGGCCATGATTTTTATTTATTCGTTAAACAGAACATCGAAATCCTTAGTTACTACAATGTCGGCTAAAAGTCTGTGGCCAGCAATAATTTTGTGTTCAGTAATTAATATTTGTTCAGTAAAAGGATCGTTAACTTCATTTCTGCGGTTTCGTTTTTTCCGATCTTCGAGGGTGTCGAGCCTGTTGCGGTCGATAAATATTTTAGTATCTACATTTTTAAGCAATGAAGCGTAAGTGCCTTCAGCAATAATAACCTTCACCCCCAATAAACTTATTTTTACATTATTGATTGAGTTTTTGGCGGGATCAATTACTGGTTTTACAATCTCAGGTTCTCCTTTAAGGGCAGCTTTTAGGTTGTTTTCGAGCAAATCCATCTTTATTTCCACATGAGGGCCAAGCCATTCCGGATCCTCTTTTCTTTTCAAATCGTTAAATTTAGGCGTGAGGTAACAATAATGATCCTGCCCAAGTATAACTGTTTTTAATCCGCATTTTTCTAATTCAGCTGCAATTGCTTTTGCCGTTTCTGATTTTCCACATCCTGATTCGCCTGCAACCGTAATAGTGTACCTGTTGGGTTTGTTTGCTATTTTTTCGAATAAATATGAAACAATTATGCGAACTACTTTCTTATACTGTTCATCCATTCCTATAATATCACCCTTCATGATTTTATCGTGTTTTATCATTTTTCAAATGATTTGAAGTAAAATTTTGTTCTCCGGAACAACTAATTCCCAGGTAGATTATGCCAGAAATGGTTAACTTGTTTTTTATCAGAGCGTATTATTTATTAAATCATGTGATAGATTAAACCGAGAAATTGTTGCTTTTTAAAGAAGTCCTTCTCCCGAAATTTCAGGAGAAGAACATTCCATCAACCAAACTTCAATCAACCAAACCAAAGTTCTCAACAAATCGCAATCAATTCAATCAAATAAATTTTTAAGCTGTTGCACTATTATGCCCGGCTCTTTTACTGTCCATACATCGAAATTAATTTCAGCAGCACTCCATTGGTCCAGCCAAAACCATCCTGCCCGGAATACTCACCGCCACCTGCTTCTAACCCTGTATTTTCGACATTGTATTTTTCCATAAGCTTGCCGGTGCGTTCATAAACCTGAACATTTAGTTTTATCCAACGTCCAGCAATATCTTTTGCAGTGGCTTTTTGCCCGTAATTTTCCAATCCTTTAACCGCTATCCATTGTAGTGGCGCCCAGCCGTTAGGCGCATCCCATTGTTGGCCGGTATTTTTTAAGGTTGTAATTACTCCCCCTTCTTTCAGGAAATTTCGTTGTAATGTTTCGCAAACTCCATCAGCTTGTTTTTTTGACGCTATATTGAAAAACAAGGGGGATACACCTGCTGCCGTCATTTCAACCGATTGTTTTTTTGTTGAACTATTGTAATCAACATACCAATTCGCCTTTTCATTCCAGCAATATTTATTAACGGCCTTTTTCCGGCTTTCAGCTTTTTGATTGTAAGAATCTGATTGTGTTGAATTACCAGCAGCTTTATACGCTTTTGCCAATGTTACTTCCAGGTGGTACAGCAAACCGTTTAAATCAACAGGTATCATACTGGTAGTCTGTATTGTACTGATATTGTTTCCGTCAGCAAACCAGCGGCTGCTGAAATCCCAGCCACTTTCGGCACCACTGCGCAGGTTGCGACACATTTTTGAAAACTCCGTATTACGGTTTCCTTCAATAGCTTTCAGCGATTCTTTTTGAGCCAGCAAAAAATCTTCCCGGTAACTCTCTTGCCGGGGTATAGTGTCCATATCATAATACCTGTTTAAGACAGAACCATCGGGCATTGTAACAACATGTTTTGTTGCTGCTGTTTTGTCCATCCAGTAATCATATTCCAGCTGCAAGGCCTTTAGGTAACCGGCATATACTGAATCACCTTTTTTATCAGCCAGCAAATCAATCATTAAACTAAAAAACGGAGGCTGAGAGCGTGATAAATAATAGGTTCTGTTTCCATTAGGGATATGCCCATACGTTTCGATCAGAAAAGAGAAATTTTTGATCATATTTTCGATCATTTCCCATTCACCGCTTTCCTGCAAACCAAGCATTGTAAAATAACTATCCCAGTAATAAACCTCTCTGAACCTGCCTCCAGGAACAACATAGGAATAAGGCAAAGGCAACAATGAACTACCCTCGGTAAAGGTGTCCGGATTACGTTTCAGAACGGCCCAAAGATGGTTGATATGTGCAGTTACCAGCTCAGTTTTAACTGATTGATATACAGTTTGTGGATTCTCCGGCGATTTAAAATTTTCTTTTATAAATTGTTTCACAGGAATTCCGTGAATTGAATCAGTTTTGAGTGCGAGATAATCGTTTACAATTTCCTTAGGATTCCTGAGCGGAGTGCAATCAACGAAGGTTTTTCCATCGGGGAAAATCTGCTGCAATTGTACATCTCGGAATAATTGTCCATAGATTTTGTCGGGTGGCAAATACTTGTTTTGCGCCACCGATGACAGTGAAAGCAAAACAACTAAAGCAATATATAGTAAGCGATATTTCATAGTAACTCCGGTTGTATTATTAAGGTAAAAGCAGTTCGAAAATTAATTTTTCACGACATATGTTTTTCTGGTGATGCCAACACCCGTAATTGAGAGCTTTTTCCAGTTTTCGGGCAGCACCGATTTTAATTGTACAATTCCATCAGGTGTAATATCCAAACCGCCAAAACCCATCAGCACACTTTGCAGAACGCCTCCGGCCCCGGTAGCAAAATAAGGATTGGTTCCCCCTTTGGTTTCGGCAATTACCCTAAATGGAGGATTCAGATTGGGCAAATAAGCATCTTTAAACCAGTGATATGCATTTTCGCTATCACCTAATCTTGCATAAAGCAAGGAAAATATAGCCTGTGTCATAGCAGGAGTCCCTGCATCAGGAACTCTGCCTTTGTAGTATTCGAGGTCTTTTTTAACCTGGGCAGGTTCAGTTATTACCTTTAAAGGAAAGGATAAAAGGTTAACATCAGCTTGTTTTATGCCTTCACCCTTGTAGCTTGCGTGTTCTTTGGTTGTTCCGTCGGGCATTTTGAGTATAGGAATATTTTGAGCCACAAGTTCCCAATCGGGATTGGCTTTGAGTGCAAGAATTTTAGCCGCTGAGGCTGCATTCTGAAGATTTACTTTTGCCGCTGCGTTTGTAAATGCGTTGTTATCCACATTTTCGGCCCATTCGTCGGCAGCAACAACATTATTGATATCAAAGTTCCCGGGACCATTACGTTCGACCCGGCTTGCCCAGAAATCGGCAGTAGCCGAAAGTATAGGCCATCCTTTTTCCCTGAGCCAGTCTTTATCCTGGGTTACGCAATAATAATTCCAGGCTGCTAAAGCCACACAAGCAGTGATATGGTGTTCGAACGGACCTGATAATGCCCAAACCGGAGTTTCTTCTACGCCAGTGCCGGCACTTTCCCAGGGGTACATCGCTCCTTTATATCCATGTGAAAAGGCATTGCGTTTTGCAGCCTCAAGTCTTTCGAAACGGTATTCAATCAATGATTTGGCAATTTCAGGATGCATTACCAGGTACGCAGGAAACATCCATAAATCAGTATCCCAGAATACATGACCATTATACCCTAAACCCGACAACCCCATTGGTGAAGGTGAAAAAGAATTGCCTTCGCGGGCAAAGGAATACAAATGATAGAGCATACTATGTATATCCTGCTGGGATTGCTCATCACCCTCAACAAGGATATCGCTTTTCCATAAATCAGCCCAGGCATTTTCATGAAAATTAACCAGGCGGTCGCGTCCCTGCAATTTCGCAAAAATGGTTAATCGTTCGGCTTCGTTAAGCGGATCGTCGTGATGAGCGGAGGTTATTGATGACCCAACAATGCAATAGGAATAAGTCTCACCAGCTTTAATGGTTTTACTGAATTTCATCAAATGCATATTGTTATCCCACATTTCGTGTATGACGCGGGGTTCCTGTCCATGTGCTTCGGTAAACATAAACGATGTAGACGCACAGAGTTGTAATTTGCCGGTAGGGCTTTTAGCCATGGAAGTCAATAAACCGATGGTAACATGAGGACGATCAATTTCGTTATAATAATTCTGAACATCACGCAGAGCATCCGGTGCTTCCATAACGCTGGCAGTGTTGATAACAATATCTTTTTTTGCCGTTACACTTACTTCCATCAAAACGCAGAAGGGTAACTGGCGGAGCGAATAATAAGTGTATTTTACACTTGCCTGATCTTTGAAATCGAAAGAAGAGGTAAATGCAGCCGTTTGCATATTTAGCTCCTGTTTGAAATTTGTGATGGTTTTGGCGTCCATTGTCGTCCCATCAATATCAAATTTCATATTCAGAAGATTGAAACTATTCAGAAAATTGCTTACCCTGCCTCTTCCATAAAGATCGTACGTTCCGGCAAGCACCACATTTTTTACTTTAAATGGTTCGGGCGACGAAATAATACCAATCATTCCATTGGCAACTGTAATGCCATAATAATCAGATGGGTCAATTTTTTGGGCTTTTATTATCCACGGATCGGCCTGCGCAAAAATATGCGTACTCTTTAAAAAGAAAATCAGGATCAGAATATAATTCTGAGTTTTCCTTCGGATTGAGGTTTGAACCATTTTTTAAACTTTTTTTAACCATAACCCTGACAGGGTTTGAAACCCTGTCAGGGTTAAAAGGTTTTATTTCAACTCGTATATTTTAGCTTCGTACGGACGCAAATCCAATAGGCTTTTACCTTCTTCAATATAATTATTCATCACAAGTTTAGCTTTACTCAAATCGATATCAGCTATGGTTGCAGAAGCAGCTTTAGCTTTAAAATTCAGTAAAACAAGCATCTTCTTGCCTTCAAACTCGCGTATATAAGCATACACATCGGGATTGCTTTTATCCAGCAGTGTATATTTTCCATAAATAAGCGCGGGCTCGTTTTTTCTGAATTTCACTATTTTTTTGAAGTAGTTCAATACGGAATTAGGATCTTTCTCCTCCGCAGCTACATTTACATTCAGGTAATTGGGATTTATTTTCAACCAGGGGTTGCCGGTTGTAAAACCTGCATTGGCTGAGTTATCCCACTGAAATGGAGTGCGACCATTATCCCTGGCCGATATTTTCTGGTTTTCGATAAATTTCTTCAGGTCCCCTTTTTTCTCCTGAGTTTGCTTGTACATATTGATGGATTCAATATCGCGATAATCCTCAATGTTATCGAATTTAATATTCGACATTCCCAGTTCATCGCCAAAATAGTAATAAGGAGTAGCACGCATAGTCATCAGGAAAGTGGTAAGCATTTTTGATGAAAGCTCCCTGAAATCAGGACTGTCGTTACCCCAGCGCGTAACCATCCTGGGCTGATCGTGGTTACCGAGGTATATGGTTCCCCAGCCTTTTTCAGCAAAAATGCTGTCCCAACGAGAGTATATTTCCTTGAAAGCTAGCAGATTGTATCCGTTTGGATCCGGGGTTTTAAATTCCCCAGGTAAATATCCAAGTGAAACACCATCAAAATGATACAACATGTTTAATTCCTTTCGGTCAGCATCAACAAAATCCATAGCCGATGCGGTAGATACGCCCGCGCCTTCGGCAACTGACATAACATCGTATTTACTTAAAACCTGTTCATTCATTTCTTTCAGGTATTCGTGAAGAAAAGGACCATTTGCATAATACGCGACAAAATCACCTTCATATTGTGCGGGCAATTCGGGGTAAGTTGTGTCTTTCGAAATAAAAGGTATAACATCCATACGGAATCCGTCAATTCCTTTATCGAACCAATAACGCATCATCTTATAGATTTCCTCGCGAAGGGCTTTGTTTTCCCAGTTCAAATCAGGTTGCTTAACCGAAAAATAATGCAGGTAGTACGATTTGGTGAGTGAATCGTATTTCCAGGCATCGTTATTTACATCGAAAAAACTGTAGCGTTTTGCTGGTTTCCCTTTTTCGGATGGCCACCAATGGTAATAATCTCTATATTTATTGGTACGCGAACTGCGTGATTGTTTAAACCATTCGTGTTCGTCGCTGCTATGGTTTACCACCAGGTCGAGAACAACTTTTATCCCTCTTTCATGCATCCCTTTCAGCAAGGCATCAAAATCATCCATGGTACCGAATTCCCTCATAATGTCCTGATAATCACTTATATCATAGCCATTATCATCGTTTGGCGAAGCAAAAATCGGATTCAGCCATACCACATCAATACCCAGGCTTTTGATATAATCGAGTTTGGATATAATGCCTTTTAAATCGCCAACTCCATCAGCGTCACTATCCTTGAAACTGCGTGGGTAAATCTGGTACACCACAGCTTCTTTCCACCATTTCTTATCAAGAGTCATTTCATTCGTTTTAGGTTGTTTGTTTCCACAGGATAAAAAAAGGAACATCAGTGGAAATGAAAACAAAATTAAGTAAAGTGTCTTTTTGAACATGATTATAGTTTTGGGTGCAAGGAGGCTGAAAACACAGATATTATTCTTTTTGGGAATAAAAGGATATTGGAGATTCTATAGGATGTTCTACGAGTAGTAATAAAGAATTATAACACGAATACTAGAACCACCAGGATGATGTAAGCAATAAAAATAATTCAGGAAAACTAATTCTTATCCGAAGGAGACCTACTGCTCAATAGAATTGAGCAGTAGGCGCTTCAGATATAGGCCCTCGTTTAATAGTCGTTTTGTTTCAGATTACTGTTTACATCAAGTGCTGATGTAGGAATAGGATACAGGTTTTTCTTGACATCAGTAGCCGGTTTTTCCTGGCGTGCTGCATTTAATTTTCCGAAGCGAACCATATCCTGGCGGCGGAAACCTTCCCAATACAATTCGAAGCCACGTTCTTTCAAAATATCATCGACAGTAAGTGAAGTCAATGCAGGCAATGTTTTACCTGTTGCACTCCTTCTGGCTCTGATATAGTTGATATCGGCAAGGGCACCGGTTACATCTCCGTTACGGAATTTTGCTTCGGCACGAACCAGGTAAATATCCGAAATACGAAGTAACGGAACATCATTAGGGGAGGAAAATTGCCTGGTTGTAGCAGGATTCGGAGCAAATTTTATTACTCGGATTCCTTCATTCTCTTTAGCATCACCCAAAGTAAAATCAGGAGTAAAAATCAAAGGATCGCCACTTCTGATCTTAAGAGGAACACCTGCCATGTCGTATTGCTGCCCGATCAGGAAACCTTGATTTAAACCGGTCGTGCTTTCAATCCTGCTGTCGTAGAAACGGGCATCGTTAACCTGATCAAAAGTATTTACAAAATCTGTGGTGGTACAACCGCCGTTCCAGAGACTGGTATAGGTTCCAAATGTCATGTTGTAATGAAGAGTGAAATTTACCCATACACTTCCAGAACCCATTTCGAAATCATCACTCATTGGGCAGGTAAGTATAAATTCCGGATGGTTTGTTACATTATACTGGAACATTGACCAGTAATCGTTAGTAACCGTATAGTCGGACGAGCTTATAACATCATCGGCATATTTAATAGCATCTGCCCATTTAGGTTCACCGGCATATACCTGGTAATTCAGGTAAATCTTGGCAAGTAAAGCGTTGGCGGCACCTACCGTGGCACGTTCGGAAGTAACGGCAGCCTTTGTTTTAAGATTGGGTAAAATCTCTTTAAGCTCAGTAATAATAAAATCAGTAGCTGTTTTGCGGTCTTTGACTTCCGGTAATGTAGAGAAATCCAAATCGTCAGCATCCCTGTAAGGAACCTGCCCGAATAAATCAACCATCAGGTACATATAATATGCACGCAGGAACCTGGCTTCGTTAATATACTGAGTGGTTGTAGCTGTCTCAGGAAACTCCCCGATATAATGAATTGCTGTATTAGAGCGTGAAATGCCCTGTCCAAGCACATCCCATACATCTACTAAACGGATATGATCAGGAGTCCAGGTGTGAAGGTATAATTGTTGCCAGGCACCGTTATCAAACCAGTCGGTACCACGCGTAGGAAAAGCTGTTTCATCTGTTGAAATCTGCTGAAGCGCCCAATAATCATACCATTCAAGTGTACGGCGGAGCTGGGCATAGGGAGGGTTGATCAAAGCATCAATATTGGCCGGGTTATTAACCAGGTCGCTTCCCAATTGTTCATCCAATACTTCTTCCTTCAGGTCGGTGCAGGAAGTAAATATCAGGGTGAGAAGAGCAATTATAAGTGAAAATTTATTGAATTTCATAATGTTTCTTTTTTTAGAGTTATTAAAAATTAAGACTGGCACCAACGGTAAATGCACGGGCTTTTGGATATGAAGTATAATCCATACCGATTGCAGGTACACCATTCTGACTTGCGTCACTATTAACTTCCGGATCGAATCCTGTATACTTAGTTAACAAAAGCAGGTTGTTACCGGTAGCATAAATCCTGGCACTCTTAATCCATTTAACTGATTTGGTATTAATGGTATATCCTAATGTTACATTAGCAAGTCTCAGGAAAGAACCATCTTCAACGAAACGGGATGAAAATGCATTTGAATTCGCAATGGACTCTTCAGAGTTAAGCACATCTACCGTAACATTTGCTCCACTGTTAAGAGATCCTTTTACAAATAGTGCATTTGCTGTATTATTGTAAACTTTATTGCCGGCAACACCATACCAGAACATACTGAAATCGAATGCTTTGTAGGTTAGTTTTGTATTGAAACTAAAGGTATAGTTAGGCAGAGCTGAACCAAGAGTTTCCAAAGCATCAGCACCATCAGCATCTTTTTTGTAAATGCTTATTCCATTTGCATCGAAACCTTCGAATACACGACCATAAAAAGTTCCTATGGGATTATCGTTAGTAATGATCTGAACCCTTGTGCCCGAAAGCCCTTGTCCACTGGCGTTACCGGTTTCAATCATAGTTACAGGCAAATCGACAACATTATTTTTTATGTATGAAACATTTAACCCGGCATCCCATGTAAGATCAGTTTGCTCAACAATGATTCCATTCACACCTAGTTCGATTCCGTTATTGATAATACGAAGATCAGGGACATTTAACCACATGGTTGAAGCAGCAGCTGGAGCTGCGGCATTGATCTCCAATAACACATCCTGTGTTTGTTTGTGAAACACATCAATAGTGGCGGTAAGCCTGTTCTTGAAAAATCCGAAGTCAATACCAAGGTCTGATTGAATTGTGGTTTCCCACTGAATATCGGGGTTTGGAACTCTCAGGAATGTAATACCAGGTGTTAATACACCATTAAAGAAACCGTTTGCATTTCCTGCAGTACCAACTAAAATCTGTGAAATTTTGTTTGGAATTTCCTGGTTACCTGTTTTTCCCCATCCAAGGCGCAATTTTAAATTGCTGAAAACATTCATTGATTTTATAAATTCTTCATCCGAAAGCCTCCATGCTAAAGCAGCGGACGGGAAAAATCCATATTTATTATTATCACCGAATTTTGAAGACCCGTCGTACCTGCCGGTAAGAGTTACCAGGTATTTCCCGGCATAAGCATAATTAACCCTGCCAAAGAATGATTGTAACTCATTAACGTTTGCATAGGAACTTGTAGTTGCAGCCGAAGAATTTCCATATCCAAGATTGTTGGTGTACAGGATATCGTTAACTACAAATCCTTTTACATTCATTGCTGTACCATTAACATTGAATTTCTGATAGGCATGACCTAAAAGAAAATTCAGCTGATTCTCATCAATTTTTTTTGCATAGGTCAGATAATTTTCAATGAGCGAACTTTGTGCATGTACTGTATTAATATCAGCTTCACCATGATTTGGCAGATAAGTGAGTTCGTTATCCTGATTTATACGTCTTTCCACTGAACTCCTTGTAGAACCAACATTTATTTTATATTTCAGATCTTTTATGATTTCGTATTCAGCGGTAAGGTTAGCAATAGTTTGATCCGTTTGCGTTATATCATTGGTAAGATTAAGCATGGCAACCGGGTTGCGCTGGGTAGTGGAATTCTGGTAATAGGTGCCATCTTCGTTGAAAACAGGGTAGGTAGGATTTAACTTTAGTGACGATAAAATGACATCGCCTTCGTAACCACCGGTTTCACTAATTGGAGCTCTTTGGTCATTCGTATGTGAAGCAATCAGGTTTGCTGTAAGTTCCAGTTTATCATTAAACGCTTTCTGGGTTACTGTTATTTTTCCGTTTACTTTCTGCATATTGGTAGTATTCACTATCCCTTCCTGATTGAGGTACCCAAGTGAAGCACGGTACGAATTATTTTTAGTGCCCCCACCATAGCTTAAATTATGGCTCTGAGTAAAAGCAGTCCTATAGATCTCGTCCTGCCAGTTAGTGTTTGCTCCCATATCAATCAGCGCACTGCCATCGGTTTTACGGTATGAGCGAAACTGATCAGCTGAAAGAATATCCAGGCTCTGCCTGATGGTTGATGTTCCTACATACCCATCGTAGGATAACTGACCTGCTCCCTGCTCTCCTTTTTTTGTAGTAATCATGATTACTCCGTTTGCACCACGGGCACCATAAATGGCTGTTGATGAAGCATCTTTTAAAATGTCTATTGAAGCTATATCGTTAGGGTTCAAAAAACTGATAGGATCTTTATTGGATGACCCGTTCAAACCGGCGGTTCCAGCTCCTGCTGGTGTAAGATCCTGATTATCCAAAGGAACTCCGTCAATTACATATAAAGGATCTTGCCCTGAACGGATGGAATTGGATCCACGAACACGTACAGTCATTCCGCCTCCCGGCTCCCCGTTATTTTGCGCAATGTTAACACCCGAAACGCGTCCCTGCATCATTTCAACTGGAGAGGAAGCTACGCTCTTGTTAAGATTGTCACCGCTTAACCGGGTGGTTGCACCGGTCAGATCACTCTTTCGTTGTACGCCATAGCCGACAACAACAAACTCATCCAGATTCATTGCATTTTGCACCAGAGTTACTTCCAATGTTTTTTGTCCCTGTACAAGTATTTCCTGCGGAGTATATCCTACAAAAGAAAAAACAAGTACCGTATTTGCGTCAGGCACATTTAACGAAAATTCACCATCAACATTTGTTATTGTTCCTTGCGTTGTCCCCTTTATCTGCACACTAACACCGGGAAGAGTTCCAGTGTTGTCCTTTACTGTGCCGGTAACCGTTCCCTGGGCGGAAACATAACCAGTGCTCAGTAACAAGAAGCAAAGGGAGTAAATAAATAGTAGAAGATTTTTTTTCATAATGGTTGGGGTTAAGTTGGTTAATAGAATAATTCACACAAAGAAAAAGCATAAGTTTGAAATAAAAACTCTTGAAAACCAGCTAAATGCAAATTAACTACCCCAAACGTTCCCACAAACGTTTGTGGTTGATAACTTTTCTAAAAAAATGTTAAATTTATTGAGCTATTTTAATGCAGGTAAAAATTTATTTCGTAAGAAATTGCCATTTATTTTTTAATTTTACCGGAGCCTAAAAAGGCTATCAACAGAGTTTTATAGTTTCAACTGACTATAAGTCAAAACATTGCCTATGAGAATTAACACCATTAAACTTAAAGACATTGCAAAAGCACTTGGTGTTTCTATCTCTACTGTAAGCCGCGCTTTAAAAGATCATCCTGATGTTAAACCCGAAACTATCAAAGCGGCTAAGGAATTAGCTGAATTGCTGCATTATAAACCCGATACCAATGCGCTTTCGCTGCGCAACAGGAAAAGCAAAATAATTGGCTATATCACTCCCGAGATTTCGTCCTTCTTTTTCCCTTCAGTGTTGAAAGGAATTGAAGAAATTACTGATAAAAAAGGATACAGCGTAATGATCCTTCAGTCCAATGAATCGTATGAAAAAGAAGTGGATTGCACCGAAACCCTGCTGGCTAACAATGTGGATGGGCTTATCATATCGGTTACAAAGGAAACCAAGATTTTTCATCACTTTGTTATGGCGAAATCAGGTGGTGTTCCTATTGTTTTTATCGATAAAGTTCCGACTGAATATGTAGGAGATAAAATTTCTGTTGATGGTGAAGACGGTACTTTTAAAGCTGTTGAATATCTTATAAATAAAGGATATTCACGAATTGCAATAGGATTGGGTAATCAAAATATTTCTATCTCCAAAAACCGGTTGAATGGCTATCTAAGGGCATTTAAAAAATACAATATGCCTGTAAATGAAAATTATATATATAACAGCGATAATACCGAAGAAGCTGAATTTCTTACAAATAAATTACTCGAATTACCCTCACCTCCCGATGCTATTTTTTCAATCAGCGACCAGGTAGTGGCAGGAGTAATGATTGCGATTAATAAGAAAATGCTAAAAATACCCGAACAAATAGCGGTATTAAGTTTTGGCGACGAACCTTTTTGCTATATGTTTAACCCACCGTTAACAACAGTTACACCCTTAGGATATGAACTGGGTAAGGAATGTGCTCAGCTTTTAATTGATAGGATTGAAAGCAATGAGACTGATTATACTCCGATAGTTAAAAAGCTAAAGACCGAATTAATAATCAGGAAATCTACATGACCAATGAGGGTTTGAAATAACCCATATGTGCATTGAATACCAAAGGAATTATCTTCCAGTGATTTACACCTTTTTTAATGAATGGTTTATTCTATGAACATTGTCAAACTCACAAGAGCTGAATAATTGTAACTGCTAATCACGATGAGCAGGATGTAGTGGTATTGAGTATATAAGATAGCTGTTGAAATAAGTTTTAACATGAATCTGGCATAGCAAGGGTTTGTGGATGATGGCTGTGTGAGTTAAATGGGAAAGGAATTGAGATGTTCACAACAATTTTCTTTTTACCCTTACTTTTAGTATCTTTATCACAAATTCAAAAAACATCCTTAAGGCATTGAAAAATTCAAAAGTACTTTGCTTTGTTGTAATCATACTCTTACAAGGCAAGCTTGTCGACGCGCAGAAAATAGCTGCAAAAACCAAATTTCTGGTCGGTTTCTCTCAATGCACCACAGCTGATGCGTGGCGCAGGTCGATGGACCAGGAGATGCAAAATGAACTTCTTTATTATCCTGATTTACAACTCCTGATAAAAGACGCTGAAAACAGCAGCAAAAACCAGGTGAATGATATCCGGGAACTGCTGGCTGCAGGAATAGATCTGCTTATTGTTTCGCCAAATGAGTCGGCTCCTTTAACCGGAATTGTAAGCGAAGTTTATAAAAAGGGCATTCCGGTAATCCTAATCGATCGTAAAATTGAATCGGGTGATTATTCGGCTTTTATTGGTGGCAATAGTTACCAGATAGGGAAAGAAGCGGGAATTTATGCAGTAAAATTATTAAAAGGGAAAGGACGCGTTGTTGAAATTTCCGGTCTTGAAGGTTCATCGCCGGCTAAAGAACGGCACAAGGGTTTTATTGAGGAAATTTCGAAGGCACCCGGAGTTTCAATTATCAAATCCTTATCAGGGGAATGGGAAGTAGCTGTCAGCGAAAAGGTGATGAAGAACTATCTTGAATCGAACGAGCCTTTTGACCTTGTTTATGCGCACAACGATGTTATGGCTCTTGGAGCATACAATGCATATATCCGGAAATTCAATACGAAAAATGCATTCTTTATCGGAGTTGATGGCTTACCCGGAACCGGATGCGGCATTCAGGCCGTAATGGACAGGAAACTGGATGCAACTATGTTATATCCTACTGGAGGCAGCCTGGCGATTTCACTGGCCTGGGATTTGTTAAACAAAAAACCGGTTAACAAGGAAAACATACTTAATACGCTGGTAATTGATTCAACGAATGTTCGTGCTTTAAAATTCCAGACCGATGAAATACTGAATCTTCATAACCGGATTGTAAGTTCAAGGAATATCCTGGATGAACAGGTAAAAAAATACCTGAGCCAGCGGTTCTGGTTAATCGTTGCGCTCAGTTCCTTGTTTTTGATCATTGTACTTACAATTTTACTTTTCAGGGGATTGCGAAATAAGGCTAAAGCCAACCTGAAACTAGAAGTTCAGAAACAGGCAATCACGCGGCAAAACGAAGAACTCCGTAAAATTTCGCTCGAACTGGAAGAAGCTACAAATGCCAAACTGATTTTCTTCACCAATATTTCTCACGAATTCCGTACACCGCTTACCCTGATGATCGGTCCGCTGGAAAATATCCTTTCGGATAGTAAGCTTTCAGTTGCAATCCGGAGTCAGTTACAGATGATGCTTCGTAATGCCACACGGCTGCTCAGGATGATCAACCAACTGATGGATTTGAGGAAGATTGAAGATGAAAAGATGAAAATTACCGCCGGGGAATTTGATATTGTGAGTTTTACACATGAAATAAAAGAAGCTTTCGAGGAACTGGCAGCCAGGAAGAACATTAGTTTCTCTCTGAATACTTTGCTGGACGAACAACTTTTGTATTTCGACAGGGATAAAGTTGATAAAATTCTTTTTAACCTGCTTTCGAATGCATTTAAGTTTACTTCCGAATCGGGAAGTATTGATATTAATATCAATAAGGTGCGACACACATTTAATGGTGTTGAAAAAGATTCAGTTGAAATAGAAATCCGGGATAACGGCATTGGAATAGCGGAAGACAGCCTGAACAGGATTTTTGAGCGGTTTTACCAGGTTGAGCAGGATAAAGGAAATATTGTAGCAGGCACAGGCATAGGTTTACCCTTGTCAAAAGGTTTTGTTGATCTGCATCATGGCGATATTTCTGTAAAAAGTAAAAAAGGCGAAGGATCATCTTTTGTAGTTTATTTCCAGTTGGGAAATTCTCACTTTACAGATTTTGAAATAAGTAATAAAGACGTAGAATTTACCCGGATTGATAAACAGATATTCCCTGAATTAAGCCAGGATGATGCCGATATAGAAAGTATGAATCAAACGTGTATCTCGGATGATTATGAGAATATGCCGCTGCTCCTTATTGTTGAAGACAATGCTGATGTGAGTAAATTCATTAAGTCCAGCCTTGTTGATAATTACAGGATTATGACGGCATCGAATGGTATTGATGCTTTTGAGAAAATTTACATTGACCAGCCCGATCTGATTATCAGCGATGTAATGATGCCGGAAATGGATGGGTTGGAGTTTACTAAAAAGCTGAAATCTGATATCCGGACCAGCCATATCCCGGTGATTCTGCTCACCGCTTTGTCGTCGCACGAAAGTAAAATTGAAGGTCTCGAAACAGGCGCTGATTCATATATCGCAAAGCCATTTAATAAAAAACACCTGGAGGTGCGTGTAAAACACCTGATTGAAAACCGGCAGCAAATCCGGAAACATTACCAGCAGGATGTAATTACCCAGTTTGTGAAGGAAAATAAAATATCGCAGCTCGATAGCAGCTTCCTGAAAAAGTGTAATGCCATTATTGAGAAACATTTAACCGAAAATGAATATGGTGTTGAACAGATGAGTGTCGAAATAGGACTTTCGAGAGTGCATGTGTACCGTAAAATCAAACATCTAACCGGTCTCACTGTGAGCGAATTTATACGTAATATCAAACTGAAAAAGGCTGCAGTTATGCTGCAGGAAAGCGGGAAAACCATCGCCGAAGTCGCCTATGAAACCGGGTTTTCAAGTCCGTCGTATTTTTCAAAATGTTTTAAAGACCTGTATTCTATATCTCCTACTGATTTTGTGCAGAATAATACTTCGGAGTAAATAATCAGCTCATTGAGAGGGAAATTGAAGCTCATTTCAGTAAAAATCTGAGCTACAAATTCGATTGTTATGAGCCAGAAATAATTATAAATGATATTTTGTAGCTCAATATAAAGGCAAATAAAGCTTATTAATTGTGTAACTCACTGATTTGTAATCTGGTTAAAGTCCTTCGATCCTTTATAAAAAACAACCTGGAACCTCAATACTCCTCATGAAGAAGCATTTTAGTACCAGGTTGCAACCAAACCTCAATCAACCAATTAATCAACCAACCAAGCTGATCAATTTTATTTTCAATATTCTGCCAAAAAGCTAATTTTAGTTATTACTTAACAACTGTTTTATTTCCAGATAGAATTCAATTTATACACTACACCTGAATCAAGTTGCACATTTCCATTCTTGCTAAACAAACGAATACCGGAAAAACCTTCGGTCGGGAAGAATATTTCAGTCATTACGATTTTTCCGTTCATGGCAAACAACTCAACCGAAGCATCATCAATAACCAGGTGCATATCAACGGTAGATCCGTTAAGAATAAAAGGTGAAATGTGTATTCCGCTGAAATCTTTAGAGAAGTTGCTGTTTCCTGCATTGGTACGGTTTACATAGAATTCGCCTTTAGTTTTATCGTATCCGATCAGGAGGTTTTCACCTTTCGAATTATAAAGTTCAATCCCAAAATCAGATGAAGCTTCGGTTGCGGGAAGTGAAAATTTCAGATCCATTTCAACAGGCAATACCGGATTGGAAAGCTGTCTATCTAATTCCAGTTTATCTTTTATAACTTCGGATTTCAAATCTGTTTTACGATCGCGAAGCACCTGAAGTTCTTTAACAGGTTCTGATGTCAGAATGTATTTATTGTTCTCTGAAACCAGTTTAAGCTCACGGGGCAATGTCATTGCACTTCTCCATACTCCGGTTGGAACAACATTTGCGTATTGCCAGTTGCTCATCCAGCCAATAGAAATACATCTTCCATCTGTTTCAGGAATATTCGAAAAAGTAACTGTGGCATAATTATCTTTTCCCTGGTCGGCCCATTGAATTTCGGTGGATTTGTTTGTGAATTTATGCCCGTCGAATTCGCCGACAAAATATTGAGTAGCTGATCCACCGTTTGGTCCACCCGGGTTAATATTTACGATCAAAACCCATTTTTTCTGATCAGCTTTTCCATTAACTGGTAACTGTAATAAATCAGGGCATTCCCATACTCCGCCGTGAGCGCCGATTCCTTTACCGAATTCACTTTCGAGAGTCCATTCTTTCAGGTTGGGGGAGGAGTAGAAGCTAACATGGTCGCCAACGGCAAGTGTCATGATCCACTTTTTAGTTTCAACATTCCACGAAACTTTCGGGTCACGGAAATCAGGCGTACCGGGACTTTTTAATACCGGGTTGTTTTCATATTTCGTCCAGGTGCGGCCTTTATCGGTGCTGTAGGCAATTCCCTGGCTTTCGATATCTTTCTTTCCTGCTTTCTGACCTACCATGTCGTGCAGGGTAAAGATGGCAACCATAGCTGGTTTTCCTTCTTTCCCAAAACCCGATGTGTTGTTTGCATCAACCACGGCGCTTCCCGAAAAAATTAAGCCGAGGCTGTCAGGATACAAAGCAATTGGCAGGTTTTCCCAGTGCATCAGATCGGTGCTGATTGCATGTCCCCAGTGCATGGGCCCCCAAACGGTTGAGTCCGGATAGTATTGGTAAAATAAATGGTATTCGCCTTCAAAAAACACCATTCCATTCGGATCATTCATCCATCCGGTAGGAGGAGAGAAATGAACCTGCGGACGATATTGCTCGGCATATTGAGCCGGGGATTCTGTCGTTTTCGTACCGGTGCTCTTGCACGAAGAAAAGAGAAGTGATCCGGAAACAAGAACCAGGAGAAAGAAACTTAATGTTTTCATGATTTGCGATTTATTTGATTTATAGTACTTAATAAGCCTCTTTAAAAGGCACTTTTGCCACAGATTTCACAGATTACGCAGATTAAATTACTTCTTGCAGTTTGTTAAATGGAATTTGTTCATGGTCAATGAATACTAGTCTGTGTAATCTGCGAAATAGTTCGGCTAGCTCACTACAAGTCTGTGGCATATATTTATTCGTCAACGAGTTAAATGAACTAGTTAGTTGCACTTATTTATTTTTCTTCGGTGATTTCCAACACAACACTCGCTCTTTTTGCATTTACATTTGGGTTAATGCCAACATTCATTAAAAAGTCGCCGGAATATACCTGGTTTGGGTTTATGGTGGAAACCGTTCCGGGATACTGATTAATTTCTTTGATTTTGTATTTCTTTGCGGCATCCAGTCCGTTTAACTGAATGGGTCTTTCGGTAGCAGTTTCCATAAACCGGGTACTGTGCAGATAAGTAAACATGATCGCTTTTGATTTATCATCATTTACATAAGCAATGGATGCAACCGGGTTTTCGTAAGGACTTGCCAGTCGGTATTGTGTTCCATGCCAGACCAGGTTTTTAAACGAATTATAATTTTTAATGGCATCCTGGCAGAAACTCAGATCATCTTTGCTCAGATGATTGGCAACAATATCAAATCCCAGTTTACCCATACTTGCAACATCCACACGGAATTTAATGGGTTGTTTTCCCCAATCGGTAACATGACAATCCGTTGCGATTGATGGGAAGAAATAGGAATAATTCCATTGCAGAAAAATGCGTTCGACCGGTTCGGTATTATCACTTGGCCAGAACTCAGTGAAATATTTCAGCAATTCATAATCGGCCCTGCCGCCGCCGCCGGAACAAAGCATCATAGCAACGGTGGGGTATTTTGCCCTGATGCGCTGCAAAACACTGTACAAGCCTTTTACATAATCCACATACAGATGAGTTTGCGGAATTTTGTTTTTGTTAAGATATTCGGAATACGCATTGTAGATTACTGCATTGCAATCCCATTTGATAAAAGCCAGCTCGTGATTTTTAGTGAACAGATCATCCACAATACCAAAAATGAAATCCTGGACTTCCGGGTTTGACAAGTCGAGTACAAGCTGGTTGCGGTAATATTTTTCGGGACGCTCCGGCTGACGAATTACCCAATCTTTATGTTTTTCGTACAGCTCACTTTTGGGATTTACCATTTCGGGCTCGATCCATATACCAAATTTTACGCCGGCAGATTTTGCTTCTTTTACCAGGTAGCCGATACCATGAGGTAGTTTTTTTATATTCTCCTGCCAATCACCCAGTCCTGCGTCGTCATTATTTCGCGGATATTTATTGCCAAACCAGCCATCATCCAGTAAAAACAAATCAACCCCTAAGGTTTTTGCATCTTTAAATAGTGCGGTTAGTTTAGGCTCGTCAAAATCAAAGTAGGTAGCTTCCCAATTATTCAGAAGCGTCAGCCGTTCGCCTTCGCCGTCCAGAACACGGTATTTCCGCGCCCAGCTTTGTAACTGCCGGCTGGCCTGGCCGGTTCCATTATTGGAAACTGTATAAATTAATGAAGGTGTTTTGAACGTTGCTCCACTTGCCAGAGTAAAAGCCGATGCATACGGATTAATGCCCGCAATGAAGCGGAGCGTTTTATTTGATGTTACTTCAAAATCCAGTTTATAATTACCACTCCAGGCCAGCTGACCAAGTACAACCTGCCCGCTGCTTTCTTTGGCAGGACCGTCAAATGAGAGGATAAAATTAGGAGTTCCCAATAACATGGCTCTTGTGCCTAATTTTGATTCGATGCTTTTAATGCCTTGAGCTAATTTTTCTTCCGATGGCTGCATTTCCTTCAGGTATTCGCCCTGGAAACTCGTTAAATAGAAATTTTTACTGCTGAAGAATAAATTAGCCGAAGCATATTTGTTTAAAACAACAGCAGCTTTTTCAGTATTGGTAATCTCTGTCCATTGTTCAATAACATTCTCGTTGTTCCATGTTTTATAGTACAGTTCAACAGTGAGTTTGTAAACAGGATCAATAAGTTTTATGATGGTAAGGGTAACATTATCTCCTTCATTTTTCTTCTGAAAGCCAACATATTTAAGCTCAGTTGAAGGATTGCCATCCCCATGAGTTACCTGCAAGGCAGGTTCCGAAAGGTTCCATGTGCCGGCAGCTGTATATGCATTATTATAAACGCCGGCATTATTATCCGAAAAACGGTATTGCTGCGATGAAGCTGCATAATCATTAGCATTTATGAGTTTATTCCCGAAATAAACAATCCATAATCGGCTGTCCTTGTCGGTTTGAAGCACTAAGGCATTGTCTTTAGTTTCGATGGGAATAGTGATAACCTGACCACTGATTTTGCCAATAACCAGGAGTGATAAAAGTATAAAGCTTAGTTTTAAAAAGATTCCTGATTTCATTTGGAAAGGTTATTTCTTCGATGGACTAATTAGTTTAAAGAATTTCTCCAGGTACTGATCGTCGTCGTCGTACAGGCGTAATTTTTTCTGAGCGGAATAGAGGAATACAGAAGGATATTTTCGCGGATTGAACTGTGTAATAAATTGATTTTGTGTATCCTGAAGAATTGTGACATTTTTCTGGCCGGGCAGATTTTTACCATACAAAGCAAAAAAGTTATTTATCGCTGCTTTGTCTTCCATAGAGATTAGGTAAATGGCGATTTTCTGACATTCGCTTATCCTCTTGCTTAACGTACTGATTGTATGCTGACAGTGATCGCAGGTGACATCAAAAAAGATAAACAGGATGTCCTTGCCGACGGCTAGGTTTTTATTTGTGAAAGGGGTTTTATCGAGTTTGTAAAAAGTAAAAGCAGGAATAGTTTGCGCAGGAGTTTGTGCATGAGTTTCAAAAAATATAAAAGTCAGGAAAAAAATAATTAACAGAGGCACTCTCATGTTTTGAAGCTGTTTTATTGATTTTATTTTCAAAAGTAATCAAACAATCAGGCGCGAATAATAGCCTGATTGTTTGATTAACAATGATATTAAAGATTAATATCCAGGATTTTGGCCATACAAACCTTTAGTAAAGGTTATTTCACGTTGCGGGATAGGATAATATTCATCCCTGCCTTTGGTGAAATGTGCAAAGGAAAGGAAGTCCCTTTTTGTTTTTTCCTCAGTAAGGTATGCATTCAGCGTTTCAGCAGCAATACCCCAGCGTACCAGGTCGAAGAAACGGTCGCCTTCCATACCGAATTCAAGTCTGCGTTCAAACATAAGCGCTTTCCATGCATTTTCTTTTGTCCAGCTAATATTAACTCCGTCCTTGTATTCATCGATGCGATAATTCGAAGGATTGGTGCCATCAGCAAGTTTTGTCATGCCTGTACTTGCCTTAGCCCTGGCGCGTATCTGGTTGATCAGTGGAAGAGCTTCGGCTTGCCTGTTCAGCTGAATCAAAGCTTCAGCACGCATAAGTAAAACATCGCCATAACGGATAAAATCAATATTTTTGGAAGTTCCCATAAATGGGCCTTTTTTGAAATAACATGCACAATCAGGTGCCTGCTGCTCTTTCATATTGCTGAAGAAGCCATAAACTCCCGGTACCCTGGCCCAACTTGACTGGTAGATCATGGATTCTCCATTTATAAGACCAGGACGATATTTAAATGGGTGACCCGGTACTCCAACCGTATGATCTAATCTGGGATCAATTCCGTTGGTTAGAAAATCAGCAGGTTGAACCATATCCGAATTGTTGAACGTATCGAACATTGGCAAACCATTAGCGTCTGTTTTAAACGCATTAACCATGTTCTGGCTGGCCTTGTGGAAGTCGCAGCAGCCGTAAAGAGGAGTACCGGTAGGTGAATTTAATCCGGTTACATAGCTGGCCCTGCCTGCTTCGGTTCCGTCATTCAACGAAAACTGGGCAGCAAAAATAGATTCAACGTCATTATCATACCCATCGAGGAAGTTTTCAGCATAATCAGCCTGAAGGCTATAGCGTCCCAATACTGTAGCTGTTAAATCAACAACTTCCTGTAAACGTGCCGTATTAATAGTTGTTACAGAATGATTTTCATCTTGCTCATAAGCCTGGTATAGCCTTGTTTTTGCAAGATAAGCAGCTGCGGCTAACTTGTTAGCCCTGCCAACCTGGTCCTGTGTTTCCGGTAAATTAGCCAATGCAAATTGAAAGTCATCTCCAATTTTGTTCCAAAGTGCGTCACTTGTCAAATCATTTGAAGTTTGCAGAATTTGTTCCTCCGTCATCGTTTCATCAATAAAAGGTACTTTATTGAATAGCCTTTTCATCATAAAATAGCAGTGTCCTCTTAAGAAGCGAAGTTCACCCTGAGTTGCAGCTTTAGCCGGAAATTGTGCAATATCAAGGTCATTTGCAACGCTTAAGGCTAAATTTATCCTTGAAATGGCTTTGTAGTAATTGGTCCAGGTGCGGGGAGCCATCCAGTCGCTTCCTCCCTGATCAGGAGTAGTAAGGTAATATTGCTCATATTTATTAACATCTCCAACATCGTCAACTCCACCACCGCCTTTATAAGCATCATCCGAGCGTACACTGCCGTAAACCCACATGCTGGTCATTGGACCGATCATTTCATCATTGGCTATTCCTGCATAGGCAGCGATCACCAGTTTATCAATATTGGCAGAAGTTGATACTTCTTCCTTTGTAACCACGCCCTGTGGCTGGTAATTTAGAAAATCTTTACCGCATGAGGTAATCAATACCCCTGCTATGACAAAGACCAGAATTTTTGAAATATATTTCATGATTTTTAGTTTTTAAGTTATTTGGGATATGGATTAAAAGCTAGCGCTTAAACCAAATGAATAGCTTGTTGGTACTGGTATGCGATCAATACTGGTTCTTTCAGGATCGGAACCTATATATCCTTTAGGCGTTATCCAGAAAAGGTTTTCACCCTGGAAATAAACTCTTAGCTGACTCATACCTGTTTTTTTGATAATATCCACAGGAACATTGTATCCTAATTGAAGATTTCTCAGTTTAAAATAGGAATTGTTCCTCAGCAGGTAGTCAGACATTCTTTTTTCGTTATTATTATCAACAATTGTAGCAGCCGGAATATCGGAACCGCTATTTGTGGTAGTCCATGCATCCAGTGTTCCTGGTGCAGCATTTTCCCTACTCTCAACAAAATTGTTATAATAAATATAAGCATCCACGCCTTTACGACCAGCAACTCCTGAACCAAATGCCGAAAAATCAAAGTTCTTGTATCCTAAGTTAATTCTTATTCCATACTCCAACTTGGGTAAGTAAGTTCCAATCCAATCCTGGTCTAATGAATTCACTACACCGTCATTGTTAAGGTCCTTGTATTTAATACGGCCCGGGGCTGCTCCAATCTGAGTCGGCCATGCGGCAACTTCATCCGCATTCTGGAATATCCCGTCTGATATGTATCCGAATTCTTCATATTGAGAATGGCCTAAGATCGTATTTCCGGGAAGTCCCTTGTAACCTGCCACAACTTCTTCGGGTAGCTTAGTGATTTTATCCTTAGACGCTCCGAAGTTTGTTGATACTGCATATGTAAGACCACCCCTTGTTTCATCCTGGTATCCCAAAGATAATTCCCAACCATGGTTTTCCTTTGTAGCACCGTTTAACCATTTTTGTTGTCCTTCACCTAATACAGAGGCAATTGGCGGCTTAATCAAAATATTATCGGTCGTTCTGGCAAAATAATCAAAAGAACCGACTAGCTTGTTAGCTAAAAATCCGAAATCTACTCCCAGGTTAATTTCCCTGGTCGATTCCCATTTCAAAGCTGCATTTGCAGCCTGGATAGATACAAAACCTGAAGGAAGGGTTCCTGTATTAACACCATTAATATCGTATGCTGTACCTATATTATAGTATTGTTCGAAAAAGCCGGCAGAATAAGCATTCAACGATGGGCCATAACGTGCTTCGTACAGACCAAACTGGGCTAAGTCTCCGATTGACTGATTACCTACTTCGCCGTAACCTGCCCTTACTTTAAGGTTTGTAAGCTGCTTTACATCTTTTAGGAAGGAAAAATTATTAAGCCTTAAACCAACAGTAGCTGAAGGGAAAATACCATAACGGGTATCAGATCCGAATCGTGATGACCCGTCCCTGCGGAGAGTAACTGAAGCAAGAAGCAGGTCAGAGTAACTATATCCGATTTTACCGAATTGTGATAAAAGACTGCTGCCGGTATTAAATCCGCTGTTCGTGCGTTGGCCTGAAGCAGCTCCTAAAACAAAATACTCTTCTGTTTCAATAGCAAAATCGTAAGCTGTAGCAGATACATTTTTTACATTTGTTTCAACTGATTCTGTACCGGCAAGGATATCAAAATTGTTTTCGCCAAATTTGAGGTTATAGTTAAGTGTGTTTGTAAAAGCCATGCTTAGATAATCAGAAGTGCTCTCATTTAAGCTATTGGTAGTTCTGGAAACAAAACCGTTTGAAATCTTAGTTTCAATATTCTTTTGTTTAAACGCATTATAGTCCATTCCTATACTTGAGCGGAAAACCAGATTATTAAGGATTTTCCATTCGGCATACGCGTTTCCAAAAATCATGGAATTATGCGAATTATCCCATTGGTTTTTATCCTGCATTAATACCGGGTTATTTCTGTCGGAGTAACCTCCGCCTATTGGACCACCATAAGTTCCATCCAACCCATATAAGGGAATTGTAGGCGCTAAACTTACGGCAAGTCCTGGTGTTGGCGCACTTCCAATATCAGGAGTGGCACCTGTTTCATTCGAGGATGAGAATTGAGAATTTACTCCAAATTTTAGTTTGCCGTTAAACATTTTAAAATTGGAATTCAGTTTACCGTTAATTCTGTCATAATTAGTAAAAACCAACATTCCTGTGTTTTTTAAATACCCGAAATTCGCCATTACAAATGCATTGTCATTACCGGCAGTCAGGGTAAGATCGCTATTGGTTACGTATCCTTTTGTGTATGTGGCATCCTGCCAATCAGTATTTCCGGCTGGATAATTAGGATCGCCACCTACAAAAGGTTGTACGGCAACACTGTTAAGAACCGGATTGGTATAATCACCGTTCCAGCTATAAGCATAAATATCGCCATAAGCAGCAGCCGGATCGGTATGGTCATTTACGCAAGCCTGCCACAAAACTTTTCCACGGTCTAACGAACTTAACATTTTATATCTTTCTTTCTTTTCAGATTGAATAGAAAGATTGGTATTGAAAGTAAGATTGACTTTTCCGTTGTTTTTTGTACTGGTTTTTGTAGTTACAATAATAACTCCATTGGCAGCTCTCGATCCGTATATAGAAGAAGCAGAAGCATCCTTCAAAACCTGGACTGATTCTATAGAACCTGGATTTAATGCTGCAAAAACCTCAGGGCGTGTAGTAGGAACACCATCAATAATATACAATGGTTTTGTGTCCCCTAACGTATTGACCCCACGGATTAAAATCTGGTCGCTTGCGCCGGATGGATTTCCTGACTTAGTAACATACAAGCCGGCAACATTTCCTTGCAATGCCTGCATCACGTTTCCGGAACTCAAACTCTGGCTGGCGATTTTTTTCATTTCAACAACTGAGATAGCACCGGTAACATCCACTTTTTTCTGGGATGAGTATCCGGTTACAATTAACTGATCCAGTAATTGAGCTGTTGAGGACATACTTACATCAATAATTGTTTTTCCCTGTACAGGAATTTCCAGTGTGGTAAAACCGATAAAACTAAAGACAAGAACAGCTTTGCCGTCCACTTCAATGGAGTATTGACCATTAATATCCGTCATCGTACCCGCATTGGTACCTTTAACTGCGATACTCACTCCGGGAATAGTGCTTTGGTTACTTGCATCAGTAACTGTGCCCGTGATTTTTACCTGGGCAAAAGCACTGGCTACCGATATCCCCAGGAAAAATACCAGGAGGAAGAACCGGATTTTCATTTGTTTTGTGTTAAAGTTTCTCATAGGTTTATTTATTTGGTTTTTGTTGGGTAAATGCTGTTTAAGATGGTTTTCTGCTTCTTTACAATAAATTGCAGATTGATATCGTTTTGTCAGGCTTCTGTGAAGCGTTTGATTACCTCTTTGGTATAATTGGGGGTGGCACCTGGCTGTGAAGCTACAAAAGCGCCGATGGCTGATGCTTCGGTAAGAGCAGTATTCAGATCTTTCCCATCAAAGAAAGCGGCCAGGAAGCCAGCCAGGAAAGCATCACCGGCACCAACTGAATCCTCGGTTGCTACTTTAAATCCTTTATGATGGTACAATTCGTCTTGATGAAGAACATAGGCCCCGTTTTTTCCCATGGTAACAATCAGAGTCTCCAGATTCAGTAATTTGCCGAAAGACCTGATTATTTCTTCCAAAGTCCCCGGCAAATTGTACCAAACGCTAATTTTCATCAGTTCCTCATCATTCAATTTAACGATGTCAGCTTTTACCAGTAGAGGTTTAACATTCGCTTCCGTATCGTAAGGTGGTCTTAGATTTACATCCATGATCTTGAGGATAGAATCATTTTCCAGGAGTTTTAACAGCGTTTCCCTTGAACCCGGATTACGCGATGCCAACGAGCCAAATACTATTGCTGTTGATAATTTTGTTTCGTTTATTAATTCTGGGGTTAACGTAATTTCGTCCCAGGCCACAGGTTCACAAATCTCGTACGAAGCGGTATTATGCTCATCCAGAAAAACAAGGACTTCACTCGTTGGTAATAATTTATGCACTTGTACCAGGTCGGTCCGTAACCCGGATTTGGTAAGAAAAGAGATCAGATCGCTTCCCTTTTTATCGTTTCCTACACTGCTGGCTATGGATGAATTAATGCCAAAACGGGATAAATGAAGTGCGACATTCATGGGTGCTCCTCCCTCTACTGCACCGCTGGGAAGGTTATCCCATAATATTTCGCCGAAGCATAGAATCTGGGTTGTTTTATTCATTGTTTTGAATTTAATATTGTTATTCAGCAGTTTGGGCTGGAAGTCGGGAGTCGGAAGTCCGAAGTCCGTTTATTCACATTAATCTTATTGTAACTAATCAGTCTGATCAAAATGTTTTTTTGCCACAGATTACACGGATTACACAGATTTCAAACTGCCTTTAGCAGTTTAGCAATTAATTTCAATTAAAATGATGAATAATTATCTGTGAAATCTGAGTAATCTGTGGCATATATTTGTTTTTCATTACTTTAGATGAACTGATTAGTTACATCTTATTTATTTAAAATTTCTTTTTCTCGTTTTCCCATCTCCTAACTTCCGACTTCCGACTTTCGTCTTCCGACTTCCGACTCCCGACTTCCGTCTCCCAGCCTCTTCACCCCACTATTTTCTATTAACCATTTTCTATTAACTTTTTTATCAACTAACCCTTCCCCAGCAATTCCGCATGAATAACCTCAAGCGCTTTCCCTTTGGTTTCGGGTATCCATATTTTTACGAAAATCCAGGCTACCACGCTGAAGAAGCCGAATATGCCGAACAGGTATTGCAAGCCCAACGTCCCATGAATTACGGGTGCAAAATAAACGGTGAGGAATGTACACAGCCAGCTTACAGCAGTTGAAAACGACATTGCCACACCTTTGATCCGGTTCGGATAAATTTCGGAAATAATTACCCACATTACCGGGGCAAACGAAGCGGCAAAAAATGCGATGTAAACCAACATGGCTATTAAAACTCCGGTTCCGTTTTGCTCAGCTTTTGCAAATTCAACAGTGAGGTATGCAAGTGATGCAGCCATTCCTACGGCTCCCCAGAGCAATAAAGTTTTGCGTCCGCTCTTATCCACCAGCCACAAAGCCAGGATTGTCGCGAGGAAGTTTACCGTTCCTACAATCATCGCCAACATTAACGAATCTACCTTGGCTGCGCCGGCTGCCTGGAAAATATCAGGAGCAAACATAATTACGGCATTTATACCGGTCACCTGTTGAAAAGCAGCTATTAAAGTTCCGATCAGAACAATTTTTCCTGTTTTCCCTTTAAACAATTCGCTTACCGACATTTTTTCCTTCTTTGATTCTGCGGCTAAAGCAATTTTCATTTCCGGCAGTTCTTCATCAACGAGTTTCTGGCCTCCTAACCTGAGCAAAACTTTTTCGGCTTCCTCCTTGCGTCCGTGAGCAAATAACCAACGTGGGCTTTCAGGGAAATCCAGGAGAAGGAAAATCAGGTAAAATACTCCGAAGATGGCTGGAACGGCAAGCATAAAACGCCAGCTGTTTTCACCCGCATTCACCAGGAAATAATCAAAAATATAGGCTACTACAATTCCTATAGTTATAGCAAACTGGTTGAATGAAACCAGGCGGCCGCGTTTTTTGGCAGGCGCAATTTCCGAAATATACATAGGAGCCACAACAGATGTAGCGCCTACAGCCAGACCAGAAAGAAGGCGAAATGCGATCAGTATTAAGGATGAACTTGCAAAAGCGCAACCTAATGCTGATATTATATAAAGTACAGCGGTTACTATCATTACATTTTTACGCCCGTACTTTTCGGTGAAATTTCCTGTAAATAAGGCGCCGATCAGGCATCCTATAGTTAATAAGGCAGCGACCGTTCCCAATCCACTATCAGTCAGCGAAAAATCGCCTTTAATACCATCAACGGCACCAGAAATTCCGGCCATGTTTAATCCAAACAGTAGCCCGCCCATGACGGCTACAAAAGTTACCCAGATCAAGAATCGTGTATTCATCGTTTTAAATATTAAAATTTCTACTATTTAGATTGTGTGTTTAGCTTTTTGCCTACCCATTCAGAAATTACCTTAAGCAATGATCAAGGCTTGTAAAATTTCTTTGCTATTTTTAACGTATGGGTCGAGGAATGTGTGAGGATCGTGAAGCAAATTTAATCCCGCCATCAGCCGAAGGCATAAAAAATTGATACAAGTGCAACGACTGATGTTACATTTTCATTGGTTTTACTGGCTGTTATCAATTATGTTACACAAGTATCAAATTTTGTAACTGCGTTAGAAAAATTTCTTCCTGAGGTTCTTAGATATTTCATTCTGCATAAATGCAGCCATTGATGAAAAATCTTTATAGTTTTGACGAATATTAAAAATGAATTGGATAAAGGCAGATATATAAACCGTAAAACATTCCTGAGGCTTGCAACTTTCAGCGCAGGTGCTGCTTTTGTTGTGCTTTGGCAAATTATGACCGGCAAAAGCAAACAGTTATCGGAGCAAGCTGTTGTAAACAGGATTAATATTGCAAAACTCGGTACCGGTATTTTTTGGTACGATAAGTATATCGTGGTAAAATCTGCTTCTTTGTTAAAAGTCTTTTCTAATAGGTGTACCCATGCCGGTTGCAGGATAAATAAGGAAATCGACGGTAAGCTGGTTTGCCCTTGTCATGGTTCAAGGTACGATTCACTAACAGGCAAAGTGCTGCAAGGGCCTGCAGGACTGCCTTTATCAACTATCCCTTTCAATACTGATACAAAAACCGGCGAAATCATAATAAAAATATAAAATTGAAAATTCCCGATAACATTCGCAGGTATATTGCTTTTGATACATATGGATGGGTTGCCACGGCATCCATAATCCTCTGTGCTTTTTCGGGCGCATTGCTTGCTGTGCCTTACGATGTTGCTTCGCCCTACCTTTCAGTTACCAGATTTGTTACTGCCAATCCGGCCGCTTCATTGCTCCGGAACATGCACTACTGGAGCGCGCAATTATTTCTGATACTGACACTTATACATATTTTTGATCATCTCTGGAAAGGTACCGAAAGCAATATCAAAAAGAAAAGTGTCTGGTTCAGGCTTACTCTTTCACTATTTTTTACGGTTTATGTGATGCTTTCGGGATTTATTCTGAAAGCGGATGGCGACAGTTTGCAGGCACACCGTATACTTTCGTCGCTGGTATGTAGTCTTCCCTGGATCGGACCAATGTTGCAGCAAACCCTTATTGGATCAGAAGGCAATTTCCAGGTAATTTATATTCAACATGCAGCGACCGCCACTGTGATTCTTTTTGTGATCATTATGGAGCATGCGCGGAGTTTAAAAGTGAACCTGCAAACTTTGCTGATAACGGCTATTATAATCACACTCTTGAGTTTCCTGTTCAGGGCACCGATCAATGGACTGAACGATTCAATCATGAAAGGGCCGTGGTATTTTGTCGGGTTGCAGGAAACACTGCACTGGGTTTCAAATCCGCTTCTGATAACTCTTGGACTGCTTCTGCTTCTGATATTAATTTATCTGATTCCATGGGTGAAGCCAATCTATTCAAGAATCATCAAGCAGTTTTTTATTGTGATGATTATTCTTTACGCTTTGCTGTCTATTACAGGGTTTTTCTTTCGGGGACCAATGTGGCAATGGCAATGGCCATGGGAAAATGAGTATCAAATGCAGCCTCTATTGCATTCTGAAAAAATCAGTTTTTCATCTGCCGACACTGCGCAACTAATCGTAATACAAGGTCATGCCGAAGGATGTGTATCCTGTCACAAAAGTATGAGCGGTTTCTCGGATGCACACAAACCCGAATATATCGGATGCTATTCGTGCCATGGCGGCGATCCCTTAACACTCGATAAAGCAAAAGCACACAGTAAAATGTTTCCTGTGCCGGGGAATTTGTCCAACGCATCAGAAACTTGCGGGAATGTGGGATGCCACCCCGGAATTGTAAATCGCGTCAACAACTCATTGATGTCAACCTTAAGTGGCATTGTAAGTGTCGATAAATGGGTTTTTGGTGAAACAAATGATCTGAATCTGGCTTCACATATAAATGATTTAGAGAACACGGCCTCAGGTCAGCACTTGAGAAATTTATGCGCCGGTTGCCATTTGGGTAATGAAAAAACAAAACCTGGTCCGGCTGAATGGCTCGAAAGGGGCGGAGGTTGCCTTGCCTGTCATCTTACGTATGATAAAAACGCTTTAGCCACATTGGATCAAATGAAACGAAGGCAGAAATCGGATACCGCCCTTCCGATGTTTCATCCTGCCCTCGATCTGAATATTACAAATGACAAATGCAAGAGTTGCCACAGCCGGTCGGGCCGGATATCAATGAATTACGAAGGCTGGCACGAAACTGAATTGAAACCGGAAAGTGTTAAAGGCAAAGATAATTACCAGGTTCTGGACGATAAACGTGTTTTCGTAAAAATGCCGGCGGATATTCATCACCAGAAAGGCATGCTTTGCGTGGATTGCCACGGATCGTATGAATTAATGGGAGATGGAAAGCATTACGCCCACAAGGAAGATGCAGTGAAAGTGCAATGTAGTGATTGTCATACCTCAAAAGCAAATAAGCAGAAACTCTTTGCGGAAACCGACCAGGAAACTCAACTTATTTCGTGGTTGAGAAAGTTCAAAACGGATGGAATACAGGTTATTCTCACTCAAAAAGGGAATATTCCGCTGGTAAATACGGTTGTGGAAGAACAGGGTATGCGACTGAGTATGATAAAAAAATCGGGGAATGCCATTGTACTTATGAAGCCACCTGCCAAAGTTTGTACCGAAGGCAAGGCGCATGCAAGGCTGAGTTGCGAATCCTGCCACACAGCATGGGCGCCGCAGTGTATCGGGTGTCACAATAGTTACGAAAGTCAGACTATGGGTTTCGATATGCTGAAAAATACAACTCAAAAAGGAACCTGGATTGAGCATTCAACCGAAGGGATGGCTGAGTTGCCTGTTCTTGGAATAAATACTACCGATAAATCAAGGAAAAACGGCATAGTCAGTACGTTTACTCCCGGAATGATCATGACTATTGACAAGGGCTCATTTAAGAAAGGTGAAAAAACAGTATTTCACCGTTTGTATGCCCCTTCGTCGGCACACACAACACAGCGCGAAGGACGAAGCTGCAAATCATGCCACAACGATCCCCTGGCTATAGGTTATGGCCGTGGGAAATTGTCATACTCTTTTGACGGGAAATGGACTTTTGATCCGCTTTATCAGAACAATAAATACGATGGATTGCCCGAAGATTCCTGGACAGGATTTCTACAGGAACGCAAGGATCAGGCCTCAACGCGCATTGGAATGCGGCCATTTAACCTGGCTGAGCAGAAGCGGATTCTCACAGCCGGCGCTTGCCTTACCTGTCACGATGCAGCTTCAGGAGTGATGAAACGAAGCCTGGTAGCTTTTGATAAAGTGATCCACGAAAGAAGTAAGCGCTGCATAATGCCGGTTTACTAATTTCACCTGATTTCTATTTATCTGGTCCCTAACCCCCAAATCTGTCACACAGAGCGTAGTCGAAGTGCTAACCCCAAAATCCTTTAAAAGAAAAACAATTTTATACTTGCCGCAATCAACACCAGTGACAAAACGCGCTTTAAGTTGAGTTCCGAAAAAGTACGGCTCCCGATGGCCGAGCCCAAAAGTCCGGCAACCATAACAGCCAGAATCCAGTATATTATATTTGGTTGAAAACTAAACCGGGAAGTCATCAATCCCGCCAGTCCGCTTGCTGAATTAAGAAAAATGAATAGAGCAGATGCTGCCGATGCTTCTTTAATTCTGGCATATTTAGCAAGTATCAGGATAGGCGACAACAAAATACCACCTCCAATTCCAATAATTCCGGAAACCAATCCGAGTATCAGTCCGATTCCCAATGCCAGCAAAATGGGCGGATCATGTGTAATCTCATTTTCTTTATTTCCAACCAGCAGCATTCTTGTTACAGCAATCAATAACATTACACCTAAAATAATTTTATAGGCCATCGGATTTATGCTGAATGTTGCCCCGATATAAGCCGCAGGTATTGAAGTGATCAGAAATGGGAAAACCTTTCGCCACCGGAAGAATCCTGCCTTGTAATACGAAATGAAAGCGATAGCGGAAACCACCAGGTTTAGGATCAATGCATAATACCGGATGGATTCAGGCGCAAAGCCAAAAAGTGCCATCAGCGCCAGGTAGCCGCTGGCTCCGCCGTGCCCGACAGATGAGTAGAAAAATGCGATAAGCATCAAGCCTATCACAAAAAGTAATTCATAGTGTACCATGGTTCTCCTTTCCAATTCAGTTTATATTCGGGAGGCTGTCCTGTTTCCGGGACAACCCATCGGTCAGCATTTCATAAATCCATCGGATCGTTAGAAATGAAAACTCGGAGAATTATTTTGCAATAGTAAGAAAGATCAGCGTTCAGCCATAAAATTATTTCCTGTTATGCATCAGGTTTTCAGCTGCAGCCAGATCATGTTTTGAATTGACATTCAGGAAAAGTTCCTCAGTATAAAAATCTGATTCTTTATTGATAACCAATCGGTTAATGCTGATTTTTTCAAATACATCAGGTAGTTTATAGTTGTTGTTCTTGATAAAAACATTCATTTGATCAAGGATCGACAAATGATAAAATCCACAAAGTGGTTCGTAATGCTGATCCCCTTCCCATGGAACAGCAACCTGGTAGCCTTCAGAATTTTTCAGGATATACGACATCAATTCTTTTGATACAAAAGGCAGATCGCAGGATAGCACCAGGTTTTTCTCTGTTTTGCTTTGTTTCAGTGCTGAATAAATTCCTCCCATTGGGCCAATTCCGGGAATTTCGTCGGCTACTGTTTTATATCCAAATAACTGATATGCATCCGAAGAAGTGCTGATGATTATAGTGTTGCATAATTCAGAAAGCACCTGAATGGAATAACTTATTAGCGGTTTGCCACAAAGTTCCTGCAAGCCTTTGTCAGTTCCCATCCGCGAGCTTTTACCACCTGCAAGAATAATTCCGGTCACTTCCATCCTATTTCAGTTTATGCTTAAAAAACAGGCAACTATCGCCATAACTCAGAAAGCGAAAATTATTTAACAATGCGTAATGATAAGCATCCTTCCACTTTTCGCCTATAAATGCAGCAACCAATAACAGCAAAGTGCTTTTAGGCTGATGGAAATTAGTGATAATTGCGTCCGGAATGTGATAGGTGTAGCCGGGAGCTATCATCAGGGAAGTTTCTCCTTTCAATTCTGTTAGGCCAAATCTTTCGAGTGTGTCTATCACACATTGCAATGCATCTTCGGTTGAAACAGGTTTTTCGGAAAGATTAAGGTACGGATCCCATTGTTCAATATGCATAATTGCCGATTCCGGCTTTTTCTGAAGCCATTTTACACCTTGCCAGTAAACACTTTCAAGAGTGCGGACAGTGGTTGTTCCTACCAGTGTTATATGTTTGTCTTTATCTTTATAACTAAGGATTTCTTTAAGAATTCTTGCCGGAACGATCACCTGCTCAAAATGCATATGATGATCGCCAATGGTTTCGGAACTCACCGGCTTAAAAGTCCCGGCACCCACATGCAAGGTTACTGAATCTGTTTTAATATTTTTCTTTGCCAGTGATGATAAAACTTCCGGGGTAAAGTGCAATCCTGCGGTTGGGGCGGCAACAGATCCATTGTTACGTGCAAAAACAGTCTGATACCGGGTATTGTCATTCTCTGAAGCATCACGGGAAATATAGGGAGGTAAGGGAATTTTACCGAAATATTCAAGTATTTGTGCAAAAGTCAGGTGTGACGGAGTCCATTCGAAATGGATATAAAAAGCGGTTTCATCCCGTTCATTAAGTGTAGCAGTGAGTTGGACAGGTGAACATCCCATTTCGCTTACAATATCCAGAGAGCCTGATTTCCATCGGCGGGCATTGCCTACCAGGCATTTCCATGTACAGCTTTGTTGCTGTTGGAAAGCCAGTTGAATATCGTTAGTTGGCTTAACCGGTTCAAGACAGAAAATCTCAATCTGTGAACCTGAGGGTTTCCTGAATAACAGCCGGGCGTGAACTACACGGGTTTCGTTAAAAATAAGTAGACTTTCAGCGGGGAGATGTGATGCCAGAGTTAAGAAAGTATCTTCAGATATATTATTTTCTTTCAACACCAACAACCTTGAATTATCACGTGCTTCGAGCGGGTATTGCGCAATCTGTTCAACCGGCAAAGGATAGTTGAAATCTTCAATACTGATTTTACGCAGGTTTTCGAGCATGATCAGTTGTTTTTTTTAGGTGGGCAAAATTACGGTTTTTATTACTATCGGCCTCTTCAATATCAAATATGCTTAGAAACTAAAAGAGCCGGAATGCTCCGGCTCTTTTAATTGTTTATCAGATTGAATTATTTTGAAATGAACAGTTTTTTTACAAAACTATTCTTTTTATTTCTGAGAACTACCGTATATAATCCCGACGTTGGGCTATTCAGAGTTACTATTTTAAGATTAGTACCCTCAAATAATACATCATTCTGTTTCCATATTAAAGCGCCAAGATTGTTGTATATTTCGATGTTGTACTGTTCTTTATTTGCTGTTTTTAATTTAATGTTCAAGCGGCCATTACCTGGGTTTGGATAGATATCAAATAATTCGGCGCTTATTTCCTTTGTTGAAACAGTAAGAAATGTCAGAGTAGCATATCCGGTTGTGGAAATGCTTGTCAAACAATTTCCTGTCAGAACAGAACGGTATTTGAATCCTGTCATGGCTATTTCAGGTAAAGAAATAGTAAGAGTAGCAGTTTGTGCATTTGAATAAATACCTCCATCGGTTATGTCAACAAAACCTGCTCCGGCATCTTCCTGCCATTGATATGAAACAACATCAGAAGCTACAACTGTGAATTGAGCCGCTTCACCATATGTTATGGATTGATTCCCTGGTTCTGAAGATATAGCTGGTAGGGTACAAGTAGGAGTATATTTCCAGAAATCATTAAATTTGATCGCATTTATTCCATCATAGCCTGTTCCTGCATACACTGTATTTGAAATGCTTAACCCCGCAGCAAGAGTTCGGGCTTGACCGCCAAAGTTAGTTTTTTGGGACCAGGCATCCGTAACAGGGTTATATTCCCAAAAATCATTTGTGTAGCCACCCCCTATATCTCCCAGACCGATATATCCAAAAGCATCAGTGCCTATTCCAATTGCTTCAAATCTACCAGTTCCCCCAAAATCTGCTTTCCGAACCCATGTGTCTGAAGTGGGATTGTATTCCCAAAATTCTTTTGTAAGAGTAGAACCATTGTGCCCTGTTCCAATATATCCCTTTGCCCCTATGCTGAAACCAACACCATATGATCTGGGATAATTTCCTATATTTGATTTTTGAGTCCAGATATCAGATGTGGGATCATATTCCCAGAAGTCATTTGTCCTTATGGCAGGGGTGAATGAAAGTAATCCAATGCCTATATATCCTTTTGACCCTATACTAAAGCTGACAGTTCCTACACGTGGTGGGCCAGGGAAGTCTGCTTTCTGAATCCAGGAATTTGTTACGGGATTATATTCCCAAAAATCGTTTTTATAAACGCCATCGTCACCACAAGCAATATATCCTCTATCTCCAATACTAAATCCAGTAGCATTCGCTCTGGGTGTGCCTCCAAAGTTTGCCTTCTGCGACCAACTGTTAGAGGATGGATCATATTCCCAGAAATCTTTTGATTTTGCACCTGCGTTACCAGTACCTAGATAACCTTTGGTCCCAATACTAAAACTGACTGCTCCAAATCTTGTAACTCCTCCAAAATTACTTTTTTGAGTCCAGGAATTGGGTAATTGCGCTAAGGTTGGAAAAGAAAGCGTAGTTAGTAAAAAACAAACCAGGCCAAAAACTACAAGATTTTTTATCATAAGCAGGAAAAATTAATTTTATAACGTTAGTACATCCTGCATCTCAGCAGTAAATATTCTGGTAAGAGGCATCTCAGTTTTTCAAATTTCTAGTTGACAGTTTTTCGATTTCTTGGATAAAGTTCTTCGTAAGACAAGCTCTAGTTAGCCAGTTGATCCGGATTTCTCTGGATATTGAGTGGTTTAAATTTCATTCCTATCTTGTTATAAACAACTTTTTCGCAAAGCTATCCGCTTTATTTCTTAAAACCACAGTATATACTCCTGAAACAGGAACACTGAGTTCGATTTTTTTGACATTATTCCCATCAACATCAGCATTATTCTGTTTCCAGATTAATGTACCAAGGTTGTTGTATATTTCTATATCATACTCCTCTTTGCCGGTTGTGTTAATCTTGATATTGAAAATGCCAGTATTGGGGTTTGGATAGATGTCGAATAATTCAGCACTTAGTTCACTGATTGAAACATTAAGGATTAAAATTGAATTTGACGCACCTGAACTACATCCGCCTTCAGTTACCACAGTATAATATGTGCCATTCGACGTTGCTATATAAACTGAATCATTAGAACCCGCGATTTCGACCCCATCCAAATACCATTGGTTGCCATGAGCTACACTGCTGAGGAGGCTGTCTCCGCTTCGGGTAATAAGAGCAGCATTTGGAGTGGACTTTATGATGAGTTCACCATTAATGAAATTTATCAGATAATCTGATGCCGTTAATCCTAATGGTTCAATGGAATAGTTTCCAGCTGTGATAGCCGATACTGCTGTACCCCCGATTGCAAGAGTTCCTCCAAGCACACTTTGATCTTCTCCGGCAAGAAAGCCATCAAATGAAATAGAATAAGCTTCAAATAGTGCTCCATCTTCACACTTTTCCTTGTTATCGGCAGTAACTGTTAATGGTTTCGCAATAACTGTAAGAGTTGCATTTCCATTTGATGTAGCAGTATAAAGGCATTCTCCGGTAACAATACAACGGTATTTATAGTCAGTCATATTGACATTAGGCAACGAAATAGTTAGCGTGTCATTTGTTGCATTTGAATAAATCCCGCCATCGGTAATATCTGCAAATCCTGAACCATTATCTTCCTGCCATTGGTAGGAAGCCTGGTAAGAAGTTGTAACTATAAAACTAGCTGTGGAGCCATATGTAATAGATTGACTACCCGGTTCCAGGGTTATTGCAGGAGGAACACACGGGGTATATTCCCAAAAATCAGTATATTTAATATTGTTAAGGGCATCATAACCTATCCCAACATACACAATGTCAGCAATACTAAACCCAGTTGAAAGAATTCTTGCCTGTCCACTAAAGTTGGTTCGTTTGGTCCAGCTATCCTGCGCTTGGCTATATTCCCAAAAATCATTGTCATATGAACCCCCTATATCACCTAATCCTATATACCCTTTTGTTGCTGTACTGATTCCAATTGCCTGAAACCTACCGGCTCCGGGAAAATCAGCTTTCTTGATCCAGGTATCATCTTCCGGGTTATATTCCCAAAAGTCATTTTCAAGAGTTCCGGGATGATTACCTGTTCCTATATAGCCTTTATTGCCAATACTGAAACCTGCGGCATAAGCTCTGGTTGATCCCCCGAAATTTGATTTTTGAGTCCAGGTATCCATTGCAGGGTCATATTCCCAAAAATCATTTACCCTTGTTGTGGCATCTATGAGTCCGGTACCCATATACCCTTTTGATCCAATGCTGAAAGCGGCAGCAGCGCTTCGGGGATCTCCACCAAAGTCAGCTTTTTTTGTCCAGATATTGGTAGCCGGATCAAATTCCCAGAAGTCCTTTGTTAGAGTATCATTATTACCACATCCAATATATCCCTTAGCCTCTATGCTGAATCCGGAAGCATATACTCTTGCTGTTCCTCCAAAACTCGCTTTTTGAGACCAAGTATCATTTGATGGATCGTACTCCCAGAAATCTGTTAATTTCGAATTCTCAATGCCTGTTCCGATATATCCTTTTGAGCCAATACTAAAACCAACTGATCCAAACCTGTTAGGCCCGGCAAAATTGCTCTTTTCAAACCAGGTATCAGGTACCTGGGCAAATGATTTCAGTATAAAAACACTATAAATGAAACTTAGGAGAATGAGAACTGTGATGTTTTTTTTCATGTGTTATTATTTATTTTTAACGGGTCACATGGAACTCCATGACAAAATAATATCATCCGCCTGTGAGTCAAAATTGGCTGATTTTGTCATGTTCGTTTCATCTGTTATTAATTTATTAATGCATTGCTTATTTTCAGCGGTATTAATGCTTGCTTCGCAGGTGCTTTTTTAAAGGTCAGATGGAATTACTCACGTATTGCTTATTTTTAAAGGTGTTCGTGAGCTAAAGGTTCGCCAGATTGATTTTAATATCATCTCCGGTTGGTGATTTATTCCAATCATGGCTATTTCATGTTAAAACTATTTTTTTTCTAGTACTTCTAAATTCTTTAATTCATCAATGGTAACTGTTGGAGGCATTTCCCCGGATTTTAGTTTTTTTATCACAAGCCTGGCTACCTTTTCGGCATCTGATTTATTTTTAAATCCATCATTCCCTGGTAATCCTGGTATATTGACCTGATGAATAATCATTTCCCCCCCTCTATAAATATCATAACACCAGGTGTCATTATTTGAAGGGAGAATTTTGAATGTATATGTACTACTAGTTTGTTTTTCTACACCAGGATTTTTAATTTCAACTTTCCTGTCAGGACTTTGACCATTAGCAGAAAGAAAAACCATGATAAGCAGTAGAAATAGTGTTTGCTTCATTTCTATCATTTATTTTTTTTACTGATTTTAAGCAGATATAGTATAGAATATATCTCTAATTCAATACTCCAAACATTTTTCAATATAGTGATGCAAAGATAGTTGAAAAATTAATTGAAGAGGAATCCTGTAATCGAATTCAAAAGTGGTTTTTTACCAATAAAAAATTGGCCTGAAGCCGCATTTGTTTTCTTTTTGTTAATTAGTAACAAAATGATGGTGAGGTATTTAAACTCTTTTGCTTTTTACTAAAGTTAAGTTAATCCTTATTTGAGGAAAGCCCTGATGTGATAAAATCCCTAAAAACTATTGCTCAAAATCTATTTCTTGATAAAACCAGAATTATTTCTTTTTCTGCATAATTTGGGCTTTACATCTAATTGTAATTTTAGTTACATTAATGTATTGCTTTCAATGGATGCTTATCAAGAAACATACCAAAGAATTAAGTGCCACACTATCAGTAGTATATATTGATAAAGTGAAAGCCGTAATTTTTCAAATCAGACTATTATCCTCAAAATGATACAATTCCGGTTTAATTCCGATAATCAGAGTAACGAATATTTTGAACAAACTGACACATTTTAATCCTTTAAAAATAATTACCCGACTATACTACATCTGTTCAATATATTTGTAATAGCTATTAAATGGGATATCAAATTTTCACATTTAAGTTTCTGTAAAGTAATTTGTGATTTATACAAAAAAAATTGGATTGCATATTCAAAAAACAATTTATTGTCGTAATTTTATATGTCAGTTTATCTGATATATCTTCTGCTATAAATTCTGAAATCAGCTTGTTAGCGAAAAAATAAGGATGCATTTCACTAAAATCATCTGACTAACGCTCTTCCGACTATTTGACTTACACTTTTTAAGTTGTGATATTTCACATACAAATCCATTTGGAGATGTTTCCCTTTTTGCAATTAAAAGTTTTTTAAAACTAATTCTTGGTTATTCAGGAGTTAGGTGATGATTTAAGAAGCCAGGTTAAAACAGTATAACATTTGTATAATCAGTATATTGTATGAAAATGACACTCTTCTTTGTAGCGATTTCTATTCTTATTGTGCAACCACTTCTTGTTACGGATTTTATGGCATCAATAATAATGTCTGGAATACGAAAACAATTCAGTGATAAACATCATCAATTGTATAATAATGCATTTGTGCTTTTGAAAGTATGTGATGGTATTGATAATGAGCTGCTTGCGCCTGATAAAAAATACAAGCCATCAGGTGGTAATGATTTTGAACCTGTTGGTTTTAAAAAAGATTCGCAGTTTCCTGAAATTATTCTGAATCAAAATTTTTCGAACCCATTTTTCGAAAACACAAATATTTCAAGGCAGCTTCCATTTGACACCTATTTTGTTTTAAACGTTTTCGATTTTATAGGCTGTGAAGTGAAAATGCTTTTTGGGCAAGCAGGTAAAGGGCAATGTCATTAAGTTCAGCATTTACTGATTTGAGAACAAGGATTAATGAATTGTGATTTTAGATGTACATCATTGAAATACCTACACTTCGGACATCAAAAATCGGTTTTCCTTGTTCGAATTTCGAAAGACAATTCCTTAACTAAATGACATTGAGGTAAAGGGAGAACACGTGGCAAAACTTGATGCAACCGGGTTGCCTGCCGGAGTTTATTTTTATCCGTTTCAGACAGATGGAAAAGTTGAAACAAAGAAAATGATAAGCTTCAAATAATTAATTTTTCAAAAAAGAAAATCTATGAGAAACCTGAACTATTTAATGGCTTATGTGATCATTAATCTCATTTTTACAAGTGCTCTGATAGCACAAAGCGGATGGCACTTTCAAAATCCCAAAGCCGAAGGAAATGTTTTACGATCATGTAGCTTCGCCGATGGTAATAATGGACTTGCTGTTGGCCTTGAAGGGACAATTTTAAAAACCGGCACCGGAGGTTCCGGCTGGGAAAAAATTGCAAGTCCCACTACCAAAGATTTGTATGGTGTAAGTTTTATTGATCCGGATCATATAATTGCTGTAGGAAAAGGCGGATCAATTCTGAAATCGACTGATGGTGGCAATACCTGGCTGGTTCAGTCCGTCGGCACGTATCCGAATTTAAATGCTGTCGCATTCCTGAATTTCAACTTCGGGATCATTGTCGGCGATGCCGGGAAAATCCTGCGCACAACTGATGGAGGGGAGACATGGACCGTGCAATCCAGCGGAACATCTAGTTTACTGAATGCGGTGGATATCATAGACGAAAATAACGTAACCGCTGTTGGCAACAATAGTACCATACTCCGAAGTAACGATGGAGGGAAAACCTGGAATTCCCAAACCAGCCCAATCAATCAGCAGTTTTATAGCGTTTCATTTTCAAATCCTGATATTGGTATTGTTGCCGGCTTCAACGGAACTATACTATATACTGCTGATGGCGGAAATAGCTGGAACATTTCTCCACAAAAAACGTATGACGACATAAACAGTGTAAAGTTTTTCAATACAAATAAATGTGTTGCTGCTTGTGGAGGTTTCCTGATACTTATCTCATCTGATAGCGGGCAAACGTGGGAAGCAGCGCAAAATTATTATTATCCTGACGGCGGCTTTGATGTTTGTGTATTGAATGATACCACCGCAATTGCTGTTGGATATGGAATAGTTAAAACTTCCGATCAGGGAAGTACATGGATAGCACAATCTGGTGGAATAGTTGGTGCATTATATGGCGTTTGCTTTTCTGATGTTAATCATGGAACAGTAGTAGGAGCTCAGGGCACAATTTATAAAACTTCAGATGGAGGCAGCAATTGGGTTCAGCAGCAGATAGGTGGACCGGGTTTACACACTGTTGGTTTTGCTGATGCTAATAATGGTTTTGCTACTGGTTATGAAGCCAGTATATTACATACCAATGATGGAGGACAATCCTGGGTAGAGCAATTCAGGAATGGATTTTATTTGTGGTTTGCGGATATATCAGTAGCTGACGCTAATCACGCCACTGCAGTTGGCCAGGGAGGAAGAATACTCAGAACCTCGGATGGAGGCGCAAATTGGGCCCTTCAATCAGAAAATCCGGGTTATAATCTGTATGGGGTTGATTTTGTTGACAACAATAATGGTACTGCTGTGGGAGATCATGGAACCATTCTTCATACATCTGATGGTGGAAGCAACTGGACAGTTCAGGTTAGTAATGCCCCTGAAAGCACATTATTCTCTATTTCATTTCTTGATTTAAACAACGGTTTGGCTGTAGGCCAGGATATGGATTCAATTCTGATACTTAAAACAACTAATGGAGGACAAAACTGGCTCAAGATGCGCAACAGCATTTCGGAAACATTATATGATGTTCAGTTTGTAAGTTCACAGGTGGCATACACGGTAGGTAATATTGGCGTTATTTATAAATCTGTTAATGGCGGGTTAAATTGGGTTCAGCAGGATAGTGGCAGATGCAGTGGTTTACATTCGGTTTCATTCGTTAATGAATTAATTGGCACAGCAGTTGGCGAAGACGGGACAATACTTCATACAACAGATGGAGGCGCATCATACCTTGGTATTGAATCCAGCCAAACAACACCAGCTGGATTATTACTTTTCCAAAATCATCCTAACCCATTTGCCGGCAGCACAACCATTTACTGGCAACTGCCTCAAGATGCCCATGTTATCTTAAAAGTTTACGATTTTACGGGCCGTGAAGTAAAAACACTTGTGGAATGTGAGCAGGCCAAAGGTATGCATACCCTATGTTTTGATGCTTCAGGCTTATCTAAAGGAGCATATTATTATCAGCTAAATGCGAATGGAATTATAGAAACAAAGAAAATGTTATACATGAAGTAATTTAACCAATAAATCAAATGTCATGAAAACTCCCGGAATTTATTTTAATGGACTGGTGATGGCAATTCTGTTTTTCACCCTTGTTGGGCGATCGGTTGTAAACGCGCAATCAACCCTTCCCGACACTGTGGTTTTTCGAGGTGCAAACCTGGATATTGGTAAAAATTTTCGCACAAGTGGATTTCCCAATCCCGCATCTTTCGGGCATTACACCATTAACTCTTATTTCAAAGAACCGAACGGTAGCGAACACGTTGCATATGTTGACAACTACAATTTGTATTATTTTAAATCGACCGATGATGGAGAAAACTGGAGTAAAGAACAGATCATTACTTCACATGAAGGCGATATACGAAACTGTGCATTAACGGTGGATACTGCGGGTAAAGTATTCATTGGTATTACTGTGAATAATAATTTAAATTATTCAAATCCCTCAGCAACTAGTTATGGAACGGAATGGTACTTTGATCTCTATTGCGTGAACAATAAAACCGGAAGTTGGGTAAAAGAACTCGTAAATACTCATCCAGGCAATTATGGGTCAATAGTTGAGGGTTTATTTGTTGATGCAGGCAACCATGTACATATCGTTGCAAATTATTATGGATGGTATAGCAATGGTGGGACCGTTTGGGAATGGATACGAAATGCAACGTCAAATACCTGGGGAGCAACAACAACAATTGTAAAATTTACGGATGCCCCCGTCGATAGATTCATTTATAATACTTTATCAATTGTTCCCGATCGGCAAGGTAGCGTTACCATTGTCATGAGCAGAGAATTAACAACCACTGCCGTTGCCAAACCACGTTTATTCTATGTCCGGTATACCGGTACAAGTTGGGCAGCACCCGTTACTGTTACCGACTCAATTGCTGTTGCCTGGAACCGTTTCGATGCATGGGTCGATACAGCAGATCATACTTATATTGCCTATCTGAAGAATAACAAACTGGGTGTTCCTGAATTAAAAATCAGTATAGATTTTCAGCCGGCTCAAACAGTTTCACTGAATCTGGCGCCAAACGATACACTTAATTATTTCAGAATGCATTGCAATGCCGAAGGATTGTTTACATTGTATCTGAATCTGAATAAAGTTAAAAATCCAAATACACAGGTAACTTTCAGCCATGATGCTGTCCATTGGAGTGATCCCATACCGATCCCTGCTGACATAAAGAGATTTATAAGTGGCGCAATTGTTAAAACAGATACGCGCCGGGGATATTTCGCAGAATATTGTAAACAGATAATAGCAACTGCCGGACCTCGCACAGCTCTGCCCTATGGACCCGATACATTGTTTTACGGAAGTATCAAACTCATTGAAAATCAATTATCTACTAATGAAGATCCGTTTTCGGCCAGAATTATTCTTAACCAGAGCTATCCAAACCCATTTACAGGGAATACAACTATTTCATGGCAACTGCCCCAAAAAGCCCATGTAGTTTTAAAAGTTTACGATTTTACAGGCCGGGAAGTTAAAACACTGGTGGATTATGAGCTGTCCAAGGGAGAACATCAGCTTATTTTTAATGCCATGGGATTGCCGACAGGGGTTTACTTTTATCAGCTTCAGGCAAATGGAAGGGTTGAAACAAAGAAAATGATCCTCTTAAAATAAGTATACATCCTGATCTGTAAGGATAAAAATCCATGTCATGAAAACTTCCGGAAATTATATTAAAGGCTTTGTGATAGCCATTCTGTTTTCAGTCTCTTTGATGGCATATTCGCAGCAATCATTTTGGGATATGCTACATGTAGGAAAGACGCTCACTTCGGATAACAAATATGCTGTTGGCGAAACCAGTATCATATTCTCCGAAACAGTATCAAACAGGGTTTATGCATTCAGCACTATTATCGGAAACTGGGATTCAGCTGCAATAGCTACGACTCTTCCCTGGACAGATGCTGCTGCTGGTGGCAGTTGTGCTATGCTGCTGAACGATTCGCTGGCAGTTTTTTATAGTGCAATAAATAGTGATTTTGCTGTTTTGCGATTCGAAGGGCAGGTACTGACTACTGCCAGAAAATTATTTGGTTGTAATGCGGGAATGGGATATGTGGTAACCAACTCAAAAATATATGTTTTCGACGCGGAAGATTCGCAGATCAGAAGCGCAAGCTACTCTTCAGTTGGTTCAGCTTTCAACGGCGATGTTTATACGGGAGATGATTACTTGTGCTTAAATATCTTTTCAGATAATCTTACATTGCAAACGCTGGTTGCATATAGCGCGGTTACTAAATCACTTTCAGAAATCACAGGCGTAAACTTGCCTTTATTCCGTCAATTGGAGCATGGATTTATTTTTGGGGGTACTTCAGGTGCTATTTACTTATGCGGTGGGTACAGTTCCTATACGGGTACTTTCGTTACCAAATCCTCCGATATATATATAAACGATGTACTTCATCAATATGATTTAAAAAGGGTTTACCCCAGATTGTGTTACCTGTTCAATTCAAGATCCGAGGTAGGTACAAATGGTATGGCCACTTCATACTTATGGGTATTTAATACGCTTACCGGCACATTTGATGAATTTTCGTATGAGTATAATTACAACGAAACCCACCTCGTTCCTAATGATATGGGAACCGGTGGTCAGGGTATATATCATATTATTTACGATAAGGATAAAGGAAATAAAGTTAACCTGATAACCTATGATGTTTATTCCCGCGCTTTTACCCAGCACGATTTTAATATTACATACGATTACAGGAATGTAAACTATATCGGAGGACACATAATTGCCCTTACCACAAAAGATAAACTTGTGTTTTACGATATCCTCAGCGGCGATTCGACGATCTATAATTCCGATTGGCAGGCAGGGCAATTCCCTGGTATTCAGAGTATAGGGCTTGGGAATAACTATGCCACAATTGTTTATTACAAAGGCCCCGGAGCCCAGGGAATGACCGTATTTAATTATAGCGGAACAACCGATAGCATAAAAAATGTCAGTTTTGCCACAAGCAACAATTATTTTGATGTATTTGGCACTAAAGACTATTCCCTTGTAAAATTTGTAAACTATACCCAGCCGGCAGAGCATTTACTTTATTCCGTTGCAAATGATTCCTGGCTGGTGAAAAGTGTAGCTTCTTCCGGAGTGATAACCGGAGAAAAAAGCGGGTATTATTTTCTTACAGATAATAACCAACACTCAACAACATTTTATAATGCTGAATCAGGGAATGAAATCACGATACTGGCTTCAAAGAGCGGAACCTTTTATTCCGCCGACAGCATTTTTATAATGCCTGCCAACGATCAGAATTATTATGGATACAGTGCGATTACAAATTCGGTAGCAGCGCACCCTATCATTAATTATTCGGGTATCGAATACCGTAATAATAATATTTTTATATATCATACTCCTTTAAATCCAGACAATCCAAGTCATCTGCTGTTTGATGGAAATCTGGGAATATTTGTAACTCTCAATACAAATTCTCAAACTCACGGAACAAGAATTTTAACCCGGGCAGGTGGAAAAACAGCTTTAACGGTGTACAATAAGGGTTATCTCTTTGCCTATGATCCGGGTGAATATACTTCTGTTGATGAATCACCTTCCGCACCTGATTCTTTTCAATTGTATCAAAATCAGCCCAATCCATTTAATACTGCCACCATCATCACCTGGCAATTGCCTAACGATGCTCATGTAGTTTTAAAAGTATATGATTTTACAGGCCGTGAAGTGAAAACCCTTGTGGATGGCAAGCAGGAGAAGGGCGAACATACAGCTACTTTTAATGCTCAGAGCTTGCCTGCCGGGGTTTATTTTTATCAGCTTCGGGTGAATGGGAAAGTGGAAACAAAGAAAATGTTATATCTGAAATAATTTATTCACTTTAATAAACTCATGTCATGCAAAGTCCTACAAATTATTTAAAAGGCCTGGTGATGGCCGGTCTGTTTTCCTTCCCCTCAATGGTATTTCCTCAGCAATCCGACTGGATATGGCAGAACCCGAAGCCGCAAGGAAACGACCTTTATCAGGTAAATATAATTCATCAAAATCTGGCTTATGCTATTGGAAATGGTGGAACTGTTATGAAATCAGCAGATGGTGGCATTACCTGGGATATACTTAACACCGGTACAACCAGAAACCTCCGGCAAGCCGATTTCCTGCAAAATGGTTTAACAGGTTTTGCGGTAGGATATGCACAAGGAGAAGGATCTTCCATTATTAAAACTACCGATGGTGGAATTAACTGGCAAAATTTAAATAGTAACCCAATCTATTATTTATCTTCAATAAACTTTATTGATGAGCAAACAGGTTATGTTGGAGGCAGCATAGGGCTTGAACGTAATTTTATTTTTAAAACAACCGATGGAGGGCTGAATTGGGCAAAGGCGGACTCATTGGATGAGGGAATAATTGCAATCAGATTTCCATTCGATAAACTTACAGGTTTTGCATCCGGACATCATAATGGATCCGGGAATAATTCAATCTATAAAACCATTGACGGCGGTACCAGTTGGGTTCGAAAAACGATACCAGTTTTAGCAGCGTTTGGCGATATTAAATCATTTCATTTTGTGAGCAATCAAATCGGTTATGCTGCAGGCAACAGAACCATTTTAAAGACCACAGATTCCGGGGAAACCTGGGTTTCAGTTTACACCGGCAATAACTCATATAAATCAATCTGTTTTCCTGAGAATGAAACAACCGGTTATGTTGCCGGCGATTTTAATACAGCTTTAAAAACCACTGATGGCGGCAACAACTGGCAAACGCTAAATACCAATGTTTCTGGTACCTATTTTTATAATTCTGTCGATTTTATAAATAATCAGTCAGGTTTTATTGTTGGTTCTAATGGAATAGTACTAAAAACTGCTGATGGCGGTGCAAACTGGTCAAACCTGCGCACAGGTGTCCCCTATTTCTTTCTGAACAGTATTGATTTTCCGGTCAATTCACAAACTGGTTATATATCTGGTTCCACCGGGGTTATTTTAAAAACCATAAATGGCGGTGACGCATGGGTTCAGCAAAGTACAAATACATCTAAAAATTTAATCAAAATTCAGCTTTTGGATAGTGACACTGGCTATGCTGTTGGTGATTATGGAACTATATTAAAAACAGTTGATGGAGGGCAGAATTGGAATTCTTTAACTGGCGGGAACACTAAATTATTATATGATGTGGAATTCCCTGTTAATTCCACTACCGGTTATGTAAGCGGAGAATCAGGCAGGCTGGCTAAAACCACGGATGGTGGCAAAACCTGGTCTCCGATTGGGTCTTTCTCCAAATATATTATGGCAATGAGTTTTCCGACTGATAATTTAATCGGATATGTAGCAACAGAAAATGAGAGAATTTATAAAACAACTGATGGTGGCGCAAATTGGGAACTTAAACATGACGGTAATTCTCCGGCATCATATATGTATGATATCTTATTCCCATTTGATTCTCAAACCGGTTATGCATTATCCAGTACCGGTGGCGCACATAACAGCAAGATTTTAAAAACTACGGATGGCGGAAATAGCTGGACAACCACAGATGCCGGAACAACTTCCAATCTGTACAATATATCTTTCCCTACACCGCAAGTAGGTTACCTTGCCGCAGATGGGATGTACGGAGCAAAGCCTTCCCGCTTACTAAAAACAACTGATGGCGGTTCAACCTGGAATATTGTTCCGGTTCCCTATGGCTATTCGCTTACCTCCGTTTGTTTCCCAAAAGGCGTGGATACGGGATATGTGGTCGGAAATCAATCCGGTGCAATACTAAAAACAATAAATGGTGGCGGTATTTATACTTCAATAGCTCATATACCTTTCGGAAATCAAATTTCGGATAATACATTAATCCGGAACTACCCAAACCCATTCAACGAAAGCACAACCATCACCTGGCAACTGCCCAAAGAGGCCCATGTCATCTTGAAAGTTTATGATTTTACAGGACGCGAAGTAAAAACACTGGTGGATTATGAGCTGGCCAAGGGAGATCATCAGCTTATTTTTAATGCCATGGGCTTGCCGACAGGGGTTTACTTTTATCAGCTTCAGGCAAATGGGAAAGTTGAAACAAAGAAAATGGTATACGTCAGATAATTCATACATACCTTAAACCCTGGATATGAAATCTTCCAAAAATTATTTTAAAAGCCTGTTAATGGTTTTTCTGTTTTCCTTCCCTTTTTTGTCTTCATCTCAGCAATCAGGCTGGTATTGGCAAAATCCATATCCTCAAGGGAATACACTTATGGACGTTTCTTTTATTGACATAAACAACGGTTTTGCTGTCGGACAGGAAGGTACACTGATTAAAACAACAAACGGCGGCGTAACATGGCAGATTGTTAATCTGGGTATTACTACTCCTGTTTATTCAATCGAATTTCCAACAACTGATGTAGGATACATAGGCGGATATTCCGGAAAGCTCATCAAAACAACTGATTCAGGTCAATCGTGGAATCAGCTCACTCTACCAACAAATGATTATGTGTACACTTCGTTTATGACCGAAAATATTGGATACGTTACCGGGCCAAAGGATCTTGTTTTTAAAACAACGGATGGCGGGCAAAACTGGTCACAACAAACCTTGAGTTTTAATTTTTGGGCGAATGATATCAGCTTTGTGAATGAAAACATTGGTTATGCTGTTGGAATAGACGGTAAAATCATCAAAACTATTGATGGTGGAACTAACTGGATTTTGCAGAATTCAGGTACTACATCCTGGCTTAATTCAGTTCACTTTGCGAATCCGGATACCGGTTATATTGTTGCAAGCGAAATGATATTAACCACTACCAACGGCGGCGAAAACTGGATTCGAACAAATAATAGTGCATGGTATTACTTAAATTGCGTGAAAACCACAAACGATACCAGCGCTTATGCTGTTGGAAAAGATAATCAGGGACATGCATTAGTATTGGTTACCACGGATTGCGGAATGGTTTGGAATAATGTTTCGATGAATAAATATGCCGAACTGTATGGAATCTGTGCACTGAATCACGATACATTATTTGCTGTTGGCGAACAGGGAAAGATATATAAAACAATGAACGGTGGAACTGATTGGGCAGACCTTTATCAAAATCTTACCACCGCCGACTTAAACGATATAACTTTTTTTAATCCCGACTACGGGATAATAGTTGGTTCATCAGGTGTAATTTTAAGAACTAACAATCAAGGTAACACATGGCTCCGGACTGTAATTCCTGGTAATCCAACAATTTATTCTGCTCACTTTTTCAATGCTGATACCGGATATATTGCCGGCAATGGCCCTTTTATCGGATTCACAGCCGATAGCGGAAGCACATGGTCGACTCAAAATGCCGGTATTCCGAATCAACTCTTCTCAATTTATTTTATTGATAAAAACAAAGGATTTGCTGGTGGAAGTTTTGGCGCGCTTATTAAAACAACTAACGGTGGGGCGAAATGGAATTCAATAACCAGTCCGGGCAGTAATGATATTAAAGATATGTATTTCTCCGATAGTTTAACCGGGTATGTAAGAGATGAATACCGAATTTATAAAACTACTGATGGATGTATGAGCTGGCAAAATATCACACAAGATTTCAGTGTTGTGGACGTATGTTTCTTATCCCGAGACACACTTTTTATTAGTTCGGATAAAAAAGTCCTAAAATCGACTAATGGTGGAACTGATTGGACTGTTTTATCAACTATTGGCTTTTCAGGGGAAATATTTTTTAGTACCGAAAATTCAGGATATGTAATTGGCAACTCTAAAGTTGCTCACACAACCGATGGCGGGATAACCTGGTCAACTCAGCTATTTTTAACCAGCTCTATCAACGAGCTCTGTTTTAGCAATGAGAATAATGGGTATGCAATCGGTAACGAAGGCAGAATTATAAGGATAAATGAGGGTTCAGTTACTTCTGTCGATGATAAAAAAGTTACTTTAATTCCAAATGATTTTATTTTTTGCCAAAACTTTCCAAACCCGTTTAACACTGCCACTACCATTTCCTGGCAACTACCACAAGATGCCCATATTGTCCTAAAAGTTTACGATTTTACAGGCCGCGAAGTGAAAATGCTCGTGGATAGCGAACAGGCGAAGGGAGAGCACAAAGTAAAATTTGATGCGACAGGGTTGCCTGCCGGTGTATATTTTTATCAACTTCGGGCAAACAGCAAAATTGAAACAAAGAGAATGATAAATTATAGATAATTTATCCAGTTTAAAAACAACTGTCATGAAAACTCCAGCGAATTATTTAAAGGGCCTGGTGATGGCCATTTTGTTTTTCTTTCCTTTATTGGCATCTCCCCAGCAATCCGATTGGATATGGCAGAATCCGCTTCCACAGGGAAATGATTTGTACTCGATACATGCATTGGATGAAAACCATGCGTTTGCGGCAGGATACCAGGGAACATTTTTAATGACCCATGATGGAGGTACTAATTGGATCAATAAAACAATAAATCAGTCCGATTACTACTTAAGCGTCTTTTTTACTAATGCTGATAACGGCTGGCTGGCCGGGTTGGATGGCAGAATCCTCAATACGACAGATGGCGGGTTAACCTGGATTCAGCAAACCAGCGGCACCTTTTCCGGCCTGACCGCAATATTCTTACTAAACCGTAAACTGGGCTGGGCAGTTGGAGGTGGAGGCACTATCATTAAAACAACCGATGGCGGTGCTAAATGGATTCCGAAAACCAGCGGAACCACACAAATATTGACATCGGTCTGCTTTACCGATTCATTGCATGGCTGGGCATGCGGTTCGTATGGAACAATTATCAACACTTTTGACGGCGGTGAAACCTGGCAAATGCAATCAAGCCCGGTTGTCAAGTTGTTAAATTCAATCACCTTCATCAATGAGCAAACCGGCTGGATTGCCGGTGATGATGGAACAATCCTGAAAACAACCAATGGGGGATTGGATTGGATTGCAAAACAATCGGGCACCATACTGGATTTATACTCTGTAAGTTTCCGTGACTCTGAAAATGGATTGGTCGCCGGATTTCAGGGATTGATCCTGAAAACAAGCGATGGTGGCACTACCTGGGATGATTCTTTCAGCCCCGATCCTACTCAGAAAACGCTCAGGTCGGTGTCATATGCAGGCAATGGACTCGCCTTTTGCACTGGCCAGGGAGGATTGATCCTGAAATCAAGCGATAAGGGCACCAACTGGAATTTATCAACTTCCGGTTTCTTAAATGACCTGAAGGACATGCATTTCCTTGATTCCATTCATGGCTGGGTGGTAGGACAGCTTGGCGGTATTTTTAAAACCTCCGACGGGGGTGCCACCTGGATAAATCAATCATTGACTACCTATAGCTCCGTCAATTCCATCAGCATGCTTGATGTCAATACCGGCTGGATATGCGTCTCTGACGGCATGATTATGAAAACTTCGGACGGCGGAACCAGCTGGCTCCAGCAGGCGAGCGGTACAACATCAAGATTGAACAAGATCTGTTTTATTAATAACCAAAAAGGCTGGGCGGTAGGAAACAGCGGCACCATTGTAGCAACGACTGATGGAGGTACTTATTGGTCAAGCCAGACCAGCGGGGTCAGTTCAAACCTTTTCGATGTCTGCTTTTTTAATGAAAATACAGGTTTGGCAATCGGAAGAGGAGGCGCGATACTTAAAACCATTGATGGCGGCACCACCTGGACGAGCCAGGTCAGCCCGATAAACGTTGACCTGAACCGGATGTATTTTATCAATGCCTCAACAGGATGGATTGCCGGATTAGCCGGTACCCTGCTTTATACTACTGATAGCGGGAACAACTGGACCATCAAAAACATCGGGTCAACCGCTGCTCTTTTCGGAATCCACTTTACTGATTCTAACAACGGATGGATCTGTGGACAGTCGGGAAATACCTTTATTACCTCTGACGGAGGCGGCAACTGGACCACCCGAACCACCTGCACCAACAACTACCTTATTGATGTTTATTTTGCGAGTCCAAGCCTGGGTTGGGCTGTCGGTTATTCAGGAACCATACTTAAAACAACCGATGGCGGAGTAACCTTTATCCCGGAGAACATAAATCCAGATAAAAACTACAGGCTTCGCCAGAATTATCCCAATCCATTCACCGAAACCACCACCATCTCCTGGCAACTGCACCAAAAAGCTCATGTCGTTATAAAAGTTTATGATTTTACCGGTTGTGAAGTGGGAACCCTTGTGGATTGTGAGCAGGCGAAGGGCGAGCACAAAGTAGACTTTGATGCAAAAGGGCTGCCGGCCGGGGTTTATTTTTACCAGCTTCGCATAAATGGAATAAGTGAAACTACGAAAATGGTGCTTATTAAATAAATTTTTCCACCCCGAAATATCGGGATAAAAACCAATGTCATGAAAACGATCAGGATTTATCTCAAAGGACTGATGTTTGGCTTTATGTTTTTATTAGGAGCTATATCATTCGCTCAAACGCATATCTTAACAGGAAATGTAAGCGGCACCTGGACACGCGCAGGTTCTCCCTACTTAATTGAAGGCGACATTTCGATTTCATCAGGGCAATCTTTAACTGTTGAACCTGGTGTTTTAGTTGAGTTTCAGGATCATTACAAATTCAATGTTCAGGGTCAGCTACTGGCAGTTGGCACAAGGAATGATTCTATCCGTTTTACGATTGATGACACAACCGGATTTCGGAATTTATCAGTACCTTATGGAGGCTGGCATGGTATGAGGTTTGGTAATTCAACTCCCGGCGATGATACTTCCAGGATTAGTTTCTGCCGCCTGGAGTGGGGAAAAGCGGTAGGAGGTTCACCTTATAATAATGGCGGTGCTATTGCAGTAGAAAGTTATGACAATTTGGTTATCTCAAACTCGCTTATCTCTCATAGCTTCGCAGCTTATGCCGGCGGCGGTATTGCAATTTCAAATTCTGCTATAATCGTTAAGGGTAACACTATTTATCAAAATGGTGCCGGTTTCGCCTGCGGTGGAATTGCTGTATCTTCCTGTGATCCGCAAATAATAAATAACAAAATTGAGAATAATGTAGCTCTGAGTTCTGGTGGTGGTTTGGGCTTGAGCAATGGCGCTGATCCAAATATAATTGAAAATATCATTGTAAAAAATTCTGCCAAATATGGCGCTGGAATTCAAATGATAACAAATTGTAATCCATTGATAAGAAATAATTTAATATATAAAAATACCGCAGACCAGGAAGGCGGAGGTGTGGATCTGGAGGCTAATTGTAACCCGATATTTATTAACAATACAATAGTTTACAATTCGGCTCCAATGGGAGGAGGCATTGATTGCGAAGTGAATTCAAGCCCGGTTTTCAGAAATACAATTATCTGGTGGAATACAGGATTTACGAATGGATCCCAGGTTCATCTTTTTTCGGAAAATTCTGATCCGCATTTTTATTATTGTGACATTGAAGGTGGATCTGATGCTTTTGGCCTTTGGTATGGCGGTGGAACCTATTTTACTTATAGTGGTAGTTATGAAAACAATATTGATCATAATCCTGATTCCACTTCTCAGAATGAATATCTGTTTTTATTAGCCGATAGTTCTCCCTGCATCGATGCAGGTGACCCGGATGCTATCTATAATGATAATGAAAATCCTGCTAATCCGGGATTAGCAAAATGGCCATCCAAAGGACTCCTCCGAAATGATATTGGTATTTATGGCGGACCGGGTTGCTTACCCATTGGTCCTATAACCGGAGTTGAAGATAAATATAATTTCGATTTAACCCTTCAAAAATACCAACTATACCAAAGTTACCCCAACCCTTTCACCGAATCCACAACTATCATCTGGCAACTGCCCAAAGATGCCCATGTCATTTTAAAAGTTTATGATTTTACAGGCCGCGAAGTGAAAATGCTCGTGGATAGCGAACAGGCGAAGGGAGAGCACAAAGTAAAATTTGATGCGACAGGGTTGCCTGCTGGTGTATATTTTTATCAACTTCGGGCAAACAGGAAAGTTGAAACAAAGAAAATGGTATATCTGAAATAGTTTATTCACTTTAAAGGCTAATGTTATGAAAATTCCCGCGAATTATCTAAAAATTCTCGTTGTGGCCATTCTGCTTTCCAGCTCTCTTATTGTAAATTCCCAGCAAGCCAATTGGAATTGGTTGAATCCTAACCCGCAAGGAAACACATTGAGGTCGGTCTTTTTTATTAACGCATTGGTTGGTTTTGCCGCAGGCGAACACGGCACTGTTATTAAGACAATCGATGGAGGGCACACCTGGCAAGTGCAGCAAACCGGAGTTCAGGAATATCTCTGGTCGGTTTTTTTTATTGATTCAAATTCGGGCTTTGCTGTTGGACAGGGAGGCACTTTACTGAAGACAACCAATGGGGGAAGCAATTGGACGGTACTCAATTCGGGAACCGACAAGATTCTGACTGATGTTTACTTCCAGGATAATATGAAAGGTTTAGCAATCGGCGACAGCGGCATCGTACTGAAAACCATCGATGGGGGAGCTTCGTGGCAAAAATCGTATCTGGACACCTCCCGTACTTTATTTGCTATTGATTTTGTTGATCCGAATACCGCATTTATTTCAGGCGACTGGGGCGAGTTTTATAAAACCACCAATGCCGGTGTAACTTGGGATTATATAAATACAGGCACAGATAACACCCTTGCTGGCATGAGTTTCCCCGATTCAAATACCGGATATCTTTCGGGAGGTTGGTTTCCTGTAGGCGGGGGAATTTTAAAAACTACAGATGGTGGGGCAACATGGCAAAATCTTCAATCAGCGCCCTGGGAATACACGTATTCTGTTTCATTTATAAATTCAACTACCGGTTTTGCTTCATGCAGAAAAGGTAAGATCTATAAAACAACTGACGGCGGTGCAAGCTGGCAGCTGCTTACTACCGGGTTAAACGACTACCGGCATATATTATCGGTTGTTGCAATTGACGAATCGAATGTTATTGCTGTATGCGAATATGGGATCATTATCCGCTCGGCCGATGGAGGAGCTAATTGGGTGAAAATATCAGGGGAAATCTGGGAAAGCCTGTTTGCCGGATGTTTTACAACCAAAGTTAAAGGGATTGGAGTAGGAAATAACGGGCTGGTTATAAAATCATCCGATAAAGGGCAACACTGGCAGATGGCTGATATTGGTATGGGAGAGGAGTTTTCGTGGTATTCGGTTTCATTTAGTGATTCTACACATGGTTATATAGCCGGGGAGCGCGGACGCGTTTTAAAAACTCAGGACGGCGGAGCTACCTGGCAGATGTTTTCAATGACTACCAACGATTTCCTATTCGGGATACAAGCCATTGATCAATCCATTGCCTTTGCTGCCGGTGGTAGCGGCAGGATAATGAAAACCACCGATGGCGGCGCCAGTTGGATAAAACTTCCAAGCGGATCATTGGAATACTTCTGGGCACTATGGTTTCAAAATGCCACAAGCGGTTTTGTGGCGGGTTCGAAAGGAACCATTCTTCGTACCACCAACGGAGGCAACACCTGGAGCCCCGTTGCATCAGGAACTTCCAACGATATCAATACCATTTTCTTTACAAATACTGATACCGGCTATATGGCCGGAAATGCCGGTTTGATGATGAAAACCATCAATGGCGGAAGCAGTTGGAGTTTCCTAAACAGTGGCACCGTTCAGGATTTAAATTCAATCTGCTTTGTTAGTCCCGTAAAAGGATTTGTAAGTGGTAAATATGGAGTAATAATTCAAACAAATGATGGAGGAGAAACCTGGAAAGAGCAGCAATCGCCTGCACAAACGGAGCTGAATGCAGTGTTTTTCGCTGATTCAGCCACCGGATTTATTTTTGGGGATGTGGGCTGTATACTGGGTTATGGAGTAAGTAATATCGTTGGGATTGAAGACCCGCTTCTATTACCGCAACCACAAACCGGTCAGTTCAGTACTGTTTTCCCCAACCCTTTTTCAGCTGGTACCGAAATAAAATACCAGGTTTTTAAAGCCGGGCTGGTGAAACTCTCCGTTTTTGACCTGAAAGGGCATGTATTGGCAACATTAGTGGATGAGATCAAAACGCAGGGGGAATACAGGGTGGCTTTTAATGCATTAAACCTGCCGGCAGGGGTTTATTTCTATCAGGTGCTGGTAAATGGGTTGGTTGAAACAAAGAAAATGATTTTAATAAAATAATCCCAAAAGGATAATTTGAGTGCGGGTAAACTTATTAAGTCCATTTTTTTTAAAAGCTAAACAGGAGGAATAAAAATGAAAAAAAAATTATTATTCTTGTGTGCTGTGTTAATGATTTGCACAGCTTTCTCTCAAACTACCGAATGGTATTACGATTACAATCTCGGTTCGAGTGATGAACAGGGTAAAGATATCATCTTCGGTGATGATGGAAACATCTATGTTGCAGGAACCACGGATAACAACGCAACTAATTATAACATTATTCTGATTAGTTTGAGGAAAGATGGCACTCAAAGATGGGTATATACATATGACGGCGCATACACCGGCTCTAACGATGGAGTTAACAGAATTATTTACGGCAGCAATAACAAAATTTATCTTGCCGGTCATACTCAGACTGAAGAAGATGGAAATAAATTTCTTGTTCTTTGCATTGACACTTCCGGTGTAAAAGAATGGGAATATGTTTTCACAGATGTAACCGGGACTTACGGACACGTAAATGACCTGGTTCGCGGAGATGATGGTAATGTTTATGCTTGCGGTCGCGTTGATTATGACTTCTTCGCTGTTTCAATAAATGATCTCGGTCAGCAGAACTGGGTTTACAGGTTGAATGGAGATTGCGGATTTGCCTTATGCGACGATGAAGCAGTCGGGATTGAATATAGAGACGCTGATAGTATTTATGTTGCCGGTTATTTGAACCGGGCCGCACCAAACGGGAAAGATATTTTTGTTGTCAGCCTTAATCATTCAGGAAAAGAAAACTGGACATACTACTACAATTCCAATGATAATGGAGGCGATGTAGCTGTTGATTTAATAGCTGGAAATGATGGGAACCTTTATTTAGCTGGAACTGAAGGATGGCTCGGTGCTAACGAAAGTGACATTATAGTGTTAAGTTTAAATTCAAGTGGAACCGAACGATGGAATTATATTTATGATGGACCTGGACCTAAGCCTTACTGGAGTGAAACTTGTTACCGTTTAATTCAGGGTGAAGAAGGAAACATTTACGTTGCTGGCAGAGATGGCGGCGCAGGTGAGGCAGATTTAGATTTTATTGTAATCAGTATAAGCAGTGATGGGGATTTCAGGTGGGTATACAGGTACAATGGTGTTTATATAAATTATTACGATATGGCATTTGCATTAACTCAAACGCCTGATGGCAACGTTCACGCCGCAGGTTATTATGTTGGTTTGATAAGTGAATTTGGAATGACTTCAATCCACGGAGAAACTGGTCGTGATCTTTGGATATACAGGTATGCCGGTCAGGCTTATGGTGGGGATATCGCATACGGTATAACTTCTGATGATGAAGGTTATGTATATGTTACCGGATATGATTGGGAACCCGGGCCCGAGAAAGATCTTGTAGTTGTAAAACTTAATCCGCCCCGAAACTCCGATGGGTATTACAATTTTGCTGATTATATTAAAAAAGGATCGCAATGGTATTATACTGAAAGTGAAGCCAACTCGATTGAAAAGACTACCGATGGAAATTATATCGTTACCGGGCATATGGGTGGTCAGGGTTCATGGGCCACACGAAATTTATTTCTAATGAAAGTTGACGAAGCCTGCGATACAATCTGGACTAAAATGATCGGCGGCGCATCCCAGGAAGAAGTGGGTTATTCCGGAATTGAAACTAACGACCATGGATTTGTCGCAACCGGATTTACAAAATCATATGGTGCCGGGGGGAAAGATGTTTATCTGATTAAAACAGATACTAACGGAAGTCTTCAGTGGCAAAAATGGTACGGCGGTACATCCGATGAAGAAGGCTATTCAATAATTCAAACTGATGATTTAGGTTTTCTCATAGCTGCGAGAACTAGTTCTTATGGACAAGGCGGTGATATATGGATAATTAAAACGGATGCTTCCGGTGATACTCTCTGGACCAAATTAATTGGCGGTACCAAATCTGACCAGGTGAATAAAATAATTGAAACGAGCAGTGGTGATTATTTAATTGTTGGTTCTTTCAGGTTACCCGATACTTCTTACGATCTGTATTTAATTCGGATGGATGCTGATGGCGATACACTTTGGACTAAAAAATATGATCGTAATGATCGCTGGGATGCTGGATATGATGTAGTTGAAGTTGAAAACGAGAATTTTATTATTGCCGGATACCTCGATTCCAGACCTGCCATACTTAAAATAGATATGCAAGGCGATACTTTGTTTACTAAAACTTACGGTGCAGAAGACCCTTCAGGATTTATCTCCATTTCACGCACCTCAGACGGAAATTTCTTTGCATTAAAGCCGGATGATTGTTCAGGTGTACCATTTATATTAGTCTATAAGATTGATCCTGGTGGGAATGAAATCCGGCTTGATTCTGCTGGTATAAGTAAAACATATACTGCTTACTATACAAGTGAAAGCAATGATTTGATAGCCATAGGGAATGATCATTATCTCACTGTTGGAAAAGGTAAAGTTGCAGGAAACGCTATGAGTATGTGGAACACGATTATAACTCGTAAAGGTGGGGCACTAACAGTAATTACAGGGGTTAAAGATGACGATTACTTTATAAGTCACCCTGCCAATGTTAAATTAAATCAAAATTTTCCAAATCCATTTAACCAAATAACCACGATCAGATTTTCAATTCCAACAAATGCAAATACCACTCTGAAGATTTATGACATCTTTGGAAGAGAAGTTAAAACTTTACTAAGTGAATTCAAGAATGCCGGTACTTATGAAGTTTCCTTTAATGGTGGTGGATTAAAAAGCGGGGTTTATTTTTACCAGCTCCGGGCAGCTGGAAAAGTTGAAACAAAGAAAATGATCGTCTCAAAATAAATTTCCCGTTATGAAACGAACATGTCAAAATCAATCAATTTCGACACACAGGTAAATGTTTTTATTTTGACATGGAGTTCCATGTGACCCGTAAAAATTAAAAAATAAACACATGAAAAGTCAAATTTACATCTTGCTGATTTCACTGTTCTGTCTGGTTCAAACTACCAAAGCACAATCCACATTCGAAAAAATATTCCGGGTTGAGAACCAGGGAACAGAGGTGAATTCCGTTTTCCCTCTGGCAGACGGGTATATGCTTTTATCACAGCATGGCAAGGGCATTATTAATCTCACTAAGCTGGATGCAAATGGTAATTATGATGATGGTAAAGATGTTTTCGACAGCAATTCCGGTTTTGTGATGTCGGCATCCATGACTTCTACAGGCAATTTCCTTATTACCGGTGTAGCCTATGTTGATAAAGATAATCAGACAAGTACCCAGACCGGTTTCTTTCTGAAGGTGTCACCCGACCTTTCTTCGGTGCTGGCCTACAAAATGGTTCCGGTTGCCGGTAATGGCGATACCTGGGCCAGCGGTGCCATCGAAACCAGCGATGGCTCCATTCTAATTCTTGCAAAATCAACCGTTACCTCCGTAGGCGGCAGCGATCACTATTTTGAAATTATTAAAATGAACGGTGCCGCAACACAAGTTACCTGGCAATCGGCTATCCTGGCAGGGAATGACAACACCGTTTTTGATATTGCCGAAACCACTGCCGGTTACGAAATATATGGTGCAATTAAAAACAAAACTACCAATTGGAACCTCTACCTGGGCACAATAAGTAAAGATGGATTGACGATGAAACGGCAGCTTATTATTGGCGGAGGCGATTGGGATGGCGCTTATGATCTGCTGGATGGCGCAAAAAGGAAAGTGATTAACAATGCCTCATCCATCGTAAAAGTAAATGCAAACACGCTTGCTGTAGCCGCTTACACCCGCTCTTATGGAAGTAATACATTAAATCAGGGAGAAAAAGACGGCAAATCCATCCTTTTAGTCAATTACCCGGTATCCGGCGATTCGTACAACTGGACAGCCATCCTGGATGGATCGGCCAACGAAAGACTTTTTGGACCCTTTGGTGCCGGTAACTTTATTTCACTTTCCAACGGCGACCTTTTGCTGGCAGGTTACACCAATTCAACCGGTACCGAAACGCCTTATCCGGGTGGATTTATGTACAGGTTCTCTGCAAATAGTGATGGCACAGTTACTCCCCGCTGGCAGCATGTTTTTACACCATCAAACAACCTCATTCCCCTGGGCCTGGCCGAAACCTCTGATCGCAGGCTCATGCTTGCAGGCAATAGTGCGGCTGCTACCAAAGAAGGTGTACTAATGCAAACCACTGCTGATGGGTTTAATCCTGCATGTTGTATTTCAGCCAACTACGGGAAACTTGCGCTGGATAGCATTACCCCTTCGGTGAGATCCACAACCAACGCCTCCCTGCATGGTGCTACACTGAACCTGCCTTATGCCGAAACACTTTCGAGAACAACTACCATTACAACCATCTGTAGCGGTCAATCTGCCGAAGAGGCCATTGCTCCGGCATTAAGGGCTGAACCCGAAAGTCAAACCATTGCCAGCGGACAGTCGGCCACATTATCGGTTTTAACAACGGGAACCCCACCCATACATTACCAATGGTACCAGGGCGAAAGCGGCGATACTACCACCCCGCTTGGAGCCGATTCCAGTTCTTTTTTAACCGCTCCGCTTACAAGTACCACCAGCTACTGGGTGAAAATTTCAAATGCCAAAGGCGAATTGAACTCGGCTACGGCAACCATTACCGTGGAAAACATCAAGTGGCTACAGTCCAACTGGACGGATGACAAACAACTGCCCACTAATTTAACTGTGGCACTAAATGGAAACATCCTTGTTACTTCTCAGGATGTAATAACCCAGTTTGGCCCCGACGGCTGGCCTTGTGGAACAACGCCTGGATATCTTACGGCTCTTGATCCGATTAGTGGTTCCATTAAATGGAGCATCAACCTGGGGCATTCGGCACCTCCCGCTGTGGCAAAAAACGGGACCGTTTACACGAATATAGAAAACCGCTTTTATGGTATTAATGCCACTTCCGGAGCCATGAAACTCATCTATACTGCTGATCAGAACCTGACCAGCTCGCCTGCTGTTGCTGCCGATGGTATGGTATATATTGGTGCCGGGCAGAAGGTTTTGGCTATTGATCCCGTAGCCGGAAAACTGATTTGGGAAGTGCCTGTCGATAAATTCGTAATACAACATCCTACCATAGGTTCCGATGGAATTGTGTATGTAATTCCCTGGCGGTTATCAAGCAAGTTGTATGCTTTTTATCCCCAGAAAACTATCGACCAGCTAAAGTGGGTTCGCCAAATTGATGGCTTTTTCAGTACTGCTCCGGTAATTGGTACCAATGGAACTATTTATGCCGGTGCCGGGAGCAGGCTTATTGCTTTTCAGCCGGCATCGGGTACCAGCAAGTGGGAGTTTACAACACCCATAGCACCATCCGGTTATCCTGCCATCAAAGCCATTACATCCGAACCGGTTATAAGCAACAATGGAACCATCTATTTTTCAGCACTTACATTCGGCAGTTCCGGAGGCGCAATATATGCAATCCATCCCGATGGGTATCCCAAATGGTTCTTTTCTTCCGGATCAACAGTTTATACTTCCCCGGTTTTGGCAAAGGACAAAACCATTTACTACCCTGCTGACAAACTCCATGTGCTCGATCTTTCGGGAAAGGAATTGTGGTCGAAAGAAGATGCAGGTTTTAGTAGCCCGGTTCTCTCCAATGATGGAACCATATTTGGAGTCTCCTATAACAACAATGGTGTATTTGCGCTTGCCGGAACCAGCGGTGGCCTGGCTATTGGCCACTGGCCAGCCTTTGGGCACGACCCGCAACACACCTGCCAGCACGATGATAGTTTTGTTGGTATCCCGCCAACTATAGCCGTTCAGCCGGAAAGCCAGCTTATCAAATCCGGCCAAACAGCCACTTTTACTGTTGCGGCCACCGGCGACCCGGTTATAAGCTATCAATGGTTCGAAGGAGCTAACGGCGACCGTTCGAAACCGGTTGGCAGCAACTCGCCCTCTTATACCACTCCACCTCTTACCCGTATGACCAATTATTGGGTGGAAGCTGAAAATACTTCGGGCAAAGATATAAGCATCAATGCAATGGCATCAACCGGGAATGTAAGTGAGGTAAAATGGATTTATAACACCAATCCCGCCAATGACCATGCGCTCGATGGCGAGATTATGGGCGGTGTTGGCCTGGCAAAGGACGGAACACTTTATTTTGGAATTCAGGACGCACGTTTGTACGCCATGAAACCGGATGGAACCGTGAAATGGATCACGAAAGTGCAGGCATACAGTGATCAGGAAGAAGTTACAAATACTATCAGCTACTCAACTCCTGTGGTTGGTGATGACGGTACCATTTATATAAATACATTAGGATATTATGGAGGATGGGATCAGTATAATTTTGGTATGCTTTGGGCTATTAATCCCGATGGGAGCGAAAAATGGCGCTACGAAACCGGGAACTTTAAAGCAGGAAGTGGTTCAATGGCACCCTGGCTTCGTGGTAGCGCGGCTATCGGGCACGAAGGTACTATTTATGTTGTAAGCGACGATGGTGTGTTACATGCTGTCAACCCGGATGGTACTCCGAAATGGAAATTCCTGGCTTACGAAAACAAAGGATGGCTGCGAGGACTGGATGGTAAGCCTCCGGTAGTTGGCCTGGATGGTACAATTTACTTTGCTGCTGAAGGAGAGTCTATGCTTTTTGATATGAGTAAAAGGGAGGCCCGGTTATTTGCAATTAACCCCGACGGTAGCCTGAAATGGGATTTTAAATTAGTGGAGGGTAAACTTTTTGCCAGCGAATATCCGCCTTGCATCGGCCCCGATGGTAAAATATATGTGGATAACGGAGATGGAACAACAACCATGCTTTATGTAATAAATCCTAACGGAACCAAGGCCTGGGAGTTTCCGGTGGGTATGCTGGCGGCTTCATCGCCTGTTGTGGGGGCTGACAGTACCGTGTATATCGGTGGTTGGTCATATATAAGTTCGCAATACAGGATTAAACTGTATGCAATTCATCCCGATGGTACCGAGAAATGGCGATTCCCTAAATCAGGTGATCCTGAAAAATATGGTGCCCAGCTCGCCAATCCGGTTATTGGTGCCGACAACAACATTTATTTTGGGTTTCATACGAGTAGTTATGCAGGTGGCGATGGGCGCCTGTATGCCCTGCGGCCCGATGGCACACCCCTTTGGAGTAATCCGCCAAGCCTTGGGGCTATAGGCAATTCACCCGCCGTTATTGCTCCCGATGGCACGCTCTATGTAGGCACCGGCGAAGGATATACCAACATGTTTCGTGGCAAATTGTATGCAGTAAACACCACCGCATTCGGTGTGGCAAACACAGCCTGGCCTATGCGGGGTCACGATCCGCAACGGTTAAGCAGGTTTACCGGCTTCCCTGCCTGCGAAATACCGGTTATTACCACACAGGCAAAAGACAGCATTATTTGTGAAGGAGATGCCGTAAAACTTACAGTCGGTGCCACCGGAACCGATCTCAACTACCAATGGTATAAAGGTTTGGATAAATCAACACCCGTGGGGGCAGGAGAAAGTTTTATTACTCCTGATCTTATCGAAACCACCATCTATTGGGTTGAAGTAAGTAATACTTGTGGCAGTACCAACAGCCGTACTGCAACCATTACCACTACCATTACCGGTTTAACTGAGTCATCCTCCGGAATGTTTGAAGTAAAAACCTACCCGAACCCAGTAACGAATAAGCTTACAGTGGAAAGTGCGCAGTTTAAAGTTATGGGAAGCATTGTTTTTGTGTATGATTTCTACGGAAGAAAAATATTCGAAAAATACATTGCGGCAGGAACAGAACGTATGGAAATTGATCTAAGCAGACTTGGGAGCGGTATGTATTTCTGCCGGATTGTTTCCAAGGGATTTAATGTGGTAAAGAAAGTCATAAAAACGTGATAATAAACTACTTATGTGCTATAAATAATCTTAGTTTTGTTAATGTGTTTTTAGTTAAAACCGAATTTGCCATGAAATCATTTACACTGTTTTGCTGTCTGAGTATTGTATTTGCTCATTCACTTGCAACCGGGCAAACCAACTGGTATTGGCAGAATCCGTATCCCCAGGGAAACGATCTCTATGCGGTTAAATTCTCTGAAGGAATGACGGGTTGGGCAGTCGGAAGGTTCGGCACTCTCCTGAAAACCACTGATGGAGGAACTTCCTGGAACCTGGTAGCGAATATGCCTGTAGGAAACGACTTTATGGATATTTACTTTGTTGATCAATCCATAGGTTACATCCTGTCGAAAGGATCGAAAGTTTCCAAAACTATTGATGGTGGCTCGAATTGGATAACACTTAGCTTCCCTTTTTATTTCGATGTGTCTTCCATTTTCTTTGTCAATGCTAACACAGGTTGGATTGTGGGAACCAATGGTACTATTATTAAAACTATTGATGGTGGTGCTACATGGGCTCAACTCAACAGCGGTGTAACTTCGGGAACCCTGATGGCGGTTTATTTTATTGATGAAAACAAGGGATGGGCTGTGGGCAGCAACGGAGGCGTAATACGAACCGTTGATGGCGGAACTTCGTGGGTGTTGTCGGCTACCGGCCCCGAAGTATATTATTCTATCTTCTTCCTCAATGGCACTACAGGATGGATTGCCGGATCAGGCAATTCTATTAAGAAAACCACGGATGGCGGCCTTACCTGGGTTCAGCAAAGCAACGGACAAGGGTCTTTATACGATATTTTATTCCAGGATGAAAACAAAGGTTGGGCAGTTGGATCAGGGGGAAGGATTCTGAAAACAACCAATGGCGGAAGCAACTGGACGCTGCAGGCTACTGTTGGCACAAGTACACTCTGGTCGATAGCTGTGGCTGACGCTGATCATATATGTGTGGCCGGTGCTTCCGGATCTATTGGGAACACTGATGATGGTGGAAATATCTGGATGCTTCGTTCACGAAATAGTACGTTTCAAAATCTGAATGCATGCTGCGCTATTGCGCCCAATACAAACGTTTATGTTGGCAATAATGGACGAATATTTAAAACAACGGATGGCGGCAATACTTTTAGCATTAAAAACATTTCGGATGGCGTTCTTTTAAACGATGCCGATTTCATCAATTCTACCACTGGCTGGGCGGTAGGCTCTAAAATCATGAAAACCACCGATGCAGGCGAAACCTGGAATATTCTATCTGTTATTAATGGTTCGTACATTGAGTCCGTTCATTTTACCGATGCAAATAAAGGTTGGATTGTTGGTGGTACAGGGAAAATGAAGAAAACCATCAACGGGGGAACAACCTGGGATTCGATACCAGCTTTAACGACAAACACGCTGAATTCTGTTTTTTTTATAAATTCAGATAAAGGCTGGATTGCCGGCGATGGCGGGATTGTGATGTCGACAATTGATGGCGGAATAAACTGGTCAGTACAATACTTACCTGCCGTTTTTAACGCGGTATTTTTTATCGACGAAAATACAGGTTTTTTAGCGGGAGAATACGGCAAAGCCTATAAAACCAATGATGGAGGCCTGAATTGGTCAAAACTCACTACCGGAACTACCGAAGACCTTGAAGATGTTACTTTTACTGATTCAAATACAGGTTGGATAGTAGGTTGGGATGGCATTATCCTTTCTACATTAAACGGTGGTACATCTTGGACAAATCAGTCGGTAAACACAGGGCTGAACTTTTATTCTGTCGATATGCTTTCGTCTTCCGCAGGGTGTATTTGTGGCGAAGGAGGGGCTATTTTAGGTACTGCTACGGAAACAGGGCTAACCGACTGGAAAGCAACAAATGGAATTAGATATGCCCGATTGTTGCCCGGTTATCCGAATCCATCAGGCGGCTCAACTACAATAAAATATGAAATAGTAAAAAAGACGGTGATCAGTATTGAACTCATTGATCAATCTGGTAAGGTACTTAAAGTATTAATTCAAAATCAATTGAAGTCGCCTGGAATCTATTCAATTGCTTTTCCGGAGACCCTGCACTTAACACCGGGGCTTTATTTCTGCCGGTTGCATTCCTGTGGATCAGTTGATTCTCAAAAGATTATTATTCAGAAATAGCGGCAAAATAACTTTACTATGAAAAACAGAAAGTATTTTATCTTGGTTTCCCTGGTTATCATTAGTTTTTACTGCAAAGCGCAAACCATTTATGTGGATTCCTTCAATACCTCAGGGATCGAAGACGGCACTGCTGTGAATCCCTTCAACACTATAAAAGAGGGCATTGCTGTGGCTGATCAAGGCGATACAGTTTTCATCAGGCAGGGAACCTATTTCCCCGATGAAAGTTTGAGTGGAACCGATAGTACCCTCTTTTTAAAAGCCGGTGTTAAACTGATTGGTGAAGGTGCAGATAAGAGTATTATTGATGGATATATCGTTGATGCTTCGGTTAGTACTCTGCCCATTGGCATTGAAAAGCTTCGTTTCAAAGCGTTTTCCTTTGCCAGGGGAACAATTGCCGGTCCGTTCGCCGGACAAAGTATCATCAGAAATTGCAAAACCGGATTGATTGCTATTGTTCACGGGAAAGGTATTCCTGTAAACGATACCACTCCCGGCCCGATATATGGGTTTGTTATCGAAAACAATGACCTGGGCGAGGGTTCCATTGAATTCAAACAAGGGCCGGGCGTAGCCGAAAACAGGGTATCAGGAAATACTGCCGGATATATCGAACTGGCTTCTGGTTCCGGGTTCACTTATTTTATTAATGATAACGATGTCCATTTTGGCATCCTGGACAGATCGGGTGCGTGCAAAACTACCATTTCCAACAACCGCATTTTCAACGGGGCAATCATCGACATGAGTGGTGGTGGAGGGTATGGTGCAGAAGATGAAATTATTGAAAACAACGTGATTACGGCAAATGAAGATTCCCCGGTTTTTATTGATGAAGATTATAAGGCCGGTATCAGTGCAAGTTCACGTTCTGTAACCATCAGGGGCAATACTATCACCTGTACTGGTTATGTTTCGGGAATAAGGACATTTACCGGTGCTCCCATGCATATTCTTAATAATGTAATCACTTTAGATGAGGTGCAACAGCCAAACCCCGATCCATACGAAGGAACATCAGGAATTTTAAATTATTCCGGATGGGGTTATGTTACCGGGAATAAAATACATGGCGGAAATATTGGATATTACAGCAAAGCGGGGACAGTAGAGTTTGCTGACAATGCAATAGAAAACTCTTATACAGGTTTTTCCAGCATGGGTGCTGAAGTGGTTCATAACAACACCATTACAAACTGTAAAGGCGACGGGATGCTCCTGGATGGATTGAGAGGCCCTTTATACTCCAATATAATCAAGAATAATGCAGGCTCAGGGATCCGGATTTTATGCATGCCAATTGACCTTGGAGGAGGAAAGGATAATTGCCCGGGACTGAACCAGATAACAGGAAATGGTAATTACGATTTGTATATCGGAAAAACAAGCACTCAATTCCCGGTTTTGTATGCCCGGTATAATGTCTGGGACCACACGGATACTTTGGATATCATGCAATACGACATCCGCGATGGTAATGATTCCGCAGGATTGGTGGGAGTTGATTTTACTCCTGCTGGTTATTTGGGTATTGAAAATGCTGTTTCCATCAACCGTCTGAAAATTTCACCTAATCCATTTTCTCAATCTGCATCCATAACCTGGGTGTTAACAAAAAGAAGTATTGTTTCACTGAAAATTCTGGATAATACAGGTAGGGAAATCAAAACATTGGTTAATGAACATCTGAATTCAGGAAACCATCAGGTGTTTTTTAAAGCTACTAACCTGCCGGTCGGAATATATTTTTATCAGCTAAAGGTAAACGGGGTTTTGGAGTCCGGGAAACTGGTGGTTTGTAAATAAATTCCTTTCCTGCTCAAAGGGTTTGTCCTGTTTAGTCAAGGCTTGGATCAAATTAAGGTCATGAGTTCGGTTTTAATCGGAACCTATTAGTCAGGGTTTGACTCAAAGTCAAGCCCTGACTAAAACATTCCCGAAACCTGAAATTATTCCTGATTATTCGTATACTTCGTAATAATCGAATTCCGCAACCCAATATACATTTCTGTCACTTTATTCATCAGCCCGTTTGAATAAGTTGTCAGATATTCCTGTGCTTCTCTCGGGCTTTTCTTGTATAGATTTTGTGCCTCCAGCTCAATCTGAGCTTGCTTTGCAAACATCTCATTCTCAAACGGATTCCGGACTGCCTGCACATCCTTACTGATTTCCTGGAATTTCAGATTGGCCAGGTTATCCACAAAATCAATGGCCCAGCGTGCTGATTTTTCATCATATTTATTAGGATCGTAAATGTTGTAGGTTTCGGCTACCGAAAGGTTTCCGGCGTAAATCGGAACGTATGGGCTGAAATATGGATTGTCAAGATACACCCAATAAACACCTCCTATTTCATTTGGCAGCCAGCCGCGAAGCTGCATCACCATGCCGTAATGTCCGCGGTGGCGGGCAACTGGCCGGCGATAGGTCTGCTTAATCAGTTTGCGCATATCACTTCCCGGAAACGGTGTCGCCAGAGGGCTTTTAACGTAATTTCCTTTTCCATCAGGCACAAGCCATTCGGGATACGATGTCATATCATAAATTGTGCCTTCGAAAGTGGAACGCTGAAAAGCGATCACATCCTTAACAGAGATTTTTTTCTCAGGCATGGCCGAAAAAGGGTATAGTGATAATGGCTCAACAACCTGGTAGTAAGGCTGCATTCCTTTAAACGGGTTGGCGGGATCGAGAAAACGGTTTGGCCATTTCTTGAGATTAGGTGTAAAAGTCTGGTAAAACAGCCAGAACCGGCTGGTTGCATATTCTTCAGGCAAAGGCGTGTAAGCCTCCTGCCAGATAAAAGGTTTTCCCGAAGCAGGACTGTACCAGCCGCGGTCGATAGCTTCCTGCATATAATTTGCCGAAACCATAAAATTCTTTTTATCGGCTGCATTTATTTCTTTTATGATGCTCCAGTTCGGTATCATGGCAGCCTGGTCGTCGCCCATTCGTTGTGCTGCCCATATGGCACCTGGTTTGCCGCTTTCGGGAGTCCAGCCCGGGCCAACGCCGAATACTTCAAAAACCCAGGCCTCCTCGGTATCCGCAATCACAAGCGTTTCGGAACCATCACCCGACGAAGGCAAAAACCCATATTTTATCATTAGTTCACCGATAAACCGGGTAGCCTCACTTGCTTTTTTGTATCGCTGCAGCGCAAAAATCATGGCTTGTTCAATGGTCATAATCTGTTTCCCGGTTTCCAGGGTAACAATCAGCTCATCTCTTTGTGCTGTTGTGCTTTCTGCTATACCTAACTGGAATTCATTTATATGCGAGTAAGCCGACTGAAAATAAGCAAATGTTTTTTCAACCTGCGGGATATAGCCGATTATTTTTCCATCATCATCCAGGGCCCTGTCAGCGTCCTGAATTCCCCAATATACCGGCGCTTTTTCACCGGGTTTAAATGTTTTTGCCGGTACGCGGAATATCCTTGAATCAGGTCCGGTATCGGTATGAGAAAGCAGTACCGAGCCATCAGTGGTTGCTTTTTTGCCCGCCACTATTACTGTGCATGCTATACTATCCGAAAACTGGTATGCCATTAGTATAAACAAAAGCAGAAAACGTTTTGTGATTTTCATAAGTGAAATGAATTTTAACCTGTTTAATAAATTTGTCCAAAGATAGATAAACATTGCAACCGGAAAAGTTAAGCGCAATTAAAGTCAAATAAAATTCCCTATTTTTGCCATTCTTATTTTTATCTCTTGGCAGCACTTCTCAAAAAAAATAATCAGGTTAAAGACGAGGACCCCGAAAAGGAAATGACTTTCTGGGATCATCTCACCGAATTGCGCAAAAGGCTGGTTCGCATGGTTCTTGCATGGATTGTAATGACCGTTGTGTCATTTGCCAACAGTCGTTTTATTTTTGATGAAATCCTTCTGGCTCCCAAGGATACTACTTTTGTAACGTATAAATGGCTTTGTAAACTTGGAGAATTAATTCACGTCGACAGTCTTTGTCTGCCTCCGATGTCGCTGACTATCATTAATCTGAATCTTTCCGGCCAGTTTATGACGGATATGACTGTTTCGATGTTTGCCGGCTTGATTTTAGCATTTCCCATTATCATCTTTCAGCTTTGGCAGTTTGTAATGCCTGCATTGTATATAAAGGAACGTAAATATGCCCGGCAGGCTGTGTTTATAATGTCTATACTTTTTATTATTGGAATACTATTCAGTTATTATTTTATGGTACCCTGGACCCTCAATTTCCTGGGTACATACCAGGTAAGTACATCGGTTGCAAACCAGATTTCACTGTCATCGTACATAAGCACAGTAACTACAACAATACTTTCGGTAGGCATTGTTTTCGAATTGCCGGTCGTTATTTATGTGCTCTCGAAAATCGGAATTGTAACTCCTGAATTCCTGAAAAAGAATCGCAAATATGCATTTGTAATTATCCTTATATTGGCTGCTATTATTACTCCTCCCGATGTTTTTAGCCAGTTGATGGTTACCATTCCTTTATACAGCCTGTATGAAATAGGCATCCTGGTTTCTAAACGTGTTACCCCGAAACCCGATCCCGAACCTGAGGATGATGATGACGAAGAATAGGTTATTCCGATTTATAAAATGTATATTTCATTAACATCACAACTGTAGTTTCCACAACTTACTGCCTGTATCAAGGTCTTCGTACTTGGTACTTCTGACTTCTGACTTCCGACATCCCACATCCGACATTTATCTTCATTTTCCCTAATATTTTTCGAAAAAATATTCTTTCCTTGTAACCTCACCGCAAACCTTGCGTCACATGCTTAAACAATAACATTTTTAAAGCCTAAAGTCATGGAAAAGAATAAACGTTTGTATCGTTCAGCTAAGAGCAAAGTCTTTGGTGGTGTAGCAGGTGGAATAGCCGAGTACTTCGACATCGATCCGATAATAATCCGGTTGTTATTTGTAATCATTGCCTTTGCCGGCGGAGGTGGAGCAATTGTTTACCTGATATTGTGGATTGCACTGCCACTTGAGCCAATCACTCCCTTTACTATGAATAGGGGTTCAGGTGAACCTTTTAATCCCGGAAATCCTGGGGAACAGTCAACAACTGATTTCAGCACTGGTACCTCAGGTACTTCCAATCCTTTTGAAATACCCGTAAAACCCGAAAACCGTAACGGGCTTATCGGCGGGATAGTCCTAATCTCGCTAGGTATGATATTCCTGGCAAACAGGTTTATACCTAACATTAATTTCCACGATTTATGGCCTCTGGCGCTTGTAGTGTTAGGCGGTGTTCTAATTGCAACCAGCCTGGCCGAGCAAAAAAACGCTAAAAAAGAATAGTGCATCAATGCACGGATAAACTTTTAAAAATAAACTTTTAAAAACCGAATACTATGAGCTACCGTAAAATATTCTGGGGAATTCTGCTGGTTATAATTGGCATCCTTTTTATTCTCAAAAATACCGGCGTATTGTTTTTCAGCTGGAGCACCATGTGGCACTTATGGCCAGTAATACTTATCCTTTGGGGTATATCACTTATCCCGGTAAAGGACTGGATCAAACTGGTGCTTTCGTTACTTACTGTGGTTATCACATTCTTTGCCATGCAGCAATATGGTCCGAAAGATAACCATAACTGGAACTGGGAATGGAACGACAATAATAATCGTGATAACGATGATGAAGATTCCACTACTGTTTACAACAATGTTATGTCCGAAGATTTTGACTCACTGACAAAATTTGCTGAGCTCAAACTTAATATCGGTGTTGGTAATTTTACGATCAAGGACACTACCAACCTGCTTATCGAAGTAAAACACGATAATGATAATGCAAATTATTCCATGACAGCCAAAGAGGAAGATAGTCTTACCCGTATTGATCTTTCACTCGAAAAAGGTGAATTCAATAATGGTAACGTCAGGAACAATGTAAATATGAAACTTAACCCGAACCCGATCTGGGACCTGGATCTCAACGTTGGAGCCGCTGAAGTAAATTTTGACCTGTCAGGGTTTAAAACCCGTAATCTCAAAATTCAGGGTGGTGCTTCGGATATTGACCTTAAAATCGGGGCTGCAGTTCCGCTGACCGATGTTAAATTAGAAGCCGGTGCCGCATCTATCATGATTCGTGTGCCCGAAAGTGCCGGTTGCGAAATTATTTCCAACACTTTTATGTCCAGTAAGGATTTTAAAGGATTTACCAAAATCGGGAAACAAAAATACCAGACACCTAATTTTGCGACAAGTACCAACAAGATTATGATCGATCTGCAGGCAGGAGTTGCCAGGGTTGATGTGGTTAGATATTAATCAGGATATTAAAATATTGAAAGGTTTGCAGGTTTTTGGGGTTTGACCGTTCTCAGAGGCTTTGCAAACCTTTCTTTTTTTTTGATCAGATTGAAATTGAAACTTTATTTTTTTAAAGAGGTGATTTAAGAACAAGGATTAACGATTTTAGAATTATGAAGTTTGGATACATCTTAAATCAGAAATCGTTAATCCTTGTTCGCATTTCAAAAAAACATTAAATACATAAGAATTATTACTTACCCATAAGTGCATTCCCTCTCCAAAAAGCCACTCAACAGGTTACATAATTCTTCCGGAGCGTCAGCATGAACCCAATGTGATGCCCCGGAAATCATTTTTATAATGGCTTCCGGAAACATGCTTTTAATTAATGGAATATCTTCATCAGGTACATAATCAGACATCCCGCCGCGAATAAACAGACTAGGCCCTTTGTATTGGCCTTCGCTCCGGATTCCGTCAAAAAGCAAATCCATACTTTGATTTATAGCTTCCAGGTTAAGCCGCCATGCCAGTTGGCCGTGGAGTTTATAAAAAAGGTTTTTCATGATAAACATACGCACACGGGAATCGGAAATCTTTGTGTCCAGTATTTTCTCCACTTCACCTCGTGTTGAAACCTTTTCCAAATCAATGCTCATCATTTGTGTTATGACCTGAGTATGTGTAATTCTCTCTGGATATTTTCTCGGGCTGATATCGATAATTACAAGCTTTTTAACCTTACCAGGATTTTCGAGTGCGTATGTCATAGCTACTTTACCTCCCATTGAATGGCCGATCAGAACCGGATTTTCAATCTGATGCTCCTCGATAAACTCTGCCAGGTCATCGGCCATTGCAGGGAAACTATGAATGGAGGTATGTGCTGACTGACCATGATTACGCTGATCGGGAATGTATACATGGAACTGATCGGCGATCTTACGGCCAACGGTAACCCAATTATCACTCTGCCCGAAAAGGCCGTGTAGAATAATGGCGGGTTGCCCCTCGCCGAATTCACGGTAAAAAAGTTTCATAATTTATTCTGAATAATTCAATCTTTGTGAGATTAAAGATAAGGCAAATGTTTATGCCAGTATATAAAATGGCAACCCAGATCTCAATATTAACAATGGTTCTGTAAAGTCAGAACTGGATTATTTTACAGGACTTTCGGAAATGACTTCACCTGATTTGTAGGTAGTTGACTTAATAGGTTTGCCGTTTTCATCCCAAAACTGCCATTCACCTTCTTCAAAGCCTAAATTAAAAGTTCCTTTCTTCATTTTTTGCCCGTTCGGATGGTAATAAGTCCAGGTGCCTGTTTCCCGGCAATCGGTATATGTCCCTTCGTATTCTTTTTTGCCATCGTGATAATAATGGGTCGAAAGCCCGTTCATCAAACCTCCGGAATAAATCTTTTCATATTCCATTCCTCCTTCGATGTAATAAACCCGATAGGGTCCGTTAAATTCGCCATCACGGTAAGTAATTTCCATCAGAACTTTTCCATCCGGATACCAGTTGGTTTCCACACCATTTTCTTTGCCATTTAAATAAGACGCCTCTACTTGTTTGTTGCCTGTCGGGAAATAGGAAACAGTAGTTCCGCAGAACGGTGTTTTGTCGCCTTTTATATAAACAATACCGTTACGTTCCTCTGTTTGTTTGGTTTCAACAATAGTTTGCGCAATGATTCTCGCTGAAGATATCAGCAACAGAACAAAAAATGCAAGTGGTTTTATCATTTGGTTTTGAAATTGTTAATTATCGCAGCTGCTGCAGGTACAACTGAATTGTTTTTTCCAGTCCCAGATACAATGCTTCACTAACCAGCGCATGGCCGATTGAAACTTCCAGTACCTGGGGAATGGTGCGAACCAGGTACCAGAGGTTGTTAAGATCGAGGTCGTGCCCTGCATTGATTCCTAAACCGTTCATTGTAGCAACTTTTGACGCTTCTACATATGGCAAAATAGCCTTTATCCTGTCAATCTGGTATTGAAGGGCATAAGCCTCGGTATAAAGTTCTATCCGGTCGGTACCCGTTTCGGCAGCATGATGAACCATTTCGGTATCCGGATCAACGAAAATAGAAGTTCGGATGCCGTGTGATTTAAACTCTGAAACAATTTCCTTCAGAAAGGACTTATTTTTCTTAGTATCCCAACCCGCATTGGAGGTTATAGTATCATGCGCGTCCGGAACCAGAGTAACCTGCGCCGGCTTTACTTCAAGTACCAGGTCGATAAACTGAGGAATAGGATTTCCCTCAATATTAAACTCGGTTTTTATCAAAGGATAAATCTCATATACATCGCTGTACCGGATATGGCGCTCATCGGGACGTGGATGAACAGTAATGCCCTGGGCACCGAATAATTCGCAATCAATAGCTGCTTTCAGCACATCAGGCATATTTCCGCCCCGTGCATTACGAATTGTCGCAATTTTATTAATATTTACGCTTAACTTTGTCATCGCTTATTTTTAATGCTGCAAAATTACGAAACACCACGCTTGGTTTTACCGATTTAAGGCACGATATTTGAGCTAATAGAATTATGATTGCAAAAGATCTCATATCAAACGCTGTACTGCCACTGAAAGCCTCCGATACCGGGCTCGTTGCCATGCATTGGTTCGATGAATTCAAGGTTTCGCATCTTCCCGTGGTTGGTGATTCACAGTTATTAGGGCTTATTTCGGAAGATGACATTTTTGCTGCCGACTCGTTCGAAGAACCAATCTGGAATTATCAGCTTCAGTTACAGAATGTTTCTATACTCCATACCAGGCATTTTTATGAAGCGTTGAAGCTTTTTGCTGATTTTAAACTTACAACCTTGCCGGTTGTGGACGAAAAAGGACTGTACCTCGGCCTTATCACATTGGCAGATATGGTTGAAAAAATGGCAGCAACCGCCGCTGTAAATAATCCAGGCGGAATTCTAGTCCTGGAACTCAATGCAAATGATTTTTCTATGGTTGCGATTTCAAAGATCATTGAAGATAACGATGCAAAGATTCTGAGTTTCTATGTGACCTCGCCGGCTGATTCCACGCGACTCGAGCTCACTATGAAACTTAATAGAATAGATATACAGCCTGTAATTCAATCATTTATCCGATACGATTATACCATCAAAGCTTCGTTTTTCGAAAGCGATTATTTCGATAATCTCCGCGAACGCTATGATCTATTGATGACTTATTTAAACGTCTGATCCTTATTCATGGATTTACGATTCAAAACACCACCTGCAAAAGCATTGCGCTGTCTGTTACTGCTTCTCATGGTGGTTTTCAGCCTGTTTTCTGTATCCGCTCAAATAGAATCTTCCAATACTACAGTCACTGTTGGTACTGTTGAATCATCAGGAACCCAAAAAACCAGGGAAAGCATTATTTTTCGGGAGTTATTAATTGCAACCGGCGACAAATTCTCCCCTGGTGAATTTAGCAGGCTTGTTAACCAATCGCGCCTCAATCTTCTGAATACTTCTTTATTTAATTTCGTGACTATTGATACTGTATTGACTTCTGATTCAAATAGTCAGGCTGTTATGAATATCAAAATATCCTTACTTGAACGCTGGTATCTGTGGCCTGTTCCCATATTGCAGATTACTGACCGGAATCTCAACACCTGGCTGCAAACAAGCGACTTTACACGCATCAATTACGGAATTGACCTGAAATGGTACAACTTCACTGGCCGGATGGATGAGCTGGATGCAATTATTCAGTTTGGCAAGAATCATCACTTCAGTCTGGCTTATCAGAATCCGTATATTGACAAGAATAAACATTTAGGGATTGGCTTTGAGGCAGGTTACAAGAATAATCGAGAAACTGGATATCTTACACAAGATGATAAACTATTGTTTGCATTTGTTTCTGAAGGCTTATCGACTGAAAAATATTTTTCTGTTAACAGTACTTACCGGAACAACATCTTTACAACTCACCAGGTAATTGCAGGATTTCGGGCTTATTCATTTTCTGATTCGCTATTGACTTTAAATCCAGATTACAGTTATAAGAATGAGGATAAACCCTCATTTTTATACTTATATTACAAACTGAAAGTCGATCACCGCAATATAAAATATTATCCGCTCAAAGGATGGTATGTAGACCTTGAACTGAACAAATCGGGATTGGGATTTAGTTTCGAAAAGCCAGTTAATATTGCCTGGGCTAAAACAACCACAAGGTTTTATGCACAATTGGCTAAATGCTGGTATACAGGAATTTCTTTCATTGGTAAAGTGTCGTCGGGTGCAGGGCAACCCTATTTTCAGATTCAGGGCCTGGGCTATGGACGAGATTATGTGAGAGGATATGAGTACAATGTAATTGATGGCAAACATTTTGGCATTATTCGTTCGAATATCAAATTTGCGTTGGTCCCTGAACAGATGCATAAAATTGGTTTCATTCCCACACCCAAGTTTGGACTTATCCATTATGCAGTTTATCTTACTGCTTTTGCCGATGCCGGCTACGTATGGCAGCCTCAGTGGATCGGACAATATAACAATTTAATGCCACGCACATTGCTGGCAGGAGCCGGGCTAGGTGTTGATCTGGTTACCTATTACGACAAAGTAATACGAATTGAGTATGCAATCAATAAGTCAGGTAAAAGTGGTATCTTTATTCACTTTATTGCAGGGATATAACCCCTTTTGTGCCATTTCATTTTAACAATACAAATCCTATCAAAGTGAGAATTGCGATTTTCGGAAAAGAATTTAACGATAACCAACTGGATTATGTCCGGATTCTGATAGAAGCCCTCGAAATCAAAGGATGTAAACTTCTCATCTGGAAGCCCTTTCACGATTTTATTAAGGATAGAATTTCATTCAGGCAGGGAATCACTTTATTTTATGAACACACAGATCTGAAAGGACAGGCTGATTTGCTTTTTTCGGTCGGGGGTGATGGTACTATGTTGCATTCCGTTCGCCTGGTGCGCGATTCGGGAATTCCGATATCCGGAATTAACCTGGGCAGGATGGGATTCCTTTCCAGCATTCCGCCTGCCGAAATCTTTGATGCCGTGGAGGATATTATGGAGAATCGTTACCGGATTGTAAAAAGGACCTTAATCAGTTTGATTTCGCCCCACACTCTTTTCAGCGATTTTAATTATGCATTTAATGAGCTTTCAATCAATAAAAAGGAAAATTCGTCACTGGTAGTTGTGCATGTTTGGGTTAACGATCAGTTACTTCATTCTTATTGGGCCGATGGTCTTATTATTGCAACTCCAACCGGGTCAACGGCCTATTCATTGAGTTGCGGAGGTCCGATACTTACGCCTGATTCAAACAATTTTGTAATTACGCCAATTGCGCCGCACAATTTATCGGTACGACCTGTCGTTATTCCTGACAGCAGCCTGATACGCATAAAGGTCGATAGCCGGGATGAGCAGGCACTTGTTGGACTTGATTCGCAATCTGCTATCATAACACCTGATAATGAGTTGGTTGTGGGTAAAGCTGACTTTGAAATTAACCTGGTACAACGTCTGAATGAGAACTTCTTTTCAACAATACGAGCAAAACTCAACTGGGGCTCCGATATCCGGAATTAAACATTTATCCTGGCCTGTTATTTGTCGGAATCATACCTGTTACCACCCTTCTTAATTTCCCTCTTTTGCTTCCAACCCGGAGGTGTCAAAACTTGTATGCTTTCCAGCACTGGCTGGCCAGATAGAATAATTTCAGCGTTTTACGATGAGAAAGAAATGAAAGAATTAAAGTTATAATTCAGCTTCTGTATCTGGTACGTAATAGATTGTACTCAGTAAGCATGTTGGCAGAGGTAAAGCTAAAAATTTAAAAATTACCTTTTCTGTAATTTGTCTCAGCCCGGTTTCAGATAACTTGTTTAACGCTTACGCCTATTAAAAATTGACTCTATCAATACTATGCGCTCTGTATCAATATTAATGCTACCTTTGCACGCTCAAAAAATTATGCGAAAAATCTTAATTTTTCTTTTGTTCATGGTGTTTTCAGCACCATTAATCTATGCTCAAAAATCCGGCGATCTGGGAATTTTGGGTGGCGTTACCTATTATATGGGCGACCTCAATCCAAACAAACCTTTCCTGATGTCGAAGCCTGCATTCGGCATTATGTACCGGCAGAATTTCAATCCACGCATATCCTTAAGGGTGCATGGGTTGCGGGGTACAGTGGCAGGTGATGACGCGGTTAGCAAAGCCAATCCTGAACGGAATCTTAATTTTGAATCAAAACTCACAGAAATTGGTTTGCAGCTTGAAATCAATTTCTTTGAATACTTCATTGGAAGCAAATTGCATCCGATTTCACCCTACATTTTTGGTGGTCCAACAGTATTCTTTTTCAAACCATATGGAAACTTACCGGCGGGGAAAACTGAATTACAGCCTTTAACTACTGAAAATCAGGGGAAACCTTACAATTTGTACGCTTTTAGCGGATCATTCGGACTAGGTGTAAAATATAGTGTCAGTAAATTGATTGGTGTAGGAGCTGAGTGGGGGATGCGTAAAACATCAACTGATTACCTCGACGACGTGAGCAAGGCATATTATCTTGATCTTGCCGCAAATCCTCCGACGAGCCCAACAATACAGGAAATAGCTTCGGACCCCACGCTCAGTCACAACGCGGGAATGCAGCGGGGTAACTCACGTGATACGGATTGGTATTCGTTTGCCGGTATTTCGTTAACAGTAAAAATAAGAATGTTGGCTAAAGAGAATTGTCTCGACCACCAACGTGAAGGCTACTAGTAATTTACGGGATTGATTACCTGTAACATATACATTAAGAATAATTAACAAAAGTGGCTGGTGCGGTAAAGCACAAAAGCCTAAATTTGTCGGAAATGATGGAGAACAACAATTTGATCGACACTGTAGATAAAACCAGGCTGCCAAAGCATATAGCCATCATCATGGATGGCAATGGCAGATGGGCTCAGCAACGTGGCGAACAACGTGTTTTTGGACACAATAACGGTGTGCAATCGGTTCGTGAAACAGCTGAAGCTGCTGCTGAACTGGGTGTTAAATACCTCACATTATATGCTTTTTCAACGGAGAACTGGAATCGTCCGAAAGACGAAGTTGATGCTTTAATGCATCTTTTGGTTGTTACAATCAATAATGAGATCAAAACGCTCAACGATAATAATATAAGGCTCCGGGTAATTGGAAATATCCAATGCATGGACCCACAAGTGAAAAAGGAACTTGCCGAGGCAATGGAAAAAACTGCGGGTAACACACGGATGGATTTATTCCTGGCATTGAGTTACAGCGGCAGATGGGAGATTGTTGATGCTATCCGGAAAATTGCGCAACAGGTTAAAGATGGAACCCTCAGCCCCGGACAGATCAACGAAAAATTGGTTTCAGCGAGTATGAATGCGCCCGATCTTCCTGATCCGGAACTTCTGATACGCACCAGTGGAGAATATCGGACTAGCAATTTCCTGATGTGGCAAACTGCTTATACCGAGTTGTTCTTTTCATCTAAACTATGGCCCGATTTCCGCAAAGAAGATCTGTATGAAGCTATTATTGATTTCCAGCATCGCGAACGGCGGTTTGGTAAAACAAGTGAACAAATTATAAATTGCAAAGGATGACACTGAGGCGCTTTACATTACTACTATTTATTCTGATTTCAATCCTATCAATGCCTGTAATGGCACAGATCACGACAGGCAATGAAGTTCCCGATATCGATTATAACCTTCCCCGGAAATATACTATCGGAGGTATTACAGTTACTGGTGTGAAGTACCTTAACAGTTCTGTTCTGATATCTTTATCAGGATTACAAGTCGGTAATAAAATTGATATCCCCGGTGAAAGAATTCGTTCTGCTATGGATAAACTATGGCAGCAAGGACTTTTTGAAGATGTAAAAATTGTGGCCACAGGTGTTCAGGATGATCAGATCTTCCTCGAAATTCGTTTAACAGAACGTCCACGACTGGCAAAGTTCGACTTCAGTGGTATACGCAAAGGCGAAGGCGACGATTTAAAAGATAAAATCAAAATTTCAAAAGGAGATGTAGTTACGGATAATCTTTTAATGCGTGTAACCAATACTATAAAAAAGCATTTTGTAGGGAAAGGGTATTTTGATGCCAGCGTTGATATTAAGCAGGTGAAAGATACAGCTATGCTTAATAATGTTGCACTCAATATTAATATCAAAAAGGGCGGTCGCGTTAAAATTGGAAGGGTTAATATTATTGGCAATAAACAATTAAGCGAACTCACGCTTAAATCGGCATTAAAAAAGACCAAGGAGAAAGGGTCATACCGAGTTTTGTATACTGTACAGGAATCCTTTTTTGGATTGTTTGATCATATCTTAAGGAAGGATTTAAAGAATTATCCTGAATATGTTCAGGAAGTTGCAGATAAAAACATGAAGTTCAGAATTTTCAAATCTTCAAAGTTTATCGAAAAAGAATATGAAGAGGATAAGATTGCATTGGTAAAGAAATTCTATGAAAATGGATATCGGGATGCTACGCTTGTTAAAGATTCAATTTATAAAACAGGACATAACGATATTACAATAGATCTTCATGTTTACGAAGGGGATAAATACTACTACAGGAACATCTCATTTGTGGGAAATACCAAATTTACAGCTACTGAACTTGCGATATTGCTTGGTATACATAAAGGCGATGTATATAACCAGGATCAGTTGGATGCTTCTCTTCAGTTCAACCCGAATGGCATCGATTTAATGAGTTTATTCGTTGACGACGGCTACCTTACCTGTACCATTGAGCCTATTGAAATAAGTGCTGACAACGATTCAATTGATCTCCAGATCCGTATACGCGAAGGCAAGCAGATGAATGTTAGCAGAGTTACTGTTGCCGGAAACACAAGAACCAATGACCACGTAATTATCAGGGAATTGTACTCGAGACCGGGCCAGTTATTCAGTCGCTCCGATATTTTACGCAGCCGTACTTCGCTTACGCAGTTGAAATATTTCGATCAGGAAAAAATTGATATACAAACACCAAACATTGATCCTACAAACGGTACCGTGGATGTTGCTTACAAAGTGGAGGAAACTTCATCCGATCAGCTTGAGCTTTCCGGAGGCTGGGGTTACGGCAGGCTTATTGGTACCTTGGGCGTATCGTTTAATAATTTTTCGGCACGCAACTTTTTTAAAAAAGGAGCCTGGAAACCAATGCCCTCGGGCGATGGTCAAAAATTATCATTGCGATTACAATCCTACGGAAAAGGATATCTGAGTGCCAGTGCTTCTTTTACAGAGCCATGGCTTGGAGGGAAAAAACCAAATCAGTTAAGTGTTTCTACCTTTGTTTCCGCTTATAATAACGGATACGCCAAAACCAGTGCATCTTATTATGCATACAATATCACAGGTTTGTCATTTACTTTCAGCCGAAGGTTGAACTGGCCCGACAATTATTTTAACCTGTCGCAGAGTATAAATCTACAGCATTACCAACTGGATAATTATACTTTGTTTGGCAAAAAATCGAACGGATTATACCAGAGCTATTCTTATTCCATTGCTTTAGGTAGATATTCGACCGACGCACAAATTTATCCCCGTGCCGGTTCCGAGTTGAACTTGTCGCTCGAAATGACTCCGCCATATTCCCTGCTAGCTCCTGATTGGTTTGCCGCGAAAAGCGCTGACGATAAATACCGTATGATTGAGTTTAACCAATGGAAAATGAGTGGCGCGTTCTATCAGCAGATAGTGGGTGACCTTGTACTTATGGCTCGTACCAAAGTTGGTTTCCTTGGCAAATACAGCAGCGATATTGAGGTAACACCTTTTAACCGCTATTTTATGGGTGGAGATGGAATGTCGGGTTATTCGGCTATTGATGGGCGACAACTCATAGGTTTCAGGGGATATGCCAACGAAAGTTTGACTCCCGACGCCGATAAAGCCACTCAGGCAGGAGGTGTTGTTTTTAATAAAAGTACACTGGAACTTCGCTATCCATTATCACTTAATCCAAATTCAACTATATTCGGGCTTGTTTTTGTGGAAGCTGGTAACGACTGGGCATCATTTAATCAATTCAATCCTTTTGATGTTAAACGATCAGCCGGTATTGGTGTACGGGTATTCCTGCCAATGTTTGGATTACTTGGTCTCGACTGGGGTTATGGTTTTGATAAAATACCTGGTATGCCGTCTGCTAATAAGGGCCAGTTCCATTTTTCAATGAATTCTTCCATTGATTAATCGTTTTGGCAGGTTTTTTGCAATCACTACTAATCATAACAAATTAATTGTATTCTCTCTCATATCAATTTTAAGAAGCTGATACTATGAAAAAGATTATTCTGATTGCAGCAATCATTTGCACTTTTGGTTTTGGCGCTTCGGCCCAAAAGTATGCCTTTGTAAATACGGATTACATACTCGCCAATGTTCCGGAATATGCCGATGCACAAACCCAACTCGACGAACTTTCAATACAATGGCAGAAAGAAATTGAAGTAAAATTTGCGGAAATTGATAAAATGTATAAAAACTTTCAGAACGAAGCTGTACTCCTTCCGGAAGACATGAAAAAAAAACGTGAGGATGATATAATAAAAAAGGAGAAGGAAGCCAAAGACTTGCAGAAAAAGCGATTCGGAAGCGATGGCGATCTGTTTAAAAAACGCCAGGAACTTGTAAAACCAATACAGGAAAAAGTATACAATGCAATTGAGGAAATTTCAACTGCCGAAAACTATGCCGTTGTTTTCGACAAATCAGGTAATGCGACTCTTATTTTCACCAACCCCAAATATGATATTAGCGAGCAGGTACTTGATAAACTGGGCTATACCTATAAGCCACAACAAACCACCAAAAGTAAAAAATAGCATAGAAGTGCTTTTGGTAACGCCTTTTTTTTACCTTTGCGCCTCATTTAATCCGAAAACAAATAATCCAGATACCTAAAAATGATGAAGAATCTCTTAAAAGTTTTAACAATTGTAGTACTTGTTGCTGTTGCAGCAACCACAAACGCACAGAAAGCATCAAAAATCGGACATCTCGACCTCGGTAAAGTTCTGGAACTAATGCCAGGACAGGATACTGTGAAAGTTGTTATGGAAAAGTATGTTCAAACCCTACAGGGCGAATTGCAGATGATGCAACAGGAACTTGAATTGAAAGGTGCCGATTACCAGAAAAACCTGGCTACTATGTCGAGTATTATCAAAATCACCAAAGAAAAAGAAATTACTGACCTCCAGGGACGTATCGAAGCTTTCCAGCAATCAGCACAGCAGGACCTGCAGGCTAAAAATACCGAGCTGATCACACCTTTTATAACCAAAGCAAAACAAGCTATAAAAGATGTTGCTAAAGAAGGTGGATTCGCTTATATCCTGAATGCTAATGAAGAAATTGTACTTTATTCTGATGGTGGCGAAGATGTTACCGCCCAGGTTAAAAAGAAACTTGGAATTACCCAATAGTAATTCAAATTGAACCTGATTCAATTAACTCCGGCTTTGTCCGGAGTTTTTTTGTGCCATTAACTAACAGAAAAATATTGTTTTACCCACACTAAAACTTACTTTTAGCCTTATAAAATGCAGATGAGATGTGTTGTTTTATCTTGTTCTCTTAATTTTGATCCTAAATATTCGCGGAAGCTAATCAAATATAAGGACCTTAATCAGGTGATTGATTTTGAGATTTCGAAACCACATTGTATTGAGTTGAAGGATAGAAATTGGCTTGCTTTGAGGCATCGTACAGGGTATTATCATAGCTGCGCATAAAAAAACCGGAACCATTTCTGATTTCCGGCTTTTGGTTTTTCAAATGCAGGTATTAATCCCTGCGTCCATTAAAGATCATTATGTAATAAAGCAGTGTGGCCAGTGAAGCTAACGCTGCAACAACATAGGTATAAGCAGCCCATTTCAGCGCGTCCTTCGCTTTAGGTTGAGTTTCGTCAGTAGTAATGCCACTGTTGCTGAGCCAGAGCAAAGCACGGCGACTGGCATCTATTTCAACCGGAAGGGTCACAAAGCTGAAAATCGTAGTAGCGGCAAATAAAATTATTCCAGCTAACAGCAATTCCGGAAATCTGTTTACCATCAGAATTCCTGCAAGTAATACCCATTGCATCCAGTTGGAAGCGAAACTAACTGCCGGAACCAAAGCAGAACGCAGTTTCAGGAAAGCATACGCTTCCTCATGCTGAACAGCATGTCCGCATTCGTGAGCAGCAACCGCAGCCGCAGAAATGCTGGATTTGTTATAAACATCCTGGCTCAGATTCACGGTTTTGGTTTCAGGATTATAGTGGTCGGTAAGTTGTCCTTCAACAGATATTACCTTTACATCCATAATGCCGTTATCGCGCAGCATTTTTTCAGCTATATCTTTTCCTGTATAGCCTTTTCCTATGGGTACGGCAGAGTATTTACGGAATTTCGATTTTAATACCTGGCTCACGATCAGGCTAAGGAGCATGAAGCCAATGAAAATAACTATGTACATCGTTTTGCTTTTTTAGATTCAGTGTGATTAATACAAATCTCCTGCCAATTGTTAAGGTGCGACATTGTGGCAGTATCTGGCTTTTATTAAATGCAGGTTAAGATTAAGGTTTAGGTTAAGATTTAAAACGCTCAGCCTTAACCTCAACCTCAACCTCAGCCTTATTAAGCTCCCGAGAGTTTTAAATCCTCATCTACATTCAACGGTTCAATACTTTCATCGTGCCAGCTGGCATACATAGTATAGCTTCTTGCGATGCGGTTTACCGTGCCTTCGAGCAATGATTTGTCGATGGATTTGATTTTTTGGGCTGGCACTCCTGCATAAACACTTCCGGATTCGACCAGGGTATTCTGCGAAACCACAGCTCCGGCAGCAATAATAGAGTTACTTTCAACCACAACGCCATCCATAACAATGGCTCCCATTCCAATCAATACATTGTCGTGTATTGTGCATCCGTGAATAATTGCCGCATGGGCAATTGAAACATTGTTGCCAATAGTTACCGAATGTTTTTGATACGTACAGTGTATGATCGCGCCATCCTGAATGTTCACATTATGGCCGATGCGTATGGAATTAACATCACCGCGTATAACAGTATTGAACCAAACGCTGCAATTGTCGCCCATAACTACATCACCTATAATGGTGGCGTTTTCGGCAATAAAGGTGTTTTTGCCGATGGTTGGGGCGATTCCTTTGATGGGATATATGAGGGGCATGTTTTTATGATTTACGAATGACGATTTACGAATGACGAATGACGATTTACGATTTACGATTTACGAATGACGATTTACGAATGACGATTTACGATTTACGAATGACGAATGACGATTTACGATTTACGAATTGCACTAATGGTACTTCGTCATTCGTAAATTGTACCTTCTTTTTAATCCTCAGGGCTATATATATTAACCTCAGTATCAATTACTTTCGGATAGTCGATAGAAAAATGAAGTCCACGGCTTTCCTTGCGTTCAAGTGCCATTTTTACGATTAATGTAGCAACCTTCACCAGGTTACGAACTTCACATATTTTATCAATCAGTACGGAGTGTTTGTAAAGTTCTTCGGTTTCACGTTCAAGTATGCTTAACCTGTCTGCAGCTCTTTTCAGTCGAAGGTCTGAGCGCACAATCCCCACATAGTAGGTCATGATGCTTTGCAACTCCCGCATAGTCTGTGTAATGAGCACCATCTCTTCGTTCATAACGGTGCCTTCGGCATTCCAGTCAGGAATTTCGTTGCAGAAGCTGACATGTTTGATTTTCTGGCTGGAATCGATAAAAGCACGATGCGAATAAACCAATGACTCAAGGAGAGAATTGCTTGCAAGGCGATTTGCCCCATGTAAACCTGTTGATGAACATTCACCTGAAGCATAAAGATTTATAATGGAACTATTTCCCCATTCATCCACTTTAATTCCGCCACAAGTATAGTGAGCGGCCGGAACAATCGGGATCATCTCCCTGGTCATGTCAATACCAATTGTAAGACATTTTGCATAAACTCCCGGGAAATGATCGATAAGCTGGTTGCGGTTCAGGTGCCTGCAATCAAGGTACATATGATCTTCTCCGCTTATTTTTAATTCATTATCAATAGCTCGTGCTACAATATCGCGCGGTGCGAGCGACAGACGTTTATCGTATTTCTGCATAAACTCATTGCCGTTAATATCCTTCAGTATTCCGCCAAATCCGCGTAATGCTTCGGTGATTAGAAATGAAGGCTTTTCGGTCGGGTTATACAAAGAGGTAGGATGAAACTGGATAAATTCCATTTTCTCTATAGTTCCTTTAGCACGGTAAACCATAGCAATTCCATCACCGGTAGCAATCGGAGGATTTGTGGTGGTGGCATATACATTTCCCGCTCCGCCTGAAGCCATCAGTGTAACCTTGGCAAGAATGGTATCAATACTGTTGTTTTTGCGGTCGAGCACATATGCACCAAAGCAGGTAATATCAGGTGTTCGTCGGTTTACGTACATCCCCAGGTGGTGCTGGGTAATCAGCTCAACTGTAAAATGATTCTCGAGAATTTCGATGTTTGAATCTTCGCGGGCTCTTGCCAACAGCGTTTCTTCAATTTCAAGGCCAGTCTGGTCCTTATGATGGAGGACACGGAATTCAGAGTGACCGCCTTCTTTAGCCAGATCGTATTGACCTGACGCATTTTTATCAAAGCTAACGCCAAGTTCAATAAGTTCCTTTATCCTTTCGGGTGCTTCCGTGATTGTTATCCTGACTGCCTTTTCATCATTCAGATCATCACCTGCAATCAATGTGTCCTGTATGTGCTTCTCATACGTGTCAGGCGTGTACATAACAGCAGCAATACCACCCTGGGCATATTTTGTGGCAGTTTCATCTGCCTTGCTCTTGGTTACAATACAAACCTTTCCAACCTTAGCAGCTTTTAAAGCAAAAGTAAGTCCGGCAATACCTGTTCCAATAACCAGGAAATCAACTTCTCGTCGCATAATAAAAAATATAGACTACAAAATTAACAATTAACGGCGGTCTTTGATTGGAATACGTGTTTATTAAAGCTTTTCTGTTACTTTTACTCTTAGAATTCTGTAAAAGTTATAGCTCATTTATTTAATCCCAATTTTTATGAAAAATATTATTCTGATACTCGCTGTCCTGTTAAGTGCGTCATGTTTTGCCCAGCAGGCTCAAACCCTTGATTCGAAGGTCACAAACGTAACTTTATTCCTGTCAGGTGCGCAGGTTACCCGTGCTGCCCAGGCAACGCTGAAGGCAGGTATTTCTGAACTTACTTTCACCGGTTTATCCGAAAATATTGATGCCAATACCATCCGTTTAACAGGTGAAGGTAGTTTTACGATTATCTCGGTCAACAGCAGGGTTAATTACCTGAAAACTCAAAAAACCGTAAAAGATGAGGAATCGCTGAAGGGAAAAAAGAAACAGCTTGAAATCCAGATTGAGGATATTGTTTCGCAGCAAGGTGTTCTTGCCACCGAAGAAAATCTGCTGAAAGCAAATCAAAAAATTGGGACACCTGATAAAGGCACCACTACTTTGGAGTTAAAATCGGCAGCTGACTTTTTCAGGGCTCGTTTTACTGAATTGTCTGAAAAAAGACTGGAACTTTCGCGGAAACAGGAATCCTGGCAGGAGGAATTAAATAAAATTGATGCTCAGCTGGGTGAAGCAAACCAGGAAGAGGTGAAACCCACCGGCGAAATAATGGTGCAGGTAATGGCGAAAGAAGCGATGAACGCGAAGTTTAAAGTCAGTTACCTGGTAAGGGCTGCTTCGTGGAAACCAGAATTCGATCTGCGACTTGATGATATTTCGCAACCATTGGAATTATCGCGCAGGGCTAAAATTAGCCAGAATTCCGGCGAAGACTGGCAGGATGTCAAACTTACCCTTTCAACCGGTAATCCGAATGAGTCTGGAACGGAACCAAGGCTTTCGAGCTGGTATCTGGGAGGGAATACCTATAATTATTCGGGATACAGTAAAAATAAATCATATCAGCCAGATCAATCTGTTGTAGAAAAACCGGTTGTTGGTTATTCGCTTAATGGAATAGTGAACGGGAAAGTTTTTGATATTCAGGATGGAAGTACTTTGCCCGGAGTAACTATAATTGTTAAAGGAACAACAAACGGGGTTATTACAGATAGGGATGGGAAATACTCGATTAATGCTAAACCAGGGAGTGTGTTGGTTTATTCGTTTATTGGAATGAAACAAGTCAGCACCATGGCCGATAATCCAATTATCAATATCGGTATGCAATATGAAGCTACAAACCTTGACGAAATAGTTGTTACTGCTTACGGAATCTCAGGAGAATCCTCATCTGAGGACAGGGCTCCTGTACAAAAAAAGGAAGTTATAAGACCACAGAATCTTCAGATTGAATCCAACGATCAGCAACAAGTCCGTTCGGTAAAAGAATATGTAATTTCGATGCCGATGAGTATGCCTTCGGATGGCAAGGAGTACAATCTGGTAATTGGTGCTGAGACCATAAAGGCTGCATATGAGTTTCATAGTACACCGAAACTTGACAGGGATGCTTTCCTTGTCGCAAAAGTAATTAACTGGCAGGATTATGATCTGCTGGATGCTACCGCAGGCGTTTTTTACGAAGGAACATTTACGGGCAAAACAAGGCTTTCAGCTTCCCTTGCCACCGACACATTGGATATTTCGTTAGGACGAGATAGATCGATCATGATTGAACGGAAAAAGGTGAAGGATTATACCACAAACCAGTTTATGGGTTCCAACCGCACGGTTCAGCGCGCCTTGGAAATAAGCCTGCGGAACAACAAAAAACAGACTGTTACGCTCATTGTTTTTGATCAATATCCTGTAAGTAAGGAAAAAGATATTGAAGTAGAGCTTGTTGAAAACGGCGGTGCCAGGGTTGAGAAGGAAACAGGCATGCTGAGGTGGGAAATAGTACTTGAGCCAGGTCAGGTTAAAAAGCTGGTTTTTAAATATACGGTGAAGTATCCGAAAGAGAGAATACTGGCAATTGAATAAGAGTAACTAATCAGTTCATCTAAAGTAATGAAAAACAAATATATGCCACAGATTACTCAGATTTCACAGATAATTATTCATCATTTTTAATTGAAATTAATTGATAAACTGCTAAAGGCAGTTTGAAATCTGTGTAATCCGTGTAATCTGTGGCAAAAAAACATTTTGATCAGACTGATTAGTTACGAATAAGATAATGTTTTACGTGCCGGGTACCTGGTGCCGAGCGGCGAAACCCGGAACCTGGCACCCGGAACTATAAATGATAAAGTATTATTCAAGCCTGCAAGCCCAAGGTTAACAATTGTTAAATCAGCCTCTTATTCTTTTCTTTGAAGTAATAACGAATGAGTCAATACGTTTCCATAAAAACAAATTCAAAGCAAAATGTCAAACACAACCACATTAGGTAAAATCAATCAGTGGGCACGTAATTCCATTAGCCTGAAACTTTCGGTAATCGGACTTTTTGTGCTGATTCTTCTCATTCCATCCGAAATGGTACAGTCACTTATCAGCGAACGCGAAAACACCCGCAACGTGGCTATTTCAGAAATATGGCGCACCTGGGGCGACAAGCAAGTACTTGCCGGACCGGTTGTGAGTGTTCCTGTTGTTACCTTAAAATCATTACCAAACGGTACTGTTGAGTCCAACACGCGTTTTCTTCATTTTCTGCCTGAGAATCTTTCAGTTTCAGGCGATATAGTTCCGGTGATCCGCTACCGGAGTATTTATGAAGTTGTTCTTTACTCAAGCAAGCTTAACGTAACTGGTAATTTCAAACCTTTGGTTCCAAAAGGACTAAATGTGCAGCCGGCTGATATCAAATGGGATAAAGCGTATGTAACCTTTGGCATTTCCGATATGAAAGGTGTGAAGGAAAATATTAATTTAACATGGAATGATTCCGTTTTCCGGATGCAACCCGGTGTACCTGTTCATGATATTATTAAAGGAGGTGTGAGTTATCCGGTTGCCGTTGATCCTGGTTTGAGCAATAAATTCAGTTTCCAACTCCAGCTAAATGGAAGCAGATTATTATCGTTCCTGCCGTTTGCTTCCGAAATGAATGTGAACCTGACTTCTACCTGGGCAAATCCGTCTTTTGAAGGCGCATTTATTCCTGCTGATAAGTCGGTTACTAAAAAAGGATTTACTGCAAAATGGAAAATTCTGGAACTGAACCGCAACTACGGGCAATTTGGATTTGATGATTTTATCGGTACCAATGACATCGGTGAAAAAACTCCAAACGAAATGTTTACCAACGACCGCATTTCACCCGACAATACTGCCGGAGGTTTTGGCGTAAATCTTATTATGCCTGTCGATCAGTACCAGCGTACCACACGGGCTGCCAAATATGGTGTGCTGTTTGTGATTCTGACATTTGTTACCTTCTTTTTCTTTGAACTGCTACGAAAAAAATATGTGCATCCGCTGCAATACCTGATAGTAGGATTTGCTATAATGCTTTTTTACTTGCTTCTGCTTTCATTTGCCGAATACCTGTTGTTTGATTTAGCCTATGCCATTTCAGCTATTGTGGTTACACTGATGGTTATGCTGTATGCCGGGGCAATTTTCAATAACCGGAAGTATGGGGTTATTGTGGGATTGATTTTGTTTATGCTGTATGGGTATTTCTATACTTTGCTGCAGCTTCAGTTGTATTCCTTGCTTTTTGGCTCCATTGGTATGGCGGTGATGCTTTCGGTAATAATGCTTCTAACCAGGAATTTGCATAAAGAAAGAGATGTTGATGAGAATGAAAAAGCCGAATAAAAAAGATCGGTTAACTAAGAAATCCCTGCCGGAAGTTGAATTCCGGCAGGGATTGTCTTTTTTAGTCCGGGCGCGACTCTAAGTCGCACTCGGACTAAAAAGTCAAGCCCTGGCTAAGTTCCGACTATATCCCCAGCAACACCTTCACCGGCTCATTCCCTTCAAAAAGCATTTTAGCGGAATTTTGTAATGTTGACTGATTCGCAAATCGTCAAAATTTTTATAAAAACTCGGGTAGAATTAGAGTAAAAGTACTGTCGGGGGAGGTGTTCTATTTTTTTCGTTCTCTAAGTAAAAAGTCCTGGTAAAGAACATCAGTTGATATAAAACGATTATACCCTTTGTTTTTCAGGCCATTAAGTAATTTCATATCGCCGGTCCATAAAATTCCTTGTATAAAATCTGAAACTGCAACAAATACGGTATCATCAATGTCAATATCCTGACAAAGTAATTCAGCTTTCCTATAAATTTCCTGAGGGATTATAGATTGATTAAGAATTGTGATATTTCGAAGGATTAAGCTTAAAGTCTCAATGAATTCATCTTCTGTCAGCTTTCCTGTGAATTTTATTTTCTCTTTATGTTGAAATATTTCAAACCTTACATATTCGGGTGAATAGAAGTCAAAATGGTTTTTCCCGCTAATTAAAATCTGGCCAATTCTACTGTTTGTATTCAGCAAAGCACTGAAAATGATGTTTGTATCAACAATAATTTTAGTCATTTATCCCTAATTCATCTTTGATTCTGTTCCATCGCCCTTTTTTGACTTCTGATAAGAGTTCGTCCACTTCATTTTCTGTAGCATTCGATTTAGACGTCAATTCTTCGTATCGCAGATAATCGAGGATTGTCTGAATTCTGTTAACTTTAATCCCAGCAGAAATTCTGACCAGTATTTCATTATTTAGTCTTTCTACTATCATTTCTTTTTTTTTATACAAAGTTACAAAATAAACACAAGATGTTTTAAGAGTATGGAAAATGATATTTCATTACCGGGATATTGAACAGGAGACCTGAAACTGAATGGCAGGAAATTAAAAGCCCTGCCGGAAGTTGAATTCGGGCAGGGCTTGGTTTTTTAGTCCGAGTGCGACTCTAAGTCGCGCCCGGACTAAAAACCAAGCCCGGACTAAAAAAAGTCGCGCCCGGACTTAAAAGTTATATCCCCAACAACACCTTCACCGGCTCATTCCCTTCGAAAAGCATTTTAGCTGGGTTTTCCAATAAATCTTTAACCATTACCAGGAAACTAACCGATTCGCGGCCGTCGATTACACGGTGATCGTATGATAAAGCTACATACATCATAGGAGCAATTACAACCTGTCCGTTTACTGCGATAGGTCTTTCGATAATATTGTGCATTCCAAGTATGGCACTTTGCGGCGGATTCAGGATAGGTGTCGACATCATGGAGCCAAATACTCCACCATTGGTAATAGTAAAAGTGCCACCGCTCATTTCTTCGAGTGTGATCTTGTTTTCACGGGCTTTGCCTGCCAATTCCTTTATACGGAGTTCAATTTGAGAAAGCGAAAGTGATTCAGCATTGCGGATAACCGGTACTACCAGTCCTTTTGGAGCGCTTACTGCGATTCCTACATCCGCATATTTGTGAAAAATAAGTTCGTCGCCGTCGATCATGGCGTTTACCTGCGGAAATTTAGCTAACGCAATGGTTATAGCTTTTGTGAAAAACGACATGAATCCGATTCCAACTCCAAACTGTTCCTTGAATTTTTCGTTGTATTGCTTTTTAAGGCTCATGATCTGGCTCATATTCACCTCGTTGAAGGTAGTGAGCATGGCCGTTTCATTTTTAACGCTTACTAACCGTTGAGCAAGCTTAATGCGAAGTGTCGACATTTTTTTTCGTTCCACTTCACGCGATGTCTCAATATTTGCTGGCTGGTAAACGGGAAAAGTTGCATTCTGACCGGAACTGGCATTCAGTACATCCTGGCGGGTTATCCGCGTATGGCCAAGTTGTTCCAGAACTTCGCGGCTGGTCAGATGTTTTTCCTCCATTATTTTTCGTGCAAGTGGAGTAATTTTTACATCTGCATCAACAGGGGTTGGTACGGAAATATGTTTAATTTCAAGTTCAATCGGTTGAGCTGGTGCTGCTTTCGTTTCTGCAATTACAGGAGCGATTCCTTCCGGAACTTTGGCATCACTGTCAATTTGCGCAATTACTGTTCCTATGCTAACTGTTTCACCGGCTTCGATAAGAATGGTGATCCTGCCGGCAACTTCAGCGTTTACAGTAAGTGTAGCCTTGTCGGAATCTATTTCAGCTATTTCAACGTCTTTTGCTACATAATCCCCGTTTTGCACCATCCAGTTTGCAATCTGAACTTCTGTGATTGATTCGCCCGGAGTTGGAGCTTTAATTTCTATGATCATATTTTTTTCTTTCTTTTTTTTTTGTTGACTTCGCCTTTCAGATGTTCGCTTGTTCAGATGTTCGCTTATTCAAATGTTCTGCTTTTCAATATTTTCGCGGCTATGCCGTTTGAAAATTCAACATATTTATATCGGAAGTTTTGATCTTCTGATTCTCAATTTTCCAAATCCTCCATTTCAACTCGTTTTGAATTTTGAATTTTGAATTTTTTTACGTTTTCCATTCCTTAGGCGCGCACAGCATCTTACAAGTCAGGTTGCGATTTTCACATGTACAATCACCAAAAGCTTTATCAATAATTTTAGCCTGACGCTGTACATGCATTTTAGGCGATCCGGTTGCCGGGCTGCCGCTTTCGGGGCGGGCTACCAGCAATAATTTTACCCCTTTAAAATGACGTAGTATAAATGACCAGGCACCCATATTGGCGGGTTCTTCCTGCACCCAGGCAAATTTGGTTGCGTTGGGATATCTTTTCATAATATCCAGCAACTGCTGCAATGGGAAAGGATAGAGCTGTTCAACGCGTACAAAAGCGATGTTGTTATGTTCGCGTTTGCGGCGTTCAGCAATCAGATCATAATACACCTTGCCATTACAGAAATTTATACGAGTAACTTCTGAAGGATTGGCGGTGTCATCATCAATAACTTCCTGGAATGATCCTTGCGAAAGTGCCGCTACCGGGGATATACATTCGGGATAACGAAGTAAACTCTTGGGTGTAAAAACTATCAACGGCTTCCGGAACTCGCGGTGTACCTGTCGGCGTAGTAAATGGAAAAAATTAGCCGGCGTGGTGCAATTAGCTACCTGTATATTGTTGTCGGCACATTGTTGCAGGAAGCGTTCCATGCGTCCGCTCGAGTGTTCCGGGCCCTGGCCTTCGTAACCATGTGGCAACAACATCACCAGCGAGTTCATCACACGCCATTTTTCTTCAGCACTTACAATATACTGGTCAATTATAATTTGAGCGCCATTCATAAAGTCGCCAAACTGTGCTTCCCAAATGGTAAGCGAAAAAGGAGAAGCAAGCGAATATCCATATTCAAAACCCAGCACACCATATTCCGAAAGCGGTGAATTGTAAATCTGGAATGGAGCCTGTTTATCGCTGATATTCTGTAGCGGAGTATATTTTTCTTCTGAATCCTCCATGGTGAGAACGGCATGGCGATGCGAGAATGTGCCACGTTCCGAATCCTGTCCGCTAACGCGAACCGGAATTCCTTCCTCAAGCAGCGAGGCATAGGCAAGAAGCTCGCCCATGGCCCAATCCACGGTTCCGTTCTCGGTAAACATAATCCTGCGTTCATCCATCAAGCGGATAAGCTTTTTGAAGAAAGGTTTACCGTGAGGCAAAGCGGTTATTTTTTGAGTAAGTTCCAGCAATTTGTCGAACTTAACGCTTGTATCAACAGGTTTCAGGAAATCATCTTCAGTAGCCGGTCGCAAGGTGTGCCAGGCATCTTCGAGGAATGTGATTACCCGTGCTTTCTCGTCTTCTTTCGATTCGAGTAAATCCTGTTCCAGTTCGGCAAGGAATGATTTTTCAATTTCAGCAGCTTCCTCGGCAGTAATTGTACCTTGTTCAACAAGTTTGTTTACATAAATCACGCGCGGATCATCATGTTTTTCGATGATTTTGTATAAAATGGGCTGAGTAAACCGAGGCTCGTCACCTTCGTTGTGGCCATATTTCCGGTAACCCAGCAGGTCGATAAATACATCTTTATGAAAGCGCTGCCTGTAATCAACAGCCAGTTCCATGGTGTAAACCACGGCTTCTACATCATCAGCATTTACATGAAATATCGGGCATTGGGTTGTTTTGGCAACATCCGTGCAATACACCGAACTGCGGGCATCAAGGTAATTGGTCGTAAAACCAATCTGGTTATTAACCACCAGGTGAATTGTTCCTCCTGTGGAATAGCCAGGAAGGTCAGCCATCTGTATTGTTTCATATACAACTCCTTGCCCGGCTACAGACGCATCGCCATGGATAAGAATAGGAATTATGTGCTGGTTATTGTTTTGATATTCAGAATCAATTTTGCTCCTGGTTATGCCTTCAACCACAGGTCCAACTGCTTCAAGATGCGAAGGATTCGGCGCCAGCGAGAGCTGCAGTTTTCGTCCATCATCAGTTGTGCGCTCCGATGAATAACCAAGGTGATACTTTACATCACCCATCAGGTATTCATCTTCCAGGAGTTTGCCTTCAAATTCATTAAAAATATCCTGGTAGGGTTTCCCGAGCGTATTGGCAAGCACGTTGAGTCTTCCGCGGTGAGGCATTCCAATGATAAATTCACTGATGCCTGACTCCGCTCCTTTGTTAATGATAGCATCAATGGCAGGGATCAGCGATTCGCAGCCTTCGAGTGAGAAGCGTTTCTGGCCAATATATTTTTTATGTAAAAATTTCTCAAAAAGTACCGCACGGCTTAGTTCTTTAAGAATATGCAGTTTCTTGTCGCGGTTGAAAACAGGCTCATTGCGGGTATGTTCCATCCGGGCCATAAGCCATTCGTGGATTTCGGGACGGCGGATATAAGCATATTCAACGCCAACACTCTGGCAATAGGTTCTTTCGAGGTGTTCGATAATTGCGTTAAGTGTAGCATCGCCGATTCCGATTTCGCCGCCTGCTTTAAAAACCTGGTCGCGATCTGCATCAGTAAGGCCGAAATTATCAATATGAAGGGTAGGGGAGTAGGTGCGTCGTGTCCGGACCGGGTTGGTTTTTGTAAATAAATGGCCACGCTTACGGTATTCGTTGATCAGGTCGATTACTTTAAATTCATCGGGTTTCATGTCAGCCTGAGGCATCAGTTTCCCGCTGAATTCAAATCCCTGGAAAAATCGCCGCCAGCCTGTTTCTACACTTTCAGGATTCTGTTTGTACTGCCGGTACAATTCCTCAATCATTTCACTATCGGCATTACTCAGAAAGGATAACTCATCCATATATGTTTTCTATCAGAAACGTTTATAAAGTAGATATGTTCAGCCAAAATTAGCAAAATATTGGCATCTTTAGTTATTCCGGTTGCAAGTTATACAGGAATTTGATTTTTACCTGTTTTTGAATGTCATTTTCGGGGTGCATACTTCTTATTTCAAATGTTGGATGAGGATTTTTGTAACTTTAGGGCGGTTTAGTGAACCAATTTTGAAATTGTTATTATGATTAAAAATCCTGCTCTCATTACTTTGTTCGTGCTTTTATCTGTTTGTTTGTCAGCACAGAAAGGGAAACTTTTCACTGTTACTGCCGGTTCAAGAATAGAAGACTGTATTCCTTTTGGAGAAAGGTACCGTTTTCCGGAGTTTACTACCGGAAAAGTTTTTTTCAGAAATGGCACTAATACAGAGGTAAAACTTAATTATAATTTTTTGGTAAGAGAAATGCAGTATATCCACGGGAAAGATACTCTGGCCATTTCAAATGAAGGTGATATCCTTCAGGTTATTGTTGCGGATACTACATTTGTGATTAATAAAGGCTATGTGGAACTGATATACAATGACAAGGTTATAGTGGGACTCAGGCAGTATTTTAATTTATTGGATGTGCGAAAGAAAGATCCTTATGGTGTGATTGGTTCAGGCTCCGCAACGGATTCCTATGGCTCAATTCATTCTGGTGGTCAGTACTTTAAACTAACTATGGACCAGGACCGCCTGTTCCAGAAATCTTCATTGTATTACATAGCAACTTCATCCGGCGAATTAGTGCCTTTTACAAAGAAAAAAGTGATGCTACTCTTTCCGGCGAATAAAAAAGCAATTGAGGATTATTTAAAATCAGATAAAGTAGATTTTGACTCAAGAAATGAGTTGCTCAGATTTGCCGAGTTTTTGAATAATATGTAATGTGTAATATAAACGGTTATTATACAAGTAATTAGAAAAGGAATTACCGGATAAATAAAAGAACTAAAACTCAAACTCATTAACATGCTTATTGGACACATGAATAATGATGTGTTATTAATTAAAGTTGACTAAAACGAGAATGTTTTAAAAGAGGATATAACATGAGTATTAGCAATAATGTAACTATGTTTTGCAATGCCAAACCTCATGTTTTTGAGAAAGCAAAGATGCTTCGGGAAAACATGACTGCCTCTGAAAAGCTACTTTGGGAGCATTTAAAAGGCAAAAAGATGCTAAACCTGCGTTTCCGGCCTCAGCATCCAATTGATAGGTTTATTGCTGATTTTTATTGTCACCCTCTTAAATTGGTGATCGAAGTTGATGGCGGCATTCATAAATCGAGAGATCAAAAAGAATATGACATCAATCGGGAAGCCGAATTAAATTCGTGGGGAATAAAAATTATACGATTTACAAATGAAGAAGTTGAGCACAATACAGCCATAGTTATTTCTGAAATCGAAAGGGTTTGTGTAGAGATTAAGGCTGGTTAGTCTGCATGGGCAAGAACCCCAAACCCCTGAAGGGGCTTTTAGGGCATGGGGATTGGAGGCAATTAATAATTCTTTCGGCGGATTTAGCTGAATGTGATATTAGATTTCACTTAAAAAATTTATGATGTATTGTATATTCCGACTAAAAAGGAAATTTCTGGTTTTAGGGTGTGGCAGGTTCCCCTTCAGGGGTCAGGGGTGCGCGCGGGAAAAACTCACCCTATTTACTGTTACTATTTATTTCAGAATCAAAGTAGTTTGAATTCCGATAGCAATGATCATATATCAATTCTGGAATCGCTTAATCTCAACAATCTTTCACTATTTCTTAATAATTATCCTGCTCTGTGTTTCATTTCCTGAACCGGCTACTAGCAGATAACTTCCTGAAGGAACACTGTTTCCTTGGAAGTTAGTTCCATCCCAAACAGCATTTTGCCAGCCATTCGCATCCTTTTGTGGTAGCAGTTTTTTCACCTCATTTCCTTGTAAATCAAATATTCTGACATTTGTTTTGCCAGCTGCCTGGAATCGGATAGTGGTTTGCTGATCGAAAGGGCACGGATTTGCAAGAATGGTTTCTGTTTTCTCGCTTTCATCAATGCCTCCGAATAAATAATCAAAGTAGGAAGTGTAAATAGAATAGAATCCCTGCCTTTCCGATTCCCAAAATAAAGTAACCCTGATAGTTGCTGGACTGTGAAATGATACATAAAACTGTGGATTCCTATCGTCTCCGGGATTTTGTGAGATGTTTTGAGGCTCCCAATAATAACCAAATGGGTTTTCAATAAAAATCTCATTTTGTATAAGTGAGTCTGATATATACGCCAGAAAATGATACCCAAAATTGCTTTTGACCCCAATCATATATTCTGCTATTGCGGGATGAGATAAGTTGTAGGTTGGTGAGTTCCTGTTTTCAATATCAGAAAACAAGGAACTAAATAACATTAAACCTTGAGGGTTCTCACCAACTTTATTTTCTATGACATAATTCCCGCTACTATACATTCCGTCGCTGGCAATCAGAGATGAACCTTTTCCGATAAATGATTTGCTGGTTTTTCCGGATACAATCCATTTTCCCAATATATTCTCCGGATTTTCGTTAATTACAATAGTGCTGTCGCCATTAGGTTTTAGATAAGCCAGATAGATATTTGATTCAAGTGTCGGAGAATAAGCTCCTGCCGAATCAATTGCAAATGGCTCGGTAAATGAATTACTTGCCGTAAGATACTCCGAAATCCATATTCTGCCGCTGTTTTCCCAGGCAACTATTCCTGAATATGCAGTTGTCAGGTTGATATCATCGCCGGGTAGATTGGATAATATTCTTGGTTCGGATATAGTTCCGTCTGATTTATAAGTAAAATAGTTGAGGTCAATGTCATTTCCTTCATTTGTTTGATAGATTACTTCAGCATCCCTTGATACACTTCCCGCCAGATTGAGAATCTTGGGATTTGTAAGTTTTGCACTAGGAATGGAAAGTGCAATTTGAACATCTCCAGAAGTAGAATTAATATTTTTATAACACAACTGAGTAGTTGTTGCATTTAATTCTTGTTCCCAGAACATTATATTATCATCAAATTGTGAATTCACACATACATTCCGGTTGTTGTGTGATGAATCAGTCAATGCTTTGCCTGGCATCCATGTTTCATATTGGGCTTTAAGAAAAAGTGGGAGCAAAGTCAATATTAATAAAATTAGATTCTTCATTTTTGAAATTTTTAAATAATTGGATTCGATATTCAAAGTTTATAATAGTATAAAGATAGAAAAACATTCAGTCTGGAAATATATATCCGAAAATAATTGCAAACAATGCATTGTGCTATTAATAGTTAATAGGGAAAACACAAATCAACTATTGTTATTTAGATAGTTGATGGATTTCCAAAACAAAAAAGCCCGTTCCAGGGAACAGGCTTCTTTAATTTTGCTTGAATCTGTTGAAATTATGCGGGTGAAATTGCTTCAACCGGACAAACATCAGCGCAGGATCCGCAATCGGTGCAGATATCGGCGTCGATTTTGTAGATATCACCTTCAGAGATAGCTTCAACCGGACACTCGTCAATGCAAGTTCCGCAAGCGGTGCAGTCGTCAGAAATAACGTAAGCCATTTTTTTAGAGTTTTAAATTTGAACTGCAAATATAAGTAGTATTCTTGGTATGAAATGGATAAAATAATTTTTCGGAGTTTTTTAATGTTGATTTAATGTCCCGATTTTTCAATTGTAGTGCAAAGAGAGCTTATTTGATTTATTTAAAATAATGATATTCAGTTAAATATATATGCATATTTTATCCTTTTTAGAATTCATATAAATAAGATTTTAACCCTCAGGTCTCTTAAAAACTTATACCTTTGCGACGTTATTCATTCAAAAAACAAAAGCATGAGCGACCAGACAAACTTCATCGAGAAAGAAGATGTAGTTGTAAAATTTTGTGGCGATTCAGGCGATGGTATGCAGCTTGCAGGTACACTTTTCAGTGATGCGGCTGCTCTTCTGGGCCTTGACCTTGCTACTTTTCCCGACTATCCAGCCGAAATTCGCGCACCGCATAATACCATTGCCGGTGTTTCAGGTTTCCAGGTACATGTGGGTAGAAAAAAAATTGAGACTTCAGGTGATTTCGTTGACATCCTTGTAGCCATGAACCCGGCTTCACTCAAATCGAACCTGAAATGGACACGCCCCGGCGCAACAATTATTGTTGATGCCGATTCATTCGATGAAGCTACCTGCAAAAAAGCAGGCTATATAACTAACCCGCTTGAAGACGACAGCCTCGAAGGGTACAACCTCGTAAAAGCGCCGGTTACGATGTTGACCCGTAATGCTTTGCAGGCGTTAGGTATTGACAATAAAACCGCTGACCGTACCCGCAATGTATTCACACTGGGAATTATTTACCATATTTTCAGCTGGAAGTTGGATACGACGGTCAATTATTTCAAAACAAAGTTCAAAAAGAAACCTGAAATGATCGAAGCCAATAAACTGGTTCTCGAAACAGGATACAGCTATGCTGATACTGTTGAAACATTAGGTTCATCTTATCATATTGCCAAGGCTAAAATGCCGGCAGGCCGCTACCGTAATATAACCGGAAACGTAGCTACAGCATGGGGTTTCCTGGCAGCAGCTGAGCGTTCGGGAAGGCCTTTGTTTCTTGGATCCTATCCTATCACTCCTGCAACCGAAATCCTGATTGAACTGGTCAAGCATAAATCACTTGGCGCAAAAGTTTTCCAGGCCGAAGATGAAATTGCAGGTATCTGCTCAGCTATAGGTGCAAGTTATACAGGCTCATTAGCACTTACAACTACATCTGGTCCTGGACTTTCGTTAAAGAGCGAAGCTATTGGGCTGGCAGTTATGACTGAATTGCCATTAGTTATAGTAAACGTTCAGCGTGGAGGACCATCAACAGGTTTACCAACCAAAAGCGAGCAAAGCGACCTGATGCAGGCATTGTTTGGTCGTAACGGCGAAGCTCCTGTTGTAGTAATTGCTGCTTCTACACCTGCTGATTGTTTCAAATATGCCTATGAATCAGCTAAAATAGCTTTGGAGCATATGACCCCGGTTATTTTACTTACTGACGGATCACTTGGAAACGGATCACAACTTTTCCGCATTCCGAAAGTGGCTGATTTGCCTTCAATAACTCCTCCATTGGCTGAGCCTAATGATAAGGATTACAAACCTTACAAACGTGATCCTGAAACATTGGTCCGCAAATGGGCAATACCAGGAACCGAAGGGCTTCGTCACCGCATTGGTGGTTTGGAGAAAGAAAATGGTTCAGGCAACGTTAGTACCGATCCCGCAAATCACCAGTTAATGACGGATCTTCGCGAAGCTAAAGTTCAGAAAGTTGCCGATTTTATTCCTGAGCAAGGAATTGTAGGCGATAAAAAAGGAGATGTGCTGGTTGTAAGCTGGGGCGGAACACGCGGTACTACCGAGGCAGCCGTTGAAGAATTACAGAAACAAGGCAAGAAAATCAGCCTTGCACACTTCCATCATATTATGCCATTGCCTAAAAACACGCATGAGGTGCTGGCAGGGTTTAAGAAAATTATTGTTTGTGAACTTAACAGTGGGCAGTTTGTTAACTACCTGAGAATGAAAGAACCCGACTTTAAGTACCTTCAGTATAATAAAGTTATGGGACTTCCGTTTACCGTAACGGAGTTGGTAGCCAGGTTTAACGAAATGTTTTAGGAGGTAAAATTATGTTTGAATTTCCAGATAAAACCATTGAACGATCGGTTGTTGAGCTCAACAAGTCCGATTTTGTAAGCGACCAGATGGTAAAATGGTGTCCCGGTTGCGGAGCACATGCCATTCTCGCTTCTATTGCCAACGTGTTTCCTAAAATAGGTTACCGCAAGGAAAATTTCATGATGGTTTCCGGCATCGGATGCTCTTCGCGTTTTCCTTATTATGTGAATACTTACGGATTTCACGGAATCCACGGGCGTGCCAACGCCATTGCTTCGGGAGTTAAAATTGCGAATCCCAACCTTAGTGTTTGGATTGCTACCGGCGACGGCGATTCCATGGCCATAGGCGGAAATCATTTTATCCATATTATCCGGCGTAATATCGATGTAAATATCGTGTTGTTCAACAACCAGATTTACGGCCTTACCAAAGGACAGTATTCGCCGACCACTCCAATGGGAAGTGTTACAAAAACATCACCACAGGGAACAATAGAGCATCCTTTTAATCCAGGCGAACTGGTTCTGGGAGCACAAGGAACTTTCTTTGCCCGTGCTGTGGATACCAACGTTAAGCTGATGACAGAAGTTATGTTTGAAGCTGCACGCCATGATGGAACATCTGTTATCGAGATACTTCAGAACTGCATCATATTTGCCGATAAAACCCACGAAGCCATTACCGATAAAGAAGTTCGTGATGATTCGCAGATACATCTCAAAAACGGTGAGCCACTGATTTTTGGTAAAAACAAAGATAAAGGTATTCGTCTGAATGGCTCCCAACTTGAAATAGTGACCTTAGGCGAAAACGGAATTACCGAAGATGATCTGCTTGTTCACGATCAGTACCAGCAGGATCCTGGAGTACATTTAATGATCGCGAAAATGTACCCGCCGCATTTCCCTGTTGCTTTAGGTATTATCCGTTCAGCTATGTATCCGACCTACGACGATTTGGTTGAAGCCCAGATTGCAAAGGCACAACACACCAGCAAAATACTTTGTGTGGATGATCTGCTTAACAGCGGTGATACCTGGGAGATAAAATAGATTTTTTTTGAATTTTTAAAGAGCCTCCGTTTTTTCGGGGGCTTTTTTATGATATAGCACTTGTTTTTTAATTTAGCGTTATATGTTGGATCACTTTCAACAGTTGGGGAAGAAGAAGGATTTTTTGGAAAGGCCATACGTTTTTTGAAACTTTCTGGTTTCGTTTTTTCACGTAAGTGATGGTAAATAAAGCACCGTAGGTGCGAAATTATGGTAGAAAAAAGATCATCATATATTAAAAGCCTCGTAGAGGCGGTATTATTGATGAAAAAATTATTCATAAAATTCAAAAATAAAGACTGCGATCGTGAATATGAGAAACCACTATATCTTCCTGCCATGAAAATTTGCCAACCATAAGTTTATTTTTATTAATCCATTTCGAAAAATCGGCCTTTACAATTCTTACAATGTCCGGAAGAGATTAAAAGGGACTCATTTCTAAAAACCTATGGACATGGTCTTTGTCCCCATTTACTACCAGGGAAAACTGATTGGTATTGGTTGAAATTCATGAGATATATTTGAATAGCTCAGGAACATTTTGGATGGCAATATATTTTCTCTTCCTTTAACTGCAAAAACAACGTGAGTGTTCAGTTGCGAGTAAATATTTGCCATAAGAATAGTGTATAATAATGTCGCCTCTACGAGGCTTAACCTTAATTTGTATTTTTTTGCTACCATAC
>JAURYB010000038.1 GCA_030654075.1 Bacteroidales bacterium | reverse complement strand
TTCCGCTACCTGATCCGCGGATGGCAGAAATAAAACTCGGACAACTTTTATCATTTTCAGCTGGCATCAGAGGCAATAATCCGGTTTACGTAAACGGGAAATCTTCAAAAATCGATCCGGTTGGTCCGGATGGATGGTATTCTATTGTTGACCAGTATTCACTGGGCATTAAGGATGGTACAATGGGTAATGTCCCATTTACAGCAAAAACTCTCTGGTGTGAACCAGGCGGCGGATATTCGTATGCTTCAGCATCAATACACAATGCTTCAATTATGTTGCGGTATGTTTCAGGTATGGAGCTGGCGGATTATATTGATTCACACCTGGCCGGGCCTCTAGGCTGGGGACGCTGGGGATTTGGATACAAAAACCAACCACTTGTAAACCATACTCCCGGAGCAGGCGGTATTGCTCTGAGAAGCACTGACATGCTGCGCTTTTGCTATTTGTTATTACATGAAGGAAGGTGGGGTCAACAGCAGATTGTCCCAAAAGAATACATTCAAAAGGCTACAAAAACATCACCATATAATCCGCATTATCCTTACAGCTTACAGTTTAATGTGAATTCCGGTGGGGAGATCAGGGAGTTACCCCGGGATGCATACTGGAAATTCGGATCAGGGGGCCATTGCTTTTGTGTTGTTCCTTCGTTAGATCTGATAATATGGAAGCTTGGTGGCCGTGATGGCCAGTATTCTTCTGCCGATACAGGACTTCCGGAACCGCTTTATCCGTCAGTGGTCATTAAACCAATAAATGACGGACAGGTACATGATGCTGACATTGATAACATTAAAATGATGATTATGGTGATAAGTTCAATTCTGGATGAAAAAAAATGAGTGTAATCAATGTTCCGATTTATAAGACTGAATCACCTTCATTGGCGCTTGCGAAAGAGGCGAACAGCCCAGTCTCCTGTGCCTGGCGGAACAAGGATACTACGACCTCCTTTAATCAAAGATTCGTTTTGAAAACGACCATCCTTTCCGTTACCAGGATTCCACCACTCAACACTATAATTTTGCCTCCGCGGAAGCTCTATCGTGATGGAACCACCTGCGGGCATGTAAAAGGCGTAAATTTCACCCGGTTTGGTTAAGCAGAAAGCGTAACCTGACTTAACCATAGAGTTGTCAGAAGCCATTTCCCAAAAGGGCAGCGACTCCATGAATGTGCGTGTACCACCGAGTTCGGTCCAGACAGTGGCCCATGCACTCATCGGGCGGTCGTAAGGCCCCAGAATATGAGCTTCCCAGACACCACCGCCCATATAGGTGCTCCACCATACCTTGCGGTCTTCCTCCGGACGGCCTTCATCTATGCCAATCATAAGAATGCGCCTGGTTAGCGACTGGCAACGGTTAATCCAGTCATTGACAAGTTGGTTGTATTGCAAAGGACCGGGCGCTACAGTCTCGCCTGCGGTACCAGTCTGTATAGAGGTAAAGTCTATTTGAGAAGCTGCGATATAATCGTCGTTGAGAGTATTAACATTATGAATGCCGCATGGGTGATTGAACGGGTCAAGTTTCTTCAGTTGACTGATGAGGTTAAGTGCCTCAGGAAGTGAGTAGTTCTCATTATATTCCTCATTGAAATTGAATATGAGTGCCGGAAGGTAACCGAACCGCGCTACCATCTCCCTGTAATAACGAATATGATCGTAATCTTTCCAGCCACTGTCATCTTCGAGTACTATATAAACTACCATGCCCTTAACTTGCATATATTCAAACAGATCGCGCCATTCTTCAAGTTTAGCAACGTCAAAACGTGAACCTGTGACTCCATTGGTTTTTGCCTCCTCAGCATTTTGACCAAACCATGGCCATACATCTTTCCCGTCACCATCTATGGTGTGGGTCATTATATAGAGTGAATTGATACCCTTTGCCGACAGATAATCCACTGCTTCCCGGCGCTTAATATTCGTATCATAGTTGCTTAAATTACCGAGAAAATTTTCCGGGTCATCGCAACCGGCTTTTAACCAGTAAGGTCCTTCGCGGAATTTCAGATACCGGATATTATTCGTTGCGGTAGCTACTGACTCCAGTCGGCCCCAACGGTAAAAGTGCGGCGAATCTTTTGCAGAAGCAGTGACTGTGAAGGTACCACTATAAGAATTGAGCTTAGAGTTTTTGCTTTTCGAAGTGAACTTCCATTGACCTGTTTCATCAGCTGAAAAGCGGACTTTCCAGACGGATCCGTCCAAACCGCCTCTGCCATCACCGTCATAGAAAGCAGGCATAATAAATTGCTTTCCGGCTGGGCTGGTGAATATAACATCAACAGTAATATTAAATGGATTAGGCTCACCTCGCCCTTCTGATTCAGGTCCGGGAAGTGCTATTTCGACGCGTTGCCATTTTATAAAGGAGCCTATATGGCGAGGTTCAGCACTAATGATTTCAATAGCTTCGAGTTCGTCTTTGTCTAACTGATCAAAAAGGCGTTTTTCACTCATGTCAAACGAACGGCGCGGTTTTTCGTCAACCTGATCTCTCTGACCTCCGTTGTGAAAACACCAGCCTGCTGCCCCGCCAGTTTTTGCATTCAGTAAATCGGCCACAAAGTCCCCGGCTTTCGGCTGCCAGGTAGTGTAGCCGCGGCGAAATGGTTCCTGATAATTCACAGGTAACATGCGTCCCATCTCCTTCATCCATGCTAAATACTCTAACGTCTTCGCTTGGGTTTGTTCGATTGATCCGGTATTACGTGGGCGATGCGGGCAGATAAAATCAACATGCACGGTTTGTAAATACTCACGCAGGTCGTCGCGATTGATGTCATTACCTGCTGACGCTGTGACGAGTAGCCCGGAGTCTATCTGTTTCGCGGTTTCGCACAGTTGTTTAAGCTCTTCGAAACTGACGAACCGCTGGTCCTTCACGTCGCGTTCATTCGCCAGATCTAGATACCAGTTTTTATAAGGTTTCAGCAGCTTAACGATAGCTTCCACTGCCCGCCGGTGCGAGTCTAAAGTCTGTAAACGCGGGCCTGCATTGTCTTTGCCACGGGTTAATGATACATCCACGATAATACCCTGGCGATCACACTCTGAGACTATCCATTTTAGTTTCATAAAAAACGGTTCCCGGGGATTGCCGATGCTATCAACAGCCGATACATCATTGTTGAATCCATTCCAGTTGGCCCATAAGCGAATCCAGTTGAATCCGTGTTCTTTAATATCTGCCAGGTCTTTGAGGATGAATTCTTCAGAAGCTCCAAGGCCTGCATAATAACTGATGCCATATAAAAAAGTTGGTATTCCGTTTATTGTAAACTGAGTCCCTTTGATACCCAGTTCCGTCGCAGGGGAGGCAGGATCATGAGCATCGTAGCGACCGTTAAAGCGTTGCAATAGTTGTTCCCGTGTCTGCGACCTGCCAGCGTCATCCATGAAAACTTCTGTCCATGGCGGCCGGGTGGAAGGGTCTGTAAGAATGGAATATGCTCCTACATTTCGTATATTATGCTGTCCTTTTTTTGTGTCCCATACACCTCCGTACTTATTCCCGAGATGATTAATAAAGGGGCGTATCGGGAAAGTGAGCCAGCCGGGTTCTTCCGGAGCCAGTTTTCCCAGCATTTTGCCTTCATGATCAACAGCATATGATCCTCCCTGGAAGACTGATACTATAATAGGAAGTTTGCTGTCGAAAGCCCTTGCAGGAATGAGATGCCCCATATCGTCGGCGATAGAGACATGCAGGATAACATTCGCACCTGACAGTTCTTCGCACCTTACCGTTTCAGGGAACCACATATCTGCGCATATGCTTATTCCATATTTGACTCCGTTGAGTTCAATAAGCGAGAATTGTTCTCCCTGCGACCAGCCCCACCATGTCTGTTCCCCCAAGTTAGCCTGTACTTTACGATATTTACCCAGGTATTTTCCATCTCCATCGAGCATAAATGATGTATTATAGAGTTTTCCCTCGGAAGATTCCACCAGCCATCCGAGTAGAGGAATTCCTGTTTCTCTTGCAAGAGCTGCATATCGTTTGTACCAGTAACCTTCTCCGGGAATTGCTTCAGCAATACTGTTTATAATCTCTTCAGCAGGATAGCGCCAGCCTGATATTGTATATTCAGGAAAGCAAATCAAATCTGGTTTTGGGACTGAAGATGCAGCTTTACGGGCCAAATTTGCAAATAGTGTAAAATTAGTCTCAAGTCCCGGATTTCCATTCTTATAATGGTTGCTGCCGGCTTGTAAAGCAGTTATGTTTACTGTTTGTTGCGGATCCCGGAGCTGTATAATATCAACCTTATCTTGTTCTGCCACCGTTTTCTGACCAAGGACGGTCAAATTAAAAGCTGCCATCACAAGAACTATTTTCGCGACTGTCAGAATATCAGTATTTTTCCTGAATTGGATTATTTTTTTCATATCATGTTTTTATTTATATAATTCATTTATAAAGCCCTTCTCCACTCGTTATCAATTTTTTTCAACTTAAAGATTTCAAGAGCATTTTCTCTTAGAATTCTTTCTGCTATTTTGATTGCATCTGTTTCTGTGCAACGACCTTCCTCAACCATTTTTACCAGAACACCGGTAATTATTTCCCTGGCCATTTCCGAGTGTCCAAATGCCCATTCTACTGACGTATCACCACCAAAACCCATTATTTTGTTCGAAGGAACAGTTAAAAGCCATTCTTCAAGATAGTTTTTACCCGCAAGCGGAGAAATAATATACATCCAGCACATATCGATATAAACATTGGGAAAATGTTTTGCCAGGTAAGATAGCTCGGCCATATACGGATAACTTCCGTGAAAGATAATAAACTTTACCTTCCTGTATTTTAGAAACAGGTTGCTCAGGTGAATTGCATTTGTGTTTTCTATAGGGTTGCTGTTATTAAAATTCCTGGATAGTATTCCCGTATGGATCTGAACCGGGAGATCATATTTTTCAGCACGCCCGATTACCTGATGCATCATGAAATCCTCAAGCATTTTTTGTTCAATACTATTTAATATTTGGGATGAATTTTTAAATGCGGAGAAAAGAACTTCCGCCTTATCTCTTGGAACATCTTCATAATAAAGTTTCCGACTATATGCAAGCCCGCTTTTTATTCCCACGATTCCGTCCTCCTTTACTGCTCGTTCAAATGCCTTATCTAGTGCATTCAGATAATCCGGGAGTGAATTAATTGATTCACCGTACTGATTTTCAATGGCAGCGACATTATTTTTATTTACCCTTACAAAATTGTCAAACCGTCTGACAGTAACAAAAAAATCAGATGGGTAAACAGAAACATTCTGTGCGTTTTTACCAAGTGGATCAACAATTGTAACGTCAATCCCTGATTTATCGCTCAAAACATGCTTAAACCAGCCCTTCTTCTTGTTTGAAGCCACCATCTTATCGTTAATTGCCGAAAACGTACTCTCATTTATCTCATCTACTCCAAACAAACCCTCAATAGTTGTACTGAAACATCTTGCATATCCGGTGGTTTTTACCTTTACCCAGTAGTGATAAAAAAGGTCCCATCTCTCTTTGTCAGGGTTTTTATTGTCGGTCATAAATGCCAGTTCTTCATCACTCATTCCGGAAGAAACCAGATCTGCCTGCAAATATCCGGTGACCAAAGTAAAGAAATTCACATCAGATCCGAGTCTGTCAGCTTCCGTATTAAAATGTTCATGAGTATTAACAATCCGGATATCATTAACGGCACTTTTTATCCTGCTGTGAGTCTTAGATTCACCGGAGTTGCATGAATAAAAGAGCGATATGCATAACAGAGTTGAACCAAAATAAATTCCGGAAATGAATTTATTATGCATTTGGTTTGAGCCAAATATTTGCAGGAACGAAAATAATGGAACTTTCATATTTGAATAGTTAATATGTATTTTTCACAAAATGGGCCAATACTTCAGCCACTTAATGTGTGAGTTTTTATAATGATCACAAGTGTTGTTTTTGAACCCAAAACTGAATTATTGGATTAAAAAGAAGGGGAAAGGTTTTACTTTCCCCTTTTCTAACTAACCCTGCTTAACCTACTCAATACTAACCTATTTTGAAGCTGGTGTTGCAATAGTTATCTGCTCGCTGTAATTCATACCTGTTGCTCCGGTAGCCTGTACCCCTATACGTAAGTAATAAGTGGTGCTGGCAGTCAGTCCTGTTACAGCTGCTGTACCGCTGTTTGTACTTAATGTAACTTTTACTGTATTGTAAAAAGGTCCCGAGCCAGTGCTGGCATTCGGATAAGGATTAGTGCTGCAATACAATTCGCGCTTTGATACCGTCTTCCCGCTGTTGGCTGTCATACCATAACTGACATTTGCTGAAGTGGCTGCCGGACTTCCGACAACAGCAGGTTTATCAACAGTTATGAAAGGAATGACAACAAAATCATTAACAATATCTTTATCAGAGGTGAAATCAACACGGAGTGTATCGTTAACCATTGTCATCGGTCCTGTTACCCATATGCGATATTTCTTGGGAAACAATTTATTGTTCTGATAGGTTCCATCACCCTTTACACGCATATCCATAGTCACTTTATCGCCATCTCCCAGGGCTTTAACTAACAGATTAGTGGATGTGATATCTCCGGGGACAATATTGCCTGCCTGATCAACCACTTTTCCTGAAATGGCAGCATCAAATCCAAAATCGGTGACTAGCTTCTGACACCCTGTTATCAATAACAGAAATATCAGGCAAAAGATCAATGACTTTATTTTATCTAATATTTTCATGATTTTTCTTTATTATCAGATTAATACAATGGGTTTTCGACTAATTTGGGATTATTATCTATCCTGCCGGTAGTAATAGGATTATAGTAATGTTCCTGTTTGTAAGCACGTGTAAATGTTTCACAATTAAAAGGAAGAAAATAGTATTTTCCGCTCGCATCATGATAAATTATCCTTAAACCCTGCAACCGGACATTCAGGACAGAAATAGCAGTTCTCCATCTGCGCAGGTCCCAGTAACGATGGCATTCATAAGCTAATTCAGATCTCCTTTCCGTTCTTATTTTATCCCGTGTTATACTTGCAGCATCCACCAGGCTTATTCCGGCTCTGTTACGGGTCATGTTTAATGCTGTGACAGCCGGAGCTATATTTCCCATCTCAAATTCAGCTTCTGCTTTTGTAAGGTACATCTCTGCCAGTCGTATAGCGATCCAGTTGGTATAACTATTAAATTCAGCAATGTTTTTTTGCGTAGTGATTATATATTTTTTGCAGATGAATCCTGAATTTGTGCTCATATCGTCTTTCGGAACCATCCTTGAATCCAGTCCTACTGATGCTTTACCATTATATGCTGTACTGGAACTACTGATAATAGTAGCCGGGGTCGGTGTGGGGCTCGGGTCTATCCCTTCATAGGTATCAATTGTGCCGTTTGGAAATGTTTCACCCTGGAAGAATACAGTGGCGCGCAATCTTGGATCTTTATTAGCGAAGGGTTCATACCCGTCGGTATACAGCTTACCGGCTCCAAAGGTTGGCTGTGTTGCAGATCCGTCAATATTTTCGTATCCCAAAATGAACTCCAGTGTCGGATCGCACAAACTACCTCTGCCAACCCATTGATCGGGAGCACACCAGGCATCCCAGCTATGTGCGACATTGACTCCGTCATAAGGTTTTTCAAAGATAACTTCGCTGTTATTTTCAACAAGGAAGATGTTTCGATAGTTTTCAGATTTATTAGCGGGGGTGGCATTGTACAGTGAATATTTACCGGAGTTAATAACAGCATCAGCAGCTGCGGAGGCTTTTGTATAAAAAGCATTTGCCTGTGAGGCAGAAATTCCAACTAACCCGTTAAGTTGAACAGTTCCATATTTGGCAATTGAAGCAGCCCACAGCATTGCACGAGCGTTTAATGCATAAGCAGTCCATTTATTTATCCTTTCTTTTGCAGTCGCAACATCAGATAATAAACTAACAGCAGTTGTTAATTCGGTATTGATAAAATTAGCAATGGCCTCCTCGGTTGCCCGCACCTGGTACTTATCATCAATCGGTTTAAACGGATCGATAACTGCATCAACCAAAGGTACTCCGCCATAACGTTTCATCATTTCGAAATAGGCAAATGCCCTCATGAAGCGGACTTCCCCCTCAAGTTGTGTTTTAACGGATTGATTAACTGCAGATGTAATCATTTTTTCAAGAAAAACATTACAATCCCTTATGTAGGCATAATCCCAGTAAGCGTTGCCCTCACTGGTTTTGCTTACGGTACCCTGAGCAATATTATTAAAGTTTCCTATAGCTGTTGTTCCTTCGTCGCACCATTTATACCAGTCACCATAACTCAACAAAGCATCGTTGAAGGGGATCCGGCTATAAAGGTTGGTAACATAAGCTTTCACCATAACTTCATTATTCCAGATATCCTTTTCAGATATCTTATCAAGAGGAGCCCTGTCCAGTACATCTTCGCAGGAT
>JAURYB010000033.1 GCA_030654075.1 Bacteroidales bacterium | reverse complement strand
ATCCTGTAGCTGTGGTAACTTGTCCAAAAACCCCTTTACCTGTCGCCAGGTCTGATTTGCCATACACTCCCTGGTTGGAGCCTTCTCCCCATACTCCCGTGCTGCTGGTATTTGTTGCAAGTCCCATCACACCGATGCTGCTGGTACCGGTGGCCTCACCCATAAGACCGCGCCCTTTAAAACCTGCCGACTGACCATATACACCATAGCTTGAACCTGTAGATGAAGTTGCAACACCCCTTAATGCTGATAATCCCAAAGAAGAATCGTCCAGCACCACATGCAGTCGGTCGGTTGGACTAAGGGTACCTATGCCCACCCTCTTGTTAGCATTGTCGAATTTGATCCAGGTCTCATCGCCATAATGTCCGAAGGTAATATCTTCGGTGGTCAGCATATTCAGGTCCTCTGCTACAAACCTTAAATCGCCCCCGGTCAGCGAGGTAATCCGGGTGGCATCGCTTCCGAAGTAAATACTGTTCAGCAGGTTCAAACCGATATCTCCTCCCACATTGAACCTCCCGAGGCGTTTCACGCTTCCCACTTGTACCGTGTCGGTGGTGGTGGTCAGGCGGACTACCGATCCGTCGTCGGTCCAGCCACTGTTTCCTCCAGTTGCATCTGTCGCAGGAGCCCAGGTGGTTCCGTTCCATTTCAATGCCTGCCCGCTGGTTGCTCCAGCCTGCGCAATTTTGGCCCCCGTTACTGCCCCAGCATTTATTTTATCGGTTGTAACTGCATTATTAGCCAGGTTGGCGGTTACAATAGTTCCATTGGCAATCTTTGCCGAAGTAACTTTTGCATCTCCGATTACAGGGTTAGGGTATGTTCCTGAAAGGTCGCCACCTGCCGCACCTGTAGGGTTGCCTGAACCGGTTTCGTCAACAGCCGGTGCCCATATTGTACCGTTCCATTTCAAAGCCTGTCCGCTTGTCGCGCCGGCCTGGGTGATCTTTGCACCGGTAACTGCTCCATTGGCAATCTTATCGTTTGTAACAGCAGAATTTGCAATATCGGCAGCAACGATTGAGCCATCTGCAATTTTTGATGAGATCACGCCGTTATCAGCTATTTTTAAGGGTGTTGAAGTGGTTCCGTTTCCCGAAAGGGTGGCATCGGTTACAGCGGTCTGTATGCCCCAGTTGTCGCCGCCTCCTGACGAGGGCAATGTTACCGATCCACCGCTTTTATCGAGTGTGAGCACTGTCCCGCTGATCGAAATCTTCTGAAGTTCATTGGCCGGATCGGCATCGGCATCGTCCTTGTTCTGAACTTCTTTCGCATACAGCGCATATGGAACACTTAGTAACTGGCTTGTACCCATAACCTGATAAGCGCTGCCTCCGTTCGGGTCCATTTCCACTTTCACAAAGAAAGTGTCCGATCCCCAGTTGATCCCGGTAAAGTTACCGGAAACAGGCGTTCCAAGGCCGATTTCAAGATCGACCAGGCCAAAAGCATTGGTAGTTCTTGAATGTGTTTCGCTGTATACGGTCGAACCGCTGATACTTCCCTGGAGGAAGCTGATGCGGAAGGAAACATCCTTACCGGCCAGGACATTGCCTGCTCCGTCGCGGGCTACAGCCTGGTATTTGATAGCCTGGGGAGTCTGGGCTGACGCACCTAATGCCAGAAATAATAAAAGGATCGTTGAAAAAGTTTTCATGTGTATAAGTATTAAGAATTGGTTTGACTTGACTTTTTCTTTTGGATGATATACTTATTTTGCTGGTCGAACTCTAAAAAACAGTAATTATATGTTCATGATTTGCATTACAGGATTTAAGTAAAAGGCAATGATTCATTTCTGAAAAACATCGGTCATATTCCTGTCCTGAGGTATAACTCTCGTTGAAATGATGTTCCAGTCTCCGCTAAAACTGAGTTCCTGGTTGTGTGTTTTTATTTCAGGCTACCCATGGTGGAATCCCTGGGTGAGGTACTACTTGGAATTCAATTTTTTAACTCATTTCGTCGGTTAGTAGTGATTTTTAAAAATGTTTCATTCGAAAATCATTTTAATTCTTTACTGTAGCATTTATCAGTGCTTCTATTTTTTCCAGCCGTTCGTTAACTTTTTTATTTTCCGATCTCAAACGATCATTTTCTGCTTTCAGTTCCCTGATAGCATTTATAACAGCTACATTCAAGGCATGCATATTGAAATCAAGGTATCCGTCTTTACATTCATTTACAGCTTCAGGGAAAACTTTTTGCACATCCTGAGCTATAAAACCAATTTGCTTCTCACTACTTGAAAGATGCCTTGGATTTCCTGCTTTATATGTAAAAATAACAGGTTCAAGAGCTGCAATTTCAGTAAGTCCTTTGTCGTACTTTCCAATAATATTTTTCAGGCGAATGTCAGACAGGACACTCCAGCTGCCTCCATTTGTTTTTGCAGCCGAACCATTTACCACAAGGTTATATCCAGGTGCGGATGGTTCACCAATTGTTACATTACTGGCGAAATAGTTGTAATTTCCGCCATAACCCCAGCTGAAATAAGTACCGTTATACCATATTGCCTGGGCATTGTTACAGAGCAGAGCAGAGCCTGAAAGCCCTTTTATTATATTTACACCTCCTGCAACATCGAGGGAGTAAGTTGGATTGGTAGTTCCAATCCCCACAAACGAATTTGATTGCTTGACAAAAATTGCAGTCTGAGCGTTAAAGTTGGTAATTTGCAGCCCGCCGGATGCAGCATTGTTGTAAATATGCCATTTGGGAGTTGTGCTTTCGTAAAACCTGATACCTGCATCTGAACCGGAATTAGCTTCGAGATAGATGAATGAGCCCGGCCATGAATTTGCCTTGATGTGAAGTCCTGCTGAAGGTGCGGTTGTTCCTAATCCGACGTAACCATTTGCCTTAAGAATTGTAAGTCTGTCTTTATTTTCTTCAGACGAAATTGAGAAGCGATCACCCGGATCCCCTAAACCTATGTTCCATGTTTTAAAGTTATCACTGATTTTGATTATCGGAGTGACATTGTTTGCATAAGTAATATTGCTATGAACCTGCAGAAGTGAGCCCGGCGCTGTTGTTCCGATGCCAACCTTTCCATCAAAGGATATAGTGGAATTTCCAAAAACGGAAAAAATGTTTTTGCCAGCAGTACCGTTAAAGTAATTGAGGTACCACTGGGAATCCCCATCTGTAAGGTTTGTATGACCTGCAAGTACCCAGTGTTTTGAAGAAGCCAGCATCGTTCTAAACGATATTCTTGCAAATCCGTCTGCCTCGCTCAGTAAAAGAGTTGGGTAATAATCCACTGAATTACCGTTAATTTCCAACATACCAGCGGGATTGTTTAATCCGATTCCAACATCTCCGGCATTGTAATAAATATTATTGCTGTTTTTCGACCACAGATTTTGTTCTGGAGTTTGCCACGTTGCCAGGCCAACACCATCGGAGGTTAAAACCTTGCCAGCTCCGGGGCTTCCGCCTGTAATCTTAACCTGTCCGCTAACCTCAAGCTTAGCGGTGGGATTCTGGGTTCCAATACCAGTATTTCCCTTAATATAAAATTTTCCACCCTGAAAAAAGCCAGAAAACCCTGAGGAGGAATAAACATCTCCAAATACGCCATAAGTGTTACCGGAGCTTGTTTTATTAACTCCATAAACCCCTATGCCCGAAGGGCTTGCCGATTCTCCCCATATACCATAATTTCCTGAAGAGAGAGTTGAAATTGCACCGCTTGTACCAAGATTTACGATATTGAATAATGGGCTTTCGGATGTTCCCGTTCCGCTGTAGGGGAGTGTTAATCCTATTCCGGTTTCATCAACTGCAGGAGACCAAGTTGTACCGCTCCATTTCATTACCTGCCCGCTGGTTGCCCCTGACTGGGCAATTTTGGAGCCAGTTACTGCTCCGGTGTTTAATTTATCGGTTGTTACCGCATTATTAGCCAGGTCGTTGGATGCGACGGTTCCATCTAAAATCTTCGATGAAGTAACTTTTCCATCTCCAAGTGTCGGATTCGGATACGCTCCTGTGAGGTCACCACCTGCCGGGCCGGTTGGATTGCCAGTGCCGGTTTCATCTGCAGCCGGCGCCCATGTGGTACCGTTCCATTTCAAAGCCTGCCCGCTGGTCGCGCTGGCCTGGGCAATCTTAGCTCCGGTTACTGCTCCATTGGCAATCTTATCGTTTGTAACAGCAGAATTTGCAATATCGGCAGCAACGATTGAGCCATCTGCAATTTTTGATGAGATCACCCCATTATCAGCTATTTTTAAGGGTGTTGAAGTGGTTCCGTTTCCCGAAAGGGTGGCATCGGTTACAGCGGTCTGTGTGCCCCAGTTGTCGCCACCACCGGAGGAAGGCAATGTTACTGATCCACCGCTCTTGTCGAGGGTAAGCACAGTTCCGCTGATCGAAATCTTCTGAAGTTCATTGGCCGGATCGGCATCGGCATCGTCCTTGTTCTGAACTTCTTTCGCATACAGCGCATATGGAACACTTAGTAACTGGCTTGTGCCCATCCATTGGTACGAACTGCCACCATTGGGATCCATTTCTACTTTTACAAAGTAAACGTCCGATCCCCAATTGATTTCGGAGAAAATGTTTGTCACAGGCAATCCGTTCCCTATCTCAAGGTTGATAAGGCCAAATGCATTGGTTGTTCCGGAATGTGTTTCGCTGTAGGCAGTTGAACCGCTTGCGCTTCCCAGCAATATACTGATGCGGAAGGAAACAGCCCTGTCGGCAAGTACATTGCCTGCTCCGTCGCGGGCCACTGTCTGGTATTTGAAAGCCTGGGGAGTTTGGGCTGACAGGCTTAATCCCAGGAATAATAGAAGGATCATTGAAAAAGTCTTCATACGAATAAGTTTTACGAACTGGTTTGACTTACTTTTTTCTTTCGGTTTAATATACTTTTTACGCTATCCTGACTTCTGAAAACTATTGTCATATTCATGATTTTCGATAGCCGGGGAAACTCCGAGGCATTGAAGCATTTTTTTATATGTACGTGAGATAAGTTTATTTGTGGGATATGCAGGGATTTCCTGGCTGATAGTGTCAGAAATAACAGGAATACTTTTGTAGTCAAAATAGCTGAATTCATCAGGCAGCAGGATTTATATCAAATGCGTAAACGAAAGATAATTTCTTGCCTGTTAGCCGGGGGATTTAACCCTGATGAGTGTGGAGCGCATAGAGTTCCTTCCTGTGCAACTCATCAGTCCGGGATTAGTGTTGTGGCCCGGTTGAGAAATAAATTAAAATAGAAATATAGCTTGTAAGAGTCAGTATTTTACAATTTTAAAAGTCTGCACGGGGATATCTGTATCACTTGTAATTTTCAGCATGTAATACCCCGGAGCAAGAAGCTGCATGTTTATTCGTTCAGTCTGGCCGGCGAATTCCTGCCGCAGAATTTGCTCTCCCTTTGATGAGTAAAGGAAAAACCTGAGTTTGGAAATGTTGCTATTATTCACTTTAATGTTTATTTCCCCCAATGTTGGAATAGGATATACCTCTAATTCAAATTCAGCCAGGGGAATTGGTTCAATGGCTGTTATAACTAATTTGCTTTGGTGGAATCCCTGGGTAAGGATTGTACCACCCGCTGAGAAGGTTTCGACCATCGGTTCACCAATCGTCCAGGATAACTGGAGATTTGCAGAACTTTGTGTGGCTCCTGCAGATGAAATTACTTCCTGTGCCCGGCTTTTACAAAAAAGCAGCAGGAGCGATAAAACCAGGAAGAAAACTTTTAATTTCTTCATAGCTAAACATATTTAGTTTTTAAAGATACGATATTTTTTTGAAATTTCTATCCTGAGTACAGTCCGAAAAGGCGAAAATTAAATAATGTCATAAAATATCAATATACCAATATCTGCAATTGGCTATTATTCAATACATTAAATTCTGTGAGATTTAGTGCTTTTGTATCTGGAAATTACTTTTCGGAGTATACCTAATCATGAAACATGAAACATGAAACATAAAACGTGAAACATGAAACATGAAACATGAAACATAATGCTTCGACTCCGCTCAGCATGACAAAAACAGAAACATACACTTAGGCAGGCTCAGTGACCAAAAACATGAAACATGAAACATGAAACATAATGCTTCGACTCCGCTCAGCATGACAAAAAACTGAAACATGATGCTTCGACTTCGCTCAGCATGACAAAAAACTGAAACATGAAGTCTTAATCCCCAAATCCTACAAAAAAAGACCACCCTTTTCAGAGCAGTCTCTTATAAATAAATAACTATCAATTATTTAATTCAGTACCAAAACCGGGGTAATGAGTCCTTTACCGGTTTCAATGGCTTTTTCGTTCTCGGGTATCATAACATGGTGGCGGGCAGGAAGTGATTTTTCCAGACCTTTATGGATATATTCCATTTCAACAATGGGTTTGAGTTTCAGGAAACCACCAAGAACAATCATATTGAAAACTTTTGAAAGGCCAAGTTTACCAGCCATTTCAGCAGCTTCGATAGAATAAATATTTATATCTTTCCTTTCGGGCATGCGAACGATTCCATTCGGATCGAAAATAAGCAACCCACCAGGTTTTACGGTGTGCTCAAATTTATCCATCGACTGCTGGTTCAGAATAATTGCAGTATCGTATTCGTGCAGAATGGGCGAACTGATTCGCTCGTCGCTGATAATTACTGTAACATTTGCTGTGCCACCGCGCATTTCAGGTCCGTACGAAGGCATCCAGCTTACTTCTTTGTTTTGCATTACTCCGGAGTAAGCAAGGATTTTTCCCATTGAGAGCACACCTTGTCCGCCAAAACCTGCTATGATTATTTCTTCAGTCATTTTGTAAAATTTTAAAGCTTTTTTGAAAGTGCTGAAAGCTATTTATCGTCATTCACTTTAATATCACCAATAGGGTAGAAAGGGAACATATTGTCAACCATCCATTCGTTCGACTGAAGCGGAGTCATTTTCCATCCAGAGTTACAGTTCGAAACAATTTCGACAAATGAAAGTCCCTTGTTCAGTTTTTGATTTTCAAAAGCTTTGCGAACAGCTTTTTTAGCTTTACGGACAGCTGATGGAGTATGAACTGCCTGGCGTGTTACATACAAAGTGCCTGGAAGTGTTGCAACAAGTTCAGTCATTTTCAGCGGATTTCCCATGGTTGCAACATCGCGACCATAAGGAGAAGTGCTTGATTTCATTCCGGGAAGTGTGGTTGGAGCCATTTGGCCTCCGGTCATTCCGTAAATGCCATTGTTAATGAAAAAGATAGTCATATTTTCACCGCGGTTGCAGGCATGGATGGTTTCGGCTGTACCTATAGCTGCTAAATCGCCGTCACCCTGGTAGGTGAAAACAAATTTCTCGGGGAACAATCGTTTTATGGCTGTAGCAACAGCTGGTGCGCGTCCGTGAGATGCCTGTTGAATATCAACATTCATAAACTCATAGGCAAGTACGGAGCATCCAACAGGAGCAACCGCAATAGTTTCGGACTGGATTCCCATTTCTTCGATCACCTCCATGATGATGCGATGGGCTGTACCATGGCCGCAACCAGGACAATAGCTAAGATCTTTGGGTGTGAGCAGTTCCGTACGTTTGTAAACCACGTTTTCCGGCTGCACTATTTCAGGGTTTGTTTTAAATTCTGCCATAATCCTATCCTCCGATGATTTGTTTCTTCAATGCGTCTACAATTTCTGAAGGTGAATGTACAATTCCTCCGTAGCGACCGAAATGTTCAACTTTAACACGTCCTTCAACAGCTAACTGTACATCTTCAATCATTTGTCCGGCACTCATTTCAACACATAAAATTCCTTTTACTTTTAAAGTCATTTCTTTTATTACTTTCTTTGGGAAAGGGAACAAAGTGATGGGCCTTAAAAGACCGACTTTTATTCCTTCAGCACGTGCAATTTCGATAGCTTTCTGGCAGATGCGGGCACTGGTACCATAAGCTACAAATGCATATTCGGCATCTTCACAGGAAATTTTTTCATAGCGAACTTCGTTTTCTTCGATTGCGCGGTATTTCTTTTGAAGCTCCTGGTTATGGCGCTCCATTTTGATGGATTCGAGGTCGAGGGAAGTGATGATGTTATGCTCTCTGTCAGGAGTTTTACCAATCGTAGCCCATGGAGTGTTTTTTCTGATTTCTTCCATCGTGAAGCGTGGTTTCTGAACATCCAGCATCACTTTTTCCATCATCTGCCCGATAGCTCCATCCGAAAGAATTAAAACAGGATTCCTGTATTTGAAAGCCAGCTCAAATCCCAAACCGGCAAAATCAGCCATTTCCTGAACCGATGCAGGCGCCAATACGATCAGTTTGTAATCGCCATGACCGCCGCCTTTTGTGCTTTGGAAATAATCGGACTGTGAAGGTTGGATAGTTCCTAATCCCGGTCCTCCCCGAACTACATTTAAAATTAAACAAGGAAGTTCCGCTCCTGCAATATAAGAGATTCCTTCCTGTTTTAAACTAATTCCGGGGCTTGATGAAGAAGTTAAAACGCGTTTCCCGCAACCAGCTCCACCGTAAACCATATTTATAGCGGCAATTTCGCTTTCAGCCTGTAAGGTAACCATGCCGGTACGCTCATGTGTTTTCTGAGCCATCAGGTATTCCATTACTTCCGACTGAGGAGTGATAGGATATCCGAAATATCCGTCAGCACCTGCGCGGATGCAAGCTTCGGCAAAAGCCTCATTGCCTTTCATTAATCTTAATTCTTTCATCTGGTATTGTTTATTTTTAACGGGTCAGATGTAATACGCCATGATTAACTTAAAATTATCTTTAAAAAAAGACGTTTGGATCATGGCTATTTCATCCCTAAGTTTTTAAACTTTAGTCATTAAATTTCTTACGGTAAACTGTAATTGCACCATCAGGGCAAACTACAGCGCAGTTTGTACAACCTGTGCACAAATCGTTGGTAGGCATTGCGTAATGATAGCCTTTCCTGTTTACGGGTTTTGCCATAGCAATCACATCTTCAGGGCAAGCCGGAACGCAAACTTCGCATCCTTTGCACCTTTCGATGTCAACTACGATTTCTCCTCTGTTTTTTGCCATAATATTTTAAGTGTTTCACTGAATTTGAGGTTGCGAAGGTAGATATTAATTACAACTCAGAAGCTTTTATTCGTATGTATTAAAATTAATTCTGCTAATTTAAAACGAATTTAGATTAATCTATATTTTATTTTTGTTGAAGTTGGAAGTCGGAAGTCAGGAGTCAGGAGTCGGGAGTCGGAAGTCGGGAGTCGGGAGTCGGAGGAAGGTTATTTAGGTAAAGGGAGATAAATGTCCATTCAATAGTCATTCAATAGTCATTCAGTAGTCATTCAATTGTGGTTTGACAAGGGTTTTCGCGTTTTTGAAGATTTTGGGGGTTTAGATTTGGTTCCTGGAATTTGGATTTTAAGAATAGAATTTTAATATCCATTTTTCCCATCGCCATTTCTCCTATCGCTTTTTCGCTCTATCGCCGTTTCGCCCAGTCGCCCCTTCGCTCTTAAACAACCGGGTGATGCTCGTGGAATTTTTTCAGCCTGTACTCCAGATCAGGGAACTGAGTGCGTTTGACCAGGGAAACACAGGCTCGCAGCCCTTCGGTATGTTCGCTTCCTGTTATAGTAAGTGAGATTGCGCTGATGCCGTAATAAAGTAATTCGCCAATCAGGTCCGGCCCGTCGAATCCAGGGTACATAATTGTGAAGTAAAATCCATCGGCAATGGGCTGGTCGATATCTTTATCGTAAACAATCCTGAAACCGTTATCAACAAAGAGTTTCTTCATGATTTTTGCTTTCTCACCGTATTCTTTAACTTCTTCAACAAAATTAAATTTGCCTTCATTTGCGGCTTTCAGAATGGCTGCCAGCGCATATTGTGCCGAATGCGCAGTTCCAGAACTCAAAGAATAAACAGTTCCGAATATCATAGCACGTCCAAATTGATTACTCGTATAATTCCTTAACAAATCGTCGGAAGTGCTATTAAACAATTTATCGCTGATCACCATCATCCCGATACGCTGCCCGGCATAGCTGAAGGCTTTTGAACTGCTTATCAGGAGAATATAGTTATCCGTATATTTAGCTACGGTAGGCTGATAAGGCGGAACACCAGGTTTGCTGTAATCCTTACGGAAATCCATCCCAAAATAAGCCAGGTCTTCTAAAATAACAACGTTGTACTGATTAGCCAGATCGCCGATTATTTTGAGTTCTTCATCGTTGAAACAAATCCAGGAAGGATTGTTGGGATTTGAATACAATACAGAATGGATATTCCCTTTTGCAAAATACGATTCAAGTTTTGCCCGGAGCTTTTCACCCCGGTATTCATACACATCAAAACTGTCATATTTTAATCCCATCACCCTGTGTTGTTGTTTATGCACGGGGAAGCCGGGATCAATAAACAAGGTAGTGTCTTTCTCTTTATTCATCCTCGAAAGTGTCATAAACGCGGCAAAACCTCCTTGCATGGAACCCACGGTCGGAATACAACCGGCAGCATCAACATCAATATTGAGGAAGTTTTTTACAAACAAGGAGACTTCTTTCTTTAAAACAGGAATTCCATCAATATCGGGATAAATAGCAGCCACACCTCTTTGCAAAGCTTCAATTTCGGCATCCGTTCCAACCTGAGCCGGTGGAAGTCCGGGAACACCCATTTCCATGCGGATAAACTTTTTGCCTGAAGCAGATTCGATATTATCGACCAGACGTTTGATTTCCCTGATAGTGGCTTTGCCTACTACCGGAACATTCAGCTCCCTGATCTTGTCGTTTACGATTTCAAAATCGATAGGTGTGTCATTATTTGCTGCGTTCATCTGAAATTGAATTAGTTATACAATGTGTTTCTGAATTTGAAACATGCCACAAAGATTAGAAATCGGTTTGTGATAAAGAAGGGAAAGTGAAAATATTTTTTTTGATTCCTAAAATTTCGTTTTTTGTAATTTCTACGCACTTTTAATCGTATTTGGTTATATATTTGTATATGTGTTATATGATTTAATAATACATATATAGGCAGTTTTCATAGGCACTACAAAGATTTATTAAGCATATCATCAAGTTATTGACAACTCTAATATTTAAAGAAATGAAACTATTTAAACTATTAAAATCAATTATTCCCAATAAGCAAAAGCAAATTGTTAAGAGCTATATTTATAATCATTCCCCTTTTAGGTTTGATTTTAGGCAGGACAAAAATTTAAATTCTTTAAAAAGAAAGATTAATTTATATTTTTTAATTTTCCCTTTAAAAAGAAAGGCATTTATTAAAGAGATTAACTTTCTTAACAGGGAAGCAAAACAGAGTCATTCATTCTCTTTTATATTTCCATATTCATTTGTTTTTAATTATGATTTCGATCATATATATGTAAATAAGGATGATGTAAAAGGACTGTATTATGTTATTCATAAGGGCAAGAGACTTTATTATAGCCGAGATTACAAATCAGCATTAGCAGTTAAAGAAAGCTATTCTTGTATATCAATTGAACAAGATAAAAAATCTCCTCATCGATATATAGATGAAAATTTTAATGTGGAAGAAAACGATGTAGTTATAGATATTGGTGCGGCAGAGGGTAATTTTTCTTTAGAAGTTGTTGAAAGGGTAAACACTCTCTTCATATTTGAGACTAATATAAATTGGATAGAAGCATTAAATGCAACATTTGAACCATGGAAAGAAAAGGTGCATATAATTAATAAATATATTTCAAATATTGACAATGATAAATGTGCTACTTTATATAGCTTATTTAAGGATATTTCTATTAATTTCATTAAAATGGATGTCGAAGGAGCAGAAGTTTTGATATTAAAAAATCTTGAAAAATTACTTGCCAGTAATAGTGTCATTAAATTGGCACTATGCACTTATCATAGCAAGAATGATGCAAAAACAATTACAGAAATATTAACTGATAATAAATTCCACTATTCTTTTTCAAATGGTTATATGCTATTCATATATAGCATATTAACTCCTCCATATTTTAGAAAAGGATTAGTTAGGGCACAAAAAATATATATGAATGAAGAGTTGCAAACAGTATCCTTTACATGATATTTTGAAGGAAATGTACAATTTGAATTTAGTACAATTTGTGATCTGTTTTGCTAATATGCCACATATGTAATCCGTTTTGTTCGACAACAAAGTGTCACGAAATAAGCCACTTGTCAAATCCACAGCCGTTCTGCAAATGCCGAAGAAATGGGAGGATTTTGTAGGTGATTTTATGAATAATAAATATCTGGTTTAGCTTTAATTTTCAATTGAATCCAAAAGGTGAAATTAAAAATGAGTAGAAGATGACAATTATATATTTAATGGGCTTATTTTTGTATAGAATAGTAGTGGCTTTAAGCTAGCTTAGTCAATCATAATCAGCCCTCCACTTGAGTTTTCATGGATTTTTACTAGTCAACGGTTATTCACTAAGATTAATTAATTTCAAAATGAAAACAAGGATATTTTTAGTAATTACAATTATTTCAGTAATTGTTTCTAACCCAGGTTTCTCGAAAACAATTAATGTAACTACCGGCACAGATAGCATTGCCGGCTCTCTCAGAGAAGCTGTTTTAAATGCACTGAATGGCGACGTAATTACCTTTAACAAAGACCTAACTGAGATTAAATTGGGCGGACAAATTACTTTCGATAAATCTATTACCATTTCCGGAAACCCCGGTTTACGTATATTTATAAAACAATCAGATAATCCAAGCTTTAATCGGATTTTTGAAATAAATGGTTCGGATTTTATAATTGTGAGCATAAACAATCTGAAGTTTGGGCAAACACCTATTGTTATTGTAAATTTGGTTTCCTATAACACCGATGGTGCAATCATTTTGATGTCAAATACAAATGCAATCGTAAATATTGATTTTTGCCATTTTACCTCATGGGGAAATGGCTTTTCCGGAAGGTATCAATATGTAAACAGCAATGGTGTTAATGGAGGTGGAATTGCCCAATATGGAGGTGTTTTAAACATTTCGAATAGTACGTTTAATACACTTGGTATTGCTTACATATCAGTGTATTGGGGCAATGGAGGCGCTATATTTCAACAATCAGGTGCATTAAACCTGGTAAATTGTACTTTTTACCAAAATCAGCCTGTATCTGGTCAATATACTCGCGGTCAAGGCTCAGCAATATATTCTAAAAACAGCATGGTTTCAATTACAAATTGCACCTTTTGCGAAAATATTAATTCTCATACATACACAAATCTATACCCTAATGTTGAATTAATTACGTATACAATTTATTTGGATAATTCTGATATTGAAGTTAAAAATTCAATTTTTTATCATAATGAAAGTAAAGATATAACAGGAAGCAATAGTTCCTCTAGTTCAGGGGGGTATAATATTTTCGAACAAGCCACTGTTTCCGGCTCTGTTTCCAGCGATTTATTTAATTGTAACCCTGGCTTTATTCTCGCAGTAAACCCTCTTTGTATTCCCTGTGGCCCTAGGGTAGTTTTATCAGATAATACATTCTGGATACCTGTGTGTGCTTTAGATACTGCTGGATGCGCTTTAAATGCATTGCCGCCAAATGGTAACGGATCGCCTCTGTATGATGAAAGAGGTTTTACCCGAATTGGCGCAACCGATATTGGCGCTTATGAATACGATGGGAAAGCCCTGTCGACTGGACTAACAAAAATAATTGAAAGTTCATTAACATTAGCTCCTAATCCTGTTACAAACGAATTATCGATACGCAACATTTCTAAAAATGCCAAAATCTCAATTTATGATCTCAGCGGCAGATTAATACTTAATAAAATTGTCAGATCAACAGTCGAAATAATTGATGTAAGTAGTTTGAAAAATGGGGTTTATGCGATTAAAATTTCAGCTAATAACAATGTGACAACTGAGAAATTTATTAAACAATAAGCTGAATAAAATTAACAACTACTAACCAGTTATTACTGCTATTTGCCTGTTTTTCACTAGATTCACCTGGATTATTCTGACTATCTGCTTGTTCTTATACTAACCGCTTTCAGCCCCGTCATTCAGGCATATTAGTATCAGCCGCAGGGACTATTCAATGAGAATCAGGAATGTCTGAAACTGAATATTTACTAAACTGGAAATTTATGAAAACTTCAACTTTGATTGTTTTAGTGTTTTTGATAATGCCGGCATTATTAATCTCACCTGAAGGATACTGTCAAACAGCAGATGAATACTATAAATCTGCCACTGAAAAAGCCAATAACTATGAGTATGACGCAGCTTTGGCGGACTATGACAAAGCCCTGGAACTTAATCCTGAAATGGCATTAGCCTATGCCGGGAGGGGGCATTTAAAGTTCTGGATATCTGATTTTAACGGAGCTATTGAGGATTGTAATAAATGTATTGAATTGGATCCCGGAATCCCGCTTGCTTATTCAACCAGGGGGTTGGCAAAGGTAAAACTTTGGGATAACGAGGGCGCAAAAGCCGACTTTACCAAAGCCGTTCAACTTGATCCTGAAAATGCAGATGTGTATTTTTACAGGGGAACAGTGAAATATGAAACAGAAGATTATACCGGGGCGGTTGCTGACTTTAGTACGGTAATAAAGATGTTTCCTGACAATGCCGATGCATATAACAGCAGAGGGCTGGCAAAAAATGAATTAAAGGATGAAAAAGGCGCGTTTGAGGACTTATCAAAAGCAATAGAGATTTCCCCTTTCTTCCCATTGGCCTACTACAACAGGGGACATGTAACTTTCTTTCAATTCAACAATACAAAATGTATCGACGACTTCACAAAGGCAATTGAGTTAGATCCAAATTATATTGATGCTTATTATGCCAGGGGCCATGCGAAGAAACACCGGCGCGACTATGCCGGAGCAATTGCAGATTTTACTAAAATAATTGAGATTGATCCGATGACTACTACAGGTTATGGTGACAGGGCATCAGTAAAGTACACTACCAAAGATTTCGCCGGCGCGCTTGCAGACTATAATAAGGACATCGAAATTAATCCTGAATACGGAGAAGCATATAATAACCGGGGATTGGTGAAAATTGAACTTAAGGACTATAAGGGCGCAATTGCTGACTTTACTAAAACCATCGAATTAAATCCCAACCATGATGAAGCTCACTACAACAGGGGAATGGCAAAAATTGAATCAGGCGCGAAAGAAAACGGGTGCATGGATTTAAAAAGATCATCAGAATTAGGGTATGCAAAGGCTAAGGAGGCTATTGCGAAATTCTGTAAGTAGGGTCATTGTAGGTTGATTCCCGGAAACTCGTTGTGCATAGTGCTTAGTGCTTAGTGCATAGTGCATAGCGTATAGTGGTGTGTGTGTAATGCAGTGTATGTAATGCATTTTTCATAGCGCATACATCAGGTGTCAGTACTGAATTAGGTAGTAAATTTTGAAAGATGCTAAGCACAGAGCACTATGCCCAAAGCACTTTTTTGAATATTGTATTTTTTTATCAAGCCTCATCTTATTTTAATTTAATCTTACATTTGTTCAAAAATAATTAACTTTAGCTATTTGATGGAACCAATTATCAGCATACGGAATCTATATAAAACATATGGATCAAAACAGGTACTTAAAGACATTTCAATTGATATTTATCCCGGCCAGGTTATCGGGTATATAGGTCCAAACGGTGCCGGAAAAAGTACAACGGTGAAAATTCTGTGTGGATTAATTTCCGACTTCAGCGGCCAGGTTACAATTAAGGGATTCGATATCAAACATAACCCGCTGGCAGTAAAAAGCATTATCGGTTATGTTCCCGAACTGGCCGAACTGTATGATGTACTTACTCCGAACGAATTCCTCTCGCTGGTTGGTGCACTGTATAACTTGCCACCGGAAGTTGCATCTGAGCGTGGAAAAGGGATGCTGGAAGCTTTTGGCCTGGCCGGAAATATGGATCAACGCATGGATACTTTCAGTAAGGGGATGAAACAGAAAGTGCTGATTACATCAGGTTTGCTTCACAACCCGGATATTATTATTCTGGACGAACCTCTTGCCGGATTGGATGCCAACAGCGTTATTATTGTAAAAGAACTGATAAGTAAACTGGCCGATAGCGGGAAAACCATTTTTTACAGCAGTCACATGATGGATATTGTTGAAAAAGTAAGCGACCGAATTATCCTTATCAACGAAGGTACGGTGGTAGCTGACGGATCGTTTGAAGAACTGAAACAAAAACAGGGTGACAGCAGCCTGGAGAAGATTTTTGCCCACTTAACATCGACTGAATCCATGGGGGAAGCAAGCGGGAAGCTGATGGATATATTGGGGAACAGTTAGTGAATAGTGAATAGTGAATAGTGAAAAGTGAATAGTGAATAGTGCCCTTCGGCTGGCTTCGGCTTGTTTCGGCTTCGCTCAACAACCATCGCTCAGCCGCCGTCGCTCAGGGTGAAAATAGTGAAAAGTGAATAGTGCCCTTCGGCAGGCTTCGGCTTGTTTCGGCTTCGCTCAACAACCATCGCTCAGCCGCCGTCGCTCAGGGTGAAAATAGTGAATAGTGAATGGTGAAAAGTGAATTAGAAAATAGTTAATTAGGGAATTCATTGCCCCGACCTTCAGGTCGGAGATCTGAAATACAAAATAGAAAATACAAAATATAAAATTGTGTCAGTAGAGACGCAAGCATTGCGTCTCTACACACAATTACAACAAAATTTAATACATCACATTATTTATGAATTTTTTCGATAGATTTTTCCTTAAAATATTCCTTTTTGCTGCGCCGGTTTTGCAGAAAATGAATGTGAATATGGATCACCTCCGGGCAATCCTTGTTGCTAAGCTAACTATGGATAACCGTCGGCCGGCAGCATTTCAGCAGATGAGAGCATCAAAAGAGAAAAAGGAGCTTAACCAGGCAACACTGAAAACAATGTTTGTGTCGCTGATCATAGGTTTATTTTTCCTGATGAGTTTTGCAATCGGGAATGATATCACAACAAAGCTCACTTTTTTCTTTTCCATGTTTATTTTCATGCTGGCAGCAACTCTGATCACTGATTTTACTTCGGTGCTCATTGATACACGCGACAACCTGATTATACTTCCGAAACCTGTTAATGACGTTACTTTTGTTACTGCCCGTCTCCTTCATATTGCTATTCATATCAATAAGCTTTTATTGCCAATGGCATTGCCTTCGCTAATTGCATTAATTGTAATACAGGGTCCATCTGCAATTGTTCCTTTCATTCTGATGATTCTGTTTGCAACTATGTTAAGCGTTTTTCTGGTTAACGCAGTGTATATTTTTATTCTGAAAATAACAAAACCATCAAATTTTCAGTCGGTTATCAGCTATTTTCAGATTGCGTTTGCTGTTGTTATTTATGGTTCATATCAGCTTTTACCACGAATGATGGCAAAAATGGGAATCGATGCCATGAAGGTTTCGGATCTTCACAACATCAGTTATTATCCGCCCTACTGGTTTGCAGATGCATGTAACAGTATTTCTACGTTTTCATTTGAATCCCGAAATATTTATAACCTGATGCTGGCGATTGGGATACCGCTTGTTAGCATATTTGTGGTGGTTAAATATTTCGCCCCGGCATTTACTCGAAATTTGTCAATGATAACAGGAAGTACAGAAGAAATTAAAATCAAAACTGTTTCTCAAAATGAATCGGTTGCCTACAAACAATCATGGATTGAGAAGCTTGCCTTAAAAATCACTTCCGGCAGCAGTGAATATATGGGCTTTCTTTTTACATGGAAAATGATGGGCCGCAGCAAGGACTTTAAAATGAAAGTGTATCCCGGCTTTGGTTATTTGATCGTGATAATTGCGATGATGATGCTTCAAGGTAATTCGCCTTCTCTGGCAGATTTTAACGAGATGACTGAGAGGGGAAAATCGATGTTTATCGTATTTCTTTACTTTGGCAGTTTCATTGTTTTGTCAGCCATCGGGCAGCTTCCTTATTCTGATAAATTTAAAGCGGCATGGATATTTGCCATTACCCCGATTGATGCTCCCGGGAAGTTGCTAAGCGGTGCGCTGAAATCTGTTATTGTTTGTTTTTATATACCGATAGTTCTGCTTTTTTCTCTGTTCGGAATTGTGATTATTGGACCTTCAATACTTCCAAATCTGGTTTTAGGTTGTTTTAATGTTTTGGTCGTTACTTCATTAATTGCTTATATAACTTTAAGGAAACTTCCATTTTCAGTATCTTCCCAGGATGCTTCCAGGAACAAAACAACCGCCAGGAATTTTCTGACAATGCTTATTCCTATGATATTAGGCGGTATCCACTGGCTGATTTTCGATTATATCTGGGTTGTAGTTATTCTGGCTCTACTTGCTGTAATTGCAACCTGGATGATAATGGATTCAATACGGAATATGGGTTGGACTAAAATTGAGAATTTTGATGTGAACAGGTAAAAGTTTCAATGTTTCTGGAATCATGTTGCTAGTTTCTTGTTTCATGTTTCTGGTTTCATGATTCGAAATTTCACTGGCAATAAGAGATATTAATATCTGAAGATACTGAAGTCAATAAGATTAAGATATCAGTAATGCCTGATTTAATGGGTCAGTCGTAAAAGTTGGGGAAGAAGAAGGATTTTTAGGAAAGGCCATACGTTTTTGGAAACTTTCTATTTCCGTTTTTTAACCTGAGTGATGGTTAATAAAGCACCGTAGGTGCGAAATTAGGATAGAAAAAAGATCATCAATATATTAAAAGCCTCGTAGAGGCGGTATTATTGATGAAAAAAATATTCA
>JAURYB010000031.1 GCA_030654075.1 Bacteroidales bacterium | reverse complement strand
AAGTATTCTAAATTAATACCCTATTCTTTATTTAAAAAGTTAACATAAGTAACTTTTTACTAAAAAACATCAGCTTAAAAATAATGAATTATTTAACTGAATTATCAATATTCTCTTCAAATTTTAATCAGAATACAATTTGTTGAAACATTTTAAAATTTAAAAATATTCAATTCTAAATGAAAGAGATTATACCATTAATTCAACATTTATTTCATGAATGATTTAAACATGCGTTCATGCTCCAGGGCAACTTTATCCCAGTTGAACAGTGCTAGTGCCCTCTTTTTTGCAAGGTTGGCTTTGGTTAACAACAAATCTTTTGAGTTTAAGGCAAGTTCAAGAGCCGAATACAAAGAATCAATGTTTCCTTGTTTGAATAAGGTAGCTGTATCGGCAACAGCATAAACATTCTCTTTTATATCACTACATATAATAGGAGTTCCTATTCCCATAACATTCAAAATTACAGGAGATAGCCCCTCTATATCAGATGGTTGTATATAACAATAGGCATGTTTCATTAACTGAAGCGAGACTTCACCATAGATATAGCCGGAGAATATAATCCTGTTGTCAGCAGTTGAAATTAAGGTCTTTTCATAATCTGAAGGATTTGGAGAGCCACCCACCAAAACCAGTTTTTTTGTAGTTTTCAGTTTATTAAAAGCCGGAATGAGATAGTGTAATCCTTTGTCGGGGATAAACCGGCCAATAAAAAGAAAGTATTCTCCTTTGACGAGTCCCATATTAGCGAAGACGTCGTCATTTACTTCAAATTCAGGTACTTCACTACCAAAAGGGATAAACGCGAATTTTTTTTTGAATTTTTTCTCAAAAATGTCCTGTGCAAAAATGTTATCAAAAATGACCTGGTTTGGAATGTATGCAGTAATAAAAGCAGAAAATCTTAGATAAAACTTGGCATACCAAGGCCATTTATCTCTATTCCAATCAATTCCATCCTGACTAATGAAAACTTTTTTCCCGGCAATTCTAAGTAGTAAGGCCCATATACTGTTTCCGCCGTTTTGAATATGAACAACATTGGCTGTATTCCAAAAAATAATGTGTAAAGTACATTTTAAAGAATGAATTAAAGTATCAAAGCCTTTCTGATTGATTGTTTTGAAATTGATTATCCGGACGCCTTCATATTCATCAGCCAATTTCTCTTGTCCGGGATATAATCTGTTATAGCCAACTACCTGATGTCCAATTTTAACAAGTCGTGGATACAATTCCATGGCAAACTTATCTGCTCCAGCACAGCCTTTACGCAAAGGAATTGACCTGAATCCAAAAGCCGCAATTCGTAGTTTTGGGGTTATTAAAGTATTAGTCATTAATAATACAATTGTGGTTTTAATTTATGAATTCAGATAATCCTGATAATAATTTTCCAGGTATTCTTTCAATGCTTCACGCCAATCACGCATGATATTTACGTTACGGTTATTGAGTTTACGGTTTATAAGTCGCTCACAAAGAGGCCTATCAGCAAAGTACTCCTTTTTAAAGTGATCCGAAGTAACAGGATGAATTTTTACTTTCTTATCCAGGCCTAAAATATTGATCATTTCCTGAGCAACTTCCAGTCTGCTGGTTTGCCCGCCACAAACCATATTATACAATCCCCAATATTCCTTTTGAAGTAATAATTTTACATTTTTAGCAAAATCATGCGTATAGGTTGGAGTGCCGTCCTTATCATTAACAATAAATAGTTCCTGTTTACCGGCCTTTAACTGAGCCATGATTTTCTGAACGAATTTTTTATCTTTTTTCGGACCTGAACCCATCATCCAACCAGCCCTGCAAACAAGGTATTGCTGAGTATTCTCGACGACATACCTTTCACCGGCATATTTTGCACGGGCATAATGGCCTAATGGATTTGGCAAATCCCAATCGTCGTACATATCTTTCTTTCCGTCAAAAATACCGGCAGTACTGATATAAAGAATGGGAATATTAAGTTCGTTAGCAATGTATACAGCATTTTCAACGCTTAATGTGTTTGTGAGATAGGTATCTTCAACATTAGTCTCACAAAATTCCAAATCGGTATAAGCTCCGAGATGAAATAAGTAATCAGGGTTGAACTCTTTAACATCTTTTTTATAGGCGTCTAAATCCCTGAAATCCAAAAAACTCAGCCAGGAATCATTTACATCCTTGTCAGTACATTTCAGTTCATATTCATCTTTAAATTGTGCATAAAATGCCTCTCCTAGCATGCCACCACAACCTGCTATGTAAATTTTCTTTTTCATCTTATTATTTTTTATTTTGATTTTGGTAAGATGGAATTACTCACATCTTTTTTATTTTTTTAAGGTGTTCACTTCGGCAGGCACTTCGGCAGGCTCAGTGTAGCACTCAGTGCACCGCGTGAACTAAAGGTTCGCCATGATTCCACAAAATATTTATTACATTGGGGGGGGTAATCAATCATGGCTATTTCATAATTAATTTTTATTTTGTATTACATCATTATAAATTCTTATCAATTCATTGTAATGCGTTTCCGGGTTAAAGAGCTTTTCAGCTAATGCCCTGGCATTCATTGACATTACCTGATATTCTTCATCTGGCAAACTATCCGCACGTTTCAAAACTGCTTCCAATTCCGATTCATTTCCGGGATTAAACAAATATCCTGTCTTGTTTTCTTCAATTATTTCAGGAATCCCTCCTATTCTGGAGCCTATAACAGGTTTGCCAAACGAATAGGCCTCAATAATAGTTAATGGATTGTTTTCATACCATTCCGATGGAACAACAATAAACGAAGCTAAGCGTACAAGCGACCAAAGTTCGTCGCCGCTTTTGTATCCTAAAAACTCAACATTCTCAGAGTGCCTATCCATTAACTGTTCTGCTATTGGACCCGTTCCGACTATTTTTAATGAAATTCCTGCTTTTAGAGCTGATTCAAATAAAGTGTGTACACCTTTTTCTCTTGAAATACGGCCAAGGTATAAAAAATATTTCCCTTTAACTGTAGTTGGAACAATAGACTTCAAATCTGGCTTAAAGTTGTAAAGCATATCACCTTTTATGTTATAGCTCGGATCAAATTCAATATGCTTTTTTTTGATGAACCTGCTGACAAAAATAAACCGATCTATAAGAATAACTGGTTTTATGACGTACTTCCTGAAATAAGCATCCATTGAAAGAATAGCGCTTTGGCCTAATTTATTCTCCGAGCATTTTTTGAATGTACAACGTAAGTAGAATTTATCAATGCATTTCTCACATACCATATTTTTCCCATCCATAAACAGATAAGCCGGGCAGATAAGCCTGTAATCATGTACAGAATGAACAACGGGAATATTCTTCTTCTGAATTGCCGTCAGTATAGAAGATGTAAGACCACCCATAAACAGATGAATGTGTACTAAATCCGGTTTAATTTCATCCAGCAGTATTAAAAGTTTATCGTACGCATCCCTGTTATAAATGAATGAAGGTATGGACGATATTTTCTTCCCGATTGATAGTTTCCTGAAATTGTGTCCGTTTGCAAAATACTTTTCTGTTTCACAAGGTATAGTGTCAGGTGATTTAGCGCTAAAATAATAAACGTCGTGCCCATTCTGTTTAAGCAATTCAGCCGTATTAAAATAAACTGCATCAGCTCCACCTTTTCGAAAATGATAATTATTGATCATTAGAATTTTCATCCTGCGCTTGCTTTGTATCTATTCAAAGATGAATTTTCTGTTTCAATAAATATATTTAAATACTATACTAAAAATATAAGTAGTGTTATAATTTTAATTTAGTGCTTTTTAGTTTTTAACGTTATTTTCTGATATTCAGCAATATATTGAGAAACCATAGCATCTATCGAAAAGTTATCCCGAATGCGATCACAACCATATTTACCCATTGTAATACGCATCTGTGGATCATTCAATAGTATTTCTGTTTTTTCAGCGAGTTCGGTTGGACTTGACTGGCTTATAAGAAAGCCAGACAGTTGATCCTGTACTATTTCGTTTGTACCTCCCCCGATAGTTGCAATTACTGGTTTCCCAAGAGCCATATACTCAAGAATTGAATTAGAAATACCTTCTGTGAAAGTTGAAAGCACACAAATGTCCATCGCATTCACCAATGATTCCACATCTGATCGTTGACCTAATAATCTGATATTTACTTTTAAGTTATCGCTTATTAAGCTATTGCAAAATTCCGAATCGGTTTTGTCACCTATTGCCAAGAATGTGATATCAGTTCTTTTAGCAAGTAACAATTGTGCTGCCTTAAAATAAGTTTCATAGTCCTTGTTCTCAGAGAATGAGGCAACCATGCCAATAAGATACTTTGTATTTATTTTAAGCTGATTCCTTATAGTCTCTTTTGAAAAAATAGTACTAACTCTGAGGAAATTAAACCCATTATGGATACAAACACTTTTATTTACGGGTGCATTATAAATTTCCAGACCTTTTTCTGAATTTCCAATAATAAGATCAGATAGGGGAAATGTAATCAGGGATCTTAACCGGGGCTTGTTTGAAATACTTAACTCACCCAGGGTATCGGTTATTTGACCATTTATCAATTTTATATGCAATATTTTACAGGCCGGAATACTGTAGATAGCAGTCATACTATCCCAACAATGAACAATATCAGGTTTATAAGACTTACATAGATTATAAAATTTGGTAAAAACGGATATATCTTTTTTCGTTTTCCGGATCAGGTAATGTATACTGATTCCAAGATCAAGTATTTCTTTATAATGAAGATCTTCGCTCATTACCACAACTTCGAATTCAATATTTTCCTGTTGAACAAGAACTTTCATGAGTTCGGTTAGTCGTCGTTCTTTTCCCCCGGAACGAAGGCTATCAATGAAAAATAGTATTTTCACCTGGCTATTTAAACATTAAAGGGATGAAATACTATCAGGAGCAACATTTCCTGTTTTCTTCTTATTGATTTTAGATACAAGTTCTTCCACCATCCATCCGCAAAAATCAAATGCGCCTTCATGAAATTTCAACGAACTATCCCAATATCCCGGGCATGGTTTGTATGCGGCTGGAGTTGTCCCAAAACTGATTTCAACAATCAAAGGATTTCCGTTTTCATAAACATAATCAAATGCTGCGCATTGAAGTTTAAGTTTCTTTGCTACTTCAAATGAAATTCTGAGCGTTTCTTCATTAATAATTTCTTTATCATACTGCCGCATATGACTTCCAGAGGCTCTGAAATCATTTTTGCGTACAAATCGTTTCTCCCCAAATGCTTTGTTGTCGACAACTACCAACCTTATATCAGAATCGTTATTAGCAATAAAATCCTGAAAATAGACATACCCTTTTTCTTTTTGTGAAAATTTATCCAATTCGAGTTTATAGAACAGACGGATTACTTTTTTAAGTATATCGGTAAGCGTAGATTCTCCTAATTTGTATTTACGGATAGATTCTTTCAAATAAAAGAAAGAATTAAATTGTTTAAAACCAGGACCAAATGCCCGATTGACTAACTTTTTTGCATCTTTTTTGCTCCTGACCAGTTTTACATTTTCTGAACTAGCTCCTCCCCTTAGTTTGAATACTTTGGGGAAAGATGTTTCATCAATCCATTGTAAAGCATCACTTTTCGAGTAGAATACATATGAAGGCACCAGGGGAGCTCCGATTGCCTCCAGCAAATACTTTTGCCCTATCTTGTCGTCAAAATGCCACATCGTCTGAAAATCAGGGAAAACAAACTTTCCAGCAGATTCCAGCGCAAATAATAGTTGCTTTGCAAAAATAAGGTCTTTGGCGACTGCCTGAGAAAAGTGCCACATTAAGGCATCGCAATCGCTCAAAGTTTCAATAATATCTGATTGATAACAATCTACAAGCTTATAAGGAATCTCATGTTTATCACAGTATTGAATCCATTCGTCACTATAACTATCTTCCCTTTTATGTATTGCTATCTTCATTTATTTTATATTTAATAATTAAAATGACCTTGATCGAAGAAAACAGAAGTTGTTTTTTAATGTCTCTTCAGATTGTCATTTGAATTTTAGACCTTTCTACTTGCGAAGCTATCTAAATCAGGATAATAATTTTTGGAGAAATCCACTTACCAATTCGATTATACATTTTGGAATCAGTATAATTTGAACTACGACAAGCTAAAATAGTTATTGGATTTTACAAAAAAAAAGAGAAAATCGGAAATTTGATTATCAGAGATCATCAATAAATTTTTTCAATTTCTGACCGTAACTCAAATAATTTAGCTTTTCAACACCAACTTTGTGGCCACCTAAAGCAATAACCTTCAATTTATCTTTTAAAGGTAATATTTCACATAGTTTTGTATAGTATGATTCAATAGTATACTCTTCGGCAAGAATTGCAGAAACCCCATCTTGAAAGTAGCACTTCATTTCACCAAAGTTAGTTGAGATTATGGGTTTTTGCGCAGCACAATACTCCCCTACTTTGTGATGAAATCCGGCAATATCCTGTAACGCATCCCTCATCGGAACAATAAGCAATTCAGCGCCCAAATAAATATTTATTAACTCCTTGTGAGGAACATTTATTTTTAAAATAATACTTTCATGGAATTCACATTCTTTGATTTTAGTATTAAGTTTATCAGACATATCCTTATCGCTGTCCGATTGTCCGATTGCTAATAATAGTTTCCCCTGGTAACAGCCCGACTTTATTAATTTACTATATAAATCAATTACAAATTCAATAACAGAATAGTATCCAATGGCTCCACAATACATCAGATAATTATTAGGAAAAATAGTTTCTGTAGGTTTAAATTCTTCAAAATCACAGATTGCAGGTATTTTAATAAGCGGAAGCTTATTGTTTTTCAAATAAACCCGGTTTTTTAAAAATTCGCTTATAACAATGATGCCATCGCAGAAAAAGAATCTATAATTATCAAGTAATGTGGCGTTTATAATAGTATACCATTTACGCTTATAGGTTATAGCCGAGCTTAATTCAACATATTGAAGAATTAGTTTAAAATGAAGAATTTTGGATAAAAAGCGATAATGAACCAATTCAATAAAGGACGGTCCGGAAAAAATTGCGGCCTGAATACTTTTACGCTTTTTTACCAGAAGAATTAATTCTCCTATATAACCTGAAACCCTGTTGAGCTTTCGAATAATAAAATTATCCGGACGTGTTAAAAGTATGGATGTTAAAATATAAGGAATTCCATAGTATCTGTTTAACCTGTTATTTTTTTCTGTTTGATTTAAACTATGTTTACTTATAATAAGCGGATTGCATCCTGCGAGTTTAAGCCCTTTGTGGGTTAGTTTTATCCTTTGTATAATTGCAGTAGTTTCTTTGGGAAATCCAGAAGATCCTATATGTATAATAAACATAATTATCTGTTTGTTACTTTTAAATAATCAGAAGCTATTCAAAGATAATAGAAATCAGAAACGATTTTACTTTTTTAAATATTGAGTCTGTCTAAGTTTGCTCTGTTGAAATAGTCATACAGGGAAAAGCACCATAAACATTTGTAATTCAATTAGTCCGATCAATTAATACTATCAATTTTTTTTTCAAAAATCTTTCTGTTTTTTTGTTTATAAACTTAACGTATTATTTCAAAACAGGTACTAATATTCTGAAATTAAAAAAACGCACTTCAAATTAAATAGCGACCAAACGATCTGATTTCATAACTAAAATTATCATTTTGCCTTTAAATAGTTTTCAATAACTTGATTAGAAATATCTCTAAGAGATTCGCAACGTGACAAATTCAAAATTAATTTCATTTGCTCTTTTCTTAAAAAGAATTTTTCCAGGCCCAATCTTCGTACTGCTGACCGAAAGAATTTAAAATTTAAAATATTAGATGTACTAAATATCGATAAAAGAAAATCCTTTTGGTTAAATATGAGATCATTATATTTTGATTTCAACTTTTGTGGATCTGCTATTATTTCATTAATAGCCTGAATCTCATCTTCAACGTCCTGTTTCTTATCATCAACCAATAATTCAACTCGAAAATCACCTTTACATTGCTGATAAGGTAATAGATCCCAAGAAATTTCCTTTTTGCTACTAATCCGAATATTTAGTAAAACTCCTTCGTACCATCCTTCAAAATCGCTTAATGAATCAAATAAAAAATTACCTAATCCGTAAAATATGGGCACCTCATTGTGAATTTCGTAACCACTGATGCAGTGAGAATGATGTCCGACAACTAGCGAAGCTCCTTCCTCTGCATAGTAATGATAAAGGTCAACCATTCTTGGGCTGGGATAATGAAATCGTTCATGTCCACCGTGTACAATTAGAATAACGATATCAGCTTTTTGCTTTGCGGCATGTAACGTTCTGGTATTTGCAACAACATCAATTGGGTTTGCGCCACCATGAACTGCATCGGCGATTGACCATTCATTTTCTGTAATATTTACGACTCCAATTGTGATCTGATCAATCTTTTTGAGAAATATTTCTGATGCCTGATCCAAATTTGGACCTGCTCCAACAGTTGCTATGTTTTGACTTTTACAGACATTAATCGTATCCGACAATCCCTTATCACCATAATCATAAATATGATTATTAGCTAAAGTCACTAAATTTACATTAAGCAAATCGAGAGCACCGATAGTAGAAGGTGTAGCTTTCAGGAATGGCCCGGATTTTGAAATCTGGTATTCATCACCAGCATCCGTTAAAGGACTTTCAAGGTTTATGATGTTAAAATCCGAATTTTGAAAAATCTCCATGATCTTTTCATCAAATAAGGAGGCTGGATTATCTTTTGCAATCGATTCTATCCGTCTCCCTAAAAACAAATCCCCGGCTATATTAATATTTATCGAATCCATTACTTAATTATTTATTTATAATGAGAGTTTTAAATATCCCTGGAGTAAACAGGAACTCAGGAATGTTTTGACACTTAATTCTCATTAACACTTGATCATTAGTAATTTCAATCCATTAATTCTAATGAAAAATCCAATCTTTCTATTTTGATTTCACCCGCCATTATACTAAAAGTGTTTTTCGAAAAAATCTGCCAGGATTTTAGCCTGCTGCAGATAATTAAACGCATTATAAACCAGTTTTCTTCCTTCAATCCCGATCTGATCAGCCTTTTTACTTAATAAAGCTTCCCGTAATTTATCTGCAAATTTTTCAGCACTGTTAGGTTCTGCAACAAAAGCATTTAAGCCGTCACTCAAAAAGAGATTTATTTCCCCGACATTAGTTATAACCACGGGATTCCCGGTAGCTAAATATTCGCCTAATTTTGTTGGAAATCCTCCCTCAGCCTGTGCATTGTCAGGTCTTGATAAAGCTAAAATATCAGAATCGCAAAGTTCTCTTGGAATTTGATTCCTATCTAAAGGACCACGGATACTAAATCTATCAACAATTCCATATTTTTGAGCCAGGATGAACATACTTTGCCTGATAATCGGGTTACGTGAAGCTGTGATGAGTTGTAATCGGGCTAGTGGAAATTCTTTTGCAATAAGCGAAAACGATTCAATCAAAATAGGAATTCCATCTTTATCTCCTTCTATACTTCCACAATAGGTTATTTTTTTTAAACTATCAGTAGATTTATTTTTTGCAATTTCAAATCTGGACGAATCAACAATCATATTAATAACAATGATTTCAATTTTATTCTTTGTTAATTCCAGAAAATATTTTTTTAAAGCATTATTAATAACATATAAGCCATCAAATTTTTGCAGAACAAATTTCAGGTAAATAAATAGGACTAATTTACCTATAATGGTTTTGCCTCCGTAAATAAATGGATATTCAGTTCGTTCATGAAACACTTTAATACCAAGCTTTTTCGCATTATTTATTAATGGAATAAGGATTTCTATCCGGGTATCAAGCAAGATCAATGAAGAGATTTTTTGTTTTTGATGTGCCGATAATATAATCTTGTTTGCTTTAACAATAGTGTTATAGAAAAGTTTAAACTTAGCGATTTTCGATGATTTATTTTGAAGTCCTTCTGGTACACAAGTAAATTTGATTCCTTGATCCAAAATTTCTTGTTCATTCCATTTTTGCTCCACTAACAAAACAAACTCCACTTCATACCCAAGTTCTACAAGGCCTTTAGCATAAGCAAGATGCCTGTTGGTAGCAGCACCGCCATTTGGATACTGGCCCGAAGAAACAAATATAATTCTCATTTTAACGCTATTCCTTTTTAGACTTAATCACAACAAAAAAGAATCATTTTAAACTTGATGAAATTTCAAACAAGCTCAAAATGTTTTTTTATTTTATAGCTGTTGAATAGTAACAAATACAATATCTGAAAAAAGAAATCCGTATTTTCTAAATTGTTCAACAAATATTTTTCAAAGATCAGCTATTTTTCAATTCACTTACACCATTCCAAAGGTTACTAAGTTTACAATTCCCAAGAATCAGTTTTACTACTCTCCATGAGGTATCTTCAATCTGATAGTCCATCGGAATACTAACTGATTTTCTTTCATCTTTTTCTCTGATCACCATTGAAATAGAATTAAGTATAATATCGGGATTAAACCCTGTAAGAATAATTGATCCTGTATCCTGGGCTTCCGGCCTTTCCATCGATTGTCGAAGCGAAATGGCTGGAAATCCTAATATTGAAGATTCTTCACTGATAGTTCCGCTATCCGATAACGTACATAATGCATTTTGCTGCAGATGAACATAATCGAGAAATCCGAAAGGTTTTAAAAACTGTATTTTACTATTCAGTTCATTTTCACCCAATTGTTCAATACGTTTGCGGGTTCGTGGATGGGTACTCACAATAACTGGCAGCGCATATGTATCAGCCAATTCATTGAGAACAATTAATATTTTCTTCAGGTTATCTGGATTATCGACGTTTTCTTCGCGATGCGTTGAAACAACAAAATAATTATTCTGTTGGAGTTCCAGATGAGAAAGAATAACTGAATTATCAATTTTTTGTTTATAGTGGTTCAATACTTCCTTCATTGGTGAGCCCGTCAGGTATATACGACGGTGTTGTAATCCTTCGCTTAAAAGATGTCTCCGGGCATGTTCGGTATATACAAGATTGTAGTCGGCAATGTGGTCAATTATTCTACGGTTGGTTTCCTCGGGTACATTAAAGTCGAAGCTTCGGTTACCGGCTTCCATATGAAAAACCGGGATATGCATCCTTTTTGCAATATAGGCAGATAAACAGGAATTTGTGTCGCCTAGAACCAGCAACCCATCAGGTTTTTCAATTTTCAACAGGCTTTCTGTTTTTCGTAAAATATCACCAACTGCAGATCCAAGTGTAGTTGTATCAATCTCAAGAAAATGATCAGGCTTTCTTAATTCCAGTTCTTTCCAAAAAATTTCATTTAATTCATAATCGTAATTCTGCCCGGTATGTACAATTACCAGGTTTACATATTTATCCAACAAAGCCATTGTACGCGATAACCTTATTATTTCAGGACGTGTGCCAACAACTGTTACAATTTTCAATTTAGTAGGAATCATAAATCAGGGGTAGTTCTTTAAATGGAGTTTAGCAGAAGGGAATTTGTCGTGGTGATTTTTGCTAATTTAGCAATTGCAGTTTATATTCTCACTTTTTCAAAGAAAGTATCAGGATCTGCAGGGTCAAAGAATTCATTGATCCAAAACAAAGTCAATAAATCATCATCACCAACATTTGTAATATTGTGTGTATACCAAACAGGCATGTCAACAAAAGAAGGATTTGAACCATCAAGCTCGAAGTGTATAACTACATCTGATCCGATCTTTCGTAACTCAATTACAGCTTTTCCTTGTATAACTGCAAATCTTTCAATTTTGCGTGTATGAAAATGTTCCCCACGGGTAATACCCGGATGGGTAGTTGAAAAAGAAAACTGCCCTCCTATTGAAGTTTTAACTGTTTCTACAAAACTGCCTCTGTTATCCGTATTTTTCTTCAATAATACGGGAAAATGCGCTGAATGATTTATATAAGAACGAAAAGTGTTAAAAAGATTCAATTCAAATCTAGTATTTATTTCCGGTATTATCGCGTTTTCAAAATACTGACTTTTATAATTCTCAAGTATAGCCAGTATTTCTGAAACTTTTGCCTCAGCGGTATAATCTATGGGATATACGGGAAAAGATTTTTTCTGATCGATAATATCCCATATTTCTGCAACTAACTCATTAACGTATATGAGTTTAAGCGTTCCATCAACATCAATTCCGGGTTGTTCGTTATGAGTAAGCTGATGAGAGAAAGTAGCTACCACCGAGTTATAAAAAGGATTGCCAAATGGGCCGAAAACATTGGGGATTACCATACCCGTAAAAGATGCACTGTTTCTTTGTGCCCATTTAAGAAGTAATTCGCGTCCTTCTTTTTTGGACTGACCATATTTGTTATCGCGTTCTTCCTGTGTTGATGATGAGAAAATCACATGTGGTTTTACATGCTCTGTTTCCATTGCGCCTATAAGTTTTTCAACCAGAAGAATGTTAGTGCGATACAAAACTTCCGGATCATTGTGGCGATTCATGGCAGCAAGGTGAACAATTACATCACAGCTTTTCACAAAGTCCCGGAGTTGATTTTCATCCTGAAAATATGAATCTTCGAATTTAATTCGCTCCACATCTTTTTGCAATCCGAGGAAATTAAACAGATGTGTTCCAACAAATCCAGCCTGGCCCGTTATTCCGATTCGCATCATAGCTTGAAATAAAATATTAGTATTATATTTATACAACTTGTCAAAGTGGTTTTATAATCCAAGATCAGTTCGGATAATATCCAGTTTAAGAAGCAGCTTTTTCATACCTTCCACATCGAGCCTTAAGGTATTATCTGAATGATATTCTTCAATTTCAGATACGTCAGCACCTTCAGAGAAATAGAGTTCATAATTTAAATTCCGGTTGTCGGCTGGTATCCTGTAAAAATCGCCCATATCTTCCGCTTTAACCATGTCTTCACGGTTAACCAGAACTTCATATTTTTTCTCTCCATGCCGGGTACCAATTATCTTAACAGGAATATCAGAATTATAAAGTTCTTTCAGTGCTTGGGTTAAAGTCAGGATAGTTGCGGCAGGTGCTTTCTGAACAAAAATATCACCTTGTTGTCCATGAGTGAAAGCGAACAAAACTAATTCTACAGCATCTTCAAGGGTCATCATGAAACGGGTCATGCTTGGATCTGTGATGGTTAAAGGAAGTCCTTTTTTTATCTGCTCAATGAATAGCGGAATAACCGAACCTCTCGAAGCCATAACATTCCCATAGCGTGTACCACAAAATACAGTGCCACTACTATTCAGGTTACGACTTTTTGCAATCATAACTTTTTCGCTTAGCGCTTTTGACATACCCATTGCATTAATAGGATATACGGCTTTATCCGTGCTCAAAACGATTACATTTTTCACGCCATGCTCAAGTGCACTGTCCAACACATTTTCACATCCCATAACATTAGTCCTGACAGCCTCCATAGGGAAAAACTCACAGGAAGGGACCTGTTTAAGAGCTGCAGCCTGGAACACATAATCTACGCCATGCATCGCTGAATCTACGCTTCTTTTATCTCGGGTATCACCAATGTAGTATTTTATTTTATCGTTACGATAAAACTGGCGCATATCATCCTGTTTTTTTTCGTCGCGGCTAAAAATCCGGATTTCTTTGATATTCGTATCCAAAAAACGGTTTAGAACTGCGTTTCCAAATGATCCGGTACCACCAGTAATTAAGAGAGTTGAGTTGTCTAACATAAGCGTATGGTATATTAAAAGTTTTAGTTGGTTATTTTCTATGTTTATGAATTTGCTGATCCATAAAACAGGATATTTTCTTGGGCTTTATTCTTTGGGCATTAAAAATTCATAAAATCAAAGTTTTTTTTTAATCGAGTTTTTGAATTTTTCTCGAATTTTTTCACTTTCGAAATGCCTTATTGCATATTCTTTCTTGACTTAAAAGGCGAAAACGCTTATTGATTGTGCCGTAGTTAACGAATCGGTGGTGCGGGACTCGCCCCGATTGATAACGAGGACGCCAAAACAATGTCGATCAAGGAAGCCGCCCGCGAGATGCGGGCGAACGGAACGCCTATGCCGGAAGTTGCCGCAAAATGCGGCGTATCTTTGGCGTATGCCTACAAGGTTGCCGGCGACGTGACCCGGCGTGTGGTCAATTCGGCGTCTATCGTCACACGGTATTTGCCGCGCAACGGCGGCTGCAGCACGACCTCCGGAATGGTTCCGATCAGCATGCCGCGGATCGCCGCACTGCATGGTGCAGCATGAGCGCGCTCGGCTTGGGTGCGCTGGTTTCTGTCGAGG
>JAURYB010000027.1 GCA_030654075.1 Bacteroidales bacterium | reverse complement strand
TACCTCGAAAACCTTGTCAATTATGCCAATGTCCCAATTATAGTCTGGGATCCGCAATTGTGCATCACCCGCTTCAATCCGGCATTCGAAGCTCTGACAGGTCTGAAGGAAGCGGATGTACTGAAGAAATCCTTAAAAATCCTGTTTCCGCCAGCGCTTGCCGATAAATCGATGGAGTTGATCCAAAAAACACTTTCAGGGGAACGCTGGGAAACGGTTGAAATTGAAATTTTACACCTCGATGGTTCCATACGCACAGTACTTTGGAATTCAGCCACTCTTTTTGAACCCGATGGTAAAACTCCCATTGCCACCATCGCCCAGGGACAGGATATTACCATACGCAAACAGGCTGAAAAAGCAAAGGAAACACAGCATGCTCTTCTCAAATCCCTGCTTAACAGCCCCAAAGACATTCTTATTTTCTCCCTCGATAAAAATTATTGCTACACCGCGTTTAACGAAAACCATCGCGAAGAGATGAAGAGTGTATGGAACGCTGATATTAAGGTTGGAACGAATATCCTGGATTGTATGTATTTGGATGAAATCAGAGCGCTGGCCAAAAACAGTATGGATTGTGCGTTAAATGGGGAGGCCATATCCGAAATACAACACCAGCCTGAGCCGGATATATATTATGAGTTCAACTGGAATCCGATATGGCTGAATGAAGAAGTTGAGGGGGTAACAGTTTTTATCAGGGACATTAGCGAACGGAGAAAGGAAGAGGAAAAGCTGAAGGAAAGCCTTATTTTGCTTCGTATTGCTGAGGAACTGGTGAAAATCGGGGGATGGAGTGTAACTCTCGGAGATAAGCAGGTTAAATGGTCGGATGAGGTAGCCGCAATTCATGAAGCGCCCTCAGGGTATTCCCCATCGCTCGAAGAAGGGATGAATTTTTACGCGCCTGAATTCCGCGAAAGGATTTCAAGTGTTTTTGCCGACTGCGCGGGAAAAGGAATTCCTTATAATGAAGAATTGCAGATTATCACGATGAAAGGAAAGCGGGTTTGGATACAGTCGATAGGAGAAGCTGTTCGCGATGAGAATGGAAATATCTATAAAATTCAAGGAGCATTTCAGAATATCACCGAACGGAAAAAGGCAGAAGAAAATTTAAATGCCCTGAATTTGCGCCAGGAAGCCATCCTGTCTGCCGTGCCTGATATTATTGTGGAAGTGAATAATGCAGTGAAATACACCTGGGCAAACCGCGCAGGAGAGGAGTTTTTTGGCGACGACATTATCGGGAAAGATGCCAGCTATTATTTCGAAGGCGAACAGGAAACATACGACCTGGTGCAGCCTCTTTTTAAAGGTGACGAAAATATTGTTTATATCGAAAGCTGGCAAAGGCGTAAGGATGGTGAAAAACGCTTACTCGCCTGGTGGTGCCGGGTTTTGAAAGATGAAAACGGAGATGTAGCCGGCGCTTTATCAACAGCTCGCGACATAACCGAAAGTAAACTGTCGCAGGAAGCACTTCAGAAAAGTGAGGAAAGGTACCGCAGTTTATTAACGAACCTCGATGCAGGTATTGTGGTTCATACCCCCGACACATCCATACTTATGAATAACCGCAGGGCTTCGGAGTTATTGGGCCTGAGCGAAGAGCAGATGAAGGGGAAAATGGCTGTTGATCCTGAATGGAAATTTGTAAACGAAAACAAAGTCCCTTTACCTGTTGAGGAATACCCGGTAAACCAGGTGGCTGCAACCCGTATGCCTTTCGGCAATGAAATACTGGGCGTCATCCGTCCGCATGTCAACGATATTGTTTGGCTCACGGTAAATGGCTTTCCTGTTTTCGACCCGCATGGTAAACTACTTGAAATACTGATCAGTTTTATCGAAATCACCGAAAGAAAAAAGGCAGAAGAAGCGCTTCGTTTGAAAAATCTTGTATTCGATGCATCTCTGGCTGCCAACAGCATTGCCGACCTCAATGGAAATATTACCGAAGCCAATGACGCGTTTCTCAGGATATGGGGATATCCTGAGAAAAATGAGGTTTTAGGTAAACCAATAGTGCATTTCATCCACGATCCCGGCAATGCTGTTGCCATTATTACAGCACTTAATGAGCAAGGTGAATGGGAAGGTGATTATATAGCAAAAAGAAAGAACGGCACACCATTTAATGCCCACGGTGTGGCTACATCATTAAAAGATATAAATGGCAACCTTATTGGATTCCAGTCGGCGGTTATTGATATTACCGAACGCAAGCGGGCGGAAGAAGCCCTTCGCGAAAGTGAACAGAAGTTTCGCGATACGGTAACTTTCCTCGACGAAGGATATTACAGCGTTACCTTCGATGGTGTGTTGCTGGAGCATAACCAGGCTTTCTGTAGGATACTGGGATTCGATATAGCAGAGGATCTGAGAGGTTTTCATTTACCTGATTTCTGGTTTCATCCCGGTGAACGAAAAGAATACCAGGATCAATTATCAGCCAATGGGATAATATCAAATTACCAGATAAAAGCTAAAAAGAAAACAGGGGAAATTATATCGGTACTGCTTAGCTCACACCTGGTTAAAGATTCCGAAAACCAACCGCTGCGTATTGAAGGTATTTTTATTGATATTAGCGAACGTATACGAGGTGAGGAATCCCTGCAGCGACTCACAAAGCGTTTGCAAACCCTTCACCAGGTTGACCAGGCCATTCTGCAGGCCGTCGATTCGCCCGAATCTATTGTTCAGACAACCATGCAGTATATTCTCAATATGCTGAAATGCAAGCGTACGAGCGTCGGGATTTTTAACTTTGAACGGAAAGAAGTGAAAGTGTTTGCTGCTGCCATTGACGTGGATACCATTGTACAGGCAGAAAAAATCCTCTCCGAGGATTTGTATGGGGATCTTAACCTGCTTCATCAAAACAAGATGGAAATAATTGAGGACCTGAAAGAACTTAAACAGCCTTCATCCATAACACAGATCCTGATTGATGAAGGCATACAATCATCAATAAATGTGGCGCTTAATTCGGCCAAAGGATTGTACGGAGCATTGAATATTGGATGGGAAGGTCCCCGGAAATTTACAGCCGAAGACCTGGAAATTGCCGGCGAGGTAGCCGGAGAAATCAGTATTGCTATTGAGCAGGCTCGTTTGCTTGAAGAAACCAGACGCTATGCAACCGAACTGGAAGAGCGGGTACTGAACCGTACCGCCCAACTCGAAGCCTCCAAAAACGAAATGGAAGCGTTCAGCTACTCTGTTTCGCACGACTTACGTGCGCCTTTGCGGCATATCAGCGGTTTCGTAGACTTGTTAAACAAAAGCTTAGGCGTTACCCTTCCCGAAAAGGAAAAGCACTACCTGGAAACCATTTCTGATTCGGCTCACCAGATGGGGATGCTTATTGATGATTTACTTCAGTTTTCGCGCACCGGGCGCCAGGAAATGCAGCAGGCTGAACTGGATATGAATATAGTGCTGCGGGATGCAATGCAACTTATACATCACGATACCAAAAGCCACGATATCAAATGGACTATCGCGCATCTGCCCGCCATTTACGGCGATTTCCCCCTGTTACGCTTAGTATGGTTCAACCTGGTAAACAACGCAGTGAAGTTTAGCGCTACACAGCCAAAACCACATATCGAAATTGGTTTTACAGATGAAAACCTTGAATTCGTTTTCTTTGTGCGCGATAACGGGGTTGGTTTTGACATGCAGTACGCACATAAACTGTTTGGCGTGTTTCAACGCTTGCATCCTTCAAGCGAATTTGAAGGTACTGGTATTGGCCTGGCCAACGTTCGCCGTATTATCCTGAAACATGGCGGACGTACATGGGCCGAATCCGGGTTAAATAAAGGAGCAGTTTTTTATTTTTCAATTCCAAAACAGGCAAAGCAGGAAGTAAAAAAATAAAATAACATTTAACACTAAATAATCAATGAGTAAGTGCGGATTCGATAAAAGAACCGTTTTTATTTTTCAATTCCAAAAAATAAGGAGACAAAACCATGATTGAAATAAGAACAATTTTACTTGCCGAAGACAACCCCAAAGATGTTGAATTAACACTTGAAGCCCTTTCGGAAAACAACCTTGCCAACCATGTAGTTGTTGTAAATGACGGGGTTGAAGCCCTGGAATTCCTGCACTGTGAAGGTAAATTCAAACATCGTAAGCATGGAAATCCGGCTGTTTTGCTGCTCGATATAAAAATGCCGCGTATGGATGGCATTGAATTGCTGGCGATTATCCGTAATGACCCGGCGTTAAAAATGTTGCCTGTAGTTATGCTCAGTTCATCGCGCGAAGAACCCGACCTGAAAAAGAGCTATGAATTGGGTGTAAATGCCTACGTGGTTAAACCTGTGGATTTCAGCAAATTTATTGAAGCGGTGAAACAGATCGGCGTTTTCTGGGCATTGATAAACGAATTACCCCCGGAGTAGAGACGCAATGCTTGCGTCCCTACCCGGGCAAAAACCCAATACAATGACCAAAATGAAATGTAATTTCATTTTGGGATTTAATACGTTGTAGAGATGCAAGCATGCGTCTCTACACAACAAAAACAGAAAATATGATCCCTGGCCAACCCTTAACTATTCTGTCATTAGAGGACTCAGTCCCTGATTTCGAACTGATTCGTGAACAGTTGCTCAGTGCGGGATATACCCTGAACATCACCCGTGTCGAGAAAGAAACCGATTTTGTCACGGCTATCAGCACTACCAAATTTGATACCCTATTAGCCGATTTCAAATTACCCGGCTTCGATGCATTTTCAGCGCTGAAGTTAAGTAACGAAATATGCCCGGAAGTTCCGTTTATCTGCGTTTCGGGAATGATTGGCGAGGAAACTGCTGCTGAAATCATTAAACAGGGCGCAGTCGATTATGTGTTAAAGGATAAATTAGGGCGGCTTCCGTCTGCCCTTGAACGTGCTCTTAACGAAGCAAAAGAAAAAGAATCACGACGGCAAGCCGAAGACGCTTTGCGCGAAAGCGAACAGAACTTCCGAACCCTGGCAGATTCAGGGCAAACATTGATATGGGCTGCAGGAACGGATAAACGATGCAATTATTTCAACCGGGTATGGCTCGAGTTTACCGGCCACACACTCGAACAGGAGTTGGGAAATAGCTGTATTAACGATATTCATCCTGATGACGCGCAACAACGCATTGATATTTATCATAAGGCATTCGACCTTAGAGATAAATTCAGCGCCGAGTACCGGTTGCTGCATCACAGTGGTGAATACCTGTGGATACAGGAAAACGGAAGTCCCAGGTATTCCAGCACAGGTGAATTCCTGGGCTATATCGGGCAGTGCCAGGATATAACCAGGCGCAAACAGTCGGAGCTCGAACTTCAGAAAAAAAACGAAGAACTTCAGAAGCTGAATGCTGAAAAAGATAAATTCTTTTCCATTATTGCCCATGACCTCCGCAGCCCTTTTTCCGCATTTCTCGGCTACACTCAAATGATGGAAGAAGAATTGGAAACCTTTACGGTGGAAGAGCTTCAAAACATTGCTTCCACTATGCGAAAGTCGGCTAATATGCTTTTTAACCTGCTCGAAAACCTTCTGGAATGGTCGCGTATGCAACGTGGACTAAATAGTTTTAAGCCTGAATTATTCCTGTTGCGCGAGCAGATTGAAGCTGGCATAGAGTTGGTCCGCGACGCAACCGAGAAGAAAAAAATCGGGATATATATGGATATTCCTGGAGATCTGCTTGTTTTTGCTGACCCGCAGATGTTTGAAAGCCTGATACGTAACCTGGTTTTCAACGCGATAAAATTCACGCCGCAGGGTGGTGAAATTAAAATCGATGCAAAAACAATTCCCGGTAATTCAGTACAGGTATCAGTTAAAGATACAGGTATAGGTATGAATAATGATATATTGGATAAGCTTTTCCGGATGAATGAAGACACTAACCGAAAAGGCACCGAAGGAGAACCAAGTACAGGTTTAGGATTAATTATTTGCAAGGATTTTATCGATAAACTTGGTGGGGAGATATGGGCCGAGAGCGAAGAAGGAGAAGGAAGCACATTTTATTTTACGCTTCCCGGCAGCAATGAGCAGGAAGGCAAAAATGACATCAGAAATACTATTGCGCCGCATAAAACCTATACTAAAATTAAACCACTTAAAATACTGATCGCCGAAGACGATGACACTTCGGAAATGCTGATTTCGATAACACTTAAGAAATTCAGCAAGGTGTTTTTAAAAGCAGCCACGGGAAGTGAAGCGGTAGAAATCTGCCGCACCAATCCCGATATCGACCTGGTAATGATGGATATTCAAATGCCTGAAATGGATGGTTATGAGGCAACCCGGCATATCAGGCAGTTTAATTCCAATGTGGTTATTATTGCGCAGACAGCCTTCGGAAAACTTAACGAATCCGAGACGGCAAAGGAGGCAGGATGCAACGAATATATTACGAAACCATTAAACCTGGATATGCTCAGGAAGTTGATGCTGAAGCATTTTTGAGGATAAAACTGGGTAGGGCCGCTGGTTTCTGGTTGCCATGCTCCATCCAGGTCTTTTTTTTTGATGTACGCATGAAAAATCAATTGTTGAAATGGCTAAGTTGAACTAACAAATATCAGAATAAGAAAGCCCCCCACTGTTGGAATGCTATAGTTCAGTCCGTAATTTGGCCGGATTCGATTCACCACTTTATATACTTTCCGAGAACCTTGTTTAAAAATTCAGTTATTCAAATTGAGCATTCAGTGATGTGAAATACACGCGTGCTTACAGAGTATTGACAATTAAATATATACTTTATCGGTAAATGTAAAAATATCATGAAATCAGTCATACGTTTTGTGATAGATCAGGCAATCTGTTGGCTACTACCCGGGGCCTGATGGTGAGAAGTAGCCGGGTTTTTCCTTAATTATTTCAAAATATGAATGACGTTTTAATAAGTGTTTAACTATTTGTAACTAATCAGTTCAATTAAAACTCTGACAAACAACTGTATGCCACAGATTTCACAGATTACCTTCGGTGAGATCGCTTTGTTATTCGCTTCGCTCATGAGATCGCTTCGCTAAGTTCGCTAAGTTTCACAGACAAATATTGATTTCCATTTTCGAATTTCATTAAAAAAAACTGCTGAAAGCAGTTTAAAATCTGTGTAATCTGCGTAATGGTTCGGCTGGCTCACCATAAATCTGTGGCTAAAATAGCTTTAAAGCAGACTGATTAGTTACAACTATTTTAATTTAACTGCTTAGTTTTTTATTAATTTTAATGTTTAATATATCTATATGGTCGCGATGTGAATCCGGTTTGAGTTAGCTTATTTTTATTGTCATGAGGGATGGTTTCAGTTCCTGGAGAAATACAGTATAACATAAATAAACAACACTAAAAAGTGCGGTTTCAGCACGATAAACACTGAAAAAATGAGATGAAAAAACTCGCAATTATTTTATCAGTTTTAGTAGTTACTATATGTAATACAAATGCGCAATGGTTGCAAACCAAAGGACCTGATGGCGGTAACGTAAATTGTATAACCATTAGCGGAACAAACATTTTTGCCGGAACAGCCGGCAACTATGGAGCTGGCAGTGGTGTATTTTTATCAACAAATAACGGAAGTAGCTGGACGGTTATAGATAATGGTTTGCCAAATGCTGCTGAAATTAAAACAATAGCAATAAGCGGAACTAACATATTTGCAGGTACAGCTATTGACAATGGTACCGGTAGCGGAATCTTTTTATCAACGGATAACGGATTGACCTGGAATGCTGTAAATGAGGGTCTGACTACTACCAATGTTTTTTCAATAGCCATAAGTGGCTCAAATATTTATGCCGGAACAGACGATGGAATATTTTTATCTACTGACAACGCAACTACATGGACTGCCATTAATAATGGTTTGGCTTATGCAAATGTCAGATCGTTGGCTGTGAGTGGCTCAAATATTTTTGCAGGTACAGTTGGTGGAGGCATATTTTTATCAACCAATAATGGAAGCAATTGGTCTGCAGTCAATAATGGATTATCGAATGTGGCTGAAGTTAATGCAATAGTGGTTAGTGATAAAAATATTTATGCTGGGACAATGGTTGATTATTTAAGTGGTAACAGTTTGTACTTGTCGACTGACAACGGCACTTCGTGGAATGCAATAAATAATGACCTTATAAGTACTGTTGTTTTCTCAATAGCAGTTAGTGGAGATACTGTTTTTGCAGGGACAAACAAAGGTGTGTTTCGCTCCGACGACGACTCGTTTTCGTGGACCGGCGTTAATAATGGCTTGCCGACTCCAGATATCAAAGCATTAGCCATAAGTGGTTCTAACATATTTGCAGGAACAAATCGTAATAGAGGCGTTTTTTTATCAACCAACATGGGCTCTGACTGGACTGCAGCAAATGGTGGCCTGACAAATACATATATTAGTACATTCAACACTGATGGCACAAACATTTTTGCCGGGACTTATGGTGGCAGTGGTGTGTTTTTATCTTCCGATAATGGTCTGAATTGGGATACCAGGAACAATGGTCTTCCATCAAGCGATTTTTTATGGTCATCAATTGTTAAAACAGGAACAAACATTTTTGCTTCAAATGATAGTGGCGGAGTATTTTTATCAACGAATTACGGAGAAAGCTGGTCTGTCAGGAATACAGGTTTAACAAATAGAAACGTACTTTCTTTAGCCGTAAGCGGAACAAATATTTTTGCTGGAACATCAATCAATGGCTGGAGTCCCAATAATGAAGGTGTATTTCTATCTGCCAATAATGGTGGAAACTGGACACCTGTACATACTGGCTTGCCTTACAGATCAAATGTTATTGCATTAGCCGTAATCGGAACAAATATTTTTGCCGGGATTGATTATAATAATGGTGTTTATTTGTCGACCAATAATGGCTCATCGTGGAATGCTGTTAATAATGGTTTAACAAATTGGTATGTCAAATCGTTAGCTGTAAGTGAAACAACTATTTTTGCGGGAACATATGGTGGTGGGGTGTTTTTATCATCCAATAATGGTTCATCATGGAGTCCGGTTAATGAAGGGTTGACTGATTTGCATATCCGTTCTTTATGCATAAGCGGATCTGACATTTTTGCAACATCTTACGACGATGGTATATTTCTATCAACTAATTCCGGAAGCAGCTGGACGGGAATTAACAATGGCTTACCTGATGCCATTGATGTGAAAACCATTGCCGTAAACAGTACCAGTATTTTTGCAGGAACCATTGGTCGTGGGGTTTGGTCGCGTCCATTATCAGAAATAACCAACATTAATGAACCTTTAAGCAATACATTGAACTTTAATATCTATCCTAACCCTGTTAATGACTATTTTACTGTGAAAACAAACATTAGCAACAATACAGAATTGATATTGAATATTTACAATATTAAGGGTGCTTTAATCAAATCTATACCATTGGAACAAAATCCACAACTGATAAATGCCAGAGACTTAAGCAATGGAGTTTATATAGTTGAAATGAAGTCGAAAGGAATACTGGAAAAGCAAAAACTTATAATTCAAAGATAATGTGCAGCACCCGTTTTGTGCTTGTTCTAATTTCATAAGCATACATTGATCACGCATCCTGATTTCTTATTGCAGGTAGGAATAATCAAGAATAGAAGTGACTAATTAGCACCAGCAAAAATCGGTATAAAAAAAGCCCCTGTGCTGAAATGCTTTGCTTCAGTCCGTAATTAGGCCGGATTAGTTTCACCGCTTCAAAAATTTCCGGGAACCTGGTTTTAAAATCCAGATATTCAATTTGAACTCACAGCTCTTGAATATAAGAGCGCCGGCAAAAAAAATCGTTAAAAACGCTGTATTTTATAGGTATACAGCGTTCTTGCTTTTTTTTAAATGAATATTAGACCTTAACTTAACCACTCTACCAGGTCATCAAACATATCATCACTTATTCCATGTCCTCCGGGATATTCCTTGTAGGTTGGATTGATATTTCTTGTTTTTAAATATTCAAGACCCTCGCGGGCGTAATGAACAGGTAAAACTTCATCTTCGGTTCCATGAGAAATAAAAACATCAAGTGCTTTCAGTTTTTCAGCGGAAGCAACAAACGACTTTGTTTCATCCAGCAACCGGCCGCTCAATATAGCAATGCCTTTGAAAAAATCAGGCCTTGTAAGCCCCAGGCTGTATGCCAGTATGGCTCCCTGGCTGAAACCACACAGGTAAATTTGTTTACTGTCGAACTGATAGTGCTGCTGCATCTGGGTGATAAACTGAAGAAGAGCATTCCTGCTTTTGTCTGCCTGCTTTCTATTAATCACTTGCGTTCCGGATGTTAAATCCACATGGTACCAGGTATAACTGTCCGGACCGAGTGTAAAAGGCGCTCTTACGGATATTACCAGGAATTTGCCTGGCAAATGTTCGGCAAACGTAAACAGGTCCTGCTCATTGCTTCCTGTTCCATGCAGCAAAAACAGAACGGGCGGATTAGCCGTTTCAAGTGCGGGTTCTCTTACAATGTATTGCAACTGTGCTTCGGGGTACCGCAGATAGATAGTATTATTTGATAGATCCATGGTTGTATATATTAAATTGAATGCTTGTAAATATAATCATTATTTATGACTCAATGTTGTTTAGTTCACAGAAAGTACGGAAACTTTAACTGCAGAGTAATGCTGTGGGCTTGCCTAACTGATCCGCAATATTCTACGCAGAGTACCTTTAAGAAGTTCAGCAATAAAAAGCTCTGCGGTACTTTGCGCCTTTTCAGCGTACTCTGCGTTAAAAACTTTTAATATTCAAATACCTTAACTAATCTGTTCAATTAGAGGTTAAAAACAATTTATGCTACTATAAGTCATTAACGTAACTCTTCGGCTGTTCTATTTTATAGTACGCTTTATTTTTGTGTTAAAAAGGTTTACTTTTGCTTCAAATTTTCAATTCTATGCTCCTTTTAAACGGATATAACTTAACTTCAAAAGACCTAAATAAGTTATCCAAAAGCGACACAAAAATCGGGATTTCCGAAGAAGCCGCTGAAAAAGTCAAAAAAAGTTTTGAGTTCTTAAAGTCGGTTTATTCCGACCTGAATCTGTATGGCATTAATACGGGTCTGGGACCCATGGCCCAGGTTCGTATCAGCGACGATAAACTGGTTGAACTACAATATAACCTGGTGCGTAGCCATACTTCGGGCTTCCCGAATTACCTGGATAACAGCAACTGCAAAGCTGTTTTTGTCAGCAGGCTGAATTCGCTGATCCGTGGTCATTCTTCAGTAAGCGGAGATCTTATTGATCATATGGTAAACATGTATAATAATGAAATAATCCCGTGTATTCCAATTCATGGAGGAGTAGGAGCAAGCGGCGACCTGGTTCAGCTGGCGCATCTTGCCCTGGCTGTGATAGGTGAAGGGACGGTTTATTTTAAAGGGCAGCAAATGCAGGCATCAGAAGCTTATGTTGCTGCCAAACTTCAGCCGTCGAAATTGGTTTTACGCGAAGGACTGGCCCTGATTAATGGTACTTCTGCTATGACAGGAGTTGGCGCTCTGAATATTGTAAATGCTACCACCGCGCTGGAATGGATGCTTATCCTTTCTGTGATGATAAATGAAGCCATGGAAGCATTCGACGATCATTTATCCGCTGAGCTTAATGCCGTGAAAAAACATGCAGGCCAATCGGAAATTGCCAGGCTTGCCCGCGAAATACTCAAAGGGTCAAAGCTCATCCGTGCCCGGAATAATCATTGGGATAAGGAAGAATCCAATGATTTCTTTAAGGAAAAAGTCCAGGAATACTACTCTTTGCGTTGCATTCCACAGATTCTGGGACCGGTTTATGATACGCTTTCCAATGCTGCCGGCGTGATCGAAAATGAACTGAATTCAACCAGTGATAATCCGATTATTGATTTCGAATCGGAGAATATATTTCATGGAGGAAATTTCCATGGGGATTACATTTCGCTCGAAATGGACAAACTCAAACTGGTAATGACCCGGCTGAGCATGCTTTCGGAGCGGCAATTGAATTACTTGTTAAACAACAGGCTGAACGGGAAACTGCCTTCTTTTATTAACCTTCAAACATTAGGCCTTAATTTTGGTTTACAGGGACTACAGTTTACCGCAACATCTACAACTTCAGAGAATCAGACTTTGTCAACTTCATCCTACATTCACAGTATTTCGAGCAACAACGATAACCAGGATATAGTAAGTATGGGTTTTAATTCTGCCTGCATTGCCGCGCGAATTATTGAGAATACTCTTGAAGTGATTACCATAGAAGCTGTAGCCGTTTTACAGGCCATAGATGCTCTCAATGTTAAAGACAGACTTTCGGATTATAACCTCAAAGTGTATGACGAATTGAGAAAAATATTCCCGGTAATTACCAGTGACAGGCCAACCAGCCTTGAACTTGAAGCATTGAAAAATTACCTGAAACAAAACGGAAAAGGATTAATTGAGTTTAATACTATATCAGATTAATAGAAACACTATCTTTATCAAAGGTTTTTAATAAATAACACATGAAATACGCAATAGTTACAGGAGGATCACGAGGTATTGGTAAAGCTATAGCGCTTAAATTATCAACACTCGGTTATCATATTCTCATTAATTATCAGTCGAATGATGCGGAAGCATTAAAAACGAAGAGTGAAATTGAAGAAACCGGCGGAGAAGCTACATTGTTGAAATTTGATGTATCGAATAAACTGGAGATTGAAAATTCTCTGGTAGGCTGGTTAAATCAAAACCCGGATGCGTTCATTGAAATCCTGGTGAATAACGCGGGAATAAAAGATGATGTTTTAATGATGTGGATGACTGACATTCAATGGGAAAGTGTGATTGATACCAACTTAAACAGCTTTTTCTATGTTACCCGCACCATATTGAACAAAATGCTGATGCAGAAATATGGGCGAATTATTAATATAGTTTCGTTGTCAGGATTACGCGGACTTCCCGGGCAAATGAATTATTCGGCTGCTAAATCAGGCGTTATCGGGGCAACAAAAGTACTTGCCCAGGAAGTAGCCAGGCGTGGAATAACTGTAAATGCGATTGCTCCGGGATTTATAAGAACCGATATGACCAAGGATTTAAACGAAAAGGAACTGAAATCAGTGATACCGGTTCAGCGCTTCGGAACACCGGAAGAAGTTGCTGAATTAACTGCTTTTATTGCGTCTGATAAGGCTTCGTATATTACGGGCCAGACGATTTCAATTAACGGAGGAATATATTAAGAAAGGATTAAATATGTTAAACAGGGTAGTAATTACCGGCATAGGCATCTATTCCTGCATTGGTAAAAACCTGGCTGAAACTACACAGTCGTTGTACCAGGGGAAGTCAGGGATAATTTTGGATGAGGAACGAAAAAAATACGGTTACCGTTCAGGATTAACAGGTTTTGTTGATAGACCTAACCTTAAGGGTGTTCTTGACCGTCGGTCCAGGATTATGCTTCCCGAACAGGGCGAATTTGCTTTCGTGTCGACGGATGAAGCTTTGAAAGTGGCAGGCATTGACCAGGATTTTATTGACAAGAGCAGCATCGGGATACTTTTTGGCAACGATAGTTCGGCGCAGGCAGTGATTTCGGCAAATGATATTATCCGCGAAAAAGGCGATACGGTTATGGTAGGCTCGGGATCTGTGTTCCAGACCATGAATTCGACCGTAACCATGAATCTGTCTACCATTTTCAGGCTCAAAGGAATCAACTTTACCGTAAGCGCCGCATGTTCGAGCGGTTCGCATTCCATCGGGCTCGGGTATATGTTCATTAAACACGGGTACCAGGATTGTATAATTTGTGGCGGAGCACAGGAAATAAATCTTTATTCGATGGGCAATTTTGACGCTCTTGGAGCATTTTCCATTCGTGAAGATGCGCCATTTAAAGCTTCCAGGCCATTCGACCGCGATCGTGACGGACTTGTGCCAAGCGGAGGCGCGGCAACTGTTATTCTCGAAAGCCTGGATCATGCTTTACGTCGTGGCGCAACTATTTTGGGTGAAGTAATTGGGTATGGATTTTCATCCAACGGAGCGCATATTTCGAATCCTACTGTCGATGGGCCGCAAAAAGCATTGGAAATGGCTATTGAACAATCCGAAATCGGAGTTAAAGAAATTGATTATATCAATGCACACGCAACATCCACGCCGGCCGGCGATGCTTCGGAGGCAAAAGCGATCTTCAATGTTTTTGGTCAACCCGGCCCGTATGTATCATCCACAAAATCAATGACGGGTCACGAATGCTGGATGGCAGGAGCCAGCGAAATAGTGTATTCCATGCTGATGATGCAGAACGGATTTATCGCTCCGAATATTAACTTTGATAACCCTGACGAAGATTCAGCAAAATTGAATATTTTAGCCGAAACAAAAGAAACAAAAATAGACTGCTTTTTATCAAACTCTTTTGGGTTTGGAGGTACTAATTCATCCCTGATTATTAAAAAATGGGAAAATAAATAAATGATTAAGCCATGACACAAATTGAAATTGCAGAGAAAATAATACCTTTTCTGGTTGAAGAATTTGAAATTGAGAGAGAATTAATAAGTCCTGAAGCTAACCTGCGCGATACTTTGCAGCTCGACAGCCTGGATTATGTAGATCTTGTAGTAGTGATAGAAAGCAATTTCGGATTTAAAGTAAAGCAGGGTGATTTCCAGAATTTAGCCACGTTCGAGGATTTTTATGGGTACGTACAGGGGAAAGTTAATGCTCAGGACGAAGCATCAAATAATTAGTACTTGTAATGAATGACAAAAGCTGGACCGGGAAATCGAAGGGTGGGAAGACTGGGTACCAGATTTTTGTCTTTCTTTTAAAACACGCGGGATTAAGAGCCGCGTACGTTTTACTCCGGTTTGTCGCGTTTTATTTTCTGGTTACGCCACGTAGTTCAACCCGTTTCAGTTATCAGTATTTCAGGAAGCTTGGATTCGGAAAATGGAAAGCCATTTTAAGCCTTTATCGCAATTACTATATATTCGGCCAATGCCTGATTGATAAAATTTCAGCCATGGCAGGATTTGGCGACAGGTTCAGCTTTTATTTCGAAGGAGAAGAAAACCTTCACCAGATGGTAAAAAATGGGAAAGGCGGAGTTTTACTGAGCGCGCATGCCGGAAACTGGGAAATTGCGGGTCATTACCTCGACAGGCTTGATACAACCGTTAATATTGTGATGTACGATGCCGAATACGAAAGCATCAAGAATTATCTTCAACGTATTACCGGGGAACGAAAAGCCAATATCATTACCATCCGTGACGATATGTCGCATATATACCAGATCCTTGAAGCATTGGACAAAAACGAGCTGATTTGCATGCATGCCGACAGAATGCTGAACCGGGCGCAGCGCACAATTTCCCAGCCTTTCCTGGGCGAAAATGCCTTGTTCCCTTACAATATATTCCGGATGATTGTTGCTTTTGGTGTTCCAGTCAGCTTTGTTTACGCATTCAGGGAGCCGGGATTTCACTATCATTTTTTTGCAACAGAATCAGCTGATTATAAAGGAAATAGGGATATTGCCCTGGCTGAAATCAGCAGCAGTTACGTCGCTGAACTCGAACGAAAAGTGAAGCAATATCCCTTGCAATGGTTTAATTATTATGATTTCTGGGAGAAATAGATATATGAACGAAATTCAGACTGATATCCTGGAATATATTCCGCAACGCCCGCCAATAGTAATGATTGACAGGATCGTTGATATCTCTGAAACCAGGGTTGTTTGTGAATTTAAGGTTAAAAATGATAATTTGTTTGTGACAGAAGGTAAATTGCTTGAACCAGGTATTATTGAAAACATTGCTCAGACCATCGCTGCGGGAGCCGGTTACAGGGCAAAGGAGAAAAATGAAAAAGTGAAACTTGGATACATTGCTGCAATCAAAAATCTGAATATTTATGCAAATCCTTTAGTTGGCGATGTTTTAAGTACAAGTGTTGAGATCGTTAATGATGTTTTCAGTGTAACCATTGTTCAGGCGGAAGTTTTATGTGGAAGCACCAAAATTGCAGATTGTGAAATGAGAATATTTATTGAGGAATAACCATAAGTAATTAAAAATTAAAAAATTAAAAAAATCAGAAAATGAAAACTCATTTAAAATTAGTATTAGCAATAGGTTTTGTGTTTATTGCTGAGTTTAGTTCGAACGCTCAAACTCCGGCTGATGTGTTAAAACATGGGTCCGATGTAACTTTCTTTGGTGTTGACTTTTCAAAGTGTAAAGGAGTAGCGCTGGGTGCGACTGCCGAAGTAATGCGCGATAATTATTTTCCGGCAATTAATACCTTGCTCATGGTAGAGCAGAATAAATACAACATCAGTAAATTTCTAAAGAAATCGGAGGTTACAAATACTCTTACTGATGTAAATAAATGGAATAGCACACTTGATGTAGCCAGTTTTACTGTTTATTCCATAAAGGAAGTCAATCCATTAACTGAGGACATTATTGCAGAAATGGTTCAACGGTATGATTTGAAGGATAAAACCGGAGCAGGACTTGTTTTTGTAGCTGAATCACTTGACAAACTTGGAAATTCCGGAACTTTTCATCTCGTGTACTTCTCGATGCCTGATGGTAAAGTGATTCTGTCAGAAAAAGTAGCGGGCAGACCACAAGGATTTGGATTGCGTAATTACTGGGCGTATTCGATCTATGATATTCTAAAGTCTGGTTTGCAGGACAGGCTGGAGTTGATATATTTGTCAAAAAAAACGAAATAAACTATGCCCATTCTTTCGGAGAAAGTAGCAATAAATATACGTTTCAGCGAGGTTGATTCCCTGTTAATCGTTTGGCATGGACATTACCTTAAATATTTTGAGGATGCCCGCGAAGCTTTTGGCAGAAAATATGGCTTGGGTTATCTGGAAATGTATGCACAAGGCTATGTTACCCCGATCGTAAATATACATTGCGAGTACAAAGCGCCATTGGCTTATGGCGACGAGGCAATTGCTGAAATAACCTACCGTGATTCCAGGGCCGCGAAAATTGAAATGGAATACAAACTTACAAATGCCAGAACAGGCGCTTTACTGGCAACAGGATATTCCACGCAAGTATTCCTCGACAGGGCAAAATCTGAACTTCAGCTGATTATTCCTGACTTTTTTGCGGAATGGAAAGAAAAATGGGGGATTGAATAATGAAAAGGATCTGGATTACAGGTGATGCTTTGGTTACACCTCTTGGCTTTTCGTCAGGAGAGAACTTTGCTAACCTGCTCCAGGGTAAAAGTGGATTAAAGAAGATTACTTTACCTGTCTCCGGATTTTCGACCTGGGCATCTTTCCTGTCCGAAAGTCAGCTGAAAATGTTGGAAGAAATGACTTTGCCTGTTTTTGAAACCAGGTTCGAAAAACTATTATTTCTGCCTTTAAAACAAGTGATTGAAGAATGTGACATTGATACTGAATCTTCGAAAACACTGTTTATGTTTGCCACAACCAAGGGAAATATAGAGCTGGTTGGTAACGAAAATGTGAGATCGGATCAGTTAAGCCTATTTGCTTCAGCATCGAAAATAAACAGGCACTTTGGCAATCCTAACAAGCCTTTGGTTATTTCCAACGCCTGTATTTCTGGTCTTGCTGTGCAAATTACAGCAATGAAATTTCTGGAAAACGGAGAATATGATACAGTGATAATTGCCGGGGCAGATACCGTAAATCCATTTATCCTTGAAGGATTCAATTCGTTGCTCGCATTGAGTCCTGAAACCTGCCGGCCTTTCGACCGTGACAGGCAAGGGATCAATATTGGCGAAGGTGGCGCGGCAATGGTGCTGAGTACAATAAATCCAGAGAATGGCACAAATAATCTGGTTGAAATCAAAGGAGGCGCAATTACCAACGATGCCAATCATATCTCGGGCCCTTCACGCACAGGTTTGGAACTGGCAAAAGCTGCTGATCTGGCCATGAATCAGTCCGGTTTACTTCCTGGCGATATTGACTTTGTTTCCGCTCATGGTACTGCTACTTTGTACAACGATGAAATGGAAGCCAAAGCGCTTACTATTTCTGGCCTTTCGGGAAAACCAACACACAGCCTGAAAGGCTATTTTGGTCATACTTTAGGCGTTGCCGGTTTGATCGAAAGCATTATTTGCATCCATTCACTCAGGAATAATGTCATAATAGCTTCAAAAGGATTTGAGAATACCGGTACGCCGGATCATATAAATATAATCACACAAAATCTGCACCAACCGGTTTCCACCTGTATTAAAACGATGGCCGGTTTTGGAGGTTGTAACGCTGCAATTTGTTTTTCAAAATCATAACTATGACTTTATATAGCGAAGATAAATCAACCGCCCTTGAGGCAATGGAAAAGGCGCAATGGCTGGCTTTTGCCCCTGTCGTTTTTCAGGCATCGCGGGCACTTCGCAACCTGGGAATTCTGGCAGCCATCGAAAAACGCAGGCTGGCGGGAATCACAGCCGATGAAATGGAACAGGAATGTAACCTCAGTCATTACGGAACCCGTGTTCTTTGCGAATCCGGGCTGGCCATCGGATTGTTGTATTTTAAAAATGATAAGTATTTCCTTACCAAAACGGCCAGTTTCTTTATCAACGACAAACTTACCGAAGCCAACAGCGACTTTGTCAATGATATTTGCTACAAAGGGCTTTTTGATCTCGAAAAGTCAATAGTTACCGGTAAACCCGAAGGACTTAAAACATTTGGCGATTGGCCGACTGTTTACCAGGCTTTGGCTGAATTGCCTGAACAGGCGCGTGAAAGCTGGTTTAAATTTGATCATTACTATTCTGACCAGGCATTTGATGGTGTGCTTCCGCTGGTGTTTTCACAATCGCCCAAAAACATACTGGATATCGGTGGCAACACGGGTAAATTCGCTTTTCAGTGCTTATCTTATTCGCCGGACGTAAAAGTTTCCATCATGGATCTTCCCGGCCAGTTGAATATGGCAAAACAAGCCGCGATTGAAAACGGGAACGAAAATCGGATGGGTTTTATCGAAGCTGATATTCTGGACGAGAACCTGCAAATTCCCTCCGGGTTTGACGTCATCTGGATGAGCCAGTTCCTTGATTGCTTTTCGGACGAACAAATTATATCCATTCTCAAACGCTGTGTCAATGCCATGAATGACAATGACAGGGTTTGTATTCTTGAGCCTTTCTGGGACAGACAGCGGTTTAAAGCATCGGCATTTTCGCTGCAGATGACTTCACTGTATTTTACCAACATCGCGAACGGCAACAGCCAGATGTATCATTCGGAAGTCTTTGCCGGGTTTGTAAAAGCAGCCGGGCTCGAAACCGAATCCATACACGATGGAATTGGAATTTGTCATACATTACTCGTTTGCAGGAAAAAACAATCCGGGAAATAATGGAAAAATTCATAACCGGCTACTGTCAACTGAAAAATGGAAAGCTTATCCTGAACGGGAAAAGTCTTTTTGAAGCTGATATCCCGGTAGATGAGTTTTTACAGAAAATTGTAACTGAGTTTGAAGTGAAACATCCGCGTTTTGGCAAGATGGATCGCTTGTCGAAATTGGGTTATACCTGTGAAGAAATCCTCCTGCAATCGCTCGGGGGCTTCAAACAATACCAACCTTATGAAGTAAGCCTGATTTTTGCAAACGCATCCTCAAGTCTCGATACTGATTTCAGGTTTCAGAAAACTCTGGAATCCATTGCCAGCCCTGCTTTATTCGTGTATACGCTACCTAACCTGGTTCTGGCTGAAATCTGTATAAAAAACGGGTTTAAAGGGGAGAATCTGTTCCTGGTTTCTGATGTACCTGACGCAAACCTGTTTTTTGAACCGATAAACCAGCTGTTTGCGCAAAATACTACAAAGGCTTGCCTGGCCGGATGGGTCGAAATACTTGGCGAAAGCTATACCTGCACTTTATTTGCAGTTGAAATGCCGGAAAACAAAGGTGAAAATCAAATAGAATTCAATATCACGAACATAAATAAACTTTTTGAGTAATTTTAATGCTATGGAACAACTGATATTCAACCTCAAAGAACAAATCATAGAGCGCTTAAATCTTTCGGACACCAAACCTGAAGATATCGACAGCGAAGCCCCGCTCTTTGGCGATGGCTTAGGCCTTGATTCAATCGACGCGCTCGAAATTATCGTCCTCTTGCAACAGGTTTATGGTATTAAAATCACCAATGCCGAAGAAGGCAAAAAGGCAATGAAATCCGTGAAAACCCTGGCTGAATATATTACGGAGAAACAGGCTTAAGATGAAGGTTTTCATTGCGGGTATGGGTGTAATTACGGCTCCCGGCGATAATTGTGCCGGAAACCTGTCTGCCTTGCTTGGAAAACGGCACGGCATTCATGCATCATCACGCGACATCGATTCCCTTATAGACGATTTCCCAATTGCAAAAGTAGCTTTTACAAACAATGAGCTTGCTGCAAAAGCAGGTGTTTCGCCTTCATGGCCACGAACGGCTTTGCTCGGAGTAATTGCCGCGCAGGAAGCTGCCGCATCGTCCGGACTCGATTTCGCAAAATACCGGACCGGTTTTATTTCCGGAACCACGGTTGGTGGAATGGACAGTACTGAAAACTTCTTTTACGATTACAGTAAGAATAAATCTGCCGGTCATATCAGCCGGATTATCAATCACGAATGTGGGAAAATCAGTCATCTGATTGCTGAAAATATCCAGGCTACTGATTTTGTAACTACACTGAATACAGCTTGTTCATCAGCAGCTAACGCTATTGCTTTTGCCGCCCGGATGATAAAAAGCGGCAGGCTTGATATTGCTGTTGCCGGGGGAACCGACGCTATAACAGCTTTTACATTGAATGGCTTTAACACGCTCTTGCTTCTCGATGATGAGCTTAACAAACCTTTTGATGCACGGCGAAAAGGTCTAAACCTGGGTGAAGGTGCAGGATATCTGGTGCTCGTATCTGAAGAAATTGCCCGGCAAAATAATTGCAAGGTTCTGGCAGAGTTAAGCGGGTATGCCAACGCGAGTGATTCCTTTCATCAGACTGCCCTTTCGGACGAAGGAAACGGACCTTATCTTGCCATGGAAGGCGCGATAAAAATGGCTGGGTTGTCAGCAAGTGAGGTTGGATATATCAATCTTCACGGAACAGCGACACCTAATAACGATCTGTCGGAAGGCAATGCCATCCTGAGACTTTTTGCTGAAAAAATTCCGGCATTAAGTTCCACTAAAAGTTATACCGGGCATACACTAGGCGCAAGCGGAGGTGTTGAATCCGTTTATTCTGTTTTGGCTCTTATTAACCAAACGACTTTGCCAAATCTCCGTTTTGAAATTCCGATGCCCGGAACGGAATTATATCCTGAAACCGAAGCCCGCAAAATTGAGTTAAAGCATGTGCTTTCCAATTCATTCGGCTTTGGCGGGAATTGTTGCTCTTTACTTTTTTCAAAAGCGTAATCATGGACCTGTATATAAACGCAACTTCATCAATTTCTGCTTTCGATAGCCTTCAAGGGCTACAGACTGGCGATGCTGACCGTTTTACATGTATTGAGCCGGATTATAAACTGATTATCGATCCGCGACAGCTAAGGCGAATGAGCCGGATCATGCGGATGGGCCTGGCTTCAGCAATCAAAACGCTCGAAATTGCAAATGTTCAAACTCCTCAATCCGTAATTACTGCCACCGGTTTGGGCTGTCTTGATGATACCGGGAACTTCCTGGTAAAAATGTGTGACCCGGATAACCGCATGATGAATCCAACGGCTTTTATACAGTCCATTCACAATACGATGGGCGGCCAGATAGCCATGCACCTGAAAAGCAATTGCTATAACAATACATTTACCCAGGATGTACTTTCATTTGAGCATGCGTTGCTTGATACGATCATGCTGTTGGAAGAAGGCTCAATTGAAAGCGTTTTATTAGGTGGAATTGATGAACTTACTGAATTAAAACACGAACTCACCTCAAGGTTATTCAAGGCACAAAAGGAGAGCAAAGGATATTTCGGACAAGGTGAAGGAAGCGCGTTTTTCAGTATTTCGGGCATGAAGTCGCAAGTGAAACTTGAAACTTTAATTTTATCGCAGGATGTAAAACATGCTGATATTACTGATTATGTGTACAATCATTTGGCCTCAAAGGGAAAGACATTAATTCTCAACGGGAAATGCGGAGGTAACAGCGACGAAGCCTATACATTGACTGGTCAGATTTTCGGATCTGCACCAACAATTAGTTATAAAAAATATTGCGGCGATTATCCGACTTCCTGTGCCTTTGCTACCTGGCTTGCAAGTGAAATTCTTACGCAAGATGTTGTATTTGACGCAATTCCGCATCCTGAACATGTTCTTATTTATCATGCTTATCTGGACAGGCCGCATACCCTTATTCATTTATCCGTATGCTGAAAAACATACATATCGTCCTGATCGGTTTAGCTTTATTCATATTGCTTCAAACTTTTCTTGATACTGTTTTTGCTGTATTGACAACTCTTGTACTACTGTTTTCCTGGCTGGCGTTTAATATCTTTTCGATTAAACATTCATTATTCCTGAAAAGCATTTGCCGCATCCGAACCAAAGAAAAGATCGTTTTTCTGAGCTTCGACGACGGACCTTCTGTGCAGTTTACACCGGTGATTTTAGATATTCTTAACCGGAATAATGTTAAAGCTTTGTTTTTCTGTATCGGGCAACACGCGGAAGTATACCCGGATCTGGTCCGTCGGATTTCATCTGAAGGGCATCGTATTGGTAATCATACTTTTAGTCATAATTGGAGAAATGCATTTAAGCCATCCGGAATTATTGAGGCAGAGATCAGCAAAACAAATGATATACTTTTTGATATTACAGGCAGCAAACCCGATCTTTTTCGCCCGCCCTTCGGCATCACAAATCCTTCCATTGCAAAGGCGCTGAAAAACTCTGGGTTGCATTCGGTCGGCTGGGATATACGTTCATTTGACACGATCAGCAAAGATCCTCAAAAACTGATTCGTCGTATCAGCGACAAGCTCCGACCCGGCAGTATTATCCTGCTGCATGATAACCGGGAAATAACCAGCCGTATTTTAAATGAATTGATTCAAACTATTCAGAACAAGGGATACAAAATTGTATCTTTGGCGGACGTTTAATACGTGGGTTTATTAATATTCGATATCTCGTTAACTAAATGAAAAACAGGAAATCATTAAGAAGTGCAGGAAGTATCCTTTTTACGGGCATACTTTTTTTTATGTGTTTTAATCTCGCATTATTCAATGCCGTAAGTGCCCAGAATTATACACCTGTAAAAGACATTGCCGGGTTTAAAAAACTGTATGCTGCTAAATCGACTGCAATGAATACGCTAAAAAGCGATTTCGTTCAGGAAAAGAGCGTAAGCATGCTGACGAATAAACTTATCTCGAATGGAACTTTTATCTTTAAGAAAACCAACAAATTGCGCATGGAATATGCCAAACCATATCCGTATATTTTTGTAATGAATGAGGATCAGATCATTATTAAAAATGATCAGAAAAAATCGAGTGTTTCGGTTAATTCGAACAAAATGTTTAAAATGATAAGCCAGTTAACAGTTGACTGTGTTACCGGTAACATACTGAATTCAAAGGACTTTGATGTGGAAATTTCGGAAAATGCCAAGGTGTACTTCCTGGTATTGAAACCGAATCAAAAAATGATCAAATCCTTATTTACAGAAATTGATTTGCTTGTGGCTAAAAGCGATTTTACTGTGGACAGGATCGACCTTAAAGAAACCTCAGGTGATAGTACAACATTGATTTTCAGCAATAAAAAAATAAATACTCCGGTTTCCGATGAGGCGTTTAACGTTAATTAGTTGTATGATAGGATTTTGTATGGTATGGGGCAAACTTGCCGCCCAGCCTGCATTGCCGCAGCTCTTCAACACTAACGATTCAATCGGTTTGTACAACATTACAATGGAGTTCAGCAAAAACACATTGTCCGGCTTGCTGATTCTGAAAAAAACAAGTGACTCCACCCTCCGGCTGGTTTTGAATGCTGAAATGGGACCCAAATTACTTGATATGGAACTTTCCCCCAAGGGATATAAAACCATTTACGCGTTTAAAAAAATTAACAGGAAAAGGATACTCAGAACATTTTATGAAGATTTCGGGGCGTTAAGCGGAATACTTATACAGAATAAGGGTTTTAGTATTGACTCAAGCCAGTCTTCGCTGATTTTTACTTACAATCTTGGAAAGCAGAAAAAGATTGCTTATTCCTCTGAACTATCAGATGCAAGAATCATTTCGGGTAAAATGGTAGATGGAAAGTCTGTTCTGACGATATTTCATTATTTTTACGATCCGGCAACTTCCATGATCAGTTCAATGAAACTGGAGCATCAACATTTCCGGATGGTAATACTGTTAAATAAAATCAGTTTGTAAATGTTGTTCGAAGGGAACTTATACACTATCATAAATATGGAAGGCACAGGTGAAATCCTGAATGTTTCGGTTATGATTATGCATGATCACCCTGTTTTCGACGGACATTTTCCCGGTAACCCGATTTTGCCCGGAGTTTGTACGCTTCAGATTGCCGGCGAATTACTCTCCAAATACCTGGCTCAAAAGCTGATGCTTTTAAAAAGCGACAATATTAAATTCATGAGTCTTGTTATCCCAACTGAAAATACACTTCTCAATTATGAGTTCAGTTTCAGTTACAAAGTTGAAAATATACTATCCGTAAAGTGCTCGGTGACTTGCAACGAGGTGGAAGTTTTAAAAATGAAAGGCAGTTACTTATGTCAGAGGAGTTAGATACAACAGAGATCCTAAAGGAGTTAAATGTATGCGTTCTTCTGCCAACGTATAACAACAGCGGAACAATTGCCGGTGTGATTGATGGCATTCGTTTGCTCACCAACGATTTAATTGTTGTAAACGATGGCTCAACCGATGTCACTGCTGAAATTCTTGCTCAATATTCAGATATTCAACTAATTTCATACCCTAAAAACAAAGGGAAGGGGAATGCATTGCTGGCAGGCTTCAGGTATGCCATTTCCCAGGGGTATAATTATGCGATTACAATAGATTCGGATGGGCAGCATAATCCGGCAGATATTAAAGCTTTTGCTGAAAAACTGCAGGAAACCGGCCCGGCTTTGATCATTGGCGAAAGGAATATGGAACAGGCTTCGGTGCCGGGTAAAAGTAATTTTGGGCGAAAGTTCTCGAATTTCTGGTTTAAAGTTGAAACGGGAATCTCTCATAATGATACGCAATCGGGATTTCGCTTATACCCGCTTCGGGAATTTGAAAACATAAAATTTTATACTCCGAAATTCGAATTCGAGATTGAAATATTAGTCCGGCTAGCATGGAAAGGCATTAAAGTAGAAAGTGTTCCGGTTTCAGTCCGTTATTTTCCGAAAGAAGAACGTGTTTCGCATTTCAGGCCATTCCGGGATTTTACACGCATCAGCATACTCAATACAGCGCTTGTTTTCCTGGCTTTAGCCTGGCACAGACCGCTGATGTATATTAAAGGGAAAAACATATCCGGATTTTTTTTTAACAGTTCCGAAACAGTTTTAAAACGCTCACTTTCAGTAGCATTTGGTGTATTTATGGGGATTATTCCCATTTGGGGTTTCCAGTTAGTTGCGGCTATTGCGCTTGCCTTTTTATTCAGGCTGAACAAACCGCTCGTGATCCTGTTTGCCAATATCAGCATTCCGCCTATGATCCCGCTTATTTTGTTTCTTAGCCTGGTTTGTGGGAAATTCTGGATCGCCAGCGCGGATATTCCATTGTTCAATTCAGCGCTGAACCTGGAAACCGTTAAGCCGTTCCTTATGCAATATATTGTTGGAAGCATTAGTCTGGCACTTTTATCCGCTATTGTATTTGGAACATTGACGTTCATTATTTTATCAACTTTCAGGAGAGTAAGAGCATAATTATGACGGGTTTGATTTTGAAAACGTACGACTATTTCGCTAAACACCGGCTTGTTTTCTGGCTTGTCATGCTTTTTAGTTTCATCTTTTTAGTCGTGTTGGGCTTAAGGGTTTCGTTTGAAGAAGACATTAGCAAAATGCTGCAGATGGACGCAAAAACCCGTGAATACACCAGGCTTATTCAAAACACCCGCCTCATCGATAAGTTGGTCATCAGTATTTCGGATGAATCGGCTTTAGCCAGCCCGGACCAGGTAAAAATGGCATATTGTGATAGTATGGTGGTTCGCCTTCAAACGCTCGACACTAAGCTGGTTAAAAAGGTAGTTGCCAGTCCCGACGATTTTCCTTTTATGGAAGTTTACAAGGCATTGTTGAGAAACCTTCCATTTTTTGTTGAAGAACAGGATTACGCTCACATCGATTCTGTACTTCAACCTGCGAATATTCAAAATCACCTGGCCAATAATACCAGGCTTTTATCTTCTCCAACCGGAATCCTGATACGGCAAAGTATGCCTTTGGATCCGGCAGGTATTTCCGGCGCCTTGACCTTGCGGTTACAGAAACTGGGCGAAGCTACAGGCTACGAAATCAACGATGGCTATTTTTTTACAAAGGATAAAAAGAACCTTGTTTTGTTTATCGAACCGGCAAATCCGGCCAACGAAACCGGTAAAAACGCAGTCCTGATCAAATCAATCGAAGATTTTGCATCTGAGTTAAAACAGCAGGGCCAGTTTAAAAATATCGAATGCGGATTTATGGGAGCTACTGCAGTGTCAGTAGGTAATGCTCGCCAGATTCAACGTGATACATCACTTACCCTGGCAGTAATGTGTATTGCTTTAATTATCCTTATCACTTCTGTATTTCGCAAAAAGAGAACACCTATCCTGATTTTTCTGCCTATCATTTTCGGGATGGCATTTGCATTGGCATGTATTTCGTTTATTGAAACAGATATTTCACTGATAGCCATCGGTGCCACTTCGGTGTTACTTGGTATTGCTGTCAATTATCCCATTCATATTTTAACGCACAGGCTTCACGAAAAAGACCTTCGTAAAGTTATTGGCGATATGGTTGAGCCGATGACGATTGGGAGTGCAACTACTATTGGCGGTTTTGTTTGCCTGCTGTTTGTAAAAGCCGATATTCTTCACGATTTCGGATTGCTGGGTGCTTTCGGACTTATTGGTGCCGTGATTTTTTCACTGATTTTTCTGCCACACCTTATAGGGAAGCAACAAACTGAAAGTAAAATTGCAGGGAAATGGCTGGAAAAAGCGGGAAAGATTCAGCTTGAAAACTACACTTATCTGCGCTGGTCAATTATTCTGCTAACGCCTGTTATGCTCTATTTTGCACAGTTTATCGGGTTCGACAGCGACATGATGCATCTCAACTACATGTCGCCCGAACTAAAAAAGACAGAACAGGCTTTGCGTGGTGCCGACAGGCTGAAGCACTCTGTGTATGTCATCTCATTTGGCAGCACTTTCGACCAGGCGCTTGCTTCGGCCGGGAAAATTAAGAATTTGTCTGATTCGCTGAATAAGTCGGGGACAACTAATAAATACACAGGTGTTGCGGATTTCCTTCCTTCGCTGCAGGAGCAGAAAAGACGTTCCGAACGTTGGAAACATTTTTTTACTCCGGAAAAAATACAGCAGATCAAAGCATCGCTGGGTCAATCGGGGAAGGCGCTGGGATTTAAAGAGAATGCCTTCAACGATTTTTATTCAAATCTGGAACTGAATACGAAGCAAATAGATACTGCTGATTTTCACCTGTTAACATCGGTTTTTGCAAAAGAAACAGTATCCGTTACACCTGAAATGACAACCATAGTTTCGGCACTCCAGGTTCCTACAACATCACTAACGGATGTCGAAAAACTCGTTTCTGCACAACCGGCCTCCAGGATGCTGGATAATAAATTTATGTCGAACCAGTTGGCATCCATCATTAATGATGATTTTAACTTTATTGCCATATTCTCCGCTCTCCTGGTTTTTATAGCACTCTTGCTAACTTACGGACGAATCGAGCTTGCCCTCACGGCATTTATTCCCATGGTTGTTTCCTGGGTTTGGATTTTGGGACTTATGGGCCTGTTTCATATACAATTCAATATTGTCAATATTATCTTATCCACTTTTATTTTTGGTTTGGGCGATGACTATTGCATTTTTACGATGGATGGATTGTTGCATGAGTATCGCAGCAAAAAGAAACAGATGCCGGTCATCCGGATGAGCATTTTGTTGTCGGGTCTTACAACACTTATTGGTTTTGGGGTTATGCTTATCGCAAAACACCCGGCATTGCAATCCATTGCTTTGGTTTCGGTTATCGGAATCACTTCGGTTTTGGTTATTTCGCAGGTGTTGATGCCCTACCTGTTCCGAATGTTTGTGAGTTCGCCTGTCAGCAAGGGTTTTGCGCCTATAAGTCTCAAAACTGCGCTTCAGACAATATTTGCCTATACCTTTTTTATTACAGGGAGTTTGCTGCTAAGCGTTGCAGGTTTTTTCCTGTTAGTAATAAATCCTTTTAACCGGTCAAAAGCTCAGAGTCTGTTTAATTGGATGATAAGCAAAACAACCTGGGCACAATTGTATGTGATGGGGAATCTCAAAAAGAGGGTTATTTTTGACGAAAAACCGGATTTCTCAAAGCCTTGCATTTTTGTAGCTAATCACCAGTCGGTTATCGATATTCTTTCGATGAGCATGCTGAGTTCCAAAATGCTTTTGCTCACAAATAAATGGGTATGGAATTCCCCGCTTTTTGGATACGTAGTGCGCTTAGCCGGATATTATCCGATTTTTGAAGGTGCCGATCCGGGAATCGAATTGTTGAAAGCAAAAATCGACGCAGGGTATTCCATTGCTGTTTTTCCCGAAGGAACCCGTTCGAAAGACGGGAAAATAGGACGCTTCCATAAAGGCGCGTTTTACCTGGCTCAGCAACTTGAACTCGACATCATTCCCGTTATACTTCATGGCACAGGCAAATCCATTGCCAAAGGCAGTTTTACAATGCATGATGCTACTATGACAGTGAAGGTTCTTAAGCGTATTAAATTTGAAGACCCGGATTTTGGCTTAACCTATCAGCAAAAAACAAAGGCTATCCATCAACTGTTCAAGGAACAGTATTCCATTCTGGAAGAAGAATTTCATACGCCGGAGCATTTCCGCAAACGGGTAATTGAAAACTTCCTTTTTAAGGGCCCGTTGCTCGAATGGTATATGAAGGTGAAATTAAAAATGGAAGGCAACTACCAGGTTTTTCAAAACCTGGTACCCAGGCAGGGTGTTATAATTGATGCCGGTTGCGGATACGGGTTTATGTCGTACATGCTGGCTTACCTGGAACCAAAGCGCGAAATTACCGGGCTCGATTATGATGAATCAAAAATTGAAGTGGCTGAAAACGGATTCGGCAAACCGGCCAATCTTAACTTTGTAAGTTCAAATCTTCAGGATTTTATTGTTCCGCAGGCTGATTGCATTATCTTCAGTGATGTTTTACATTATTTGAATCAACAGGAACGAAACCGGGTTTTTACAGAATATACTTCAAAACTTATGCCTGGAGGTACGATCATTATCAGGGACGGCGACAACAGGATGGCAAAAAAACATGCTACTACACGCCTCACTGAATTATTCTCCACACGGATTTTAAATTTTAATAAAACTGAAAATAAGCTCGAATTCTTTTCTTTTGACGATATGGCTAAATTGGGGGAGAGCCTGGGTTTTGAGACTCAGATTATTGATCAGACTAAATGGACATCGAATCTAATTATGGTATTTAAACGAAAAAACAATGGGTGATAGCTTCGATGTTGTAATTATAGGTAGCGGATTGGGTGGATTGTTATGCGGTGCTATACTTGGCAAAAACGGGTACAAGGTTGCCGTTCTGGAAAAGAATCCGCAGATTGGCGGTTGCCTTCAGAGTTATTCCCGCAACGGCGGATTATTCGATACCGGCGTGCATTATATTGGCGGACTTGAAAAAGGTCAGACCCTCTATAAGATATTTTCATACCTGGGGTTGATGGAACGCATCAGGATCAAGCGTTTTGATGAGGAAGGCTTTGATGTGATTAAATTTGGCGACAGCGATAAGGAATATGTTTACGCGCAATCATACGAGAAATTTATTGATACTCTGGCAAAGGAATTTCCTGATGAGCGCGAAGGAATCGAAAACTATTGCCGGAGCATAAAGGAATTGTGCGACAGGTTTCCTCTCTATAACCTGCGAAACGGCGATTTTATGGATAAAATGGATTTGCTCGACATGAATGCCCGTGACACGATTAATTCATTTGTGAAGGATCCTTTGCTGCAGAATGTGCTGGCAGGTAATAATTGCCTGTACGCAGGTTCGGGCGAGAAGTCACCTTTTTATATTCACGCGCTGATTTTAAACAGTTATATCGAAAGCGCCTGGCGCTGCGAAGGCGGTGGGTCGCAAATTGCTACAGCCCTGGCGGATGTTATTGCCGAAACCGGAGGGAAAGTTATCAGGCAGGCTGAAGTTACCCGGATACTTGTTAATGAAGGCGTTGCAACCAAAGTAATAACAAAAGATGGCCGGGAGTTTAGCGGGAAACAGTTTATTTCGGATTTACACCCTGCTGTTACAATTGCTCTTACTCAATCGGATGTATTCAGGAAAGCATATGTTAACCGCATTACGCACCTCGAAAATACGATCAGCGTATTCATTCTTAACGTGGTGTTCAAAGCTTCCGCTTTCCCGTTTATAAATAAAAATGTCTATTATTACTCGAAATCGGAAAATGTTTGGAGTGGAACCGAATACGAAGATGCTAAATGGCCGGAGAATTATGCGTTATTTGTTACTGATGGCAAGGATGGATTCGCTCATTCAGCTTCCGTAATGTGCTATATGAAGTATTCGGAGTTTGAACAATGGGCTGATACGGCAAACACTGTATTTCAGCCTGATGACAGAGGACCGGGCTATACTGAATTAAAAGAGGAAAAGGCTTCAAAAATATTTAACCTGGTTGAGAATCAGTATCCGGGATTTAGATCTGCCGTGGAATCCTATCATACACTTTCACCATTAACCTATCGCGATTACACCGGAACACCCCATGGTTCCCTTTATGGCATTCAGCGCGACTGCAGCGAACCGCTCAAAACATTTGTACCCGCACGCACCAAAATACCAAATCTGTTGCTTACAGGTCAGAATCTTAACTTGCACGGAGTTATGGGCGTTTCGGTAAGCTCAATTATTACCTGCGGTGAAATACTTGGGATTGATTCATTGCTTGAGAAAATAAGAAATACCTGACAAATGAAGAAGTTTATTAAATGGACACTGATTGTAATCCTTTGCCTCGCGGCATTGGTAATAGGATTCTTCGTATATATCAACTCCATATTTAAGCATGAAGCAGAGAAATATTCCTATAAAGAATATAAGCTTGAAAAAGTAGATTCCTGTACTTCCCGCATTGGCAACAACTGGCTCCGAAAGGAGCAACAAGGTCTTTATACTCTTTATATTGAAGGCAAACCATTCGAGCGGGGGCTTATCGCCGGGCAACTCTCGCGCAGCCTCATTTATAAACAGGAAAAAGCCTTTGTTGAACAGTTGCAGCGGATAGTTCCCTCGCATTATTACCTTAATTTCCTGAAATATGTAATCGCGGTATTCGATCTTAACCTTTACCGTTCAATTCCCGAAGAACGAAAAGCGGAAATCTACGGCATTTCACTTTCCGCGTCTGATACATTTAACAATATTGCCAGTAATTATCAAAGAATCCTGAATTACCACGGAGCGCATGACCTGGGACATATGCTGAGCAACCTGGGAATGGTGGGTTGTACTTCATTTGGCGTTTGGAATGAAAAAACACCGGACGGTAAATTATTGATCGGACGCAATTTTGATTTTTACGTTGGTGACGAATTTGCCAAAGAGAAAATTGTAGCCTTTATCCGCCCCGATTCAGGATATTTTCATGCTTTTGTAACCTGGGGCGGAATGATGGGAGCGGTTTCGGGAATGAACGAAAAAGGCCTTACAGTCACCATTAATGCCGCCAACTCGGATATTGTGCTTTCCGCTGCAACTCCTGTTTCGCTTGTAGCAAGGCAAATATTACAATATGCTTCCAATATCGATGAAGCGGTTGCTGTAGCTTCAAAATTTGATGTTTTCGTTTCTGAGCTTTTCCTGGTAGGCTCAGCTGCTGATAACAAAGCTGTGATTATTGAGAAAAGGCCCGGATCGCAAGTGGTATATGAAACGAAGAACAACTACATTATTTCGTCAAATCATTTTCAAAGCGCGCAAAACGGATTTTCGGCAGAGGCCCGAAAGCAGAAGTTGAATACCGCTTCAGGCTACCGTTACAATCGTGTTCTGGAATGCCTGAACCAGCAAAATCAATTTAACGTTGAGGATGTGGTAAAGATACTTCGCGATACGCTTGGCAATCAAGGTATAAGCATAGGGTTAGGAAACGAGAAAGCCATAAACCAGCTTATCGGCCATCATTCCATTATTTTTTATCCTGAAAAAAGAATGTTCTGGGTATCTACATCTCCCTACCAGCTGGGTGGTTTTGTTTGTTACGATCTGAATAAAATGGCTGAGAAAAAAGCGTTGGTGCCTGGAACAAGATCAGTAATCGACTCGGCTTACATTCAGCCGGAGAACGGGTTCATTGTAAAAGCCTTTCCCCGGTACCAGCAATATTTAAATTTAAGAAAGAAATTAACAGCGCATACCATTGATGAAAAAGGAGTTGAACTGTTTGTCAGCCTGAATCCTGATTATTTTGATGCGTATGAGCAAGCCGGTGACTATTATATGTTCAAAAACCAGTATGGCAAAGCGGGATACTTGTATGAGAAGTCTTTGAACTGTGTTATACCTGGAGAAAAGGAAATTGATCGTATTAAGAAGAAATATGCTGATTGTAAGGAAAAAACAACTAAGAATAGCAAATAGCAGTATGCCTTATTCCAGTTGTATAGTATAAATCTTTATAATTGCATTTTAAATCATGCTGCCACAGAATATTTACGTTCGTCCGCTTTATTATGCTTCCTGTTGATAAATTAACTTCCGCTGAAATCTATGATCTTCAAAATACAAAGCTGAAGGAATTACTGGCATATGTTAACCTGCGCTCTCCGTTTTATAAATCACTTTTCGAAAAGAAGGATATCGATATTTCAAAAATTGAAACAATTGAAGATCTGAAATTTCTGCCGACCACTACGAAGGAAGACCTGCAGCTTCAGAATATGGCTTTTCTGTGCGTTCCTAAAAGTGAAATAACTGAATACACTTCTACTTCCGGAACACTTGGCGCTCCCGTTACTATTGCTTTAACTACCAGTGATTTATCACGTTTAGCATACAACGAGTACCTTTCTTTTACCGGAACCGGAGCTACTTCAGCCGATATTTTCCAGCTTGCGCTTACCCTGGATAAACAATTTATGGCCGGGATGGCTTATTACCAGGGTGCGGCACGATTAAAAGCAGGAGTGGTGCGTACCGGTCCGGGAGCTCCTTCCATGCAATGGGAAACCATTTTCAGGGTAAATTCAACAGCCATGGTGGTTGTTCCTTCATTTATTCTCAAATTGATTGAATATGCACAGGATAATGGCATTGATTACAGGAATTCACCCATGAAACGCGCCATCTGTATTGGTGAAAATGTACGGACTGATAATTTCGAGCTCAATACCATCGGGAAGCGGATTAAAGAATTCTGGGATATTGAACTGTTTTCAACGTATGCCTCAACCGAAATGCAGACAGCATTTACCGAATGCGCTTTTGGTAAAGGCGGGCATATTCATCCTGAACTACTGATTGCAGAAGTTGTTGATGATGAGGGAAATCCATTGCCTTTCGGCGAAAAAGGCGAACTTACTGTTACCACCTTAGGTGTCGAAGGCATGCCATTAGTCAGGTATCGCACCGGGGATATTTGTACTCTAGTCAACCAGCCATGCGAGTGCGGACGTCAGACTCTCCGTATTTCCCCTATCCTTGGGCGAAAGCAGCAAATGATTAAATTTAAGGGCACATCGCTTTATCCATCAGTTATTTACGAAATTCTGAACTCGAACAGCGATATCATTGATTATGTTCTGGAAGTCTCCTCCAACGAACTGGATACCGATGATATCCTGATCTGGATTGCCGTAAAAGAACCTTCAGAAAAACTTCTTGCTCAGTTAACCTCTTACCTGCATGCTTCATTGCGGGTGATGCCAAAGATTATTTTTGCTGATATCAGTGAAATCCACAAAAAGCAACAGGGTGGAATCGGGAGAAAGCCACTAAGATTTGTGGATAGGCGCACTAATAAAGAAAACTGGGTTATTTTATAAATAATATAGCCATAATCTTTTCAGGATTATGGCTAAAATTAAATTAATCGGCTGATACAGTCAAAAGGCTAAATTTCCAAATATTATTTCACTGTATTTTTTACAATGTATTTAGCCAACGCTTTTCCTAATTTGGCATAGGCCTCTGAAATACGCTCGCCGCTGTCAAAATCAAAACCCATCGCATCCGCACCAGGAACATCGAAAATAGTAAGTTCGGCAAGTTTATTTTCAGGGCTTCCAGCTGCACTTATTTCCACTTCTACATCAATCTTAGCGGGTCTGCGTACTACACCAACATTAAATCCGGGTTCTATCATTTTTGTTTTAATCAACAAGGTATATTTGGCATCAGCGTCGCCTTCTTTAGCTTTGGTGTTAACTTCCTCCAGGTATTTATTGAAAAGTTCTTCGAATTTGGGTTCATACCTCGTTTTTCGGTCATTTTTCCAGTTTTCAAGCCATTTGTCGCCTTTTCCCGGCTCCTTTGCATTGTATTCGGTGACTTTTTTCTTGATATAGTTGGATTCATCCATATCCCCGACTTTCACATTGTCGTAATAGTATTGCAGATTAATAGATTTTTCACCTTTTAGAAATGTGAGGTTCCCACTTACCAATTTGATCTTTTGAGCTTGAGCCAAAAAAACAAGAGAAACGAAGATCATTAAGATTATACTTTTTTTCATGATGCAGAATATTAAGTAAAGGTTAAATTGATTTTTATCAGAATTTGTACGTTAAATTCAACATATGGCCCGCATCAGGCTTAATGTTAAGCGATACGTTGCGATACATGTTCATGTATTTTTTGTTTTTCGATGATCCTATTATCCATAAAGGAATACCACCGCCAGTTAACGCAATACCTCCAAGTGTTTCAAAATAACCCGCAAGCCATTTGCCTGCTGACTCTGAAGAAGCATTAGGATCATAGGAATCATATCCCGAATTCGCCATGGTAGATATGCCTAAAACAGTAAGTGCTGCGCCACCAAAGGTCATAACTATACCTGCGGTTTTCATGTTAGTGTATTTCTCTGCTTTTCTCAGGTAAAGGTCTTTTTCGTATTTGTCTTGCGAAAAACCTGAAAATTGTAATAGAAGGAGCGTCAATGTGATTAAGAAGGTCATTTTCTTCATAATTTCTGATTTTAAGGTTAATAGGATAAGAAAAATTTTGACAAATAAATGGGGATAACTATGCCAAATATATAAAAAACAATGATTTGTTATTCATAATTAAAAATATTATTTAATTAATTTTCTAACCATTTTTTCAATATTTAGTCTTTTTTTTTTCGTTTTAAACGATAGAAGCCACTATTATTTTAGTGTATCCTTAAACAGGTCGCCGCCCCAGGTTCCGCGCAAGCGTTGCATGAGATTTTCTCTTTCAGGCAGAGGAATAAATCCTTGTACAAAAGCTTTCTGGATATCTATTTCCGGTTCCCTTACGCCCATAGGCATAGCCTTGAGTGAATCAAAAACAATAGGTATAAGATCGATGTCGCCATCTATTCGTTTTCTCGTAAATTTTCTTAACATCTTGGTTTGAAACGGATCAGAGGCAATAGCCATACTGACAAATTTCAGTTTTTGGGCAAGCTTGTGGGAGTAAAATATGTTCTCGGTACTATGTTCAGCCTTTGTTTCTGTATAAATGTTTTCCTTCGGAATTCCGAGTGCTTCAGCATACATCGCCATAATTTCCGCTTCAATGTATGGCGAATAAACAGCAGATCCCGAAAACATGATATTTTTGGCGATTCCTTTATCAAACAAAAACTTCGACCAGTAAATCCTGGCTTTCATTATGTTGCTCCATTTTCCGTTTTCTAACGGTACTCCCGGAACTATAATGACATCGTAGCTTTTTTCCGAAGCTTTACTGAGTAATTTATCACTCGCTTTCTTTGAAAATGAACACGAATTCAGCGTACCGATAATACAGAACAACAAAGTAAATATTTGAGGTTTAATAGGGTTAGTCCATTTCATAAATTGCATATTTAGGTAACTAATTCCTTTCTATTCATGTACAGTAAAGCAATATTAACCATTATAGAACAAAAAATGAAGAAAAAATCCACGCTGCACAAAATTAATAACTTTATACCTGCATAAAAGCCTCTAGCTGTACCTCTTCTCCAAACACTTCAATATCGACGAAAATCATTTTCTCCAGGCTAAAGGCGTTTCACCCGTTATTTGTTTGAATTCCCTGCTGAAATTGGATGGCTCGCTGTAACCTGTTTTCATAGCAATGCAGGATAACGGGGAATCCGGATTGCTGATCATCAGATTTTTGGCTTCAGAAATACGCAAATGATTTATCCAGTTATTGAAATTCTTGTTTTCTTCGGTATTGATAAAATTCGACAAGGTGCTACGCCCAACATTTAACGATTGCGCCATTTCGATAAGCGTGATGCCTTCTTTTAGATAGATTTTGCTCTCCAGGATTTTTTGTTTATACAAACCCCAACCCGATTTCTTAGGAGTTTGATCTATTTCAATCTGCGTATACGTATTTAAAGCAGGTTCAATGATGTGATAAATCTTGTTGTAATGAATGAAATTTATAGCAAAACCCGTATAGAAAACAACGATAACCGTTGTGAAAATATTATCAAACAGTAAGCTCGGCAGGGTTTGAAAAATAACGGCCATCAGTCCAATGATCAGAGCAGAAATGAATGCAACTTTAATCCAGTTTAATTTGATTGTACCGGTCTCCGAGAAATAATTGTCAATGGAACTGTTGTATTTTCCTATGGCCTTGCTGAATATCAGGCTATATACCATGATCTGGTAAAGATAAAAAGCGAAAAAAGTAACCCGGAGAATGGTCAAAGGTTGTAGAAATTTAAATGCGATATCGGGCATTGAAGTTAACACAGGCTCATTTTGAACCATGAAAAGCAAAACATACCCAATTAAAAATAATAAGATAATCAGAGCATGAATTTTAAATATTGAGTTTCTTTTCCTGCTTTGTTGTGGATTTAAAAGAGTTACCAGAGTATATGAAAATAACAGTGATTGGGTTGAAGAAATTAATAAGCCTGAGAATTTCAAATATTCAGGCTGGTAATCAGCTAAACCGAGAAATAAAACAACTGTGCTGACCACTGCCAGCAATATGTAGGAAGCCGCCAATATCCGGGATGAAATTGTATAGTTTTTTAAAAAATCATTGTCAGGGATAGGAAAAGATAATAGAAGTAACCCTGAGATGTAACCTGAAATAATGAAAGCCAAGTTTATAAACAAGTAATAATAAGCCACTTTATGTTAGGTTTACGAGGTAACTGATGCGGATTGTACAGGTTAAAGTCGCTGATACTGGGTTACATGCTTAATTCCTGACGCCAATAAAAGCAGAAGGTTTAAAATCACCTAAGTGGCGAAAGCTGCGTTTGGTTTATACAAGGTAGGAAACAGTAAGGTTTAAGTGCCAAATTTAGTAAAAATACTGTAATATTAGGATAGATGTTTTAATAGTTTACTGCGCTTTAAGTATACTGAATTCAATTAGCTCAATCGGCGCTCCATTGTGCTCAATCATCACAACTCTTATTCCATCAGCAGGGGAATTCGGTTTCTTAATAATATTAAAATCATGACGACTAAGTTCTAAATCTAAATCATCCACCTCAAAGGCAATATGAGGTATTTTTTTAATCAATTCGTGAACTGTACTGTCAGCTTCATACCGCATCCATTCAATCCCAAATGGGTTGGTAGCGAATCCACCGGCATGAAGTTTAAATTCCGGCAAATAGGTTTCGTTATTTATTGGTCCCTGGGTGGGAATACCAATATGATGGTAACGCCAGCCCCATTTATCGGTTGCCAGCGGTGGCTCATGGTCTTGCCTTTTTGTTATCATAAACGGTGATTATTGCTGCATTTCTGATTGACGTTTATAAAAGCAAGAATAAAGTCTGTTCAATCTTTCTTGCTTTTAATAATAATATCAATTATTGATAAAATTATTCCGGTTCCGATTAAGCCATAGCCTAACAGCTTGTTTCCTCCAAAGATTATACCGGCAATGATAAATGCGAATGCTAGTCCCGCCAGAAATGAGAGTTTCTTGTTTTCGTCTTTTTGTGACAGGAATAGCATGATTAAAATAATAATTGCCAGGCCAGCCACTACAAGGAGAATGTTGATTTGTGCTGTTTCCATAACATCATTTATTTGATTGATTTAATAGAATTCTGTTATGTTAATTCCGGATTTTGATTGTATTTTAACAAATATAAGGAATATCCGCGAAATATTATTCTTGATCTTTAAATATTTTAGTGGTAATTAGGTTAATTTACCGCAGTAAACTATCTCAAAGGTAAAATATGAGTTAACAACCTAGAATTAACTTTTATATCCGGAATATAAACCAGCCCATTGAACCAATTTGCCGTCTGTTCGTTTAATATTTGAATTAAATAATTAAACATAATTTTTGTAATGAACTCTGTTGAATCAAAACCGAACGTTAAATTTAAATCGGTTACCATACTTTCGAACACTGAAATTTCACCCAACGTATTTCTGCTTTCGTTTAAACGTGATTTCGCGTTCAGAGCCGGGCAGGTGCTGGGTATAGCTGTTTCATCAAATGATGACGCGCGGCTTTATAGCATTGCCAGTGGTGAAAACGATGAAAATATCTCGCTTCTGTATAATATAAAACCTGGCGGAAAACTCACACCTAATCTTGCAATATTAAGACCTGATGATACTTTATGGATCACGGTTCCATTTGGTACATATGCCGGTTCGGATGAACCGGCTTACTGGATAGCAGCTGGAACCGGTATTGCACCGTTTTACAGCATGTACCGTTCCGGCTTAGGTTCAAATAAAATCCTGATTCATGGATCAAGAACGCTTGACGCTTTTTATTTCAGTGATGAACTGCTTACTGATTTTGGTTCACGGTATGTTCGCTGTTGTTCGCAGCAGGAAGGTGAAGGAACTTATCACGGTCGTGTAACGCAATATCTTGAAGCATTGGATAACCTGCCTGAAGATCAAAAGTACTATCTTTGCGGCAGCGCCGAAATGGTTGTTGAATGCAGGGAAATTCTACTCAGTAAAGGAGTCCCGTTTAGTAACGTAGTGGCCGAAATTTACTTCTAAGAAATGTCATTCGCTGAAACAATTGTCCCCAAAGAACATTTGCTGGGTAAAACTCTTCCCGATCTCAAACGTATTGCCGCCAAGCTTGGGCTTCCGGCTTTTGTTGCCGCGCAAATTGCTTACTGGCTTTACAAAACTAATATTCAGTCGTACGATGAGATGACGAATATTTCGAAGAAAGTCCGCTTATTGCTGGCTGAGCATTATGACCTGGGCGTTTCTGATCCGGTGAAAGTTCAGCAATCAGCGGATGGAACTAAAAAATACCTGTTTCCGGTCAGTAGTCATAAGTTTATCGAAACGGCTTTTATTCCCGATGCCAGGCGAAATACACTCTGTGTTTCTTCGCAGGTAGGTTGTAAAATGGGTTGTTTGTTCTGTGCCACAGGCCGGCAGGGATTTCAGGCTCAATTATCGGCAGGGCAAATCATCAATCAGCTGCGCAGTATTCCTGAAAGAGAACAGATAACAAATATCGTTTTCATGGGAATGGGAGAACCTTTCGATAACGCTGAAGAAGTAATGAAGGCGCAGGAAATTTTAACAGCCGCGTATGGTTTTGAACTGAGCGCGCGTAAAGTTACTGTTTCTACAATCGGAATTGTTCCGGCCATGGAGGTGTTTCTGCGCGAAAGCAAATGCAACCTGGCTGTAAGTATGCATTCACCGTTTGATGAGGAGCGCCGCAAGCTGATGCCTATTCAGCATGTTTATCCTATTAAAGATGTAATTGATACTATTAATCGTGCCGACCTGGGTAAATACCGCAGGGTATCAATCGAATACATTGTTTTTGGCGAATTGAACGATACGCAAAAACATGTTAAAGAACTGGCGCGTTTGCTGAATAAAACACGTTGCCGGATAAACCTGATCCGTTTTCATCCGGTACCTAATGTTCCGCTTCCTCCAACAAATGAGGATCGCTTGGTTGAATTTCAACGTGCGCTTAATGAAAAGGGAATTGTAACAACGATAAGAGCTTCACGAGGACTTGATATTGACGCGGCCTGCGGTTTGCTCTCGACAAAAGCATTAATTCAGCGTGAAAACGGAGATTTTTAGTCTCTGATGTATTTCATAATGAAATAGTTGTTACTTTTGTTTACTTAATAATAGCGCTGCCGGATGATCGTTAACCGTACGATAATACTAGTCGAAGACTCTGATTCAGATCGTCTTCTGTTCTCAAAGTATTTAAAGCAAATTGGATATGACTGTTTATGCATGGATAGCGCTGATAGGTTGATTTCCCAAATCGATGGAGTAGAACCCAGTATTATTTTAATGGATATTGAAATGCCCGGCATTACCGGTCTGGAAGCTGCGTTAATACTCAGGAAACGCGAGGAACAAAGTGGAAAAAAACATATTATCATTGCCCTCACAGCACACAATGATGAAAATATTATGGGAATTGTGGCCACAGCCGGATTTGATGATTATTTGCAAAAACCAATAACCAAGCGGGAGCTTAAAACAAAATTATCGAGGTATATACTTAACGAATCAGATACAATGGCATCTTCATCTGATGTAAAGCAGGAAAACGGCACTTCGAAAGGAAAACTATATTCGTTGGATATGTTTGAAGCAGATGAACCGGATTTTGTCCGTTCAATTGTTGAAATGTTTGTTGAGAACACACCTGGCTCAATTGCCGCAATCAAAAAAGCGTTTGAATTGGATGAAATGGAAACGGTGAGGCAACAAGCGCATAAACTTAAACCGCATTTTTCGTTTTTCGGAGCAGCTGGTTTGCAGCAAACTTTCCAGATGATTGAAGATTATGCGAGAGCAAATGACAATAAAGAACAACTTCCTGATCTGATTAACAGCGCTGAGAAAAAAATCCTCCTCATGGTTGAGCAAATGAGAACAGATCTGCTTTCATAGGACATTTTCTTTAATCCTTTAGCTTTTTGCTGTTTACCAACTCTTTGGTGAATATTTTCCATATCGTATTTATTCCGATCTCGAACTGGCTTTCTGGACTTTAATGAATATTTGTAGGCTAATATCTCATCATGGCTTTGAATGATTCGAAATAATTCAGCCTCCTTTATAAATATCCGGTTAATTGGTATAACATCATCTGATTAATAATAAATTTGAGTTCGAATCCATTACTTTTGACGAATGAAAAACCTGACCGAGGGCAACAGCGGAAGCCTTATTTTTAAGTTTGCCATCCCTATGCTTATTGGAAACGTATTTCAGCAGTTATACACTGTTGTCGATAGTATTATAGTAGGCCGTTATATTGGCAAGCAAGCCTTGGCCGCAGTTGGCGCTTCATTTCCGCTGATTTTCATGCTTATTTCATTTGTAGTTGGCGTGGCCATGGGAACAACAATTATTGTTTCCCAGTATTTCGGTGCCAGGGATATGAAGATGGTAAAACGTTCCATCGAAACCATGTACATCTTCCTGTTCTTTGCTTCAATTCTGGTTACCATACTTGGCATTACATTAAGTGGCCCGATTTTCAGGCTTATAAAACTGCCTGAGGATGTTATGCCACAGGCAATTACATATTTCAATGTATATTTGACAGGCACAATTTTCTTTTTCGGATTCAATGGAATCAGTTCAGTGTTGCGTGGATTGGGCGATTCGAAAACGCCACTTTATTTTCTTATTTTTTCAACAGTGATGAATGCAATTCTCGTCTGGCTGTTTGTGGCGGTTTTCAAATGGGGCGTCGCAGGATCTGCCTGGGCAACAGTGATTGCGCAGGCTGGTGCTTTTTTTTCGGGTATAATCTACCTTAACCGTACTCATGAAATTGTTAAATTGAATAGTCTCAGGCTTGTTTTCGACAAGGCGATCTTTCGGAAAAGCCTTATGATTGGATTGCCAACCGGGCTGCAGCAAACCTTTGTTTCGATGGGAATGTTGGCTGTAACCCGTATTGTAAATGGTTTTGGTACAGATGTTATCGCAGCTTACAGTGTGGCCATGCGGTTGGACTCACTTGCAGGTATGCCGGCCATGAATTTTGGAGCAGCGCTTTCTACATTTGTTGGTCAGAACCTGGGCGCAAATAAACCCGAAAGAGTAAAACAAGGATTTAAAGCAACCTTGATGATGTCGGGAGCGCTGGCATTGCTGACCAGTTTACTTGTTATTGTTTTCCGGCAGCAACTTATGCATCTTTTTACCGATGATTCAGCTGTTATTGCAATAGGAGCTGAATACCTGGTTATTGTGAGTTCCTTCTATGTTTTTTTCTCTGCTATGTTTGTGATAGGAGGTGTGATGCGCGGTGCCGGCGATACACTGATTCCTATGTTCATAACGCTGTTTTCTCTTTGGGTGATTCGTATTCCGGCAGCATGGATACTTTCGCGCTATTTCGGCGTGGATGGTATCTGGTGGTCAATTCCTGTCGCCTGGTTTATTGGAATGTCGCTTTCGTACCTGTATTATTTAAAAGGCAACTGGAAAACTAAGGTTGTTGTGAAGCAAAGACCTTTAGTGACGGAGGAGGTGATGATTGATTAGTGGGTATTCAAAATAGAAAATAGAAAATGGTTATTGGAAAATGGTTTATAATGTACAGTTACGTTTTTAATATACTTTTGATACCAATTCAGATTCAGGTAACTGTTCATATGAGTATGCCATTTACATTATATCCAAACAGCACAAACCATCTACCATTTTCTATTTACTATTTTCCATTTTCCATTTTCCTACACCTCTCAGAAGGAAACTCTCATCATCTACCCATCTACCCATTTTCTATTTTCCATTTTCCATTTTCCTTTTCCTCTCAGAAAGAATAACTAACCCCGCCCATCAGGTTAAATCCATAGGACCGGTAATTATTCCACCGGTAATATTTATTATTGGTAAGATTGTTAAAGTTAATCCAGAATGAAAGTGCTTTTGTAAAGCGGTATTCGGCTCCAAGATTCAGATCTGCCCAGCCTTTCAGTTCTGTAGCAGCCATTGTATAGGGTTTGATTGTTTCACCTGTAATTGAATCTGTTTTTGGAGTGAGTGCCCATACCGGACCATTAAAAACGGCTTTAGCTGTAACAACGATTTTACTTTGTATGTCGTACCTGGCGGTGAATTCCACTTCATAAGCCGGTTTGTACCACGCGTATTGCTGACGTAGAGTTTTATAATGCGTGTAAGTTCCGTTAAGAGCCAACCGCAGGTGTTCTGACTTTACAAATTCAAGTTCGCCTTTGATTTTTACTGCGTTGATATTGTCGTAAATCACTGTAAAGCTGTTCAGAAGATATGCATTAGTGTCAGTTACAAAAAGCGGATTGTTTTCGAAAGTGCTGCTTGAAATGCTTCCGTTAAAATTGAATATCCGGCTGATATTACTCTTGAAACCTCCGTAAATCCTGAATTTTTCATATTCGTAATTCCATGGAATCACGGAGCTGATATATAAATTCTGTTCTGTGATGTTTTGTAACGAAGATCGCTCCATGCTACCGGTAAACCCGGCATACAGTTTTAATACATCAGGTATAAGTTCAAGCCTAGCTTCGGCAACAGGATATAACCTGACAATTGAAACCGGTCCGGTAGCAATTTTCAGATTAATTCCTGCCATAAAACTATACTCATTTACGTCGGCTTTAATAAAGGGATTTATTGTAAGAATTCCGCTATTGGTTTTTCCCAGCGAATCGATCTGGTTGAGGTGATTATATCCGGCTGTTACACCCAGTACCTGGTCGAAGCCAACTTTAAACAAATCGTAGCGTTTATCAAAGGTAGATGTAAGATGTACATTATTTTCTCTGGCTTCGTTCAACCCGGCCATATGGTAAAAGGAAAACCCGACAGAATGATTAAGTTTATCTTTATCCTTGTAATTGCTGCTGAATGTAGCTGACGCGCCGGCAGTATAATAGCGCTGTTTAACATCATCTTTTTCAATAACCGTATCAGGGAAATCACCAGGCTTGTAGCCATACAGGTGAAGCCCGTCACGGTAGTAGTATGCTTTTCCTGTTAAAGTGAGCTCGTCGAAATATTTTGTGGCAGTTACATCAGCTTCGTTTCGGCTGTTTGTAGGAGGACCATAATCTTTTATCTTACCTGCAGCCGACTGATGTTTAAGATGAACCGATGTAAGATATTGTTTGGATCGCAGAGAGCTCATAAATAATTCACCATATAAGGCGGAATAATTCCCTGCTCCGGCACGGATATAATTCCGGTATAGCTTACTTATCGGTTCGGCCACCAGCTTAACTGCGGGCAGTGGTTCAATCACAGGTTTAACATCCGCCATCCGTGGAGCAATTGAATAATTCATTACAGGAACTTTTGTAATGGAATCGTCGATAGCCGGGTTGCTGCTAATTTTAAACGCGTCGGGAATAATCGGGTCGAAAGGAGCAACTACCGTAATTTCTTCGTTGTAGGTTTTAGTCGGTTTAACCTGTTTGTCCTGCGCAAATGCCGTTGTTGATACAACAGATATAATTGAACAAACCAGTGTAACGGTAAAGATTTTATATTTTGACACTTTCATAAGCTTTTGAAAATTAAAATTTTAATCAACTTTCTGGTGGGGCTTTACTGTTTTCACCTACTGCGTTTCGGCTATAGCCGCAAGTTTTTCCTTTGCAATCGTCACCAGGTCGTTTCCCTGGTAATTGTCGATAATGCTTTGCAGCGTTGACTTTGCCTGGAAAGTGTTTCCTTTTTTAACATATACATCCGAAAGAAGAAGAAAACCTTTGGCAACCCAATAATCGTACGAAGCGTATCCTTCGGATAAAGCGAAGACAGATTTTTCGCATTTTTCGTATTCCTCGTTTTCAAACTCAAGTTGAGCCAGCATATATTTTGCTTCGGCAGCCATTTCGTTTTTCGAAAGTTTCACGGTTTCTTCAAACTCTCTTCGCGCTAAGTCAGTATTGGTAAGCGCATAGGCCGACCTCGCGATGGTGAAATGGGCTTCGGTAGCCAGGTTATCGGAGAGCTTATCAACGGCTAATAGTTTTTGCGCTGATTGTACAGCCAGCCCGTAACGTTTCAGCGCGTAGTTGCACTGCATTTGCCCGGCCAGGGCGTTCATAATCATTCCTGGCTGGTCGGCAGTTTCTTCGAGGAGAATATAGCTTTCGAGCGCCGTTTCGTAATTTCCACGCTGGTGATTGATTTGCGCGGCTCGTGTAGCGGCATTGGCCGTAAAACGCGAACGCGGCTGGCCAAGGATAAATTCATAATTCTTCAGGGCGTTATCGAAACGCTGCGCACGGTAATCGCACTCGGCTTTGTAAAAATTGGCTTCCAGGATAAACGATCCTTCCGGGAACTTGCTGATATACTTGGTGAAACCATCATTAGCCTTATCGCAGTTGCCATTCATGTATTGGTTTTCGGCCGCAATATAGGTGAGAGAGTCCTGCTCCGAACGGGAAATATCCGCCTGTGGTACCTCTTTTGTGAAATCAACATATTCATCCACCTGGTTCATTTCCACATAGATGCTCTTTACGCTGCCAAGCGCTTCTTTCGATTCAGGTGTGCCCGGGTAATCTTTGGCGACACGTTTCAGGGTTGTAAGTGCTTCCTGGTCACGGTTCTGGTTAAAGTAGATCAGCCCGGTTTTAAGAAGCGATTTTTTAACATAAGGACTGTAAGGAAATTCTTTCCCAACACGCTGAAAATAGGTCAACGCTTCATTATCACGGTTCAAAACATTATAGGTGAGACCAATTTCATACAGAGCGTCATCGGTGTAATTCGATTTGCTGTACGATTGAAGCATCTTTCTTAAAGTGGCGATTTTATTCTCCAATTCACCTTGCACTCCATAACTGATTCCTGCCTGATATAACGCATAATCGGAATCGCTTCCCTTCGACGTAGCGGCTTTCAGATAATATTCAACAGCTGTTGAGTAATCTTTTATCATGAAGAAACAGTCACCGAGGCGTAGGTTGGCATCAGCTGTCATTTTAAGATCCGTTTTCTTTTCAGCCAGGTATTTACGGAAACCGTTCGCGGCTTTGGTGTAGTCTTTCTTTTTAAAATAGCAATAACCGATGTTGTAATTGGCGGTGCTGAATAATTGCTGCTTTGTCGCTCCCGGGGTCACCAGGAATTTATTAAACGCGTCGGCAGCTTCGTCCCACCTGGCAGTGCGATAGTAGGCTTCACCGGTCCAATAGGAGGATAATGCTTTTATTGAATTATCAGAAGTGAGTTCCCGTGCCTGAGCGAACAGCAGTATTGATCCATCATAATCTGATTCGTTAAATAGCTCAACGCCCCGGAAATACGCAATTTTCTGGAAAGCCGCATCGAGTCGTGTGCTGCGTTTTTTAATGTGCTGAATACTTATCAGGGCATTCTTATAATTTTTGGTAAGAAGGTATAAATCGGCCAGGTATCCGTACAATTCATCCCGGCGAATGGATTCAGGGTATTTGGAAAGGTAATCCTGTAAGGCAGTAACTGCTTCATTATACGGATTATATGAAAGTTCTACAGCTAGTTTTGCATAATTAAATAGCGCTTCTTCGGTCAATTGCGGATCACCTTTAATTTTAAAAGCTGAATTAAAAGCATTGAAAGCAAAACGTTTCTGATTGGTTTTTAAATAGCAGTCGCCCAGGTGATAATATGCGTTTTGCGAAAGCGAATCCTGCCCCGAAGTTACTAGTTGGAAGTATTTAATTGCCTGGCTGTAATTGCCGTTTTTATAATTGGCGAATGCTATTTCGTAATTATCGGCAACAGAAACTGATGATGGTTTGGAGTCGAGGTACTGGTTAAAATACTTGAGCGCTGTTTTATATTCCTTCTGATGGAAGTACGCATCTGCAGTAAGACGGGCTATTTCAGCGGTTTTCTTATCACTGCCAAGTTCAAGCAAGGGCAATGATTTAGCCAGTAATTCATCGTAGCGGCCCTGTAAAGCGTATATCTGAACAATATAATAATTCACCACATCGCGGAAAGTTTCGTCGGCAGATACCCGTTCGAAGTGTATCAGCGCTGTTTCGTAGTTTTTTTCGGAATAAGCGATATGCCCGTAGTAATAGTTGGCGGGAATATTGTATTTGTTAGGCTTTTCAGTAAGCAAAGCGAAGTTTTCGCGGGCCTTTTTCAGGTCATCAGTTTTAAAGTAGGCATATCCCACTTTGAAATAGTATTCATCTTGTTTCTCCTGCGATAATTCGAACCGCTCTACCTTATTAAAACTTTCGATTGCCTTTTTGTATTCTTTATTCGAAAGCTGAAGTTTGGCAAGTTCAAAATTTGCATCATTAACCTGGGCATTCTGAGGATAAGTTTCGATAAATTTCTCAAAACGGGCAGACGCGTCAGGGTGATAGAGTTGCGCTGCGCACATGGCTGCATAATATTCGGAGCCTGCCTGAATGTTCGACTGTTCGCCTATAGCAAGTTCGTCAAAAATTACCTGGGCAGAACCGTATTTAGCCTTCGTAAAAAGGTCAACTGCCTGGTCGTACGACGCTTGCGGGTTGCTGTAGATACTTGTATTTTGTGCCGAAACCTGCAAATACAGGCTTGAAATCAGTATGCAAAATGCGAGTGTTAAAATACGGGATCTATTCATATCTAAATGCTGAAAATCAGTATTAAAGGTACTGTATTATGACAGGAGCGTTGAGTAGGGGAGAGGTAACTTATCAACAGTAGTGGTTTGAAAACTTAACGCTGATGCATGAAGTATAGTATGTGGCTGTGAAGATTTTGGAATTTGGATATGTGAATTCTATATTGAAATAACCGTACAATATTTTTTCAGATGGAATAATCATTGCACTCTTTGCTTCATCATTGCGTCCTTGCGTTAAAAAAAATAAGTAAACGCGGGGACACCAGGTTTTCCGCCATCAAAAATGCAACACTTAGGTGACAACCCTGTAAGCAGGATTCTGTTCCCTTGGGCCTGTTGCCGACCCTCCGGCTTCCATCATTTATCTGGGACCGTCATCACTAACGGCCTCCAACGACCTACCCCCCGGGCATCGGGCGAGCAACCCTTACAGCAACCGCTTGCGCGGTGCTACTCCCGGTATATTTGGTCTTTCAACCCATAAGGTTTACCCTCAGGTGTATCGCTACACACTGGCGTGGGCTCTTACCCCGCGTTTTCACCCTTATCCGCCTAAGGCGGACGGTATATTTTCTGTGGCACTGGCTGTTCCCACGGTGTTCAGCCGCAGGACCTTCCCGTTAGGAAGTATGGCGCTCTGTGTTGTCCTGACTTTCCTTACCCGCGGACAAGCCGGGATACGATAGAACAGGTTGTCACCGGGGCAAAGGTACGGAAAATGAGCTGACTAATGATTAACGGCTGGTATTAAACTTCATTTACGCCAGTTGACAGGTTTGTAATAGGATTTAATGATTGTTAACATGAATGCATTTTAAAATACCACTTTTATTCTGAAACTATTTTTTATACATTAATTGTTCTCATCAGATATTTAAGGCGATACATAAAAACTGAAAAGCAAAACAATAATTAGATATGAACTAATGATACATATATGCATATTGTACGTATCTTTGTGTTTTGGATATAAAGTATGCATCTCCCGATGGACTACTTGTGGTTTTCTCATACTTATTTTTCCTTGTATTCTTCTCGTTAGCGAATAACTTATTTCAATTTGATGTTTGGTTACTTGTAAGCATAAGCTGAAGGGTAAATAAAACACTATGGTGAACATGCATTCTGAAAAGAAGAATGAAAAGTGACTATTATAACATTAGCCTTTAGCTTAATTGTATTAGCAATAGTGAAAGCATGACAGCCTTACTTTGGGTTGCCGAATCATTTAATGCAATTATAGTTAATAGTAAAAAAGGTATTAACAGTCATTAAAATTCACAAAATCATGAAAACAATTACGTTTACCATTTTCTGCATGATTCTATGTGCAAGCATTAAAATGAATTATGCACAGGCTCCTGATTGGTCGCGTGTACTTTCTTCGAGTCCATACGATGTGCAGGAAGGAAGAGCTGTTGTTGCTGATGAGAACCAGCATGTTTATATGGCGGCAGCTATAAGCGGACCGGTAACATTCGATGGTACTGTTTATTTAAGTACAGGTAAAAGGGATTTGCTTCTAACCAAGTGTAAAAGCAGTGGTACTACAATCTGGAAGAAGCAAATCAATGCTCAGCATGGAGGATTCATAGTGCCGCAAGCTATTAATGTAGATAAAAAGGCAAATATATATGTGCTATGTACTTTTGCAGGAACAGTAACAATAGGGAATAGTATTTTAGTGTCGGATGTTGATCATAATGTTTTCATCGCAAAATTCAACTCCAGCGGTAAAGGGGTGTGGGCAACTTCCTATAAGTATACGGGTACAGGTATCAGTAAGATAGCTTTGGAGGGAAATGGTAACAGCAGTGTTTATATATCCAGCTTTAGTACCGGTCTTTTAAAATTCAGCAGTTCAGGGGTAAAGCTTTGGGAACAGAATTTTCCCAACAGAACTCTGCAGGCAATTGCAGTAGATGCTAATATGCTTTATATTGGAGGCGCTCTTCAAAGAGGTACAACAACATTTGGGTTACTCTCATTGTCCACTTTGGGTACTTCTTCGTTCACAGGCTTCATAGTCAAAGGTGATCTGAATGGAAATTTTTCCAAATCTTTTATTATAAATGGCTCAACAACGAGTTATGGGTCAGTGATAAGTGATATTGCAATCGACCAAAAAGGAGATATTTTTGCTACCGGAGGGTATACAAAGGACCTTATTCTGGGATCCATCGTTATTCAAAACCCGGTACAGGCTTTTTATACCTTCATTGCCAAATGCGATAGGAATTTCAAATTTTCATGGGCACGGACAAGTTCTTCGTTTAATATTTATTGGGTTGAAATGTATAGCTATAAGATTTTTACGGATAATTCCGGATTGATTTATCAAATTGGATCGACAGGAAACCAGTTCACTTTTTATTATGGAAACGTTGCGTTTAATCCTGTTGGGGAAAATCAATTCCTGTTTAAATTTGATCCGAAAGGCAATGCATTAGCTGCATATTCTTTGCTGAATTCATCCAAAACAGGAACAATAGTGACTTCAGCCGGTAAAATATTGAGTACAGGATCACTTACGTATAACGGAGCTGCTTCGTATGGGAATATTTATCTTACTCAACGAAACAATTCCATGTCAATCGATTGGCAAAAAATATCTTCGTCGAACCAGTCAGGATTGTTGAGTACAAATGGTATAAAATATGATTCAGAAGGTAATTTATATGTACTTTCAAAAATGCGGGGCTATTGTAATTATTTCGGAATCATAATCATACATGACAATTTAACTACTTTATTAGCAAAACATGATCCGGAGGGTAATGTTATATGGGTAAAGGAAATCAGAGATGCCCTGGAAAATATGTATGCATACAACAGTATTGGCACCCGAATTATACTTGATGAGGATAAAAATGTTATAATTATTGGCAGATTTAATAACAGTCTGATCGTTGGGTATCAAACAGTATTGACGAGCCAGACTCCTTGGAGTGATGATGGGTATGTTGCTAAGTTTGATTCAAATGGACAATTTCAATGGGCGATGAAGTTTGATGCTGAAGGATCATTTGGAAATGTGGGCTTTAGTGTTACTGCCGACACAAAAAATAATATAATTGCTACCGGTGAGTTCAATGGGATGATGACGGTGGGTGGCAACCTGCTTTATTCTGATGGATTGGATGGGGCATTTATGGTTAAGATAAGTCCTGATGGCAATTGCATATGGGCGAAGGGATTTCCAATCGGAGAGGTTGTCTACCTGGCTATGTCAGGCACTGATGGAGAGGATAATATTTACTTCACCGGCGAAATGTATAACCGAACGGATAAACAGTTAGTATTTGATGCGTTGATTTTACCACAAACAGATGATAATGCTGGTAATGTTCTGGTTAAATTTGATCCTGATGGTAATGTATTATGGGGGAATTTATATGGTAAGGTTGTAGGAGCCGATAACCCGGAATGTTGGCCTGTAGGTTTTAAAACAGACAGCGATGGGTACTCCTATTCCTGGGGCTGGAGTATGAATAATGCGATTTTTGGAGATTTTACTTTATCAAACCCACTTAACGGGATATTTAACTATTATTTAGCTAAGATAGATCCTACAGGCAATGTTATTTGGGCGACAGCTGTGTATGCCAAAACCCATATTATTAGTTACGGAGAATTGTTTGACATGGATAGTAAAGGTAACATTTATATGGGTGCTCAGTTTATTGATACTATTAGCCTTGAGGGCACACTCTTCAAACCACAAAGCATCAACGATTTTTTTATTGCCAAGTTTTCGAATGAGGGAGCTTTTCAATGGTTAAAAACAGCCCCAACCAGTGGTGGGTTTGGCAATTCACTTTCAGTGTTCGAAGAGGATGTTGTTACAATAGCTGGCTCATCTGTGAATGACCTGGTTTTTGATGACTTGATTTATACTGGTAATGGTGGAGCCAGCGGTATATTGGCCATGCTGGGAAGTTTGCCATCTGTTTTCAAGGGCTCAGATATTACACCAAAAATCGGGAAAAATTCAGATGCCATATTTGATGTACAGGTCTACCCAAATCCGTCCAACGGACAATTTACCCTCCAGATGTTCAGTGAAACCAAAGGGGAAACAGGTGTAACTATTTATAATTTGCTGGGCAAGGCTGTCAAAATGCTTACCTTCCGGATACAAAGCGGAATTACGATGGAAGAGATAGATATTTCATTTCTGCCCAAAGGAATCTATACCATGGTATGCAAAATTAACGGCGATACTATTACTAGACAAGTGATTGTTGAATAGATTCTGAAAACCAGAAACGCTGGAATTCCTTCGTCCTATAATGTCAGGCATTTGATTTATTGTAACTAATCAGTCTTGTAAAAATGTTTTTTTGCCGCAGATTACACAGATTTTAAACTGCTTTTAGCAGTTTTTCAATTAATTTCAATTAAAAATGATGAATAATTGTCTGTGTAATCTGCGTAATCTGTGGCATATATTTGTTTTTCATTACTTTAGACAAACGGATTAGTTACGATTTATTTAATCTTAGGGCCCTTCGAACTCCGGATTAATTTTCGAATACCTGACCTCGTCCCAGATTTTGTTTTGTTTGAAAACAGATTTCCTGAAAACACAATCCTTTGTGAAGCCACATTTTTCAAGGACCCGCATTGAGGCAGAATTATATTCAAAAACGCCGGTGTGAATCCGGATAATACCGAGGTGTTTGAAACCGTAGTCTGTAATCAGGTTTACAGCTGTTGTTACAATGCCTTTGTTCCAGTAGGGTTCGCCGATAAAGTAGCCGATCTCTGCCGACTTGCGGTACACATCCTGCCCCGGCACCAGTGAAATATTGCCAACATATTCACCATTATTTTCAATACCGAAAAAAGTGACAGGATACTGGTTAGTGAATTTGCTTAAAAAGTTCTCTGCGTCAGCCAGTGTATAAGGATTTGGAAATCCATCGCGAAGATTGCGGCTTATTTTTTCGTTGTTGGCCAGATCCGCTAACCTCTTTGCATCCGATAAGCGCAAAGGGCGAAGTCTGATGTTTCCTGAAAGTAGTTCCATGGCTATTATATTCTTGATTAAAATAAGTCGCGATAAAAAACTAAATAGCTGAAATTAGCTGACGAGTCTGAACAAATTAGGATGGTCAAAACTAGATTCCTTGTATTGAACTCAATTCTGTTTTTATAAATCTTACGATAAATGTAATTACTTTTTACCCATAATTTCCTGATATAATGACATATATTGCCCGATACAAGCCTGCCAGCTAAATCTGTCCGCATGTTTCTTTATCTGATCTTCAAGAATCGATTGATTATCATTAAACAAGGACATTTTATTTTCAATGAAAGAAGACATATGTTCTTTGTCAAAATCTTCAAAATAAAAAGCGAGATCACCTCCTATTTCCGGCAGGCACGTAAAATTACTCAGGAAAACGGGTTTTCCAAACTTCATTGCTTCAATTACCGGCATTCCAAATCCTTCAGCAATTGAAGGGAATAAGAAAGCATAACAATTTTTGTAAAGCCAGTGTTTCTCATCATCGGATATCTTCCCTGGCAGAATTATCCTATCGGTGAGGTTCAGCTCATGAATCTGTTTCCGGATTTGCCTGCCATAATTTGTATCTGTGTTACCTGCAATAATTAATTTGTAATCTTTAAAGTAATTCATCACAGGCAATAAAGTGTGGAAATTCTTTTTTTCATTGAAAATGCCAATTGAAAAGAAGAATTTCTTTTCATCCACATAGTCTGGTTTGAGTCCCGGGCCTTGTGTATCAACAGAAATACCATTATAAATTGTCAGGATTTTCTTTCCTTTTAAATTCAGATGGTCTTCAATATTTTTTTTTGTAAAATCAGATATCGCTGTTATATAATCGGCTCTGTCAATATTCCTTTGTAACCTTCTGAGATATATTGATTTGTGAACCTCGTTTTTTTCATACAAAAAATTCAGGTCGTGAATAGTAAGGATGAACTTTGGTTTGTTACTGGGGAAATGTGAAGGGAATTGCTGTAGACTGTGCCAGATATCGTATGATTTGTTGAACATTGGAAAGTATCTTTTTTGCAGGTTTACCTGCACGGAATTCCAATTGTTGCGATTTTCAAAATTCCTGGGAACTAAATAAGTAATGTTTAAATCCGGGCGTGATTTACGCATTAGTTCTTCAGCGAAATTATATGAGAACTGACCTAATCCGGAATATAATTCCTTAATTTTATATAGGTCTATCAGTATGTTCATCATTATTTTTATTATAGATACCTTCAACCGGTATTTTTCCTGTTATTACATGCTGGTAGACCCATGACCGAAAAAAAGTTGATTATGCCGATAATATTACGACATTAATTTGCAAGTAGTAATTAGTTTTAAGCCTAATTATTTGCTTAAAATTTAACAATTGAACCAGGCTATTTGGATCAATTGTTCATCATAAATCATCAGGATTTTATCAAACTGACAAACCAGCCAAACAAAATTACTATTTATTTCTATGGATGATAAGTTCAATAGCGCCATTACCGTATTTTGTAAATGAAGCGCTACGGAATTCAATATCTTCATATTCAGCAAGACGCTGAATAATAGCTTGTTTCAGCGTTCCGTTGCCTATGCCGTGTATAAATACCACGCTGGTATACCTGAAAGCTATTGCGCTTCCCAGCATACGCTCGAAAACACCCATCTGTATGGTGAGGATTTCGTGTGGCGAAAGGTTGTTATAATCCTGACGAAGAGCGGAAATATGCAGGTCAACTTCAGCTTCGTTAGGAGCGGTGCGGTATTGATCAATTGCTGTTTCGGGCCTGAAACGCTCGGCGGAAGCCGGCAGCGGTTCGCGGTTTTCCTTCTCGTTGAGCACCTGTTCATAGGTACTTGGAACCCGGTTCAATTCACAGACTGTGTACACAATGGACTTCTGGTTGGCCAGGAAACGGGTTTCGTGATAACTTCCCTCCTGGTAAAACAGGGAGCCTTTGATACGGAAAGCCGTGCTTACCGGCATCAGAACTTTCTCGTTTTCCTCGGAAAAGAAAATTACCTGAACTATTCCATTCGACCATGTGCCAATATCTTCTCGGATAATACTTTCAATCACCAGTTTTGATTCGGAAGGGACAGATCCATAGTCAATTCCGGTAAAATTGCCTTCTTTATTTTTAAGGAAAAAGGAATACAATATATCGGATGACGTGTTGTTTATCAGGTAAACATCAATCATTCCCGACAACAACCGCAACTGATCCTGCGGAGCCCAGGCAAGGTAAATGCCGGTAGGCGCTGCTGATGCGCTTCCGCGCTGGACTATATTGGATATTCGTTCGGTTTCAATAATTTCAGGTTCAGGTCCAACTACTACTGGTGTTTCGTTGCGACGTTCATTTTTGTTTAGGAATAGATCACCTGATGCTCCGGCTGGTTCAATGGCAACAAGTTCATTGATCAGTGTGGGTATCTCGAAACCGTCTTCAATTTCGACCGACACCATAAATTCATTTATCTGTTTTTTAATGGTTCCTCCTCCGGTTGAGTTAAGAAACCTTACTTTATCTCCTGGTTTGAATTTCATTCTGAATTTTAGTTATTCATCAGCTTATCGGGCGTTAATTGCTTGCCAGATAGCCAATTGTATGAAAATACTTGCTTATATCTTCCATCTATAAGAGGTGCAAAGATAGAAACAAATCAGCGATACTTTTTAAGTAACTTCACTGATTCGCAAATACTTGGTAATTTTTAACAATAAGATAAGGTCATTTATGCGGTTTCAATTACCGTGGATTGAATTTCAGATCAGCCGGTGAGTTAAAAATGCTAATTTTGTGCTTTATACAGCTGCACTGAAATCTTTTATGAATAAATATGTATTCTTCATTGCTATTGGACTACTAAGCTTCTTGCTGATGATTGAATCATGCGGTAAAGATGATGTAAAGTCTGTTGCCCCTACGTTTGTTTTTAAGCATAATGTAAATGGCTCTGAACTTGAGAAAGGTGTTATGAAATACACTAACCTGGCAGGTAATCTTTATGAAGTAGATGAACTACAGTACTTTATTTCGGAAATAACACTGACTGCCGCCGACGGACAACGAATTGAAATTAAATCGGATAGTGCTATACACTATATTGATCTTGATATTCCTTCAACGCTTGCCTGGAGTCCAGAGGATCTGATCCCGAAAGGGGATTATACAAGTATATCGTTTGTTTTCGGGATCAGTGAGTCGAAAAACAAAACCGGTTTATATGTAAATCCGCCTGAACGCGACATGTTTTGGCCCGATATAATGGGAGGCGGTTATCACTATATGAAAATGAATGGGAACTGGAAGACAACTGGTGATCTGATCACACCTTTCAACTTTCACCTGGGAATTGGAATGAATATGGATGGAACTGTTTTTTATCAGAATTGTTTTACGGTTACACTTCCGCTTAATATCCATACAGCAAGTCTTGGTAATGTGGTTACAGTCACCATGAATATAGAAAAATGGTTCGAAGCTCCAAATGTATGGGACTGGAATGTGATTGGCGGTCAGATAATGATGAACCAGCCTGCAATGCATATGGCTGCTGAAAATGGGGTTAATGTCTTCCAGGTGTCTTTTCAGGGAACTGATCCTGAGTAACGCGATCAAAGGATGAGGGGCGAGGAGCGACTATGCGAGGGGCGACAGGATGAAAAGCGCCCGGTTGATCGTGTTATAGCAGAAAAATTAAATCTATAAAAGTGAGAAAAATGGGTTTATTGAATCAATTTTCAGGAAAGGTAAGATGGGCAATTTCATTGGTTATGATTTTGCTTTTATCTTCCTGTACCCACGATGATCCGATATATAATCCAACACCTTACCAGATAACAGTTCCGAAGTTTTTCCCTACCCGGATGAATATCCCGGCCGATAATCCAATGACGGTGGAAGGAATTGAATTGGGACGATATTTGTTTTACGACGGACGTATGTCGGGAAATACGGAGCCTGATAAAATGATGAGCTGTGGAACCTGCCACCTGCAATCAAAGTCGTTCGAATGTGGTATTGATCATCCCAGGTTTATTGGTGGCCGGACTTTTGGGATAACGGGGATTCTGACACCGCATTATATGCTGCCAATGATCAACCTGGTGTGGAATGAAAGCGGTTACCTGTGGTCAGGCTCAATTTCGGAAAATAATCCTAACCTCTCGCAGCGAAATATTGAAGATATTGTAGGGATGGCTGTTACAGCTCCCCACGAGTTTGCGGGCGATAGCAACAAAACCAAGGCTTTGATTCAAAGTATTCCGGGCTATCCGGAGCTTTTCGAAAAAGCATTTGGCTCGCGTACCGTCACCATGCGCAATATCAGCAAAGCGATCGCGCAGTTCACGCGAACATTAATTTCGTCGGACTCGAAATTTGATAAATATATGCGGGGCGAACAACAGCTCAGTACCCAGGAACTCAGTGGATACGTGTTGTTTATGACTGAAGATGGCGCGGATTGCTTCCATTGCCATGGTGGTTCAGGGAATCCGCTTTTTACAACCAACCTTTTCTATAATAATGGGAAAGACTCGGTTTTTAACGATTCGCGCGATCGGTTTTCAGTTACCGGCGACCCTTCCGATCATGGAGCATACAAGGTGACAACCCTTCGGAATATTGAACTCACCGGACCATATATGCACGACGGGCGGTTTAAAACACTGGATGAAGTTATTGATTTTTATTCGCAGGGAATCATCTGGTCGCCATATATCCATCCTTTGATGCATCATGCCAATGATGGAGGAATACAATTAACACCCGGCGAAAAAGCGGATCTGATCGCATTTATAAAGACATTGCGGGATGATACTTTTCTTACAAATCCGGCCTATAGTTCTCCTGGTACACTCCCTGACGGAGAGAAAGCTATTAAATAAAAGAGTTCCCTGGTTTGCTTATCGACGTGCCGGCTGCGCATACATCAGCACATCTTCGGCAGTAATCTGCTGATCGCAAAGTATCACCAATCTTTCAACCACATTGCGAAGCTCGCGGATATTGCCGGTCCATTTGATCTTTTTTAATGCTTCGAGTGCTTCATCAGTAAACTGAATCGGCGGCCTGCCATTGTTTTCACATATTTGTTCCACGAAATAATGAGCCAGCATAGGGATATCATCTTCGCGTTCGTTGAGCGATGGAACCCGGATAAGAATCACACTCAGGCGATGATACAAATCCTCGCGAAAGTTTTTATTTTCAATTTCTTCGAGCAGGTTTTTATTGGTAGCCGCTACCACGCGTACATTTACAGGAATATCTTTTTCGCCACCTACCCGCATGATTTTATTTTCCTGCAGCGCACGCAATACTTTAGCTTGTGCCGAAAGGCTCATATCACCTATTTCATCCAGGAAAATAGTACCGTTGGTTGCCTGTTCAAAGTCGCCTTTGCGCTGTTTGATTGCAGAAGTAAAAGAACCTTTCTCATGTCCGAAAAGTACGCTTTCAATCAGTTCTGATGGAATGGCAGCACAATTGACTTCAACAAAAGGTCCGTCGGCGCGGTTGCTTTTTTCGTGTAACCAGCGGGCAACCAATTCTTTTCCTGTTCCGCTTTCGCCGGTGATCAGTACACGCGCATCAGTTGCGGCAACGCGTTCGATCATATCTTTGATTTTAATAATAACCGGCGATTCGCCAATCATTTCGTACTGCTTGCTAACCTTACGTTTCAGTGCTTTGGTTTCCGTCACAAGGCGCGATTTGTCCATAGCGTTACGCAAGGTGATCAGCAGCCTGTTAAGATCCAGTGGTTTGGCTATAAAATCGTAGGCTCCTTTGCGGATTGCTTCAACGGCAGTTTCAATAGTACCGTGTCCGGAAATCATAACAACAGGAGCATCCGTGGTTTTTTGAATATTTTCGAGCACTTCGATGCCATCCATTTTGGGCATTTTGATATCACAGAGGATAACGTCGTAGCTTTCCTTACCAACCAGTTCAATGCCCGATGGTCCATCCTCAGCGTCATCCACCTGGTAATTTTCATATTCCAGAATTTCTCGTAAAGCATTCCGTATAGCGCGTTCGTCGTCGATTATAAGTATTCGGGCCATTTTTGAAGGGTTTGGGGATTAGGGGTTTCGGGTTAGGGAATGGGAGTTAGGATTGGTCATTCAATTGTTGAGGATTGAGTTTTTTGGGGTTTTTTGAGATGGATGAGTTGTCATTCAGTTGTTGAAGATTGAGATTTTGGGTTTTAAGAGATGGATAAGTTGTCATTCAGTTGTTGAAGATTGAGATTTTGAGTTTTTTGAGATGGATAAGTTGTCATTCGATTGCAGAAGATTGAGATTTTGAGTTTTTTGAGAGGGATAAGTTGTCATTCAATTGTTAAATGATTGTCACTATTCACTTTCATCTAACTAAAATTAAACTTCTGAATATGAATCTATTACAAATAAAAATTTCTGCGCTTCTAAGCTTTATCTTTACTTCAATTAGTTCCAATTAGCACGATAATTACCGTGTAGGTCTATTCACTCTTCACTCTTCACTCTTTACTCTTCACTCTTCACTCTTCACTTTTTACCCTTTATACCAGATCCATTTCCATAGCTCCCTGTAACTTGACTTTTTGCCATACATCAGGATGCCTGTGCGGTATATTTTAGCTGCAAGCCAGGTTGTGCCAAAGAATCCGATTACAAGTATTCCACCTGATAATAGTATTTCCCAGGTGGGAACCCCAAAAGGAATCCGAACCATCATGATTACAGGGGAAGTAAGTGGTATCATCGAGAGCCAGAATGCCAGCGGACTTTCAGGATTCTGTATAACAGTCTGCGCGACTACAAGTGAAAAAATAAGCGGAACAGTAATTGGAAGCATGAATTGTTGCGTATCCGTTTCATTATCCACTGCCGCCCCTATTGCCGCAAACAGAGCAGCATACAACAGGTATCCGAAAAGGAAATAGAACAGGAACGAAACGATCATTACCGGTAAATTTATGGATGAAAATGCCTCGAAAATTTCGTTCATATCATCATTCCCGGTATCGGCAGTAATTGAATTAGGAGCTGCAGGCGCTGTTTCGTTAGGAAGAGCGACACTTTTTCCTGTAATTTGTGCTTGTTCCGTATGGGTTTTCTTAAACTGTTGCGGAAAAGCCGTCTGCACAGCGGTTATAATGATAAAGGTGAATGCGATCCATAGCAGAAACTGTGTGAGACCGACCATAGCAACCCCAATAATTTTCCCCATCATCAGCTGGAATGGTTTTACTGACGAAATAATTACTTCAATAATCCTGCTGGTTTTTTCTTCGATAACACCACGCATAACCTGGGCTCCAAAAAGGAAAATAAACATATAAATCATTATGCTTCCAAAATAGCCCACAACCATTGTCATTTCAGTGAAACTCTTTTGTTCTTCTCCACCTGAACCTGTTTTGTAGGTAGTTATCTTTACATCAGTTTTTATGTTTTTCAGGATCGTTTCGCTCATCAGGTCAACAGCGGTAGTGTCGTTACCGGCTGTATAACCAGGTGTGTTTCGTAATATCTCATTCCTGATTTCCGCAGCCAGTTTTTGCTTTTCAAGTTCTTTACTCATTACACCCGATATATATCCTTTCAGGTTGAGGGTGGGTTGTTTGTCAGAATAAATAACGCCGTTATCGGGAATATTAAGCTGCGTTGCAGGAATGTGTAACAGCATATATTCTCCCTGCTTTGCCAGTGTTTCCTTTGCTTCCTTCAGGCTGCTTATAACTGGAACAAATGTATAATTCTCGTTGTTTTCGAATTTATAGAAAAACAGGCCGGTTTCGTCCAATACATTTACCAGTTGTTTATCGTCCTGCCGGCTGGCCAGGTATACCGGCAAAATAAATAAGGATGCCATAAGAATGGGACCCAGGATTGTCATTACAATGAATGATTTTTTCTTTACCTTAGTGAGGTATTCGCGTTGTATAATTAAAAATATTTTATTCATGGCTTTGGCTGTTATGCTTCAGGGATTTGATTACCATTAACGGCATTTACTGTTGAGATAAAGATATCATTCATCGATGGGATCAACTCGTTGAAAGCGATCACATTAACATATGGCAATATGGCAGAAAGCAGGTCGTTTGGTCCTTTTGAAGATGGTAACCTGAAAGTAACTGTGCGGATTTCATCTTCAACTGTCGAATTTAGAATTTCAAAATCCGGTTCATTTAACTGGAAAGGTGTTCCGTTGAAATCACGATACTGAACCTGGTAACTGTTGGTGAAATATTGCCGTTTGATTTCTTTTACAGGCCCATCCAGGATTTTCACTGATTTATTGATTAAAGCGATGTTGTCGCAAAGTTCCTCAACCGAAGCCATATTATGTGTGGAGAAAATGATGGTTGATCCGTTCTTCCGCAACTCAAGTATTTCATCTCTAAGCAGGTTTACATTTATAGGATCAAATCCGCTGAAAGGCTCATCGAAAATCAGTAATTTAGGTTCGTGGACTACAGTTACGATAAACTGAACTTTTTGCTGCATCCCTTTCGAAAGCTCTTCGACTTTTTTATCCCACCATTCCTGGATCTCAAATTTCTCGAACCATTTTTTCAATCGCAGGCGGGCATCGTGATGACTCAGGCCTTTAAGCTGAGCCAGGTATAGAGCCTGTTCGCCGACTTTCATTTTTTTATACAATCCACGTTCTTCGGGCAGATAGCCGATCATTGAAATATGATCAGGGTTCAATTTTTTGCCGTCAAAAATCACTTCGCCTTCGTCAGGACCAGTAATTTGATTTATGATGCGGATCAACGTCGTTTTTCCGGCACCGTTGGGGCCAAGCAGCCCGAAGATACTGTTTTCGGGAACATGAATGCTTACCTTATTGAGCGCGGTAAAATCGCCAAATTTTTTGGTAACAGAATTGGCTTGCAGAATCATTGGTCAATTAAATAAAGATGAAATGGAATAAATGATTTTTAAATCCGGGTAAAATTACAAATTAAGTGGTTTGTCAATCAGGTTTCATTGTTTTTAACAAAAAAAGCAACCACTATGTTTGATGGTTGCTTTTTAATAAGCTGTTGTGCGAAAATTATTTGATTTTATAGAATCAACTTAATGATTCAGTATTTATTCATAATCAGTGGATTGCGTTGTATTACTGAAAATACTCCCGCATCCTGTCGAAAAATCCTTTATCCCTTGCGCCGGGCTGTGGTTTAAAATTATCGGCTTCCTGTAGTTTTTCAAGCATCTCTTTCTCCTGGCGGTTGAGGTTTCGGGGAGTCCACACATTTATGGTTACCAGCAAATCTCCTTTTCCGTATGAATTAATAGATGGTAGTCCTTTCCCTTTCAGCCGTAGCATTTTCCCTCCTTGTGTGCCGGGCTCAATTTTAATACGTGCTTTGCCTTCGAGGGTTGGAATTTCGACTGAACTGCCTAAGGATGCGTCAGGGAAACTGATATACAGGTCGTAAAGCAGGTTGTTGCCTTCGCGGTGCAGGTTATCGTGAGGTGCTTCTTCAATCTGGATGATCAGGTCGCCGGGAACACCACCACGGGCTGCGGCATTTCCTTTTCCGTTAACCGAAAGCTGGATACCATCCGATACTCCTGCCGGAATATCGATGCTGATAACATCTTCGCCTTTTATAACGCCATTGCCTGCGCAGTGAACGCATTTGTGCTGGATGATCTGTCCTTCGCCGCTACAGGTCGGGCAGGTTGAACTGGTTTGCATTTGCCCAAGGAAAGTATTGGTAACCCGTGTTACCTGGCCTGTTCCACGGCAGGTAGAACAGGTATTATAGGCTGATCCGCCTTCGGCACCTGATCCTTTGCAATAGGTGCAGGAAATATATTTATTGACTTTTATCTTTTTCTCAACGCCGGTATTAATTTCTTCGAGTGTTAAACGGACTTTTACCCTGAGGTTTGTACCGCGGTTCACACGCCTGCCACCACGTTGCTGGCCACCGCTGAAACCGCCGCCACCGAATGCCCCGCCAAAAATATCACCGAAATGACTGAAAATATCTTCCATGTTCATTCCGCCTCCGCTGAATCCGCCTCCGCCACCGTTCTTTAATCCATCGTGGCCGAACTGATCGTAACGTTTACGCTTATCCGCATCGCTGAGAACCTCGTAAGCTTCAGCCGCTTCTTTAAATTTATCTTCGGCTTCTTTATTGTTCGGGTTTTTATCGGGATGGAATTTAAGAGCCATCTGGCGATAAGCCTTTTTGAGTTCAGCATCGCTGGCATTGCGGGTAACGCCCAGTATTTCGTAATAATCTCGTTTAGTCACTGTGTTTCGTTTGGTGTATAGTTTTCAGAAAGGTATAAATGCGCAGAATGCAAATTAGCACAATCAGCTGCCTGTAATAACTTTCGAAAACCTGATTACTTTATCGTGAAGGGTATATCCTTTCTGGACTTCGTCTACAACTTTATTTTTGAGATCTTCTGTCGGTGCGGGTATACTGGTAATGGCTTCGTGGAAATCGGTATCGAAGTTTTCGCCAATACTTTTTATTTCCTGCAGACCTTTCGAAGCAAAAATGGCTTTCATTTTGGCATGTATCAATTGCTCTCCTTCTTTAATCGCCTCAATATTATCAGTCGAAGCCATTGACGCAATTGCCCTGTCGAAGTCATCAAGAACGGGAAGCAAATCAACAATTATATTTTCGGAGGCAGTCCGGCTCAGGTCAATCTTTTCCTTCAGGGTACGTTTACGGAAATTATCAAATTCTGAATACAGCCTGAGGTATTTATCATTTAACTCATTCACTTTCAACTGGTATTCTTCTTCTGTATAAAGTTTTGGAATTGCAGCAGTCTGCTCCTGTTCTGCCGCAGGCGGTGCATTTGTTTCTGCAATATTGTCAGTTGCTGTTTCAAAAACAGTTTTGTCTTCGGATTTTCCTGTACTCTTTTTCTGCTTCATGCGATTAAACATTTTTCAAAGTCCTGATTATCAGTGGTTATAAATAACATATTCTTCATCAGTCGTAAAAAGGATGAATGATTTAGTTACGTATTTGCTTAGTGTAACAAAAAATCTGCCATTATTCAATTGAAGGTCATTATGGCAGGTGTGTTGAAATGTTACGTATTTTAAAGTGAGAATTTATTATTTCTTTTTTTCAGTGCTTTGAAAATGACAAAAAAAACCACCCGGATTTTGGGTGGTCTTTAAGAATGAACAGAATATGTTATTTCTTTTTTACAGTAGTTTTTACAGTAGTTTTTGCCGAAGCAGCAGCAGGTGAAGCAGCCTTAACCGGCTCTGCTGTTTTTGTAGCCGGGGTTTTGGCAGGCATGTTCACTTTCTTTAATTTGTGGGATTTGTGTTTAGCTGATGATGCAATAGGAGATTCTTTCCTTGAAGACATCGTTTTAGTTTTCACTCCTGTTTTTGGTGATTTTTGTGTAGTAACAGTAGTTGTAGCTTTTTGCGGCTGCGATTTTGTTGTAGCATTTTGTGCAGAAACCAATGTTGAAGCACTTACTGCAAATACCAATGCAGTTGCGATAATCAGTACCTTTTTCATTTTGTTTTTCGTTTTAATTAGAGAGAAATTTAGGTTAAAAATGTTCTGCAAATGTATATTGGTAAATCAGTCCCTACTGTTAAACACTGTTAATCAAAACCAATAAATGTTAAAAATGTAATAGAAATGTAAATTTAATTTGCCGAATTATAAAACATAAAGAGCCGGGATATTACGATGAATCTATCTAAGCGTATTCAGATCAGGATGTTAAAAATACCGTAGATATGTAATATGGAAGCAAACACGACAGTGACCTGAAGCTGTTTTCAGTAACCAGCAATAAAACCTGTTTATACTTTATACGGAACAAATTATTTCTATATAAAGTGCGATGATAATTAAGCAAAAGTGATAAACGATATGATTATCAGACTCTCCTTATTTGTGCCCCTATTGCGTTCAACCGTCCGTCGATATTCTGATAGCCCCGATCAATCTGGTCGATATTATCAATGATACTGGTTCCTTTTGCAGAGAGCGCTGCAATAAGTAGCGCAACCCCGGCCCTGATATCGGGTGAAGACATGCGTATTGCCCGAAGCCTGTGTTCACGATTTAACCCGATAACCGTGGCACGGTGTGGGTCGCAGAGAATTATTTGTGCGCCCATATCAATCAGTTTGTCAACGAAGAACAAGCGGCTCTCGAACATTTTCTGGTGTACCAGCACACTTCCTTTAGCCTGTATTGCCGTAACCAGTATTACGCTGATCAGGTCGGGTGTAAAACCTGGCCAGGGAGCGTCGGAAATGGTCATTATTCCGCCATCCATAAAGGATTCCACTTCGTAATGATCCTGGGCAGGGATATGAATGTTATCGCCCTGGTGTTCGATTATAATACCTAATTTCCTGAATACATCCGGGATAATTCCTAAAGCCGGGTAATTTACGTTGCAAATGGTTATGTCGCTGCGGGTCATGGCGGCGAGGCCTATAAAACTGCCTACTTCAATCATATCAGGCAGCAAAGTATGTGATGTGCCGCTTAATTTTTCGACACCTTCAATTTTGAGCAGGTTTGAGCCTATTCCTTCAATTTTGGCACCCATGCGTACGAGCATTTCGCTGAGTTGAACAAGATATGGTTCGCAGGCTGCATTGAAGATGGTGGTTTTTCCTTCGGCCAATACGGCAGCCATCAGGATATTAGCGGTTCCTGTAACCGAAGCTTCATCCAGGAGCATGTAAGCACCTGTAAGTTTGGGTGCGGTTACACGAGTAAATCCTTTTACCGAATCAAAGTCGAAGGAAGCACCCAGTTTCTGCAAACCAATAAAATGGGTGTCAAGCCGACGACGCCCGATTTTGTCGCCACCGGGTTTCGGAATGCTTCCATGTCCGAAACGGGCAAGCAGTGGGCCCAAAATCATTACCGATCCGCGCAGGCTTGAGGCCTGTTTGCGGAATTCTTCGGTTTCCATATAATCCAGGTTAATGGATTCGGCTTTAAACGAATAACTGCCAATACCATTTTTTGTAACAATTACTCCCAGTGCGGCAAGGAGTTCGATCAACTTGTTAACATCAAGAATATCCGGGATATTATGAATTGTAACTTCTTCTGAAGTCAGCAATACCGCGCAGAGAATTTGCAACGCTTCATTTTTAGCGCCTTGGGGAGTAATATTGCCTTTCAGCTGAAGGCCGCCTTGTATTTCGAACGAACTCATAGAATCAGATTATTATCAATGCCGAAATTAAAAAATTTGCCATTGCAATGGTTGAAACGTGAAAAAGATTTGTTTATAAAAAAGAGGGCCTCACACGATGTGAAACCCTCACGATTCTTATTTGAATGCAAAGAATTAATTCTTGCCGAATTTCTTTTTACGGCCATTGTTATTCTCATTATTCTTGCCTGTAAACTTATGCTTTTTGAAAGGTTGTTTTTGTTTATCAAGAGCTTGTTGCTTATTGGCTTTCAGGATATCTGTTGTTGAGTGCAGGCGGTCGTCGTCGCGTAGTTTGAGTTTTGTACCCGACAATAAACTCAGGTGTTCATGGATCAGTTCATCGTTTACCGAATCGCGGTTCCAGTTGAGGTACATTTTTTTCAGGTTATTGGCGATAGTTTTAACCAGTTCGTCTTTTTCTTCTCCGTCAGGGTACAGAACAGCCTTTTCAATCATGCGTTGCATGTATTTCCCGTAAGGTCTGAGCTTTATATTTTCCTGGGTATAAGGAACCCTTGCAGGAGCCGGAGCTTCTTCAGGACGCGGGGGTACAGGGTAAGGTGAATCGATATCGAGCGTAAAATCCGACATCAGGTGCACATGATCATAAAGCTTATGCTTGATATCGACCTGGTCGCGCATATCCGGGTTCATAATTGCCAGGATGTTGACGAGTGTGCTTGTAAGCCTGTTGCGCTGATCGCGATCGGGAAGCGAAGCAATATAAAGGATCATATTCTGAATATTCCGGCCATATTCGGAAATCTTCATGGAGCCACGGGTGGTGTTGTATTCCATACTGTAGGTGCTTTGCATATATTGCCAGAAGGCCTTTTGGGAAATAAAGTAATTGAAGTAAGGTTATTGAAATCGGTGTTATTATTGCCTGGTTTTAACCGGCTTATAGAAAATCTATGTTATTGCTAAAAAAATCCGGAGGAGAATCTTTCTTAAAACTGTGACAAAGGTAATACTATTTTTGTTTGAATGATCCAGGATTTTTATTTTGATTTATTTAAAGAAGTGAAAACCACGGAGGCACTGAGGACACGGATGAACACTGAGGAATAAGTTGTATCTTCTTTGGGGAATATTATTTTTTTGATTTGTAATTAAGGAAAGGAAACCACTGAGGCACTAAGGACACGAAGGAACACTAAGAAGAAGTGATTGTCTGAAGTGAGTATATTGATGTTTTTATCATTGAAGTTTAAAAGTATCATTCAATCACATTTTTAGAGAAAGAATATCTCCGTGTCTCTCAATGCTCTCTGTGTCTCCGTGTTAAAAATCCCCATCTTTGCATTCTCAAAATAATTACAATTGCTGAACCGTCGTATCCTTCGTCTCGCCATCCCAAATATTGTAACAAATATTACTATTCCACTTCTGGCTATGGTCGATCTTGGTTTGATGGGTCATCTTGGATCAGTGAAATATGTGGGTGCAGTGGCTTTGGGTGGGATGATTTTCAGTTTTATTTTCTGGGCATTCGGGTTTTTGCGCATGGGAACAAGCGGTTTCACAGCACAGGCTTACGGGCAGCGAAATTTTGCTGAAGCCGGAAATATTCTGATCCGATCGATGATTTTTGCGATTGGCGGAGGTTTATTCCTGATTTTGATGCAATGGCCGCTTAGCTGGGCGGCATTTAACCTGGTAAATAGCAGCACTTCTGTTGAATCACTGGCGCATCAGTATTTCAACATTCGTATTTATGCCGCGCCGGCCACACTTTTTATTTATGCTATAATCGGTTGGTTTATCGGAATGCAGAATGCCAGGTTGCCAATGATTCTGGCTATTAGTGTAAACCTGCTGAATGTATTGCTTAGTCTTTTGTTTATAAAAGTGCTGGGGATGGGAAGTAATGGCGTAGCCTGGGCTAATGTTATCAGCCAGTATGGCGGGTTGTTGCTGGGTTTGTTTCTGCTTTCATTCTACTTACCGAAGCTCAGAAAGTATGTTAATTTTACCGAAGCTATTAACCGCAAGGCTTTCATCCGGTTTTTCCATGTGAATAAGGATATTTTTATCCGCACCCTTTGCCTGATATTTACTCTTTCATTTTTCACAACCCAATCTGCAAATACAAATGACACTATATTGGCTGTTAATACATTGCTGTTCCAATTTTTCTATTTCTTCTCCTATTTTGTGGATGGTTTTGCTTATGCTGCTGAAGCGCTGGCCGGGCGGTATATCGGAGCTGGCGACAAGGCAATGCTTAAAAAAGTAATCCGGAGACTTTTTATCTGGGGCGGTACTATTGCGCTTTCATTTACATTGATTTTCCTGGTCGGAGGAAGTTTAATATTGCGGTTACTGACAAACGATCCTGTTACAATTACGGCGGCACAACCTTTTATGTTCTGGGTGGTGATGGTTCCGGGAATTACTTTTGCAGCATTTATCTGGGATGGAATTTATGTTGGAGCCACAGCATCAAAGGCGATGCGAAAGAGTATGGTTGTAAGTACTACACTAATTTTCCTACCGGCATATTACCTGTTTGAACCGGTTTTAGGTAACAACGGTTTATGGCTGGCGATGATGCTGTTTATGGGCGCAAGGGGAGTGCTTTTGAGTGTGATGGCGAAAAAGGCGATAGTATTAAACGTTTAAAAACAGGTTTCAACCACAATTCCACAAGTAGTTTTCCTGTTCAAGTTAGGATGAAATTAGCGGCCATCAGTCGTCGGGCATTTTTGAAACTATTCTACCTTTATCTTTAAAATATTAGATTTCCATTTGCCGGGTTGCCAGCAGATCTCATATACTCCTGGTTCACTAAAAATATATGAGGTAATCTGATAATTACCATCTATAGCCGGGCTCTCTTTAACTCTGCCATCATAACTGGTTGGAATGAAAGGGTCCTGGTTTTTTGCTTTTAAAGATTTACCTTGAAGCCGGCCATTTATATATTCATCAAAAATTGCTTTTGGACCCATAATATACACTTTGTATCCAGGTATAGTCGCTTCTGAAAAATGCTGGATATGTACCAACTCATTTATCGCGTAGTTTTTTTTCTTGGTAATAATTGTAACTCTGCGGCCATCTGTTACCAGGCCTTTCTCCGACCATTCAGAATATTCATTGGCAGCTATCATATCATTGTCCGACATGTCCATCATCTTACTTTTTAAACTAACGAGTGAATTTTTTAAATCTGCCTGCTTTAATTTTGATCTGAATGCTATCCGTTTTGAACAAAACTAACAAATAAAGATTTCAGAGGGACAGATGTAAAAGAAATGTTTTTTTTAACATTTGGAGTGTTATGAGCAATTAATCATGACTTTATTGCTTTTTTGGGCTAGCAAATTTGCCTGGTTTAGCGGTTTATGGACGTAAAGTAACTTTAGCCTGCCTGCTGGCAGTCAATCCGGGTGTGGAACTATTACTTCCTATAGTAACAGCTTCTGCTGTTTTTGTTACAATTCCGACAACACTAGTACCTTCTAATTTAACTTCTTTTCGTATCCGATAACCAGAATTAGGCATTGATTGTGGTGTATTAATACCGCATTTTGGTATTTTGTACAAATCCATTTGCAGACGCGAAAAACCACCATCTCCTCCATGGTTATCATAATAGTTCAGAAAATCAGAAATGCTTTCAGTATGATGATCATCAGGAATATTATCTGCTGGCATAAAACCGCTATTATTACTTCGTGAACTTGGTCTGCTAACCATCGATCCTGTGTGATCACTTGAGGTATCCACTAGTTCCGAATCCTGTACATCTGCTAATTCAGTACCCCGAACTGTTATAGGAGTGATTAATCCAAAAGCACCACCTGCGTTAACACTACCTGCCACTCCCAGGGAAACTCCAGTTGCTGTGGCTGTGCATCCACTTCCTGTTCCGCTTCCTGTTCCACCTCCGCCCGTCATCCCACCAATAACTCCACCTACAACACCACCAATTAAAGCACCTATACCTGCACGTTCCCAATCCCAGTCGCGTTGAATATTTTGGGTGTTACCGGCAGCATTCTGCTGCACCACGTGTGTTAATTCATGTGCAAGCAATTTTTTCCCTTTTTGAGTGTCAGGAGAGTATTTTTGAGAATTAAATACAATATTATTACCCAATGTGTAGGCATGTGCATTCATATCATCCGATGATTTTGCTGCCTTATCGCCTGTGTGAATCTTTACTTTGCTGAAATCATGCCCGAACCTGGGTTCAAAAAAACTTCTGGTCTTGGCCGAGAGTAGCTGTCCACCTGAATTTATAACATCATTTACTGCTGTAGTAGCTTCTATTCCTGTTGTTCCATATCCCTGGCTTTTCTTCTGGATTTTTTCTTCCTCTTCTTCCTTTCTCCAGCTTCTTCTGATTCTTTCTTTATCGCATGAAGCGCATTCGCGTTGCACGTTCTGATTTGATGCTGGAATCCTGGCGAAGAAATTAGAAGCGTTATTGTTAGGACTGGATGTGCTGTTTTGTTGAACAGGCATTCGCGTTACCTGCTCCGAAACTGCGTCAGCTTCGCGTTCATAAGGATCGTCAACCGCGCCAACAGACAGTTTGGGTTGCACTTTAACAGGTGCAAAAAAAGGTTGTTTATTGCTTATGGGAGAAGAAACAGATGAATTATTTTTGCTTCTTTCCGTTGTTGTCAGAGTTTGCATAATACTTTTTATTTAGGTTCAGATTATTTTCTACGTCCATTCCACAACAAGCATTTCATTCATCCATGGCAGTTTAATTATTCCAATTCCCCATGGAAGGTGATTTAATAATACATCGATTGCTTTTTGCTCAACCTGCAAAAGCCAGCCATCGTCGACTCTTGATAGTTTTCCGGAGCGCTGCAAAAATCCTTCACGCAAACCGGCAATACTTGTATTTTTTAACACATCCCAATGTTTTATCACTTCCATCAATAAAACATCACATTCGGTTTTTGTTTCTTCATCTGGTAGAATTGTGGTAGGAACAACTTCTTCATTATCGATACCGCATAAAATTTTATTGAGTACCAGGTCAAATTCTTCGGTTTCATCCTTACCGGTTACCATAAATTGCGTTGCCAGAATTGCTTTGGAAACAGAAGCCTCATCGATCCAGGCATTTTCTTCAATCAGTTTTAAATGGCTGAAAAGAGCAGGGAGAAACGGCTGCAGCAAAACCAAACCGGCGTTGTTGATGTAGATAGTATCGGAAGGTTTTGTGGTTTCATTGAATTGTTTCTTGTTTTCGGGCACTGAGCGAAGCCGAAGTGCTGGTTCCTGGTTTTCCAGGTCAATTGGTTCATCAGGTTTTTCTGATGCTTTTTCCTGGCGCTGAATTAGTGCGGATTCCGTTAGTATTTCTTCTTTTTCCAGATTTTGCTTTTCGGGTTGAGCACGCAGTTTTCTTATTATTTCTCCTGTTTCTGATTTCAGATTATTATTGTTTTCAACTTTGGAAAGCAGGAACGTGAAGAACTCAAGTTCCCGGATTTTGTAATTCTCTGAAGCAAAAACTGTCAAGATAGTCTCATTTATCAATTGTTTCTGATTTCTATCTTGGCTGAGTAAAACGCTTTCCATAGCGTTGACTTTTTCGGTTATTGCTGAGAGCGATTCTGAATCCTGTTTTCTGTTTTGAGTATAAGCGGTAAGCAGTTTTGAAATAAATTTCTCCGAAAACTGAGAAGCCAGGCGTTTTGCAACATTCAGTTTTTGTAGGATTAGCTTTTTAAGCCGGATTATGAATTCGTCCTCAACTTTTATAAGTTGCTCCAGTTCAGAAATGGTACTGATGCGTTTGTTCCAGGGCAGGTATCCATTTTCGAGGAAAAAGAAAAATGTTTCGGCCACATTTGTTTCTTCCTTCACGTTAACATCTATCTTTTGCCTGCTTACCTGAACCAATCCTTCTTTCATCTTTAGCATTGCCTGCGCGGTGAATTCCTGTTCCCAGTTTTCTATGTTCAGCACGCCACAATCGATCTCCAGTTTATCAATCGAAGCATACTGATCTTTTCCAAACATTTCATCAAGCAATATTTCCATTCGCGGCTGCAGGTTTTCATGAAATACCTGGGCAACACGATCCTGAACACCAAATGAATCGTCAATATTTTCAAATTCAATTTCGATGGTTTGCTTCTGAATTATATGTAGGTTTCCCGCCTGCATTATGCTGTGGTATGGTTATCAAATGCGCCCGCGTTCATATGCTTGTTGAAAATAGAATCGGTTAAAACAAACTGTGCTGAGTTCTCGCAGGTAATCCCTGTCTGATCAGTTTTGGTCACGGTTAATCTTATTGTTACAAGGGAGCCCGGGAAAACGTCGTTCTGCTGGTAGTTAAATATAACTTCCCTGCTGGTGAAGTTCAGTACGCGTCCATTCGCAACGGTTAAATCCCAGTTGTATTTCAATGCATCAGTTTCTTTTGCTGTGAGCGTCAGTAGTGTCGGGAAATTAGCCCTGGGAGAAGTGTTATGAGTGAGTTTCATAATGAAATCTGCATCAACAACAATCAGGGTTATGGTAACATTAACCTGTCTTCCGTTTATCGTATAGGAAACCTTGAAAGCGGTAGTCTGACTGATAGCGGTTGAAGCCGGCGAAAATTCGAGGGTGGTTTCTTTCAGTTTTAACCCGCCGCTGTCCAGCACTTTTACAACATCATTTGGTGTTAAATTGGGCTCAATGCCAAACCTTTTCTGGTTGCTGCAAACTGAAACAGTTCTTTCTTCAATTTCATTATTTATCACCTGGCTGAATTCAGAAGGACACTGCCCGTTTGTTTCCTTTAACAGGATAGTATGTGGCAGCGTTGCTGTTTTGAATGTTATCGGATCAGGATCGCGTTTTTCGGAAAACTGTTTTCCATCGATAAACCATTCGTACTTGGTTTTATCACTTATTCCTCTGGATTCATTTTTAAATCCAACCGTCATTTCCCCGCCTTCTGTTTTTGTTTCAATACTGAAGTTGGCAAATGGTGTTTCAGAAACTTCAACAGTAGTGGTTGCCGATTTTCCATTAATGGTGTAGGTTAAAATTACGAGGCCTGGAGTTTTAACTTCTGCCGGTACAAAAACGGAAGTTCCGTCAGCACGATTATTAACTCCATCGCCACTTACTTTTCCACCTGGAGGAGTGACTATAATCGGGAATTCAGTTTTGTCATTATTGCAAAAGCTATCCTTATCAATCTTAATGGTAGGATCTTCGGCAGGCATAACTATTTCCTGTTTCTGATTGCCCTGGCAGATTCCGTTTGTTACATTTAATGTTATTGATTTTACAGGACCAGCTGTCTTAAATTCAAACGGAGCCGGGTTTTCTTCCTTCGAAAATGATTTCCCATCCCTGAACCATTCGTAAGAGGTTTGGGCCGTGCGGCCGACAGTTTCATTAGTCAGTGTTAGAACCGAGGTTGCTCCGTTTACTGTTACTACAAAAGAGAATTTAGCTACAGGTGCCTGGATAACTTCTACCTGTACACTGGCAGTTTTGCCGTTTGCTGTATAAGTTAAAGTATGCATTCCGGCTCCGGCTACAGATGGAATAAACATAAAACTACCATCCGCCTGAACGCTGATTCCGCTACCAGCAACCACGCCGCCTTTGGGTGTAACTGTAATAGGGAAAGTGGTTTTATCATTGCTGCAGAAACTGTTTTTGTCAATTTTTATCGTTGGCGTTTCTACCGGCTCTTCTTGCTTTTCAGGTAAAATGTAGGCAATCGGAGGACAATCGCTGCAGCACATATACGGGATGTAGAAATCGGCTATTACCATGCCGTTGGTCAGTTCAAACTGTTTGGGTTTGGGCTCACGGTCTAAGATTTCGGTTATTTCTTTGCGTTTTTCTTCAGGTAAATCTTTACACTCATCAAGGTATTTGGAGAGGACATCCTTAAATCTCACATACAATTCAGGATCTTTATATAAAATAGAAGTTTGAAGTAATTTTGTCTGGTATGTCAATGTATCTAAAGGAACATCAGTCTGAATCAAATCGCGGAAACGGGAAACCATCAGGTTACCAAGATCCTTATTTACAAAGAGCGCATTTCTATCAATAAATCGGTTCCTGCGTTCTTCGTGATAAACAAGTATAAAGGTTCCGCCACGAGGCACACCTGCTTTATGTTCGATGCCACCATGGTTCTTGAAATAGAAACTGAAGTTTTTCGCCAGACGGTACTGCGCCATGCGCCGGTTGTATTCGCTTTTCAGGGCTTCGACCTGTTCGACAAAACATAAATTCAGGATGGTCTGAAGGTTAAATACCAGCAAATCGAGGTATAAATCCGATGCCAGATCCGACAAACTGGATTGGTCGTTGCTTTCCAGTTTCTGCAAAAACAGGATGGCAAAAGCACTGATTACGCTCACTTCTTTTTCGAGACGTTCGTTACGGCTTTTCAGATCAGCAGTATTAATATCAGCCAGTTCATTATTCATAACCAGTTCAAGGATGCTTTCAATGGCATCAATAAATTCGAAAGCATGGAATTGAATAGACGTAACAGGAAGATCAGTATTTACTGAAACCGGGTTTGCAAATTTTCCGGCCATCTTTATATATGCAGCACCGATGGTATTGGCACCGGGATTGCAGAGTTTCAGAAGTGTATCGCCTTTGGTATATTGTTTTATAGCCTGGAATTCGCTTACAAGCGAAGATGTAAACGGATGACTGATCTTCTCGGTGAGATTGGGATTAAATGCCAGCGTGCTTTTAATGGTGGTTGCATCTTCAACCGATGCTTTGGCAAAATTGGCAGCCGTGAAATTTACGATCCGGTCGGGCAATGCATAAGGCAACTTGGCTGCAAAACAAAATGCATCGTGCATCTTGCAAATAAGTTCGGCAATAATAACCCGGTAATTACTTTCCAGGTCCTGGATAACACATTTGGGTTCTTCGCCTCTGACTAAGGCTCCAATGTAATCAGCACTCAAAGCTGCAATATCAAACGGAAGATTGTTTTCCTGCTGAAGTGTTTTTACCAAACTGATTGCAGTAGTCACGTTTTTACCGATATGTCCTTCGATCCTGAAAAAATCGAAGCGCTCGATGTCATACAATAACGGATGCACCACGTTATCAGCAAAGCAATATTGATTTGCATTATATCCCAGGTTGAAGCGGTAATTGCCACGCCTGGTTTTTTCGTAACTCCAGTAGCGGTATAACTCATTGCCCGGATCAACAACATCGTAATTATAAGGAATGCAACGGTCAGATAAATCTACATACCCGTAACGGCTGGGAGTGATTTTTACAAGTCGGTTCTCAAAATTCCTGATCGAGGTAAAATCCACATTTGCGATCAGTAACCGGATTCGGGCAAAAAGCAGCCGAACTTCTGCCAGCTTATCTTTCTGATCGTTGAACAGCGGGGAATAAATAAAATATTCACGATAACTGCTACGAACCAGTGCTTCAGTGTTTTCGGTTGCGCCACCCAGCATCAGGTGAAGCGGGAAATTCATCTCGTCGCCGCAGCAGGATGTACTTACTTCAAAAACCTTGCGCTTAAATTCATAATAGGCTTTCAATACATCATCAATAAAATCGTAGAAATACTGAATCAGGATAGGCTTATTCTTCAGGATTTCGTCACGCAGTTTTTTAAACTGCTCAAAAACATCTTCGAACGGGTTGGAAGGTTCATCTTTGAGGAGGTAATAATAATGGATATAACAGTAATTCAGCACTTCAGCAATGCTTCGCAACTTGGCATCGTCAGTCAAAGCTGCAAAAGCCTGCAACACTTCATCGGCCGATTTCAGGTTCTGGACCGGCACATTGTATCTTCGTAATTCAACGTGGTGCAGATCAGGTTTTACCGTTGGCTTTCCGGCAGGAACAGGTTTTTCCTGTTTCTTTTCAAGTTCATTTATCAGTGCTTTTTCAACCAGCAAGGTCCGGACTTCAAAATCCATGCGGCTGCCTTTATCGTTGCAGTCGTTGGTATCACAGTTTTTCAGGTTTTCTTCCTCTGTTTCCAGGAAAAGAACTACGGCATATTTCTTCAGGTCAACTTTCGAATTGTCAGAAAATGCAATGGCATTTAATTTGTCTCCTGCTTTCAGATCAGCGAACTGGGCTGCTGTCAACAACTCAAATATTCCATCCTTGAAAGCCTCTTTGTAAAATGGTTTCGGATAGTTTATATCATCTTCGCATTGCTTTATAAAAAGCAGGTCGTCGGGGAAATTCCGCGTAGTATAGGGAATAAAATGGGTGAACTTTGTATCGCAAAAGGTGATAAGGTAACCCTGTGAGGTTAGCCCGCAGCCTTTCGAAACCAAAATGGAATCTTTTTCCTGAAATGAAACATCGAGCCCGCATACAATTCCGCTGCCAATCAGCTTGATGCGGGTTAACCGATCGTGTTGTTCAAGATAATTGAACATGTCGTTGAGGTGACTGTTGGTGAGCACCTGGTCGGCTTCAAATACCGGGTATGATTTTGCTGTATTCATTTCAATTAGCTTTTAAAGGTTCCTAAAACTGTTTTTCCGAGCATCACTGTATTGCTGCCTTCTTTGCTTTCGGCACAGTCGTGCAGATTTGCTTCCGGGTATTCGCTGTGCAGTGACGCAAGCAGTTCGATCATTTTGTTATTTGCAATTTTGAATTTGGTGGTATTAGTGGCGGAATGTTCCGAAGAATAATCAGCCAGCGTTTCAATCCAATTTTTGTAGGCTACTTCAAACTGCCGCATCAGGTCGTTGTTTAACCAGCATATTTTCAGCATGATATGAGCCGGAGCTTCTTCGCGGATTTTTTCTTCAAAGTATTTTCTGAAATTCATATTATCGAAATGCCCTGCATCGTAAGGCAGAACAACCGATGCCCTGAATGTATACGGATCAAGCTCGCAAAGGCAATCGCAACCGTGAAGGCAAACCTGGAACGGATCGAAAGTTGTATTCCTGGGCCGGAGTAAAATATGTTCGATAAGGTGCAATCCAACCGGGTTGCTGCATTCCTTTGCAAACTCTGTAGCTAGTTCTGATGCGGCTGCTATGGCGGATGGTTTGTCAGGAAATGGCTGATCACTCTCGAGAAGTACCTGGTTGCTGTTTCCTATAACCTGGAGTTTTAATGTGATTTCATCAAACAGATAGTCGTCACTATCGGAAGCTTTTTCAATGGCTTCAAGTTGTGCATTCAGCGCGTCTGTTTTGGAAATATATTCCTGCGATACCAGTTTGTTTTTTCCATCACGGGATGTAAATGAGAAACTATGGAAGCATCGCAAAACATCATCACCGTTTTCACTGACAAGTTTCTCGGTGCAGATGATCTTTTCGTTACGGATGCAATATAAAAACCGTCGTGAAAAATCACTGATGCCTGCCAGGAAACTGATCCGTTTTTCGAGTCCCGAAACATTTCCGGTATCCCAAAGCTGGGTAGTATCAATGGTATAATCTGCATTTTGAGGGAAATAGTTAAATGCTTTTCCGCGCTCACTGCTGATAACCGGGTAGTTTTTCAGCACATTGCTTTTTGAATTGGATAAATCGTTGAAACTGATTTTCTCTTCGGTTTTGTCTTCGTAATTTATGCGGTACATCAGCAGTGCATAATCGTTAAACGATTCGGCAAAGCGCGAAAGCAGGTGATCCAGGAAACGGTTGCGACGGTCTTCGAAAGTGAATTTGTCTTCATACAGCGTTTGCCAGCCGTTTTTCAAATCGGTGGTTGAATCGGGATTTGAAAGCACATTTTCGAGGCTTCCGAACATTCCGGTTGTGTTGTAAACCGGGTCTAAATCTTTTACGTCTTTTAAAAACTGGGCAAAATAGGTTTGTTTGATAGTTTCAATCGAAAATAACCGGTGCGCATGGCTTAGCTGCGAGTAGAAGTCAGCCAGTAATTGTTCATAAAACAGCAGGTATGCTTTCAATTGCCGCTGATGCGCGACACGCTCCGGAGCTGAACCTGGCGGCAATCCGTAAACACCAATTCCATAAGTTTGAGGGTAATCATATTGCAAAGGCCAGTAACTTTCGGTATCACGCTTGTTTCCGAGCGGAAAAGTCAAATCCTGGGTTAAGCCGCTTAACTTGTCGCGGGAACGGATGGCATGCAAAACCAGCACCGTATCTCGTACCTCGGAATATTGTGCCAGGAAAGGGAATTGATTTTTGAATAAAACGATCTTTGATTTATCGGTGCTTAAAACCGGCTTGTGCAGAGGCGAAATTTCGATGCACCATTTCTGGGAAGTGCAGCATGCCATTGCGTTTCCATCCGAATCGTATTTTGTCATCTGGAAATTGCGGATAGCCAGTACACCTTCAATATCCATCAGCATGTTGATTACATCCGAGGCATGAACCACGGTTCGCAAGTTTGTTTGCTCAAGTTGATCTGTATCAATAAATCCATGCTGTAAAACAGGGCCGGTAAATATTTCGTCGACCGGAATGTTCTTGTCCAGTAACTCGCTCAGCGAATAAAAATCAACCGTAGGATTCAGGTAATTTTCGATGGAAAAGAAGATCTCAGCCTGAACTTTTTCGATATCGGCGCCCGGATTTACATCCACATCAAAGCAAAAGGCAATTTCTTCATCGTCGATGGTGGTGACTTCCAGGAAGTCTTCACATAAATTGCGGTGTTCATTCAATGATTTAACTGCAGACTGAACAATGAATTTTGATTTCGAGATTTTTAAAAAGTATTTTTCGAAAATCTCAGCGACTTTATCTTTTTTGCCGGCAACGCTTATATCATACATTTGCTGTACATCGGCAAGCGTAACTTCTTTGGAAGAAGGTTTCTGAGGAATCGAAACTGTAAATACCATTGAGCTGGCATCTGTGAGTTTGAGGTTAAATTCAAACCGCTTTTCTTTTTGCAGAATAGCCAGCGTATCAATGTTTACCGGGTTTTGCGCATTGGATGCAAATGTGAAATCAGCATCTTTCCAGGCCGGAAGATTAACCTGGAAAACAAATTCACCTTCATGAAATGCGGATGAATCAGGGTTGCCAATAATAATCTCTCCATTGTTCAAATCGCCATACCGGTCATCAAAATCGAGATCAAGCAGAACACGATACAAACCCGAAAGAAACAATGGCTGAAGGTTCGGGATATAAGTGAGTGCATCCGTTTCGCAGTCAGCGTAAATTTCAACCTCGTTTACGGCATGCTTATTCTTTTTAGCATCAAGAATTACATCTTCGGCAATAAGCCATGCGTTATGAATTCCTTCCAGGTCAACCAATAATTTCCTGTAATCATTGACAGACAAGGGATTGATTGTCAGAATTTCTTTAGCCGTAAACAAAGCCTGGCCATCCACGAGACTTCCATCGGCTTTTCGCAGGAAATCCTTAATATCAAAACCGCTGCGGTATCCCAGTTCAGTGATGGCATAGCACAAAGCTTCAAGCGTGGTAATTCCCGGATCGTGGGCGTTATAGTCCGTCCACAAGGCAGACGAAAGGTTTTCGATATGCTTCAGACCTTCGCTGCGCAGCAATTCATAATCCTGGCTTGCGACAGGGGTGAATGTTTTCGGTATGGATGTAAACTCTTCCATTAGCAGGTGCAGGTTGCAGGTGAATGTATGATATGTCTGTTGCCATTGGATTCATCAAAATAAGAAACCAGGACGGAGCGCGATGTGGTGGCCACGGCCTCTTCAATATCGTGTTTCTCAAAAAGTACCGTTTCGCCATCGCGTAACAGGTGATGCAATTCGAAACAGGTAACAAAGTCAACGTAAGGACGTTCCTCAACAAAATTGAGCAATACGCTCTTGCTGATTTTCGAACCAAACGGAATTTCAACTTCGGTGCTGTAAGCCCAGGGACAAAGGAATTTTTCAATTTCTTTGTTGAGCAACTGCGTGTAAAAACTTACATCGAGGTTTTCGTGAAACTGAACTTCGAACTCCAGCCGCACTTCTTCGAACTGTGGATTATTTATATGAAGTTTGGCAAACGGCGAAGTTATTTTCTTCAGATATTCATCAATATTATTGATCAGTCCGATCGGAGTATAGGGTTTAAGCAGGTTTGCATGCGTGTTGTTTTTCAGATCAGGAACCGGAACAACGGTGACATGCCCCGGCAGATTTTCGCAAAACACGTTTGTACCTTTATCATCATAAAAACCGGAATGATTCAGGCATTTAACCTTGTATAACTGCGGGAATTGCTCAAGCAGGATATGTTCATAATCCCAGATGGTAATGGCGCGCTGCTTGTGCCGCAGCCGTTCGCTGACTCTCACATAGTAGTGCTTATCGCTTTCGCGGGTCCGGCCATTGAAACTGTCAAAAGGCTGGGTAATGGTTTTTACAGCCGGAATGTTTTCGACAAGCTTTGAAATGGTTTTAGCTGCAATTTTTTGCCTGAATTCCACCTGTGTGGCTTCATCCTGCACCAATTCGACTTTCGCCGCCTGTGCCTGGATCAAGATGAGGTTACAAACGGCATCAATATCTTTTTCTACGACAGCCTTTATCCAATACTTTCCTTTTTCGAGCAAAGTATTCTGATTACTGATAGCTTCCGGAAGCGTGAGTGTTACAATTCCGGATTGCGTGAAATTATTGGTACGGTCGATTACATTCCGGTTTTCAAATTGAATCCACTCATTATTGGTCAGATAAAACCAGGAAAGCGGCACCATATTTTTCAATGGATTCGAGCTTCCATCGGCAACCTGGAATAAAACGGAAAGCACAGTATCAGGCTCAGCACTTTCGAATCCAACAAACAATTCTCCGTTATGAATGAGATCAGCAACTAAAGTGAATTTTTCAGTTTTTTCAACCTGCGTGTCAGCGGGAGTTCCACTGTTAAAAACTTCGGCATACCCGAAAGGAGTGAGGTGATAGAAAAGATTATTGGCGGTTTCAGACTGCTGCTTTGTAAAATCTATGGATGAGGTTGCTTTATAACCTAGCGAAAAATCGCTGATTTTGATTTCTTCGGGCGCTGCGGGCTGACCAAAAGTCATTTTATATTGCAGGGGTTTTGCTACATCAACAAGGTCGAGAATGGTTCCGTCCAAAGATTTTTTTATACTCTTCATATAAAACGTAATCGATTTATCTAAAGAGTTAGTGAGTTTAATAAATCCATTCAGTGTGGTAGCTTTCAGGTTCTCATTTGGAGTAAAATCAATGGCTGTGGGTTGAATGTCTATTCCTGAAATTGTTTTTGCGGTGAGATTTGTGAAAGTTTTCCACCTGGCTTCATCCAGGTAAAAAGTTGAGGAACTGAAAGGATTGATTCCCGTAAAGCCAAAGGTCAGTTCTGAGATTTTCTTCTGGAAAATTTCTTTGTTCCCGATAATAAATCCGGCATCCTGGGCCGGGAAGTCACCAAAAGGCTTGAATGGTTTCGACGCATCAATCGATCCGGTATCACTGCTAAGCACCAAATCTTTAACTCCGGAAACATTAACTGAAACATCAACTTTCGAAATTTTTTGCCTGCATAAAACTGAATAGGGAATCGCATCCGGTGCATCCTGGTTCAGGTAAATGGTAAGCAGAGGAAGATCGGTTTCAAAGTTCAGTTTGTGGATTTTCTCTGAATAAGGAACAATTGCCGGATCGTTTGGAGTTATTGAAATACCAAACCATAGTTTTTTATTAATATCATCATAAGCTGCCGTTACATTTTTATCCAGCCAATCCTTTTTCCCTGTCAGCGAAGCCTCGAAGCAGGATATCTTTTTCCTTTTTTTTGATTTTCGATTTATTTCCGTAATACCGTTCTCAAAAGTTACACTCACTACGATTGTTCGGGTCCCTTCATTTAAAAACAATATGTTTGAAGCGATGGCAAAACCGGTTTTCGTTGTCTTTTTGCTTTTTGGATTCCCGAAAGTGAACCAGCTTTTATCGGCTGAAATCAACTTTGCGCCTTCACCATCTTCGGAGTTCGCAATGGGAAATGCTTTCAGCGGTTTGCTGTTTGTTAAATCGATTTGCTGCGAATGAATTTTAGCAACTGTGGCTTTATTCAATACAACATCCTCTGTTAAAGCATAGCTGATTTCTTTGCCAAGGATATCTTTTCCGCCTTTAAACAGAATGCCTTTTTTTAGCAGTTGCTGCTCAACGTTTTTTTGTAATTTGAAAGTCAGGTGAGCCGTATCAGGTAGCGGATTTTTATTTTTAAGCTGCAAAACGTCCTTAAAATAAAAATCAAGGTGACGCTGTGTGTAATGATTTAAATCTTCCTGAACTACCTTGAAAAGCCTGGTAAACGTCAGGAACAGTCCATAATGAGGAGTGTGATCCGGGAAATCAACCAGCGTTTTTTCAAACAATTCCTTTGCCCGGGAAGCTATGGAAGCAACACCTTTCAACAAGGAATCAATGGTGTTGTTGAAAAGGTTATGATTGATGATATAAACAATCTTCTCATAATCAGTTGCACTTGTTGGTATTTTAATAGCTAAATCCGGTACTGCCGGTTTCCATGCATCCGACAACTGTAAAATTTTGAAATTCTTATCGCTTGTCACTTCAAAAGGAGCGTTGCTGTCTAATTCAGTAACGCTGTAATCAAGTAATCCTGCGTTGGTAAAATCCTGGAAAAAGTTTGCCTCCAAATTGGCCAGGTTCAGTTTCATCCTGATCTTTATAATATCTGAAATCGTTTTTTTATACTCATCATCCGGTAAAAGAATCAACTGATCATCAATAATTTTTACCAGAGAAAAGAGTGTGTCGAATAAGAATTTCAGCTGTTGCTTTGCTTTGTTATTCTGCAAAGGTTGAGGTGAGTTTTTAGCAAGAGCGATATTTTTATACAGCAGTTTTTTATAATCACTGATTCGTTTTACATTTATATTGGCAAGCGTGGCAAGAGTTACGCTTACATCCATCATCATCAGTGGCTGCCAGGTTCCGTCAGGAGCATTGCTTTCGTTGTAATAATTAAGGTATGCGGCATAGCGTTTTGCAAACAGAATCAAATCAGCGGAATTGCGTTCGTCAACATCAGCGTAATGCACATCAAGCGCAGCAAGCACGCGGTTAAGCTGGCTTGTGCCTTCTCTGTTTAGCGGATTTCTATCAGTGCATGCCATGATAATTAGGGTTTAAAAATTAAGACATTAATTCGATAATACTTGTGTTTTAGAGTGCATTGTGCATTGTGCTCAGTATCATTTATCTGTATTTGTTTTCACATTTCATTTACCAGTATTATACACTCTGAGCACTAAGCACATAGCACTAAGCACAAGAGATTTTCGATATTTTCCTTTAATAGAACCATACTTTTCAAATCCTCACTATCATTGGTCCTCATTTTAAATCAGTTGCTTCATTTTTATAGAACGGGTACACAAAATTGAACCGGGTATTGGTAGCACTCACCGTGTAATCAATCACAATCAGAATCCGTCCTTCCAACTCACCGGTATCATCCAGGTCGATGCTGTTCACTTCAATGCGCGGTTCATAATAGAGGATGGCTGTTGAAATCAGGTCTTTGATATAGGTTTTGAAAGTTGTGGTCAATGGTTCAAAAACCAGTTCATCCAGGTTGCAACCGTAATCAGGACGCATAACCCGTTCGCCGGGCCTTGTAGTCAATAAGATTTCAAGGCTGCTTTGAATATCATCCACATCACTCAGCATTCCGATATCCGATGTTTTGTTGCTGAATGCCGGCGGAAATCCCCACCCTGTTCCTAAAAATGATTTGATAATTTTTGTCATCTTTTATCCTCCAATATTTACTGTAGGGCAGCCGATAATAATAACTCCGCCATGCGCCGTGCTGTCACCCATCCGGGCCGCAGGTGATCCTCCGATCATTACCGTACCCGAGCCGGCGGCAATAGTATCTGGCGGGCCGGTGCAGGTGCACATATCGCCGACACGGGCTGCAGGCAATCCCCCAATCAGCACTGTCGGACAACCGGCAGGTAAAACCGGTCCGCCTACATGAGGAACCGTTCCTGTGATCATGGGGCATAAGTGCATATCAGAAACACGGGCGGCGAATGGCATGGCTTGTTTGTGTTAATTATTTGATTTTCATATTCTTAATAAGATTCAAGTCCCAAATCTCAAGTCCCAAATCTCAAGAACCAAGATCATTCCGTCTTCCATTCTTGGAATTTGGGGCTTGGAATTTGGAACTTGGGTCTTCCTTCCAGATTGTGGCATTCTATCCATATTTTGTATAATCAGTTTATACTCACCACACTCCCCTGAATCGTCAAACTTCCACTGCTACTCACAGTTGTTGACCCGCCGCCTTCCAGTTTTAATTCCCAATCCGCTTTAGCAGATAGTTGAGGAGCGGAAATAGAAAGTGTAGAGCCGGCTTTCAATGTTAATGCTGAAGCAGATTCAATTGTGATACCGGATTGTTCCATGGTAATTTTGTTGCCATTTGAATCTTTAAGCGAAATTTTATTCTCCGTATCGTTCATCGAGAATACATTACCGCCTGGTGTTTCAATGGTTATGCTCTTTTCGCCGTCGTCAATTATTATTTTGATTTCGGAGCGGGAAACATATCCTTTTTTATCGTTCGCATTTTCCGGATCAAGAGGTGCTGAGTTCGTGCTACTGTGTAGCATGCCGAGAATTACAGGCTGGTTTGGATCGTTATTCATAAATCCAACTACAACCTCGTCACTGATTTCGGGCATAAAGAAAGTGCCGCGATTATTACCGGCATCCAGCGTGGCAAGTCGCGCATAAACACCTTCTTCCTGGTTGCTGACTAATGGCAGCCGTAATTTTATTCTGAAATCGCCATCCACATCAATAATATCAGTGATAATACCGGTTTGCAAACCCTGGATTGCGCTTAATTCGCCGCTTGACGCAGTTTCGCTCAGCGGATTTACCTGCTCGGAAAAATACATTTCACTCCATCCCAGAGTAGCTGTGGTTGTCCAGTCACCGTCACTGCATTCATGATCGATTGCCGAAACAAAAACGGACCCGTTGAAGTTTGTACCCAATCCTTTCAGTTTAATGAAATCGCCTGCCAACACCGGTTGCGCGACCCTACCCGAAAATTTCAGACTGCCTTTAATTTTTGATAAAACCTCACGGATTTTTTTAGTCTTAGCTAAAGCGCTTTGTTCTGTAGCTTCTTTCTTGCCGCTGGTCCGCACAGTTGTTGTCTGCCCGGTACCCAATTCGTCGGTAGTTACGCCGGAAGCGTTTCTGAGGTTTAAGGCTACTTCATCATCTTCTAATTCCTGGGTAGTATAGTTCCACGAAAGCACTTTCACATTTTCGGATTGTACACGGGCATCTATCTCGCCTTCAAAATCAAGAATATTATCGCCATATCCAAATTCAGCCAGTGCAGTGCTATCGGGCTCAGCTTTAATCTTTTTGATTTTAACCTCACCGTTGTTCAGAATACACATCAAACCAACCGCATCCAGTTTGCTGATCATAAAATCCCAGTCGCTGCTGTTGAATTGAACAAGTTGCTTGTGTCTTATTGTTGAAGATGCTATATCCAAACCGGAAATTCCATACTTACCAAAAAGTGTTTCAGCAATATCCGAAGCTGATAAGTCAACATAATGCTTGCTGCTTTTATCCAGAGTCATTTTCACCGCTTCATCTTTACATTCAACTGTAAGCAATGTAGCTTCATCATTAGCTTTCTGTGAGTTGGAAATTATTATTCCCTTAAAGACTTTTACATTGGTAGAATCGTAGCCTAAACTGATTTCAATACTCTTTCCCGGTAAAAACTGGTTGCTGCTGCTAACCTGGAAATCTTCCGTTTCCGGATCGCCATCTACGATAACAACTGCAGCCCTGGTAATTACATTAATTTCCTGGTGAACGGCTATGCTCACAATTTCTATCGCATCCGAAACCGGATTTCCGTCAACCAGCAAGGAATAGGTTACCAGGCCGCCGATTTCATTGTTAGAGCTGTTTGTAGTTTCTGGCATTTTTTATTTTTCTACAGGTGGGAAATAGATCTTTGTTCCGGTTTTCATATTCCGGAATCCATCCAGTTGATTAAAGCTCGCCACAGGCAATAAGAACTTTTGCTGTTTGTAAATCTTATGCGTCATCAGCGAAAGCTTATCACCTGATTTTACAAGGCGTTCGTGTGTTACATCGGGACTTTGCTTGTTCTCGAGGGCTTTGCGCAGATCCTCCTCAACAGTTCCTTTAAAAGTGCATTTAGCGATAGCGCGAATGGGCGTTCCATCGGATTTGAAAAGCTTGAATTCAATATCCAGGTTGGTAAGCACACATTTAAAAAGCAGCGTTCCCCAATGAATTTTCAGGAAATAAGGCCGGTGAATGTCTTTCTTGTATTCAATGATATTTTTACGGAAGGCATCAATTTCATCGGCTACCGATTTTGGCTTAGCTAACGGGTTAGCAACTCCTATACTTAATGGATCTGCATCCCTGATAACACCGGTACTGTCGAACAGGAAATTGAAAGTGATTTCCTGGGCTGTAATTTTATTGAACTTCAGAATGGGCATGGATGTTCCCGGAGCCTGAGTATCCGAAAATTCAATCCGGTGTCTTGTAGTGTATGTTTCAGGATTAATGGTAACTTCGAAAGGCGTACCGACAGGATTCGCAAATCCTTTGTCGGAATACGACTGAATTTTCAGTTTTTCATGTTTTCCGAATCCGCTGGTTATCATCGCTCACTTTTTTGTTTCAACGTTTTCAAAACACTTTCAGTAACCTCTTTGGTGATTTGCTTTTTCAGCCTCAGGATGTCTGAAGTTGAACCAGAAGAATTCAGCTGCTGAGGATTCCCGTTTGAAACGGCTGCCCTGATGAGGAGTTCCTTGATTTCGATTGGCATACTTTAGCTTTTAGATTGTTTATCTCTTTCGGTCACGTTGTTTTTTTGAATTTAAGAACAAGGAATGCTGATTAACGATTTTTGATCTCTTTTCTAACCAACTGTATCATTGTTCACATCTTAAATAAAAAATCGTTGATCCTTGTTCTTAAATCATTTTATTGACATCATTATTAAACACTTCTTCAACTTATTTTATTTGGATAAACAGTAGTTTAGATTGAGATACTTGCTGCCGCTGAAAATGCGCCACTGGCCAGGCTTTCGACACTTATCACGTTGAAAAACTGGTAGCTGAGCGTGATGGATTCAACTACTACCGAGTTTTCCTGAGCGTTAAAATTGCTGATGCTCCATTTTTTGGGAATGGCATTCACCACATACCACGCCTGCAATGGAACATGATCGCTGTTGAGCAAAGCGATGGTAACGTTTACGGGTTCGAAAACGAAATTTTCGAATGCATTCTGGCACCAGAGTATAATGCCCGAACCCATAAACAGTCCCCGTTTCAAAACAATGTCGCTGTACCGGGCTCGCTTGGGCAATTTCCAGGTAAACCGGTTTTGCCCACCTTCCACAAACGTGTCCATTTCCATTTCCACATCCAGCCCGCTGACTTCCTGGAAACGGAAGTCATTCGGTGTTTGCGGGAACAATTGAAACGTGACTAAAAAATGAAATCCTACTGGTGGGTAATCGAACATTATCCTTCGTTTTGAATTACTAATCCCTCGTGAGCAATTTCAATAGATTCGATAGCGACTTCGTTGCCATCGGCTTTCAGGTCGGTTGATTGTACTTTAACAGGCCATGCCTGTTTTATTTTCCAGACTACAACTGGTTGATGCTCTTCATTCAGCAATGAGATTGTAAGGTCGCGCCGCTCTATGGTGTTCAAAGCAACAGTATTCCACCATTTGAAATAGTCGTTGTCGCCTTTAAACGTTCCCCTTTTCATAGTGATGTTTGAATACTTCTGCATTCCCGGCATCTTGATCTTATGATACTCAGGGCTTGCTCCATCCCGGTATTCGATAACTTCGGTGGAAACTTCGAGTCCGGTTACTTCGGTGAAACCAATTTTAGCACCACCCCATTCAACCTGGAAATGAAATTTTGGAATTGGATAATTTGCCATTGTATTTTGTTTTTAGATTGTTGATTACTAAAATTTTAATTGAAAATCATGATCAGGATTCCTGCAGTTTATGCATGAAACGAAGAATGATAAATTCAGCCGGTCGAACTGCTGCCATGCCGATTTCAACGATTAATCTTCCTTCGAGGATATCCTGTGCCGTCATGGTTTGACCCAGTCCGCATTTTACGAAAAATGCATGTTCCGGTTTTGCACCAGCTAATGCGCCCTGACGCCATAACAATGTGAGGTAGTTTTCGAGCATAGCCCTGATTTTTACCCAGGTATTGGCATCGTTAGGTTCGAATACAAAAGCGAAAGTTGCTTTCTTGGCTGATTCTTCTACCATAATGAAAAACCTTCTGACAGATACATATTTCCATTCATTGCTGTTGCCATCCAAAGTCCGGGCACCCCAAACAAGTATTCCCTTGCCGTTAAATGCGCGGATTGCATTCACTGATTTTCCTGAACCGGCATCCATGTTCATGTCGCCTTGTTCGGCATCGGTTATAAAATCTATAGTTTCATAAACGGAATTTACTGAAACATTTGCCGGAGCTTTCCAAACGCCTCTCGATCCATCCACTTTGGCAAAAACACCTGCCATAGCCGGAGATGGCGGAAGAGTTGGGCTTAGCTGAGTCTTGATCCTGTCAATACATAAATTATAAACTGCTGTTTGTGTTGCTCTTATCGATGCAAGGGTTGAAGTCACAGCTGCTGCGCCATCAGTTGAAATAAGCACATCAACATCTGCCTGCTGATACCTGAAATTAAAGGTTGTCCGTAAATTTGGATAATATGCAGCGGCGTAATTGAGATCTGTCGTTCTGGCAAATGCCGTCCTGAAATTGGCAATTGTGGTGGTAGTATTTGGCGTGGCTGCCACTGGCAAAGTATGATGCACATCCACAAACGTAAACCTGTCCTGCAACAAAGCACACTGATCAATAGCCTGGCCAATAAGTCCGTAATAAGCTGCTTCAGCTAATGCCTGTCCCTCAGGGAATAAAATCAAAGTTGGTTCGTCCCAGGCTGCCAAAGCTGTAAGCCCAAGTTGTAACTCACCTGCATCAACGGCATTTGTTGTTGGTCCAACCGAAACAATATAACATGGCCCACCACCATTTTCAAAATAGTGACGAAGGCTGTAATACATGTTATGTGTCGAAGGACTTGCAATTACTGCCTGTGCTGTCATGGCGGTCACGGCACTTGTAACCGGATCGGTGGTAATGGCAACATTCACGCTGATCCCGGCTTCGTTTTCTGCTAATCCAAAGTATTGTTCGTACTCTTTCAGCGAGAAAATTTTAGTCGGAACATTGGTCAGCGAATCTCCGATTTCGTTAATAGCTATCCGTGTATAACCGATAAATGCGGGAACAGCAGTTGATACCTGCGCAACCGAAGGTGGTAGGGTTGGAATCTCCGTTGTATAAACACCGGGAGTCCTGATTGCAGTTTCATTTATTTGTGACATAGCGTTTAAGGTTAAATTGATTAATAATAATGTATCCGGATTTTATGTTAGTTCATTCATTTTTAAGATTATATAAGACTTTCCTTGCTTTTTTACCCCCTCTGTCTCCCCCTGAGCTCAGGGGGAGGACTTATCTACGATAAATTTTCTTAGAATGACAAACCCTGAATTGAGCACAATCTGCACCCTCCCTGAGTTCAGGGAGGGCCGGGGTGGGTACATTTATGTAAATTTTGTTTTTCAATTTGCTGCATTCGTTTTAAAATGGATTATATACTCTTTGCCCAGGATCAGATTATTCTGAGCTGCAGTACTGCTTTTTTTTAGAAGGCTGAAATCGTTTGTAAGATTCTTTTTAAACGAAATCTTAATCAGTCCGAAACACTTTTCTCCGCTTGTATCGTTTACCAGATCAGCCTGGTTTACGTATTGCACAAAGTCAGTTATATGGCTCCAGAATTGGATTTTTGTGGTATTCTGTGGATGAGCCGGATCGCTGTCCTTGATGGCTTCGAAGGATAAGTTGCCGGGATTGGTTACAAGCATACCGGTCCTGTAAATGTCAGAAGTTTTATATGCCGGGATTTTTTGCGATAACGAAAGCAGTGCATCCCGTTTATTCCCGCTATCGTTGCCGAACTTCAGAATTTTATCTTTGGTGTCAAAACGCCTGAGGTTTGAGTTGTTTAAAAACCGGGCCGAATTAATAAAGATTTTGAAAGTGAGAACTGTATTCTCCTCAAATGTGACCAGCGGTTTATTTACCACATTTACTTTAGGGCTACCGCCGGTTGTATCAATGGAAGCAATAGTCTGAACAAAACAGATCAGCTTGTTTTTCTGAACCTTATATTTTATACGATAACCATTCATAGTTTTCAAACTAGCTTCATCAGGTTGTATGCTGATATCCTGCAGAATTTCTTCGCGAAGTTTATTATCCCGGAAAGCATCCACACCATCCCTGTATAAATCGTGCAGGAACTCAATGCTGAACAGTTTGGTATAGTTCGAAACTATCATTGCTGAAATTTGATTTTATCGTCAATAATGATTTGCGTGATCCATGGTGCTTCGGCGCTTTCAAGCGCTTCGTCAATAGCAACCATGCGCATTTTGTAAACTACCGAAGGAATGTATTTACCACCCAGCATCGACCATAAATGATGTAATTGCTCCAGGTTCAGGTTCACCAGTTCGAAATTGAGCTTTTCAATACCATTCGGAAGATCAGGGAAATTGGTTCGTTCAAAGACGTTCTGGCGCTGGAAAAAACCGATTACTTTCTGTATTTTGGCAATGGAGCCTTCGTAATTGGTACCTAAATTATTCAGGTTAGGCAGGTATGCTCCAAATGCAATTGTGGTGTTGAAATGCATCGGGGGATTCTTGTAAACAATTGAAGGATCACGTTTAAAATAGTTCTCAGGATCCCGCCAGAGCACTTCTTCTTCAATATTTATAAGCGATAGCAGTACATTGCTTTCGGCTACTCCGGTATCATTCAATGTGGCAATATTTCCCAAAATCACCCTGGGACTTCCTGCCGGTGTAAAAAATGCCGAATTGATTTTTCCTGATATATATGTTAATGCCTGGGCAATCATAGGATATTTGTTTTGAGATATAGTTTATTCCTGTTTAGTAGGTCATGAAGTTTGGGTGATTCTATGTTTTTTGGAATTCACACTAATTCAATTTCTATCTGTATCTTCATCTCTTCGTCGCTCTTTCGCCCCTCGCCCCATCGCCCCTCAATTTTTTATTTCCAATCTTTCCATTCTATTTTCAGCCGGTCAATCCAGCATCCGGTCTTCTTTTCTAAGCTCTCTTTT
>JAURYB010000026.1 GCA_030654075.1 Bacteroidales bacterium | reverse complement strand
GTAAGGAGTAAGGAGTAAGGAGTAAGGAGTAAGGAGTAAGGAGTAAGGAGTAAGGAGTAAGGAGTAAGGAGTAAGGAGTAAGGAGTAAGGATTGAATTGGGTTGCTATTTGATTTTTAGAAAAAACAACTGAATCCATTGGATTTCTAATATTTTCAAATTACTGAATTCATCTGTTTTTGAATTGAAATATCTCTAAATTAGCAGAAAATTACAAATAGTCAAAATAATTCTATTCAAGATCAGTTCTGTAATTAACAATCAAACATATAGCAAAATTGGCAAAGGTAGCGGTAGTAATTTTAAACTGGAACGGCAGAGAGTTTTTACGGAAATTCCTACCCTCAGTGCTTGCCCACAGCCAGGATGTAGCAGAAGTAATTATTGCCGATAACGCTTCTACCGATAGCTCAATTGAGTTCCTGCAGGATAATTATCCGCGACTCAGGATTATTATTAACCGCAGCAATGGCGGCTTTGCCCGTGGATATAATGAGGCCCTGTCTGAAGTAGAAGCTGATTATTTCGTATTGCTTAATTCGGATATTGAAGTTACTGAAAACTGGATCGAACCTGTAATCAGTTTGATGGAAAGTGACAAGATGATTGCTGCCTGTCAACCTAAACTGCGTTCATTTCAAGAAAGAGAGAAGTTTGAATATGCCGGAGCTGCAGGCGGGTTTATCGACGAATACGGCTATCCGTTTTGTCGCGGACGGATTTTCCAGCATTTAGAAACCGATAACGGGCAGTATAATGATGCCATGGAAATATTCTGGGCAACTGGTGCGTGCATGTTTGTAAGAGCTGATCTTTACAAAATGTTCGGCGGATTTGATGAGGATTTCTTTGCCCATATGGAAGAAATAGATTTTTGCTGGAGGCTTAAAAATGGCGGGTATAAGATTATGTACTGCCCTGATTCGGTGGTTTATCATGTTGGCGGTGGAACGTTGCCTAAAAAATCATCCCACAAAACGTATCTTAATTTCCGGAATAACCTGTCGCTTCTCTACAAAAACCTTCCCTCCCACCTGGTTTTCCCTGTGTTCTTAGTTCGTTTTCCACTTGATGGTATAGCTGCATTAAAATTCCTGATCGATGGAGGTTTTGCGGATTTTTACGCGGTACTGCGCGCGCATTTCTATTTTTACCGTCATTTCTTTTATATCCGGAGCAAACGTAAAAAGATCACGCAGAGCATGGTACATGGCATATACAAGGGAAACCTGGTAAAAGAATATTATTTAAACAAGAAGACTCTTTTTACGCAATTGGATCCGAAGGAATTTGCGGAATAGCAAATTGCTGATTAATCCTATGTTAAATTTCAGTTTACTTAGAAGATAATTATTTCAAAAAACTTTCCACCGCCAGGCGGTACGAACCCATTCCAAAACCAGTAATTATCCCTTTCATTCCTGCTGATATCATAGAAACACTTCTGAATTCCTCACGTGCGTGTACATTCGAAATGTGAACTTCAACTACCGGAGTTTTGATCGCTTTTACAGCATCGCCAATAGCCACCGAGGTATGTGTGTATCCTCCTGCATTCATAATTATGCCATCAAATGAAAAACCGGTTTCGTGCAATTTGTCAATAATCGCACCTTCGATATTGGATTGAAAATAAGTAAATCCGATATCCGGGTATTTTTTCTTCAGAACTTCTAAATAGGATTCAAAGGATTCGCTGCCGTAAACTCCGGGTTCACGTTGTCCTAGAAGATTCAGGTTAGGCCCGTTAATTATGCAGATTTTCATATTCCTGTTATATTTAAAACAAAAGTAATTCAGAAATTCCAAACAATTCTGTTGTCTTTAAATTATTGTAGAATAATTATGAATTAAAATCTGATTATTTTCCTTAAACCTTAATCCCAAGACGAGTCAGATGGAACTATTTTCTTTGTTTGATTTTTAAATTCCCTGGCCTGAAGGCCGGGGCAATAGAATTCCATCCCAACTATTTTCCACTAACCATTAACCTTTTTTACCCTGAGCGAAGCCGAAGGGAACCATTTCCCATTTTTACACTGATCTTGCCGAAGTGAACTGTTTTCATTGTTGATTTTTTGATTCCCGGCCTAATTGCCGTGGCAATAGAATCCTTCCCTTGCTATTTTCGATTAACTATTTTCGATTAAGCATTTTCGATTAACTATTTTCGATTAACCATTTTTACCCTGAGCGAAGCTGAAGGGAACCATTTCCCATTAACTATTTTCCATTTTCTCTAAATTAAACATTACTTTTGCACTCAAGAATGAATAGGGGTGCCTTAACGAAACGGGCTGAGATCAAACCCATTGAACCTGATACGGGTAATGCCGGCGAAGGGATGGACAAACTTTAAATGAATGGATTTTCCCTGTTCGCCATTTGAAGTTTAACTTTTAGAATGAAATTAAAATGAAAAATTTTATTTTACCAGCCCTGCTGGTGATGATGCCATTCCTGGGACTGGCACAGATTAACCTTTCGGGAAAAGTGATTGACCGCAGTACACAGGAATCATTGCCCGGAGCGCATATCAGGCTGCTCGGCAATTTTAATGCAACGGTAACCGACAAAAAAGGGACTTTTACTTTCCGGAATTTTAAACCGGATTCGTACACTTTAATTGTCAGTTACATCGGGTTTGAAAATGATACCACCAAAATTGATTTAACAAAAAATGCCGATCTCACCATTGCACTTGCACAAGCAACTGTTATGGAAGATGGCGTAATTGTGTATGCTACCCGGGCTGGAAGCAATACGCCGGTTGCATTTCAGAATATTGACAAGAAAGAAATTGCAGCCGCGAATTTCGGGCAGGATTTACCTGTTTTGCTTGGCAACAGCGTTTCGGCAGTAACCACTTCGGATGCAGGAAACGGAATGGGTTACACTGCCCTGAGGATACGCGGAACCGACATGACACGCATAAATGTTACTATAAATGGCATTCCGCTTAACGATCCTGAGTCGCATAATGTATTCTGGGTCGATTTGCCCGATATTGCAACCTCAACTGACAATATACAGATACAACGCGGTGTGGGGACATCAACAAACGGCGCTTCTGCTTTTGGTGCAAGCATAAACCTTCAGACATCCCAACTTAACTCAGAACCATACGCCGAGCTAAGCAGTGCTTATGGGTCATATAATACATTGAAAAACAGTGTTTCCTTTGGCACAGGCATTTTCGACAAGCATTTCAGTATGGATGCACGAATCTCAAAATTATCATCCGACGGATATATCGACCGCGCCACTTCTGATCTTTTATCTTATTATATTTCAGGAGCTTATACTTCAAATAAAAATCTCTTACGTTTCAATATCTTTTCCGGAAAAGAAAAGACTTACCAGGCCTGGGATGGAATTCCTTCGGAGGTGCTTGCTACCAACCGGACTTATAATGGAATGGGGTCGTATATTGATAACCAGGGCAAACAGCATTATTACGACAACGAAACGGATAACTACACGCAAACACATTACCAGGCTATATATTCGCACGAATTCACGAAAAAACTGTTTATGAACGCAGCCCTTCATCATACGCGTGGTGCCGGTTACTACGAGCAATACCGTGAAAGCGACGACCTTGCCGATTATGGAATTGATCCGATCCGGACAAATATGCCTTATTACTTTATAGGCTCTGATACAATCCAGACGCCCGACAGTACAATCAGTACAAGCGATCTGATCAGGCAAAAGAAGCTGGCCAATACTTTTACAGGACTTACATGGTCATTGAATTATCATACTGACCGGCTTCAGACATCTTTCGGCGGATCATGGAACACATATACCGGAAATCATTTCGGAACGGTCATCTGGTCGCAGTTTACCGCTAACAGTGAAATAAATCATGAATGGTACCGCAGCCAGGCTTTGAAAAATGATTTTAATGTTTTCGCTAAAACAGAATATGCCCTCACTTCGAAACTCAACACCTGGATCGATCTTCAGTATCGCACAATTTATTACAAAATTGATGGTATTGATGATGATCAGCGCGACATTACCCAGAATCATACCTATAACTTTTTTAATCCGAAAGCAGGTGTTTCGTACCAGTTGTCAGCAAAACAGAATATTTATGCATCATTATCAGTGGCGAACCGCGAACCCAACCGCGATAACTTTGTTGATTCCGATCCGGCAAAACCTGTTCCACAACCGGAAAGACTTTATGATATGGAAGCAGGTTATTCACTTAGCTCAAGCCATATTTCGGTCAATGCCAATGCCTATTATATGTATTATATTGAACAACTTGTACTTACCGGCGCAATTAATGATGTTGGGGCACCGGTTATGGTAAATGTGCCATCGAGCTACCGGGCAGGAATCGAGTTGTCAGCAAAAGCATTGCTTACTACCAACCTGAAATGGGAACCTTCAGTTACATTAAGCCAGAATAAAATCAAATCCTTCACTGAATATATTGATGACTGGGATACATGGGGCCAGACAGCAGTAAATCACGCAAACACTGATTTATCTTTCTCTCCTGCCATTATAGCAAACAGTTCATTGAACTGGATGATCTTCAAAGGATTCAATATAAATCTAATCAGTAAATTTGTCGGCAGGCAATACATTGATAATACAGGAAGCAGCGACCGCCAGCTCGATCCTTATTTCGTAAATAACCTGTTATTTAGCTACACTATCAAACCTCGTTTCTGCAAAGAGATTGGTTTCTCTTTAGTGATAAACAACATTTTAAATGAGGAATACGAATCCAATGCCTGGGTTTACCGCTACTCTTACGAAAGCACAATGCAAAAACTTGATGGGTATTATCCGCAGGCGGGGATTAATGTTATGGCGGGAGTTTCGGTTAAATTTTAGTGGAAAGGTTTTAGGGGTTGGGTTTTAGGGGTTAGGGCCATCAGTTTTGAATCAGATTCCGAGTCAAAAATCAGAAATCAGAAATCACCAGTCACAAATCACAAATTAATATAGTCTCTAATTACCAACCCTAAATCCCAAACCCCAATCCCTAAACCCTAATTTTTCCTACCTTTGTCCCGATGGCGAATATTATAACAATAAAGAACAAAAAGGTATTCTTCGAATATTTCCTGGTCGAGCAATTTACGGCTGGTGTTATGCTGCTTGGTACTGAAATAAAATCGGTGCGTGAAGGCAAAGTGAATCTTACCGACAGCTATTGTGCTTTTAGTGGTGACGAATTGTTCCTGCTTAATGCCCATATTTCGGAATATAAATTCGGGAACCAGTTTAACCATATTGCTAAACGGGCACGCAAACTACTGCTTAACCGTCAGGAACTAAAAAAGATCATTGGCAAAACCCGTGAAAAAGGCCTCACCATTGTGCCGGTTGAGATGTTTATCAACGAAAAAGGATTTTGTAAAGTGACTATCGCTATTGCCAAAGGCAAGAAAATGTATGATAAGCGCGAAACGCTGAAGACGAAGGATAATAAGAGGGAGATGGATAGGAGGCATGAGGATTAGGGACTGGGGCTTGGGGAGACTGAGAGACTGAGGGACTGAGAGACTGAGGGACTGAGAGACTGAGGGACTGAGGGACTGAGGGACTGAGAGACTGAGTGACTGAGAGACTGAGGGACTGAGGGACTGAGGGACTGAGTGACTGAGAGACTGAGTGACTGAGAGACTGAGAGACTGAGGGACTGAGAGACTGAGAGACTGAGGGACTGAGGGACTGAGAGACTGAGGGACTGAGGGACTGAGAGACTGAGGGACTGAGAGACTGAGGGACTTGGAGACAAAGAGACAAAGAGACAAAGAGATAGGGAGACGGGTAGACAAAGGGACAGGGCGAAAGGGAGAAGAATGAAAAAGTGTTCTTAAAAAAAATCATATAAAAAGCGATCCCGAAGAAAATCAGGATCGCTTTTTGGTTAAAGGCTTTACAGTAAATACTAGGTTTTTATAAGCTTCTTACTTTTGATTTCAGTAGCGAGTTTATGGAATAAAATCTGTTGTTTATAATATTCATCTGACCAAAACTTTATGGACTCAATCTGTGTTGAATTTGGCGCGGATTCCATTCCACAGAAATTGGAATACAAACTGGAAATCTCCTCGCGGATCTTCTTTTCGTCGGCAAAAACTGATTTTTGTTTTGTGGCTGTCAGATCTGCTTTAACTTTCTGAAGGTCATCATACTTTGCTTTCAGTTTTTTATTTTTAGCAAAAGCTACAGAATCGGATTGCAATTGCTTTTGCAACAACATTATACTGTCGAGAGTGCTGTTCAAACTGTTGTATACAACAAGCAATTCCTGAGTTTTATCATAAACAAGTTTGCGATCGGCAAGTGAAAGATTTTTATTGCTCTCATCATGAATACAATTTACTTTTGAAGTGTAAATTTTGTCATTTACATTGACATTAACAGTGTATGTACCGGGCAAAACCATTGGTGCCGTGAATCCTGCATAATCCACTTTAGTGCTTCCTGCAGCAACCTTGGGAGGCGTTTCACGAAGATTCCAGTATACCTTATTGATACCCTTAAGAATAGTCCCAGGCATGGTTTGAATCAACTTCCCCTTTTCATCGAGAATATCAATACTTACTTTTCCTGTGCTAAGCCTGTTCTTAAAATAATACGTTATCGGAGGAGTAAACGGTGGATTTCCTACTGCCCATTCACCTTGGACATAAGGTCCGCCATAGCCAAACTTTCCCTGGCTGAGAACCAGATCAGGACTTGGAAATACATAAACATCCTTGTCTAAAACATCCTTACTCAAGCTGCTGATCGGGCGGATATCGTCAAGAATGAAAATGCCACGGCCATGAGTGGCAACAATGAGATCGTGAGTGCGTGGATGGATTTGCAAGTCCCGTACAAGTGAATATTCCGGTATTTTATTTTTCATCCTGAACCAGTTGCTTCCACCATCGAGGGTGGCGAAAAGACCCATTTCTGTTCCAAGGAAAAGCAAATCGCGGTTTTCGGTATCTTGCTTTATTTTATGCGCAAACCCGGTAAAAACGCTGCTGTTCATTCGATTCCAGGTTTTCCCTCCATCTGTGCTTTTGGCAAGATAAGTGCTATGATCGCCATACATATGGTTCTCAAATGTTGCATAAACCAGGTTTTTATCGAATTTTGAAAGTTCGATGCTGCTAACCCACGACTGGGAAGGAATTCCACAGGCAGCAACATTAGCCGATACATTTGTCCATGTGGTTCCGGCATCGATGGTATATTGTAAATTTCCATCGTCAGTTCCAACCCAGATAACTTTTTCGTCCAGCGGCGATTCACTGATTGTAAAAATTGTACAGTGATTTTCGGCAGAAGTATTATCGGCACTCAATCCACCGCTGTCTTCCTGCTTTTGTTTTAATTTATCGTTAGTTGTGAGATCAGGCGAAATACGTTTCCAGTTTCTTCCCTGGTCAGTTGATTTATACAGGTATTGCGCTCCTACATACAAATTACCGGGATTACTTGCACCGGTAACTATGGGTGTATTCCAGTTCCAGCGGAGTTTTTCGTCGGCTACTGTTTTCTGAGGCTGAATAAATTCAGATTTCATGGTTGAAATAGTTGTACGACTCATTGAACCACCCTGGTATTCGGAATAAACCGTTTTACCATCAACGTCCGGAACCGTCCAGAAACCGTCGCCACCACCGACATTTTCCCATCTTGCATTGCCGATTCCTCCAGGCGCGGCACTTGGGGCCATCCAGCTTCCGTTATCCTGAAGTCCGCCGTACACATTATAGGGTTCTTTTAAATCGTAAGCCACATGATAAAACTGGGAAACAGGCAGATTATGAATATATTGCCAGGTTACACCCCTATCCAGACTCACATAAACGCCTCCATCAGAACCCACATAAATAACATTGGGAGATGCCGGATTTATCCAGATAGCATGCATATCAGGATGTATCGGAGCACCTTCATAGCTTGCATCTGCAAATGAATACCCGCCATCAGTGCTGAAAGAAAAGTTTAAAGCCGGCCGGTACACACGTTTAGGATCTTTTGGATCCACAGCAATAGTGCTGAAATAAAACGGCCGCGAAACAATATTAAACGATGCACTCTGGCTTTTCCAGTTTTCACCGCCATCGGATGATATATATAAGCCGGTATTATTGCTTTCAACAATGGCAAACATTTGCTTCGGATCACTTGGAGCCAGGCACATCGCAATACGGCCAAAGGGTTTAACAGGCAAGCCGTTTTTAATCTCCCGCCAGGTTTTACCACTATCTTCACTTTTATACAACCCGCTGCCGTTGCCTCCTGAATTAAAGCTGTAAGGCGTGCGCCTGAATTGCCAGGTTGATGCGAAGAGAATTTCCGGATGCATCGGATCCATCAAAAGATCAGCACAACCGGTTTTCTCGTCAATGTACAGTATCTTTTGCCAGGTGGCGCCTGCATCGCTTGATTTGTAAAGGCCACGATGCTTGCTGTCGCTCCAGAGAGCTCCGGGAGCTGTTACATAAATCTCGTTTGAATTTAATGGATTTATAACAATTTTGGAAATATGCTCCGTACTGTCCAATCCGATTTTTTTCCAGTTATCACCACCATCGGTTGATTTATACATCCCGTCACCGATAGAAACCGAATTACGCATATTGCTTTCACCGGTTCCCACGTAAATTGTTTGTGGATTTTTCTGATCAATGGCCAGGGCTCCTATGGATTGGCAATACTTATCAAAAACCGGTTTGGATGAAGCTCCTGCGCTGGTCGATTTCCAGACACCACCGCCGGCAGTTCCGATATAGATTGTTTTGCCTTCATCAGCCACTATGCCGTCAAGGGCTGTGATACGGCCACTCATCGTTGCTGAGCCCAAAGCCCGGGCTTCCATAACTCCAAAAAGGGAAGAACTTACCTTGGTTTGGGCATTAACAAGCCCGCTAACCAACAGAAGGAAAATAAAGATGAATAGTTTTTTCATGGTTCTTACGTGATTAAATTTTGTTTGATTGAGTTTGAAAGTCGGTAGTCAGGAGTCGGAAGTCGGAAGTCGGAAGAGAGAAAGTGATTGAGTTAGGAAAAGGAAGATAAAATTTAAATTTACCTGAAAATTTCGCAAACCATTTTTCAAAGACAAAGATCAATTCATATTCAATGAACCAAACGGAGAATTCCATACAATAAAATCTCTCAAATTATAGATTTAAGTAATATCTGAACGCTGACTCCTGACTTCCAACTTCAAACCCGGAATCCAAATAAAAATTCAAACCAATTAATTAGGCAGCGTGAAAATCTTTTCATCAACATCTGCATTTATGGTGATTTTTTTAATCTCCATTTCTCCCCCGCCGGTTTTCATACTCATAGCTACAATAATGCCTTCATCCTGTTTCTGATAGTTGCCCATGGAAGCCGAATTTTCTATAACCTGCCCGTTGACAGTAACTTTTACAGTTTTCTTGATCAAAAGGTATGATTCGGCATCCAGAAAATATGTACTTTCTTTGCCTGTGGTATCCGACAATTTCATTTTAAGACATTCAGTTCCATCAACATCATCTGTTCCAAGGTATTCCACTTTATCTCCGGTTTCTTTATATCTGAGTATCTTATCAAGGACACAAAGTTCATCCTGAGAGCTTTTGAGCATATCTTCAGTTATAGGTTCAGGTTTGGTTTGACCTTGAAAAGGCATAAAGTTCCAGCCATTTGTTTTTGTAATAATGGAATATCCGCTCATTCCCATTGCCGTAATATCCGTTCGCATTGCAGTGCAATTGACCTGAGTGGCTACTATGGGAATTTCCATCCCCTGCATTTTCATAACCATATCCATCTTCATCGTTTTAATCTTTGCCCAGTTTTCAAGGCCTCCGATGGCGTCGGCATGCTTTTTAAGAATTTCATCAACGTTTTGTGCTTTGGTTGTAACTGCCAGCATCCCGATTACCAGGAAAATCAATAGAAATTTCAGTGTTTTCATGTTGAAAAAATTTAATTTATTTATAATTTTAAGATTACGAATTATCAGACGAGATATACTCAATTTGGTTACGAAAAAAAATATTGTAGTTATAGAATCAAGCAACAGCTTTACTTTGGAAAATTTCCCATTCCGGCAGATAAATCCTTCTGTATTTAAACTGATGTAAAAATATAAAACAAAATTCACTTTTAAATTGTTCACAATAAAATAATTCAGGTTCGAAGTCAATCCGGCTTTTCGCTTTTATAAATTTCATATTTTCGGTGTACGAATAAATTCCGTTATGTTAAAACCACGAAGGCACGGATTTCACGAAGAAACCACAGAGAAACATAGATAGTTAATCTGTGTTATTCAATTTCCTTACTTTGTATAAAAAAATCTGTGCAATCTTTCCCTCCGTGTTTCTCTATGTTCTCCGTGCCTCCGTGGTAAAAAAATCACTCCAATGAAAAATCTCCCTTTTTTAGCATATTGGGTAACTGAAGAATCTGACGGATCCTTTAAAAACCAGGTTATCCAGCGATCGACTGATGATCTCCAGCAAAACGGAGTTCTTATCAAAGTCGCATATTCTTCCCTGAATTACAAAGATGCTTTGTCAGCAACTGGAAATAAAGGCGTAACCCGCCGATATCCTCACACACCAGGCATTGATGCAGCCGGAATTGTTGTAGAAAGCAGTTCTGATAAATTTCAGCCCGGCGACCAGGTAATTGTTACTGGCTATGACCTAGGAATGAATACTGCAGGAGGGTTTGGTGAATATATTAATGTCCCTGCTGAATGGGTGGTTTCATTGCCAGACGGTTTGAGCCTTAAAGAAAGTATGATTCTCGGAACTGCGGGATTTACAGCAGCACTTTCGGTGCATCATCTTTTGCGTTGTAGACAAAAACCTGAAGAAGGACCATTACTTGTTACAGGAGCAACCGGTGGTGTTGGAAGTATTTCCGTTGCAATTGCATCAAAACTGGGGTTCAATGTTACGGCTTCAAGTGGTAAGACGGATCAGCACGAGTATCTTAAAAAATTAGGAGCACAAACAATTATTAGCCGAACAGAAGTTGATGATCAGTCGGGTCGGATGCTATTACGCCCGCAATGGGCCGCTGCTATTGATACTGTTGGAGGTAATACACTGGCAACAATCCTGAAATCACTTAAAACTAATGGCAATGTTGCCAGTTGCGGAAATGTGTCTTCTCCCCAGCTCAATACCAGCGTTTTCCCGTTTATCTTAAACGGAGTTAACCTTCTTGGAGTAAATTCTGCAACAACACCAATGGATTTAAGGTTAAAGTTATGGGACAATTTGGCAAATGCATGGAAACCTGATTTTCAACATATTGAAACTAAAATAGTCGGGCTGAATGAAATTCATTTAAGTATTGAGAAGATTTTAAAAGGAGGAATAACCGGGCGGGTGGTTTTGGAACATAGTCATAATTCTAAATAGATTGGATGGCTAATTCTTTGCATCAACAAAGTTACAAGGGACAGTGTTAGCCACAGATTACGCAGATTTCACAGATTAAAAATGAATTCATATTAAAATTTTTAAAACAGAAAAACTGCGTTGGCAGTTTAAAATCTGTGCTAATCTGTGAAATCTGTGGCAAAACAAAATATCATGAACGGAATATATACAGTGAATCAAAATTGAATTGAAAATCATTTATAAAATTGGCGTATAATATTTTCAGAAGATTGCTATCAAACCAAGGCCTTCGGTACTAAGCCTATAATTCTTTTGAAGAGCAGATAGCGCAGTTTTTTGTACATTTGAGCCGCAATAAAATCTATAGAAAATCACAACTCAATTATAAATCATGCCTAAAGTTAAAGTTGCGCTGGTGCAAATGAGCTGCACTTCCAGCAAGGATGGGAACCTGCAAAAAGCCATTGATAAAACAAGGGAAGCTGCCGCCCAGGGCGCTCAGATTGTGTGCTTCCAGGAACTTTTCACCTCATTGTATTTCTGTAACGAAGAGAATTACGACAATTTCCTGTTGGCTGAAACCATCCCCGGTTCTACAACAAATACGTTAGGTGATCTTGCCAAAGAACTTGGTGTTGTGATTATTTCGTCCTTATTTGAAAAGCGCGCACAGGGTTTATACCACAACACAACCGCAGTATTGGATGCCGATGGAACATATCTTGGCAAATACCGCAAAATGCATATTCCCGATGACCCGTCATTTTATGAAAAATTCTATTTCACGCCGGGCGACCTTGGGTATAAAGTCTTTAAAACAAAGTTTGCCACAATTGGAGTTCTAATTTGTTGGGATCAATGGTACCCGGAAGCAGCACGAATCACTTCACTTATGGGAGCCGAAATCCTGTTTTACCCAACTGCCATCGGTTGGGCCACATCGCAGGATGAAGCCACCAATATTGAACAGCACAATGCCTGGCAAACTATTCAGCGTAGCCATGCGGTTGCCAACGCTGTGCATGTGGTAAGTGTAAACCGTGTCGGGATGGAACAGGATGGAGCCATGAAATTCTGGGGCGGATCGTTTGTCAGCAATCCTTTCGGAACACTATTGTACGAAGCTTCTCATGACAAGGAAGAACTACATATTCATGAGTTGGAACTGGCTGAAACGGATCGCTACCGGACACACTGGCCATTTTTAAGGGACAGAAGAATTGATTCGTACCAGCCAATAACGAAACGATATATTGACGAAGTCTAATTATTGTAATGGCTTTTTTGGGAGACAGCAATTCAAATATCCAAATCATAAATAATTATATCTGTAACATGAACTTAACCATTCCCGAAATCAGTCAAAAGACCATGCCGCTGTTGCGCAAGTATGGTATACTTTCAGCTTCAGTTGTAGGTTCAGTTGCCAGAGGACAACAAACATCAAAGAGCGATATTGATATTGTTATTGAAGTGATTCAGCCTATCAGCCTGCTGACATTCGCCAGAATCAAACTTGAACTTGAAGAAATACTTCAGATAAAAGTAGATTTGATCGAACGTTCTGCCATAAAACCAAGGATCAGGAAATATTTGTTACAGGACGAAATATCGCTATCAAAATGAAGAAAAAACGCGACGTTCTTGTTTATCTTGATGATATTCTTGAGTCGGCTAAGTTGATCGAATCCTATGTTGCGGCGATTTCAGAAATTGAATTCTATCAATCTTTTGAAAAACAAGACGCAATTTTACATCGCTTACAGATAATTGGTGAAGCTGCTAAACATGTGCCCTCAACTTACAGAGAAAAATGGACCCAGGTTCCATGGAAAGATATTGCAGGAATTCGGGATATAATCGTACATGAATATTTTGGAATTACACTTACCATGATCTGGAAAACTGCTGTAGAAGATATTCCACATTTAAAAAAACAAATACTGGGTATTCTCGAAAATTTTTCTGCAGAATAACTACATAAAATCCACTCCATTATCCAATGATTTTCGAACACCCTACACCCAAAGAATTGGGATATAAATTTCCCGCCGAGTTTGCGTTGCATTTAGCAACCTGGTTAAGCTGGCCACATAAAGAGGAGAGCTGGCCGGGAAAGATTGATGCTATTTTTCCGTCCTACTCTTTGTTTATTAAGGAGCTCACCAAGGGCGAAAAAGTCTGCATCAATGTGGCTGACGAAGCGATGAAAGCTTTTGCCGTAAGTCATTTGCAAAAAGCTGAAGTTGATTTTTCCAAAGTCGAATTCTTCTTTCACCCTACCAACGATGCCTGGTGCCGTGATCACGGTCCGGCGTTTCTGATCAACACTGAAGCCGCGCAAAAGAAAGTAATTGTTGATTGGGGCTATAATGCCTGGGGGAACAAATACCCTCCTTACGAACTGGACGATGTAATTCCGACACTGATTGGCAAAAAATTAAACATCCCGGTTTACAATCCGGGTATTGTTATGGAAGGTGGTTCTGTTGAATTCAATGGAAATGGTACGCTGCTTACTTCCCGTTCCTGTCTTTTAAATCCTAACCGAAACCCTCATCTGAATCAATCCCGGATTGAAGAGTATCTGTCGAATTATTACGGAGTTGATCAAATTCTTTGGATTGATGAAGGCATTGTGGGTGATGATACTGACGGACACGTTGACGATACGGTTCGTTTTGTAAATGAAGACACCGTGTTGACCGTTATTGAAGAAAACGCAACCGACGAAAACTATAATCTGCTGCAGCATAATTTAAAGCAACTGCAGCAAATGCGTTTGTTGAATGGCAAGCAACTTAATATCATCGAACTGCCTATGCCTGATAAACTGGTCTACGAAGGTCAGCGCCTCCCCAGCTCATATGCCAATTTTTACATTGCGAATAAATCGGTAATTGTGCCAATCTTCCGGAGTAAAAATGATGACAAAGCGTTGCAGATTATACAGCAATGTTTCCCATCGAGAAACGTTGTTGGTATCGATTCAACCGATATTATCTGGGGCCTTGGAAGTTTCCATTGCCTCAGCCAGCAGGAACCGTTTGTTTGAGAGTTAGTTAGAAACTCTGATTTTTATTTAATAAAATGATTTAAGAACAAGGATTAACGATCTAAAATTTTTGATTTGAATTTTAATGTGGTGCAACTTCTTAGATCAAAAATCGATGTTCCTTGTTCTTAAATCAAAAAAAAATAACATCAATCTTCTTCATTCTTCTCCAAATTAACCACATATACTCATTTTCAAATTTTCAAATCCTCAAATCTCCAAATCCACCATGAAATCCATGAAAATCATCACCCTCCTCGCCTCTCTTTTCGCCGGAACTTCCCTTTCCGCGCAGGATTGGGCAAACTTTGAGCGTTACCATGCTGCCAATGAAAAACTGGCTCCACCAGCAAAAGGTGAAAATCGTGTAGTATTTATGGGCAATTCCATCACCGATGGCTGGGTTTATGTAGATTCTGTGTTTTTTGCAGGGAAACCATACATTGGCCGTGGAATAAGCGGGCAAACCACTCCGCAGATGCTGGTGCGTTTCCGTGCTGATGTAATTGCTCTTAAGCCAGCCGTTGTGGTTATACTGGCCGGAACCAATGATATTGCCGGGAATACAGGTCCAACAACGCTTGAAATGATTATGGATAATATTATGGGAATGAGTGAAATGGCAAAGGCAAACGGCATTAAAGTGGTGCTTAGTTCGGTATTGCCTGTATTTGATTATCCATGGAAACCAGGACTTCAGCCTGCCGGAAAAATTATCAGTCTGAATAAAATGATAAAAGACTATGCAGATAAAAACGACTGCATCTACCTTGATTATTTTTCATCTACAGTGGATGAAAGACAAGGATTTAAATCTGCTTATTCCGAAGATGGAGTGCATCCAAACCTTGCCGGGTATAAAGTAATGGGACCGCTGGCTGAAAAAGCAATTGCGGAAGCGCTGGCTAAGAAATAACACCTGCAATTTTAATTACTTCCTTATTTCATAACACGTTTCGGATCTTTGAGGGTGAAGCATGCCTGACCATCTCTTTCGGGTTGCTTTGTTTTTTGCATTAATAATTATTTTAGATTCAGTCTGATCTCTTGTTGTAAGGTGATGATGTTTTCATTAATAACGCTTCATAACTATTATATAATTAATATATTTAAGTAACTGGCTTCGTACCTTCGCGTCTTTGCGTGAAATAAAAAATTCACTTCCTTCTATTTTGCTTATATTTACATCTGAATAGATTAACCTTTTAATTACTCCGTTTTAAACCAGGTTTTCAAATTTTGCTAATTGTAACAAGTCCTGTAACTATTTTTGAATTTATGCATCAAAGAGTTGTTATCCTGTTAAAACATAGTATTTATCCGAATCCTAAAGTAATCCTATGAAGAAAGCTGAAAATAAGAAGCACCATTTCGTTCCAAAAACGTATCTGAAGAATTTTGCCACCCGGAAGAATGATGATTACTATTTGAATATCCTTAAAAAAGATGAGGCTTTCAATATGATTGTTGAAAGCAAAATCAGTGAAATCTGTGCAGAAAAACACCTTCTAAAGCCGGATAGAAATGATAAATCAAAACAAAAGCTGGAGGACATTTACACGGATATATTTGAAAATCATTATGATAACCTTTTTTCAGTGCTGACTGATGATAAAGTCCTGGAAATTACAGATGAATTGAAGAAATCTATTGTTTCCGCAGTTGTAACCATGTTTTATAAAACCAAAAAGTGGAATGACCTGTTGGGTTATCATACTGATGTGAAAATGCAGAAGATAGACCAGCTCAGGAATCAGTTTAAGGTGGATCATTATTTCAATTCTGAGGGAGCGCAGGTTGGCTTTCAAAACAAAACACTGGAAGAACTGGAAGTCAGCCATAAAAACATAACCCGCATTCCGTTACTAATAACCCAGCTTAAAGTCGCGCTAAAGCTTATTGAAGCCAAGCAGTTTGATTGCATTAATGTATATACGATAGCCGATGACAGCGAATTTATCACTTCGGATAATCCAGTTTTGGCAATTAATATGCAGAAAATGAGAACCATGCATTTCGATATTGAAAACGCTTATTACCTGCCCATCAGTAACAAATACCTTATTGCCATTTTCCCTAAGGACGAACTTCCTACGCAGAATAAAATAATCAGGCTTATGATCAACAAGGAATGGGTTGAGAGTTTTAATACGATGCAACTTTTTCAAAGTGACAAATGTATTATCGGATCGGTTGAGGCGATTAAGAATACAAAAGAAAATTAGAGCAAAATATTTAAAGGTTTGTAAATCAGAAAATGGAGAGTTAGCAAAATAAATAACATAACATCTAATTTTACATTTTTTGACTTTATTCAAATTAGGTTTAAATTAACGAATCAGTTCATTCTAATCATTGACTATCAATAACATAATACAGATTTAAAAGATAAAAAGTAATTATCAACCCTCAAATTTCAGATAAATAATTGCTGAACGCCATTAGTTATCTGCGTAATTTGTGAAATCTCATGTAAAAATGACTTTCAAGCAGACTGGTTGGTCATACCATTTTTACTTAACCCTTATAAAAGTTTTTTTTTTACTTTCGCTTAAAAGTTTAAGCCTAAAAAATGTGAAAAGCTGAATAAATTCATGCAATTTAGTATTAACTTAGCGAATAAATTTCATTTAAAATGTTTCTAAAGAAAATACATATCCAAAACTTCAAATGCCTTGCGGATATTGAGTTGTCATTTGAGAAGAATAAGTCCACTAATCGAAAGTGGACCTTAATTTTAGGCGAAAATGGTACAGGCAAAAGCAATTTATTGAAAGCAATTGCTTTGGTAACAGCGGGAAGTAACGCGCTTGGGGAGTTAATTGGGAATACAGATAGTTGGATTCGGAATGGCGAAAAAAGTTGTTCTATAATTGCTGTGTTGGAGACCAAAAAGGGAGAAGAGCGGTCTATCTCATTGAATATCAACCAGGGGGATACGCTATCAAATATTATTTCAATCAATAAAGAATCCCTTCATCTAATCGATGACGCGATTGAAAATGCAAAACGAAATTATTTTATAGTCGCCTATGGAGCCAGCAGAAGCTTAAGTACTGATAACTTTCGAAATTCTGATAAATCGCGATATAGTGGCCGGTCAGTGAATGTCAGGAATCTTTTCGATAATTCATTTTCATTAAATCCATTAACTTCCTGGGTTATTGAATTGGACTATCGATCAGGGGAAGAAGGAATCAAAATCGTTAAGGACGCATTAAATGATTTTCTGCCGGGAACAACTTTTCACAGCATTGACAAAGTTAAAAAACAGGTTATGTTTAAAACTGTTGATGGGATTGTTCCTCTTGAACAGCTAAGTGACGGATATCAGAATATGGCTGCCTGGATCGGGGATTTGTTATTCAGGGTAACCGAAACTTTTCGTGACTATAAAAAACCACTCGAAGCAAGGGGACTTTTGCTAATTGACGAAGTAGACTTGCACCTTCACCCTAAATGGCAACGTAAGCTCATTGAATTCATAAGCCTTAAGTTGCCAAACTTTCAGGTGGTTGCTACTACTCACTCGCCTTTAACCGCGCAACAAGCTGATGAAGGCGAATTATTTGCACTTAAGCGTAATTCGGACAATCTGGTTGAACTGGTCGCGTTCCGTGGATCTCCAAGATCATTGTTGGTGAATCAGCTGTTAATGACCCCTGTATTTGGGTTGGAGACCGACGAAAGCTATGAAATACAACAGACTAAAAAAGTGTATGAAGTTCTGAAATCAAATATTGAATCCTTAAGTAAAACCGACAAACTAAAATTTAATTCAGTAAAAAAAACACTGAAAAATAACTTGCCCCAACGTAAAAGCCTTATCGTTTCTGATTCCGAATTAGAACTCCTGAGTAAAATTGAGAACAGTTTGAAAATATCCAGGTAAGCCATGATACCTTTAACCCGAACTAGAACTCCGCAAGCCATAAATGTGAAATATAGAGGGGTTTCCAAAACTGAGAAGGACAAAGAGTTGATGTTCGCACAACGAAATTATCTGAACAATCCAACTACTAAAATTTCATTCAACAGCGCTTTCTGGAAGAGTGCTAAAACCCGCTTAAAAAAGGATAGTTCTGGCAAATGCGCTTATTGTGAGGCTAATACCGAGGTAGTTGCTCACGGTGATGTGGAACATTTTCGTCCTAAGAGTATATACTGGTGGCTTGCGTATACTTTCGACAATTACTTGTACGCTTGCCAGATCTGCAACCAGATTTATAAAAGTGATAATTTCCCGATCGGGGCTGTTTTAATTCCTGAACCAAATATAAAAGCGGATACTACTGATGCCGAAATTGAGCAACTCAAAGGCAATATTTCGCCCGATCCACTTGACATCGGTCATAATTACAAACTAGAGAATTTCATTAATCATCACCGGGCTGAAAAGGCATTTCTACTGAATCCGTATTTTGATGATCCAGCAGTGTTTTTCGCTTATACTGCAGATGATATTACCGAAGAAGTTAAAATCATACCAACTCTGCCTGAATTTGAACTTTTTGTGAAAGCCGCAGAAGAGTTTTACGGGATCAACCGAATTGAGCTACAGAATTTCAGATACCAGGTTTTCAGGCAGTTCAGAATTTACAAACATACATTGAAAGATACTATAAGCCCTGATTTAAAAACAGAAGTTGAAAATCAGATTCTACTAATGAAATCAGATAAATATCTCTTCGCTGGAATGTGCAGGTATTTTGATGGTAAAATATTATAGATTTGATGATTCCAACATCCACAAAACGATATTTCCCGTTACTCCTGATAAATTAAATTTTTCTTGCTATCAAAAGATCTCTGCAAAGCATTTGGGGCGAAAGTTAGCAAAAACTAATGCTTTTCTGGTATTAATATTTCAATAATTGGCAAGTAATTGAGATTAAGGAAAATGGATTTTGAATTATTTATCAACACATCTAACTAAATTTAATATTGTGCTTACATTTACATCAAATATGAATCAAAGTAGTAAAAATACGTTTATCTTCTTGCAAATTAAATCATTACCAGAATAGTCATTTCTTTTAAAAGGAACTCAACACAATATTAGAATTTAATGAAAATGACTAAATCGAATGTTCAACTTTAAGCAAGTATTAGTGAACGCCAGATTATTTGATTCACATATACTTAAATAATTATTGTTTTTTTTACAGAGAAGGTATACAATCTATATCCACTATTCAAATGCAATAGGGCTATTACAAATCTTTAACAAACATATACATATGATAACGTGGAAAGCATTAGAAAATAATGTTAGGACATTAGCACAATTTAAGTGGAATTGTACTGCAGTTAAAGAAACAATTAATGGAGTTAATTTTGATTGCGTTCTTAAACCAAAACCTAACAATTGGATTATAGTTGAAATAACAGAGAATGAAACGTTAGATAAAGTAAGAACTGATATTTCAAAATGTGCTTCAACTCGTTTTAATCTCTTTTCTCAAAATATATTCCCTGAATTTTATCTTGTTATGCCTAATGAGCCGTCAAATTCTATGCAAACTACAGGCCAAGGTGATTTTGTAAGCGTTTTATCTTATGATTCATTCTCGAATTTATTTTTTGATTTTAATTCATACGCACATATCAGGTCAAAAAAAATATTTGGGAGTGCCGTTAACCCATTTACTGGTGAACCGGATAATGTAGAATATACACCTGTATATTATGAGCAAATTAGCCCAATTAAATCGTCGATTCAAATAAAGGATATATCAAAATATCTGAAAGACGGGAAACGAATAATTCTATTAGGTAATTATGGAACAGGAAAAAGTCGTTGCTTAAAAGAAATGTTTTTCCAACTTTCATTTCATCAAGGCAATAATATTTACTATCCAATTGCAATAAATCTTAAAGAAAATTGGGGGACTAAAAGAGCTGAAGAAATAATAAGAAGGCATTTTGAAGATTTAGGATTAACAAAAGAAGCGGATTCTATATTGAAAATTCTGGGAGGCGATAAACTTATTCTTCTTTTGGATGGTTTTGATGAAATAGGTGCCCAAATATGGAGTGATGATAATATAAGATTAAAACAAATTCGAGCAAGTTCGTTATCTGGTGTTAAAGAATTAATTTCTAAAACGAAAAGCCCTTTAATTATTTCAGGGAGAGAGCATTATTTCAATAATAATTATGAAATGCTAACTGCATTAGGTTTAAATCTAACTAATACAATTATTATAAGAAGTAAAGATGAATTTTCAGATGAAGAAATGGGTAACTATTTAAAAAGCCTATCCATTTTTGCCGAATTGCCTTTTTGGTTGCCCAAAAGGCCTCTAATATGTCAAATAATTAATTCCATTGATAAAGCCAAATTGGAAAGTTTTTTTATTGATTCAGAAAATGCAGTTGAGTTTTGGGATACATTGATTATTAATTTATGCGAAAGAGAAGCAAGAATTCGTTCAGTTTTAAACCCTGAGACAATATTGAAAATTCTCATACAGATTGCGCAATTTACAAGATCAAAAATAAATGATATTGGTCCCTTAACAATTTCAGAAATAAATAAAGCATTTGAATTAGTGGTTGGCACACCTCCTGTTGATGAATCTGCTGTAATGTTACAAAGGCTACCTTCATTAGGTCGCATTTCATCTGACAGCAATGATAGACAATTCATCGATTATTATATCCTAGATGGTTTAAGAGCCCTAAATTTGATAGACATTGTAAATGATAATGATTTAGAAATTCTTAATGAACATTGGGATAATCCACTTCATAGATTAGGTATGGAGATTGTGTCTAATAAAATATCAACAAGTCATACGGCAACTTTTTACCTTGAATTCTTAAAAAAGGCTGCAAATTCAAACAACAAAATTTTAGCAGGTGATTTGTTAAGTGTTTTGACTTTATGTTGCTGTAATAGCAATATTGATATAGGCGGCATGATCATTGAATGCACTTATATCTACACGTTGAATTTATCAAATAGTTTAATTGACAATTTCTGCATAAAAGACTCTTTTATTGATAATCTTGATGTCTCACATTGTAGCTTTTCAAAAATCACTTTTAAAGATTGTGAAATAAAAAATCTTTATGGTGTGTCTTCAAAAAAGGATTTACCATCTTTCATAATTTCAGGAAATGTTGAAAATTATTTTCCTGATTCAATGAATTCAATGGATAAAAAACAAAACTTAAATTCTGCTCATCTAATCTTTATTTCATTAATTAAGAAATTGTTCTTATTTTCTGGTGTAGGGAAAATCGAATCTGAACTATTAAAAAGTTTTGGAAACAAAAATAACAAAGCTATTGCAAATGAGATATTTAAAATTTTAATTAAAGAAAGGATCATCACAAGAACAAAAGATAATGGCAATTCAATTATCACGCCAAAGACCTTTAACAGGAACAGAATGGTTACTATTTTAAATGAATTGAATCATTCAAAAGATCCAATTTGGTTGGAAATTGAAAAAATAAAAAGCAATTAAGTAAAAAAGACATTGGCAAACCATTTCTTTTTAAAATAAGTACTTTACTAAATCTGATTAACTGGATATTAGATACTTGCAAAATTTAAACTTTCATCTTCTTACTTAAAATAAAACTGCTTACTAGCTTTGGTTTTGCTTAAAATTTAAATTCCCCTTTCGCATTGAGGGATAATAAATTTCACCAATTTAAACCCTCCCTCCCACTTATCAACATTTCTCCCGGTTGATAACTTTTTTCCGTATTCTACGTAAATAATTTCTTCAAAACCGGTCCAATTTAGTGGGGAATAAAGTGACTTAGTTACACATATTCAATTGATTACGAATCCATCTACCTATTTAAGATTGTAATTACTTAATTTAGAGAAATTCTAAATTAGTGCTATATCAATTTTTGTACATATATAATAATAACAATTCAATACTTTTGCGGCCTCGAAACCGTCACAAAAAAAGTTAAAACATGGATAGCAGCGCTTTAGTGCTTTTCTTTATTGTTGCCGTGGTACTGGTGGGAGGAGCCATGCTTTTCTCCAGTTTTGTACCGCCAACATCTTATAACCCAGCCAAATTCGAGCCTTACGAATGCGGTATTGAAACCATCGGAGGTTCCTGGTTACAATACACAGTAGGCTATTACCTGTTTGCAATTATCTTCCTGATTTTCGATGTGGAAACCGTTTTTGTTTTCCCCTGGGCAGTGGTAATGAAACACGCAGGCATGACAGGCTACGTTGAAATACTTATCTTTTTCTTCATTTTAGGTCTTGGCCTTTTATACGGCTGGAAAAAACACGCATTGAAATGGGAATAACATCAAAAAAAGAATTTGAGAAAAACGACTTCCCGGTTCTGGATTCATACGAGGGAGGCAGCATAATACTCACACAGCTTGATGCACTTGTTAATTGGGCCAGGTCCAATTCGGTCTGGCCCTTAACTTTCGGAACACGTTGTTGTGCCATCGAATTTATGGCAGTAGGAGCTTCGAGGCATGATATGGCTCGCTTCGGTTACGAAGTTGCCCGTGCTACGCCCCGCCAGGCTGATATGATCATTATTTCGGGTTCCATCAATTATAAGATGGCTCCTGTTTTAAAACGTTTGTACGATCAGATCGCCGATCCGAAATATGTAATTGCCATGGGAGCTTGCGCGGTATCCGGCGGACCTTTCTATTACAATTCCTATTCTATTGTTAAAGGCGCCGACCACGTGATTCCAGTAGATATTTATGTACCAGGCTGTCCGCCTCGTCCCGAAGCACTTTTGTATGCTTTCCTGCAGTTGCAGAAAAAGATAAAAAGAGAAAAGAACTTCAAGAAGCAGCTGAAGAAATAGTGAAAAGTGATAAGTGAATAGTGAATAGTGAAAAGAGGACGGGAAATTGTGGGGATAGTGGGAAAGAGAAAACCTGACAGCGTCTGCAAGACCAGTCAGCGTTTTGACAGGATGGTAAATAAAAAAAATAAGGTAAAAGGAAATAAGGATATAGGACTCAGTGTCACCAGCAGGAATAAAGAAGTGAACCTAGCCCAATCCGAAACCAATCAGGCCATGACAAACGAACAACTTATAGAACAGCTTACATCTGCAAACCCGGATGCAGTCGTGAAACAAGGCAGCCAGTACCCTGAAATTACTGTTGCCCACGACAAACTGCATGCGTTTATGCAAAACATCAAATCCGACAGCAGCCTGGCATTCGATTACCTGGTTTGCGAAACCGGAGTTGATTACCCGGAATTTATACAGGTAGTTTACCATCTTGAATCGACCTCACACAGGCACTTCATGGTTGTAAAAGCTAATACCGAAAACAGGGAAACAGCAACATTGGATACCGTTTCGGATATCTGGCCAACTGCCGAATTCCACGAATGCGAAATCTATGATTTGCTGGGAATTAGATTTAATAATCATCCAAATCTCCGTCGTTATTTCCTCGACGATACCTGGGGACATCCGCTTCGCAAAGATTTTCATGATGATATTCACGTTGTAGAAAGATAGTTATGGCCGAATTCAGTGAAAAATATATAATTACCGACGAGATCAAGGCTGACGAGTATCTTGTTAATATAGGTCCTCAGCACCCGAGTACACACGGTGTTCTGCGTTTACTCACCAGGCTCGAAGGCGAAATCGTGCATAATGTAGAGCCGCATATCGGCTACATTCACAGCGGCATCGAAAAGATGACCGAAGCCCTCTCCTACCCTCAGATCGTTCATCTTACCGACCGCATGGATTATTTGTCAGCGCATATGAACAACGAAGCGGTTTGTCTTTGTGTCGAAAATGCGCTTCAGGTTGAAGTTCCTGAACGCGTTAAATACATTCGTACCATTTTTGATGAACTGCAGCGTCTGGCTTCGCACCAGTTGTGGTGGTGTGCATCAGGTATGGACCTTGGCGCGCTGACAGCTTTCTTTTACGGTCTTCGCGACCGTGAAGATATCCTCGATATTTTTGAAGAAACATGCGGTGCCCGTCTCACGCTGAATTACAGTGTTCCCGGCGGTGTGATGTTTGATATACATCCTAACTTCCAGAAAAGCGTAAAAGCATTTATCACAAAATTCAGGAAGAAATTACCTGAATACGATAAGTTGCTTACCGATAATATCATTTTCCAGAACCGTACCAAAGGAGTTGGCGTTTTATCAAAAGAAGATGCCATAGCTTTTGGCGTAACCGGTCCGACCGGCCGCGCTTCCGGTTTCAGCTGCGATGTTCGTAAACATCATCCTTACAGCGCTTATCCTTATATTAAGTTCGACGAAAAACTGGGTACCGATGGCGACTCGTTTATGCGTTGGAAAGTAAGGATGGACGAAATGTGGGAATCGATGAATATTATCGAGCAGTTGATCGACAATATTCCTGAAGGTGACTTTGCAGTGAAAATGAAAGGTGTTATTAAATTACCTGAAGGAGAATTTTACCAGCGCGTTGAATCAGCCCGTGGCGAATTCGGAGTATATATTGTAAGTGATGGCAAAAAAAATCCTTACCGTGTAAAATTCCGTTCACCAGGATTCTCGAACCTTTTCACTATCAACCATATCGCCAAAGGATGGAAAATCGCCGACCTTGTAGCTATTATGGCCACTTTCGACCTTGTAATACCTGATATTGACAGATAAGCACTGAATAGTGTTTTTACTATAAACAGAACGTAACAGATAAACCCATTTCATAATGGCATTCGAAAAATACGATTTTACGCCTATCACTCAATCCATTCACCAGGCATTGATTGAAAACGTTTCCCCATTACTTACAACAATCATTGAATGGACGATAATCGGAGTTTTATACCTCCTGTTTATTGCCGTTTTCGGACTGTTCCTGGTGTATGCCGAACGCAAAGTCTGCGCAGCATTCCAGCAACGTCTGGGCCCGATGCGTGTTGGTCCCTGGGGTTTATTGCAAACCATAGCCGACTTTATCAAGTTGCTGATGAAGGAGTTGATCACACCAAAAAGTGTTGATAAATTCCTTTATAACCTGGCTCCTTTCATTGTTATCATTGTGCCTTTCCTGACTATTTCGGTTATTCCGTTTGCTCCGGGACTGCAATCACTTGATTTCGACATAGGTATCTTTTTCGTAACTGCTGTTTCATCAGTTGGCGTAATTGGTGTTTTACTTGCCGGATGGGCCAGTAATAATAAATATTCATTGATCGGTGGTATGCGTAGTGGCGCTCAGATTGTGAGCTACGAACTTTCGGTTGGCATGTCACTCATTACCATGGTGATATTAGCTGGTACGATGCAGGTTTCCGAAATTGTTGAACTTCAGCGTGGCGGATGGTTCCTTTTTAAAGGACATATTCCTGCACTTATCGCATTCACAGTATTTGTAATCGCAGGTACAGCCGAAACCAACCGCGGTCCTTTTGACCTTGCAGAAGCTGAATCAGAACTTACTGCCGGATTCCACACTGAATATTCGGGTATCAAATTCGCATTCTTTTTCCTGGCTGAATATATCAACCTGTTTATTGTAGCTGCCATGGCAACTATCGTATTCCTCGGAGGCTGGATGCCATTCCACTTTGGAGATTGGGCAGCATTTAATAATGTAATGGATTTTATTCCGGGACTCGTTTGGTTCTTCCTGAAAGTATTTGGAATAATTTTCCTGATCATGTGGTTCAAATGGACTTTCCCACGTTTACGTATCGACCAGATTCTTACACTCGAATGGAAATACCTTCTGCCTATAAACCTGTTCAACATCCTTTTGATGGCAACCATGGTATTATTGGGCTGGCACTGGTAGGGAGTGAATAGTGCCCTTCGGCTTCGCTCAGGGTGAAAATAGTTAATAGTGAAATCAAATATTTGTTGCCTGCAATATTGAATCAGGAAACTTGTAAATAATAAATCGGAACGAATGAAATCATTCTTCAATTATATAGCTGAAATTTTTAGTGGCGTCTGGACATTGCTGACCGGTATGAAAGTTACTGCAAAGTACTTTTTTACTCCCTGGAAAAATGTTACCCAGCAATATCCCGAAAACCGCGATACACTCGTAATGTACGACCGCTTCCGTGGTGAAGTGATTATGCCGCATAACGAAAACAACGAACACAAATGTACCGGTTGCGGTCTTTGCGAAAACGCCTGCCCTAACGGCTCCATCGAAATCATCAGCAAAAGCATTGTGAACGAAGAAGGTAAAAAGAAACGCATCATCGACCAGCATATTTATCACCTGGGAATGTGTACTTTCTGCAATTTATGTGTAAGAGCCTGTCCTTCGGATGCCATTGTTATGGGACAGAAATTTGAACATGCTCATTGGGATCGCTCAACATTTACAAAAGTCTTGAACCAGCCAGGATCGAAGATCATGGAGGGGATTAAGGAGTAGTGAATAACGAATAGTGAATAACGAATAGTGAATAACGAATAGTGAAAAGTGAAAAGTGAAAATGACAACTGATTGAAAATCTTTGTCAGGCTGAGCGGAGTCGAAGCCACCAGGAACAATAACTGAATGACCACTAGCATTGCTCAAAAGCTAATATTACTCAACCAACAACAACTGAATGACCACTGAATGACAACTATTACAACTCAAACACTCACAATACCCTGCCCTCAACAACTGAATGACCACTGAATGACAACTATTACAACTCAAACACTCACAAAACCCTGTCTTCAACAATTGAATGACCATTGAAACAATACAACATCCCAAAAGAGCCTCTATAAATCTAAATAGTAAAATACAATGAATAGTGAAATAATGTTTTACCTTCTGGCCGGAATGATCCTGGTGTTTTCGGTTCTCACCGTTACAAGCCGGAAAATATTGCGTGCCGCAGTGTACCTTCTGTTTGTACTCATTTCAACCGCTGCTATTTATTTTATGCTTGAATATACCTTCCTTGCCGCTGTGCAACTTACGGTATATGCCGGTGGTATTGTAGTGCTGATAATTTTTTCAGTTCTGCTCACCAGCCATATCAGCGAAAAAGCAATAATGGCCGACAGGAAACAGAGCCTTTTATCAGCATTGGCAGTTGGTGCTGGTGCATTGTTAACATTGCTAACCATTCTGAGATTTACTTTCGTTCCTTCGGATCTGCCAGCTCAAACATCAACAGTAACTGACGTTGGAAACGCTTTGATTTCGTATGACCGTGACGGTTTTGCACTGCCTTTCGAAGTTATTTCAATACTGTTGCTTGCTGCCCTTATCGGTGCAATCATTGTTGCTCGTAAAGAAAAAGACGGAATTGTGAGTGCTAAAGAAAAAAAATAGTTAATCGTTAATGGAAAATCGTTAATCGTTAACAGAAAATCATAAATTGTACATTGTACATCGTAAATTGTAAATCCCATGACCGGATCCATCCCAATACAATATTTTCTGATTATCAGCACACTGATGTTTTTTATCGGAATTTATGGATTTCTTACCCGTAAAAACCTGATAACCATGCTCATGTCAATCGAGCTGATACTCAACTCAGTAAATATCAATTTTGTTACTTTCAACAAATACCTGTACCCACAGAATCTGCAAGGGCATTTTTTCACCCTGATCATTATTGCGATTGCTGCTGCTGAAGCTGCCGTGGCTATAGCTATCATCATCAATATTTACCGTAATTTCAGGTCGATTGATGTTGATAATGTTGACGAAATGAAGTTTTAATTTGAAAATGTGGAGATTTGAAAATTTGAAAATCTGCAGAATGAAAATCATTACAACCAATAACAAAAGAATGACCATTAACCAATAACTATTTTCCATTAACCATTTCCCAATAATATGGTCGACTACACGTATACATTACTTATCCCGCTGATTCCTTTTTTACTGTTTATATTTATAGGACTTACCGGGCACAAAATGAAACCCATTGTTTCAGGACTAATCGGTACTTCCGGCTTAGCTATAGCAGCTATACTTTCGTATATCACTGCCATTCGTTATTTCTGGACCGATCATCTTGCTGAAACCGGTTACAAATCGATAAAAGCCTTCGAAATTACATGGCTTCATTTAACTGATAAGCTTACCATCAATATTGGTGCCCTGATTGATCCGATTTCAGTTATGATGCTGATCGTTATCACCACGGTTTCGCTGATGGTGCACATTTACAGTATCGGTTATATGAAAGGCGAACGCGGATACCACAGGTTCTTTTCGTTTCTTTCGTTGTTCAGTTTTTCAATGCTTGGTTTGGTTTTGGCCACCAATATTTTCCAGATGTATATTTTCTGGGAACTTGTAGGGGTTTCATCCTTCCTTTTAATTGGTTTCTATTACGAAAAACCAAGTGCAGTTGCCGCATCTAAAAAAGCGTTTATAGTTACTCGTTTTGCTGACCTTGGATTCCTTATCGGTATCCTGATCCTTTCATTCAATACCGGAACATTTGACTTTCAGCTTCTTACAAGTCCAACCGGACCGGCAATCACAATGCCTGGCGGAGCAGCATTTATGGGAATGTCAGTTCTAACCTGGTCACTGATCTTTATCTTTATGGGCGGTGCAGGTAAATCTGCTATGTTTCCTTTACATGTCTGGTTGCCGGATGCTATGGAAGGCCCGACACCTGTTTCAGCGCTTATCCATGCTGCAACCATGGTGGTGGCCGGGGTTTACCTTGTAGCACGTCTTTTCCCGGTGTATGCTCTTGGAGCTCCTGATGCGCTTACGGTTGTTGCATGGGTCGGCGGTATTTCGTCACTGTTTGCGGCAATTATTGCCTGTACACAAACGGATATAAAACGTGTACTTGCCTATTCAACCATGTCGCAAATTGGTTATATGATGCTGGCACTTGGTGTTTCGGGATATGGTGGGCATGATGGGCTTGGTTTTATGGCTGGTAACTTCCATTTGTTCACACATGCTATGTTCAAAGCATTATTATTCCTAGGTGCAGGTGCAATCATTCATGCTGTTCACAGCAACGATATGAAGGATATGGGCGGTCTTCGCAAATATTTGCCAATCACACACGCTACTTTCCTTATTGCTTGTATCACTATTGCCGGTATTCCTCCTTTATCCGGTTTCTGGAGCAAGGACGAAATTATGGTTGCCGCATGGCATCACAATAAAATTCTTTTCTCCATTGAATACCTCGTGGCTGGCTTAACAGCTTTCTATATGTTCCGCCTGTATTTCAGCATCTTCTGGGGCAAAGCAACTCATTACCATCACACACCACACGAGGCACCTTATGTTATGACAATACCTTTGATGGTACTAGCATTCGGCGCTGTTTTTGCAGGTTTCCTTCCTTTTAATGAGTTGGTCACATCTGATGGTTTGCCTTTTGAAGCTCACCTTGATTGGAGCATCGCTATTCCTTCCGTATTAATTGCATTGTTAGGTATAGGAGGCGCAACGGCTATGTATATGAAATCAAATGGTTTACCTGATAAACTTGCCGGAGTTTTTGGCAACGGTTACAAATGGGCTTATCATAAATTTTACATGGATGAAGTGTATCTCTTTGTAACAAAAAAGATCATTTTCAGATATATTTCACAACCTGTTGCATGGTTCGACAGGCATATTGTGGATGGTTTTATGAACCTGGTTGCACGCACAGTCGATAATACTTCCAATTTAATAAAGAATTTCCAGTCGGGCAGATTGCAACAATACGGTTACGTTTTTGTAAGCGGTGCAATAGCGCTGGTTCTGATATTTGTTTACCTCTGGAATTTTTAATTAACCTGATTGATAAAAAATTCAATTTAAAACTGCAAGATACGTAACATGAACATACTCAGCTTATTTATTCTGATTCCTTTACTCACCATCATTGCTATAATGTTTACCAGCAATATGAAGCAAACCCGCCTGGTGAGCGCCGTCGGCATGGGAATTCAACTCGTTCTGGCCGGGATACTGGTTTATCTTTACCTCGCTGAACGAAATGCAGGAAACATGGATGCCATGCTGTTTTACTACGATGCCGTTTGGTTCCCGACATTGAATATCCATTATACCATTGGTGTGGATGGAATTTCGGTTGCCATGATCGCACTTACCTCTATTGTGGTTTTTGCCGGGATTTTCGCTTCATGGATGGTTGATTTTCTGTACAGGGAATTCTTTATTTCATTGATTCTGCTGGCATCAGGGGTATTTGGTTTCTTTATCTCACTGGATATCTTTACTATGTTCCTGTTTTATGAACTTGCGGTTATCCCGATGTACCTGTTGATTGGTCTCTGGGGTTCAGGTCCGAAAGAGTACTCAGCCATGAAGCTTACTCTTATGCTTATGGCCGGATCAGCTTTATTGTTCGTAGCTATTTTGGGTATTTATTTCTATTCAGCACCTGAAGGAAGCCAACTTACTTTTAACCTGTTGGAAATCGCTAAAAATCATATTCCTATCGAAATGCAGCGCTTCCTTTTCCCGTTTGCCTTTATAGGATTCGGAGTTCTTGGCGCTTTATTTCCTTTCCACACATGGTCGCCCGACGGTCACGCCTCCGCTCCTACCGCTGTATCAATGCTTCACGCAGGCGTACTGATGAAACTTGGAGGTTACGGTGTTTTCCGCGTTGCTATTTACCTTATGCCTGAAGCTGCTCACGAACAAGCATGGATATTCCTTATTTTAACCGGTATCAGCGTAGTTTACGGCGCATTCGGTGCTGTTGTTCAGAAAGACCTTAAATACATCAATGCTTATTCTTCTGTTAGCCATTGCGGACTGGTACTTTTCGCGATACTGATGATGAACCAGACAGCGATGAACGGTGCAGTTATACAGATGATCTCACACGGTTTAATGACAGCCCTTTTCTTTGCCCTGATCGGCATGATTTATGGCCGCACACATACCCGTTTGATTAATGAAATGGGCGGGTTGATGAAAGTTATGCCTTTCCTTGGAGTTGTATATGTTATAGCTGGTTTAGCGTCTTTAGGCCTTCCCGGTTTAAGCGGTTTTGTTGCTGAAATGACAATTTTTGTTGGTTCTTTCCAGCATACAGATACTTTCCACAGAGTTTTAACAATCGTTGCAGCTTCTTCCATCGTAATCACAGCTGTTTATATATTAAGAGTGGTTGGAACTCTGCTTTTCGGACCTATCAAAAATGATCACTTCCTGCACCTGAAAGATGCTTTGTGGTTCGAAAGACTTTCAACATTAACGCTTCTTATTGCAATTGCAGCAATTGGTATGGCTCCGCTATGGTTATCGAATATGATCAACTTCAGTTTAGGACCAATCGTTGAAAAAATAAACGGAGTAGCAACTGTTGCTGGTCTCTTTTAATCCATTGAATTAATCACACTTTAGATACTCACTATGAGCATATACGATTTCATGACAATGCGGCACGAATTAATACTGACATGTTTGGTATTACTAGTTCTCATTATCGATCTGAACCTGAAACAAAGTCAGAAACACCGGATTATCCCGATTGCCATTGGATTATTTTTCATCCATACCGTGGTTGGTTTCCTGCCTGCACAAACCGGAGTACTTTTTGGTGGCATGTATCATACCGATGGATTAACCATCCTGATGAAGAACATCCTGAATGTAGGTGTGCTGATCATATTATTTCAAAGCACAACCTGGCTTAAGAAAGAAGAAAACGGTGAGAAAATCAGCGAATTCTTTATCCTTTTGTTGTCGACACTTGTGGGTATGAATTTTATGATTTCCTCGGGCGACTTCCTGATGCTGTACCTTGGCCTTGAACTTGCAACCATTCCAATGGCAGCACTGGCGGCGTATACACATCACCAGACACGTTCAGCTGAAGCAGGTATCAAACTTATTTTATCATCAGCACTTTCGTCAGGGATTCTTCTTTTCGGACTGTCACTGATTTATGGTTCAACCGGATCAATTTATTTTGATACCGTAGGAGCACTTTATTCCAATGCGCCGATGCAGGTACTGGCTTTTATCTTTTTCTTTACCGGTATGGCTTTCAAAATTTCACTCGTTCCTTTCCACCTCTGGACTGCCGATGTTTACGAAGGTTCACCAGTAAATGTTACGTCGTATTTCTCCGTTATTTCAAAAGGAGCATCTGCATTTATCCTTATTATGGTAATGTATACCGTATTCCATTCTATTGCATACCTGTGGAAAGATATCGTTTACCTGATTGCCGTAATGACTATGACTATCGGTAACCTTTTTGCCCTCAGGCAGAAAAACATGAAACGGTTCCTTGCTTTCTCGAGTATCGCACAGGCAGGTTTTATTATGCTTGGTATTATTGGCGGCAATAAAATAGGTATGACCGCAACAGTTTACTTTGTACTGGTTTATATTTTCTCCAACTTGGGTGCTTTCGGTGTTATTTCAGCTATTTCGGCTAAAACAGGTAAGGAAAGCATGGATGATTACGACGGACTTTATGCAACCAATCCAAAGCTGAGCCTGCTAATGATGTTAAGCGTATTTTCCCTTGCTGGAATTCCACCTGTTGCCGGTTTCTTTGGTAAATTCTTCCTGTTCACTTCTGCCGCTTCCGGCGGATATTACTGGCTGGTTTTTATAGCTGTTCTTAACGCTACCATTTCCTTATACTACTATTTATTGGTTGTTAAAGCTATGTTTATCAATAAAAACGACGCGCCTATTGCCTTTTTCAATAGCGATACCATGACGAAAATAGGATTGTTCGCCTGTGCACTCGGTATCTTTGTAATCGGATTCTGGAGCCAGGTTTACGAATTTATTGATGCGGTTACTTTTGCCATTGTTAATTAATGTCGGAAGTATGATGTCCGATGTTAGATTTGGGGATATTTGACGTAAATCGTACCTCGTAAATCGTAAATTAAAAGGAATTTAGAATAAAAATTATCAAACCTGATCCTATGCCACTCAAAGCAAAACATATAGTCGAAGAACTCAACGGACAGCGCTGTACCATCGTTGAAAAAGGAGTTGCTTCCGCAAGAGTTGAATTTCTGAAAAACCTTTTAGAATTCAATAAGTTTGAAGTTATTGTTACCGAAGACAAAAAAGAAACCGAAGACGCTCCTACCCTCTTTACGGTTGGTGTAACCGACCTGGTTTTTAACCCGGTAATAGCAGTTTACGAACTAGTTCTGAAAACACCTGATGGTAAAAAAGTTTCCCCGGCTTACTGGGATCAGAAAACATCAGATAGTGTTGATGAATACTGGGAGTTTCAGGAAAACTAAAATTATTATAACCGGCCATGTGCCGGTTTTTTTTTGCCTGATAATTCTGTAAAGATAGAAGTTTATGAAAACCACGGAGGCACTGAGGACACTGAGGGACACAGAAAATTGAATTTGCATTACCTCCGTGACTCTCTGTGTAATCCGTGTCTCCGTGGTTATTTTTTTGTGTCAGACACCCCTGCGGGTGTGCAGACAAAAAAAAGGCCATCCGAAGACAGCCTTTCATTTAGGGTGGAATATGGGGTTCGAACCCACGACCTCCGGAACCACAATCCGGCGCTCTAACCAGCTGAGCTAATACCACCGTGTTAGAAGTTGCAAAAGTAATCTTTAATTTTGATTTTGAAAGTGTTTTTGGATCATTTTTAATAGATTTGCGGGGAAAATTAGTTAATGGTTAATCGTTATTAGAAAATAGTCTTAGATAAATCATTTAACCTTTTGCCATTAACGTTTTCCGATTAACGATTAACTACTTTCCATTAACTATTAACTAAACCCACCCCAAAATGGCAGACATAATCGATTACACAATCCATGGTGACGATATGCAGATCGTCGAAATTGAACTTGATCCTTCCGAAGGCGTTCGTGCCGAAGTAGGCGCGATGATGTTTATGGAAGAAGGCATTATGATGGAAACCGGAACCGGCGGTGGCCTTTTTAAAGGCTTTAAACGCATGATATCAGGTGACGGGTTCTTTATCTCAACCTTTTACAACTCAGCTGCTGTAAAGCGCAGCGTCTCATTTGGAGCGCCTTATCCGGGTAAAATTATTCCATTGGATCTGAGGCAGGTAGGCGGCACTTTTATTTGCCAGAAAGACTCTTTTTTATGCGCGGCAAATGGAATTGATATTGATGTAGCTTTTACTAAAAAGATTGGTGCCGGTTTGTTTGGTGGTGAAGGATTTATCCTGCAGCGATTATCCGGCGACGGGCTGGCATTTGTACATGCCGGTGGAACCATTATAAAACGTGAATTGCGTGAGCGCGAAACACTGCGGGTTGATACAGGCTGTATCGTTGCCATGGCACCCACAGTTGACTATGATATACAGTTTGTTGGAGGTTTTACAAATGCGCTGTTCGGAGGCGAAGGATTATTCCTGGCAAGCCTGACAGGTCCCGGAACCATTTATCTTCAGAGTTTGCCTTTATCGAGGCTTGCAGACAGAATTATTTCTTCCTCGCGAACCAATCGCGAACAGTCCAGTGGAATTGGCGGAATTGGCGGCGGAATTCTGGGAGGATTGCTCGGTGGCGACCGGAAATTTTAAGCTGACTCAAAAGATTCAGGCTGAGGTTAAGGTTACAGGATTTGGGTTCGGAAGTGCTCAACCTTTACCTTAGCCTTTTATATGGACATTGAGTCTGTACATTTCAAGAAATCAAACCATAACTATTACAAGTATGCAGACACTATTCGGAGAGTTTGAGGATAAGAACGAGAAAGCACTAAAAATTGTTGCTAAAGGCGCGCGAACTTTATCGAAAAACCAGCAGACATTCAATAAACTGACAAAACGTATTGAAACCCTGGAGTCTGAAATTATTGCTGAAAACGAAAAGCTTTCGCAGTTATTGGTAATTAATGGAAAAGAAATCACCCCGCTTCAAATAAAAGTTGCTCATTTGAGGGTTAAACTTGCGGAAGCACTGGCAGAAACTATTCCCATCAATAAGTTTACGAAAAAACAAATTGAAAGTATAAGGGAAGTAATCGTTGTACAATGTCTGCATGCGTTCAATTACATTGAACCCAATCCGCAACAGGAATCTTTTTATGATAACTGGGCAGATATTCCGTATAGAGAAGAAATTGAGGTACAAGCGGAAGAAACAAAAGAGATGTTCGCCAAATATATCAGCAATATGTATGGGATAGACGTAGATATTGATAGTTTTGACGACAGCCCTGAAGGATTCGCACGTTTCCAGGCACAAATGCATGAGCAGTTTGAGCAATCCGGGCACGGACAGCACCAACCCAACTTCAAAAAATCGAAAAAGCAACAAGCCAGGGAAGATGCATTGATAGCAGAAGAAAGTATCAAAGCTAAAAACATCCGTAGCATTTATATCGCTCTAGCCAAGGTAATGCATCCTGATACCGAATCCGACGAATCGCTTAAAGCCGAAAAGGAAGAAATAATGAAAAAAGTAACTGCTGCTTACGACCAAAAGGATCTGCCGGCATTACTCAAACTGGAAATCGAATGGGTGCATAAAACCGCCGAACACCTTGAAAAACTTACCGACGACAAATTAAAAATCTACATTTCGGCACTCCGGCAACAGGTTTCAGAACTTGAATCAGAAAGAGATTCTCTTCATCAACATCCCAGATATGCCGCAATTAGCGACTACGCTCGTTTTCCCTTAAGAAATGCAATGTATCTCATTAATCAGGACAAATCTGATCTGAAAAATATTTACACTAATTTAAGCGATCTGATTTCCTCTTTCCAGGGACCAATTTCAAAAAAGCAAATCCTTGATTTTATAAACTCATATCCCAGGGAGTCTGATGAAGATGATTCCGATAATAATTTTAACCATTTTAAGCGCTCTTTCAGGTAGGAATTAATACGTTTTCACTCATTGCATGAACTAATCATCCTGTCTTTCTGTCCTTTACAACCCCATAACTCAATAATTTTAAATTGCTTACACTTAAACGAAATAACTTGTTCCTTCGAAAACGAAAATACGATAGCACAGGCTCCCTGAGCAAACTTGCATGGATACGCTTCCGGAGAAACAAGGTTTCATTCAGTTCGCTTGTATTTATTGGCTTGGTTGCACTTTTGAGTATTGTCGGGTATTGGATTACTCCCGATAAAACGCCTATGGTAAATGAACAGAACCTGCTGCTGGCTACACTAAAACCAGGCTCAAAAGTTACAGTCCTCAAAGTCTGTAAAAATCAGGATATTCCCACTAGAAATATTTTCCACAAATTACTTTACGGGCAGGAAAACAAGTATCAGTCTTATCCGCTTTCGAGCTACAGGTTTTCATCCGACTCAATCATCATTACTGAATACAGCAAAGACTCATCTGGCCTCGAAATTGGTTTTCACCTGGCAAATGTTTGTTATCCGTTGTATGAAAAATCCGGTAGTAAAAAGCAAGGAAACCTGATTTCATTTATTTCCCTGGATGGGAAACAAATTAAAACGTCTGTGGAAGAGTTACGCAAGCAAATAACAGAAGAAAATATCGTTCAAAAAGCTTTTATCCTGGGAACAGACCGCTATGGCCGTGATGTACTGAGTCAGCTTATTATCGGGACGCGAGTCAGCCTTTCGGTAGGTTTTATTTCGGTTGCCATTTCGCTGCTTATCGGAATTTTCCTGGGAGCCATCGCCGGCTATTTTGGTGGAAAGATTGATGCGCTGATATCCTGGTTTATTAATATTGTTTGGGCTGTTCCTACTTTATTGCTAGTAATTGCCATTACGTTTGCCTTGGGAAAAGGCTTCTGGCAGGTATTTGTCGCCGTAGGATTAACCATGTGGGTGGAAGTTGCCCGTGTCGTCCGCGGACAGTTTATGAGCCTTCGCGAGAAGGAATTTGTAGAAGCCGCCCGGGCATTGGGTTACCGGAATTTCAGGATTATTTTCAAACATATTCTGCCCAATGCAATGGCACCTGTCATTGTGATTTCAGCTGCAAATTTTGCTTCTGCCATACTGCTGGAGGCCGGTTTAAGTTTCCTTGGAATTGGTGTTCAGCCACCGATGCCATCGTGGGGCGGTATGATCAAAGAAAATTATGCTTATATTATTTTAGATTATGCTTACCTGGCAATACTTCCAGGCCTAGCTATTATGATTATGGTTTTAGCTTTTATGCTTATTGGAAATGGATTGCGCGATGCGCTGGATGTAAGGACAGTGGATTAAGCCAAAGATGTCCAGGATAGTTTCACCGTAATCAATTTAAAGTTACTGAAGATGTGATACAAATATTTCTGAATAGCATTTTTCAACTATCAAACTATCCGGCATTTTATTTTCTAAACAATTTATACTCTTCAATCCCGCAATTATCGCCCGTCTTCTTATTCCGGCAATGTCCCTTCTTTAACCATAATTTCACACCGAAATAAAAGTCAAGGCCAGTGAAATCTTTGTAGTGAAAAAAGCCGCTGATCTTTTCGGTTCCAACGAAAAATGACAGGAATCGGGCACTGAGTCCAATACGTGGTTTGGTCCAGTCAAAGAGTGTAACCGGCATGCTAATGTCAAAAAGGGATGTTTCGTAACGTGGTGTTATTCCGAATAATACGGGTCTGATCAACCCTGATTTGGAAAAACGAATCGGATAAACAATAATACCATTTACAAACCAGTTTTTATAATAATTCACATCTGCCTGAACACTTAAAGCTGTCGGCAAAGCAATGTTGATTTCGTTTCCCTGTACAATTTCCGTCGGGTTCCCGTAGAATTGGTTACTTAAAAGCGTTGTAAAATCATCAACGCTATTAATTGTTGCATTTGAAAGATCATCCCATGTTGTAGAAACATTATCAAAAACAAGTTTCTCTGCATTCTGTGTAAATTTCACCCGCCCGATATCGAGCAACGATATACCGATTTTATATTGATACGGTGTATAATTCTGAGCGCAAAGCGAACTAATATGTTCATTCTGAACTTCTTTCTTCTTTTTCTGATATATTACTCCTATATCAAACCCTATTCCTTTACCTCTGAAAAGCGGATCCTTTATATATTCATTGGTTTGATAATCCAGCGGCAATGAATATCCGCCTTCTCCAATGATGTTATTAATAATCAACGTATCAGCATTGGGCAGAAAATAATCAACATTATCCAGATACACGTATCCACCTCCATACCCCCTTAAATCCTTCACTGTAATACCGGCAGCCCAGTAATCAAGACCTCTTTGCTTTACAACATATGAATAATTTATACCGTTCTCCATCCAGGCTAATTCCGCGCTATATATGTTTTGGTTGCTGACAAAATTAGTTCCATTAAGCGGGGGAAAATTGCGTCTTTCAAATGCAAATTTTGCGATATCATATGGAACATTTTTTGTAGATGATACGCTTCGCGCACCAGTTACAATACCAAACGAATGCCTGCCTACTGTAACTGCAAATGATGGACCAATAAGCCTCGCACTGGCAAATGCTTTTTTGTTCTTTGTATTATAATAATCGTACACGATCATATTCCCTGGTTCATGGGTAGGAAACTGAGGATTTTTACTGAGAAAGCGGCTAAACCGGTAATCCTCTTTAGCAATATAAATATAATTATTTTCGGCAAAAAAATTGCCTGAAACTAAATTGATGTCTATATAAAAAGGAGAAGTTACTGTGACTGCCGGATTAATTACCGATCCTGTTATTCCTGCATAACTGCTGTTAACGATTCCCAGCATTTCCTGTGCATGCAGGGAATTAAAGCTAAATAGTATCAGTATAAATACAAATGATTTAGAAAAGCTCATTTGTACTTTCAAGAAATGCGTTTGTATAACAGCAGTCAAATTTTAGCAGTTAAAAGGTAAGTAATTTTACAAACGGAAAATCGTTTGGTTTATTTCATAAGCACTCATCTTTAATTAAAAAATAATCGTAAAGTAATATTTAACTTCGATATATTAAAATAATAAGATATTTTTGCCGCAAATTCAAAATCAAAAAACCAGATATGAATCTTAAATTAAAATCGACCTTGTGGTGGATATTCGCCGTATTTTTTACAATTGCTATGGCCAGTTATCAGAAAAGAACCGGACCAACGTACCCTATCTCAGGTAAAGCCACCTTAAATGGCAATGAAATAAAATACAAACTGATACGCACAGCCGAAAATGATAAAGATGCTGAGATTGCGTTAAACGTACCGGATACTAACATTAAAGGAACAATTACATATAAGCGTTATAAAAGCAACGACAGTTTAACAACCGTACCGTTAATCCGACGAAACGATACATTATTTTTTATGATGCCAACTCAACCGGCAGCCGGCAAAATGATGTATGAAATCACACTTAGCAGTGGCAGCGAACAAGTTGTACTCAAAGCAAAGAAAGATGAATTTGTGGTCATGCGTTTTAAAGGTCCGGTACCTTTATACATTTTAATTCCTCATATTCTAGCCATGTTCCTGGGTCTTTTATTTAGTACGCGTACTGCCATTGAAGCGCTTATTGGTGGAGCCAGGACTTATAAACTCGCGTTATCGACCTTAGCGTTGCTTGTTCTTGGCGGTTTGATATTAGGTCCCGTAGTACAGAAATATGCTTTTGGAGCCTACTGGACAGGCTGGCCATTAGCTGGCGACGGAACATTTAACCTGTTTCGCCTGGGCGATATGACCGATAACAAAACATTAGTTATGGTTTTAGCCTGGGTTGTTGCTATTTTCAAACTCAGGAAAGACCCGAAAAACAAATTCTGGCCCGCGTTTGCTGCTGTCATGGTCATGATTGTTTACCTCATTCCTCACAGTGTTCTAGGATCCGAAATCGACCATACCAAAGCGCCTAAACTTTAAATCCATATGTCAGTTACAATAATCATTATTGCAATTACGGTTATCGTTTCATTGCTTGCTTTTAACAATCATGAAATTTTCCGGAGGCTAGCTTTTAATGCTTATGACATCAAGCATTTCAAGAACAGTTACCGGTTTCTGTCCTATGCCCTGATTCACGCCGACTGGATACATTTATTCATCAATATGATGGTTTTGTATTCCTTCGGACAGATTGTGGAACAATATTATGCACAGCTATTTGGCGTAAAAGGAATACTATACTTTATACTGCTTTATGTTGGTGGAACAGCATTATCAACACTTCCGGCATACGGTAAGCACAAAGATGATTATAGTTATACGGCAGTTGGAGCTTCAGGCGCGGTTTCCGCTGTTGTATTTACGTACATTCTGTTCGATCCGCTTGGAAAACTCACTCTTTTCCCGATCCCGATCGGCATACCATCAATTATATTCGGGGTTCTGTACCTGATTTATTCGGCTTATATGGGAAAGAAGAATATTGATAATGTTGGCCACGATGCGCATTTCTGGGGTGCGATATTTGGTTTTGTTTTCACCATTGTGTTGAAACCAGAGCTTATTGTGAGGTTGTTTTCAATACTGTCGAATATTTTATAAAAGAATGTATTGCCTATATATGTAAGAATAAGATATTTAAGAACAAGGATTAACGATTCTAGATTTTAGAAGAAATTCAAAGATTCATTATTAAGATAAATTTATAAATCGTTAATCGACATTCCTTGTTCTAAAATCAAAAAAAAGGTTTTAAGAATATTTAATCTATCTTCATTATAATCTCTTAGTTCATATTCGGATCATACGGATAATTCACCCAGGGTGCGTATTCCTCGCCAAGGGTAAGTACAATTTTCTTCCATAAAATGGTTGGTCTTGGCCCAAAAACATAGCGATTCAGCCCATCGAGAACGATCCACGATTTTTCTTTCATTTCCCTATCCAGTTGTTTAGGTTCCCATCCTGAATACCCTGCATAAAACCGTATATCCTTATCTGTAATTTTCCCGGAGGAAATCAATTTCCGGATTTCTTGCAGATCTCCTCCCCAATAAACGCCCTCAATAATTTTCAGACTGTCTTTGATGATATCACCCTTTGAGTGAACATAGAAAAGGTTATTAACGTGAACCGGGCCACCCAGGTAAAGATCGGTATCAAAATCACCAAATTCGCCACTTACTTTACTGAGGCGGATATTTGCCGGTTTATTCACGATAAATCCAAAACTTCCATCCGGACCGTGCTCAGCCAGCAACACCACCGACCTGCTGAAAAACCTGTCGCTAAGTGAAGGTTGACTTACAAGGATACGGCCACCGGTTGGATTCTGATCTGGTAACATAATCGTTTCAAATTTAGTATAATTACTTCTTCACTTTAAAATTCAAACACTGATAATCATGAAACTTAGCCTCCTTTGTTTTATCGTTGCGCCCTTGCGGTAAAAGTACATTTAACGCAATGCCGCAAAGTCATATACAATGAAAGTAAAGTTAGTGATTTTTTCAGTCAAAGTCATTCATTATTTTAAGTAACGGAAAACTATTCCCCAGATTGTGTGATTGTTTTATCTTTGACGTTCGAATACATTTAAAAATCTTTTTAGTTTTTTTATTGCTGACATGACAAGTGACCCTGAAAAATCGGCCGGACAGAAAAAATTTCTTCAACTTCAGGAAGAATATCCTTTTATGGAATATGTCGGATTTGAAACGAATATCGACGCGAACGGATTAAATGTGAAATATGAATTTAACCTGGCCGGGAAATTTACTTTTAATCCTGAATTCAGCATTCCCAGGAAACGATTTTTTCTAAACTTTCCTTCAAAAGAGGAACTTCAAACGCCGCTCTACCATAACCTGCTTTTTCATATCGGCCTTATCGAACTGATAAGCTATTGGAAATCAGCTTGTCCGCCACAGGTCATAATCAAAGGACAAAAACTTTCTGAAGTACAGGTTTCCTGGTGGAAAAATGTTTACTACCAGGGCCTTGGTGAATTCTTTTATACAAATGAAATTCAAACATCGTTGAAGGAATTTATGACGATTTCTTCTTCGGGTGAAACCATTGCACCTCAATCTGTAAGCCTTGATGAAACTGTAATTGTCCCGATAGGGGGCGGAAAAGATTCAGTTGTAACTTTAGAACTACTCAAAAAAACGGAACAAATCCGCCCGTTTATCATGAATCCAAGAGGCGCCACCCTCGAATGTGTCCGGGTTGCCGGTTTTGGAAAAGATGGTTTTATTGAAGTCAAGCGACGAATCGATCCACTTTTACTGGAATTGAATGCACAGGGATTCCTGAATGGACATACTCCTTTTTCGGCAATGCTGGCTTTTTATAGTTTGCTTGTTTCGGCTATTTCGGGTCACAGGCATATCGCGTTATCAAACGAATCAAGCGCCAACGAACCTACAGTTGCCGGAACGGATGTGAATCATCAATATTCAAAATCATTTGCTTTTGAATCGGATTTCAGGGATTACGTGAAACAATATATTTCAGCCGATTTTAATTATTTCAGTTTTCTCAGGCCACTGAATGAACTCAGAATAGCACAGTTATTTGCTGAACAAGTCAAATATTATCCTGTTTTTAAAAGTTGTAATGCTGGCAGCAAAACGGATATATGGTGCTGCAATTGCTCCAAATGCCTGTTTGCATTTACCATCCTTAGCCCGTTTATACCAGTGATTGAAATGGTTCATATTTTTGGTAAAAACCTGTTTGAGCTTCCTCAGATGCTGGGATACCTGAAAGAACTTACCGGTATTGACGAAGTAAAACCATTTGAATGTGTGGGTACAATTGACGAAGTAAACGCGGCTCTTCATATGTACATTGCCAGGCACAAACACGAAAAGCTTCCGTTACTTATTGACTATTACAGCAATACAACCAATTTTTCGCACGGCGATGTAAGGCTTGCTGACAAAATACTGAATGAATTTAACAACGATCATTTCCTGGAATCCAGATTCCTTGAAATCATTAAACAGAAACTCAAATGAACGAATTGATAAAAACCCTTTTCGAAAATAAATCCCTGGCTTTATTAGGATTTGGACGTGAAGGGCGGTCAACCTATAAGCTTATACGCAAAGTTTTCCCTATCAAGACTTTAACTATAATTGATGAAAACGATAAAGTAAAGAATGATGAGATTCTGAGGAATGATCCCAATCTTCAATTTATTTCGGGAAAAGACTGCATGCAACACATCGATGAATTTGATGCTGCAATTAAATCGCCGGGAATTCCGTCCAATACGTTGCCAAAAGAATTAAAAAAGGTTCATTTAACTTCACAAACCGATATTTTTCTCCAGTGCTATGGACATCAATCTATTGGTATTACAGGAACAAAAGGGAAAAGCACCACTTCAAGCCTGGTATTTCATATCCTGAAAAACTCGGGTGTAAACACTCTTTTGGTTGGAAATATTGGAATTCCTCCATTTGATTGTATTAACGATATCGGAGCTGATACGATAATTGTTCTGGAACTGTCGTCACATCAGCTTGAGTACATATCGCACGCTCCTCATATCGCGGTTTTCCTAAATCTTTTCCAGGAACACCTGGATCATTATTACACGTACCTTGAATACCAGTCAGCCAAATTTAATATTGGGAAATACCAGGGCGCATCTGATTATTTTCTTTACAACCAGGATAATGAAACCATTAACCAGCTTTTGAAAAATTCAGTTGAGCTTGAAACTCAGTCACTGGCATTTTCATTGGAGCCCGGTTCAAAAACTGAACTGAGAATTAATAATGAATGGATTGAGCTCCATTATGGACGAAGAGTAATTAAATTATACGATACCAGCCAGGGCCAACCACTGAAAGGGCATCATAACATTTACAATATAATGGCTGCCAGCGCAGCATGCTACCTGAGTGGTGTATCCACGCATCAAATCAGTTCGGGAATCAAATCATTTAACGGCCTTGAACATCGCATTGAGTTGGTTGGGAATTTTGAAAGCATAATTTGGTATAATGATTCAATAGCAACCATTCCGGAAGCAACCATCGAAGCTATTAAAACACTACAGATTGTAGATACTGTTATTCTAGGTGGCTTCGACCGGGGAATTGAATATGATATCCTGTATCCTTATTTAAATTCATGCGGAGTCTCAAATATAATATTTGTGGGCGAAGCTGGTCTCCGCATGAAGAAGGAATTCAGTGACTACGGTGTTGGGAATATTCACTTTTATTCAGCAAATGATTTTAAACAAGTGGTAACAATTGCAAGCGAAATAACTTATAAAGGAAAAATATGCCTTCTTTCGCCGGCTGCCGCAAGTTATGATATGTTTAAGAATTTTGAAGAACGGGGAAACGTGTACAAAAAAAATGTGAGAGAACTTCTTCCCTCACATGATTAAAACTTAGTACTTAAAAGTATTATTCTTATTCAGCAGCTTCTTCTTTTACCTTTTTCACAGCTTTCTTAACAACTTTTTCAGGAGTAACAGCTACTTCAGTCTCAGTAATGGCAACTGGTTCAGCAACTTTAACCTTTGGTTTAGGCTCAGCTTTTGGTTTTTCAGCAACCGTTTTAATCTTTTCAACTGCTTCAACTTTAACTAAGGCTTTTGATTTAGAGGATTTTGGCCTGCGAACGCCGCTGGAACCAATAATAATTTTGCCTCTACGTGATTTTTGATCTCCTTTTCCCATGATATATAGTATTTAAGTTGTTATGGTCGTGGTGTAAAATTAATAAAAATTGGTTCTCATCGCAAATAAAAAAATATTTCTGTTAAATTTAGCCGGAGTATATAATAATTTTTAGGATTGACCATAGTATGGCAGTCATAAATATTTATGACTATTTAGAGAAGTATTCTCCATGAAATTTCCGCTCAATCATTTCACTATTGGTTATGGTATTCCGAAACCATTGCAGGTAAATATCGGTTTGTTCTTCTTCTGACAACTGCCAATTTGCTTTTTCGACCCTGATCCGCTCCGTAAAATGGAAAAGACAAAGAGAAACCGAAACCGAAATATTAAAACTCTCGGTAAATCCATACATTGGAATCCGAATATACTCATCAGCCATTTCAAACGCTTCGGGAGTAAGGCCAAATTTCTCAGTTCCGAAAAGCAATGCGAATTTGCCTTTCGCAACATCAAAATCGTGAATTGAAACTGCTTTTGGATCTGGAGTTGTTGCAACGATCCGGTAACCGTCATTTTTTAATCCATCGATGCATTCCTTTGTATTATTATCCAGGATATTATGCCGGTGTAAAGTTAGCCATTGCGCGGCACCTAATGAAACATGAGGATTCAGCTCATATCCGTATGAGTTTTCAATAATATGAACATCCTGAACTCCGAAGCAATCGCACGAACGCAGCACGGCGCTCGCATTGTGAGGCTGATAGATATTTTCGAGGGCAACAGTAATATACCTTGTACGGTCTGCCAGAACACTGTCCATCAGCTCATTGCGTTTTTCCAGCTTCAGATTCCTGAAAAAATTACTCAAACTTGTTTTATATACTAAATCTTCCATACCTATGTTCATTCTCATTTTACGATTAGTCAAATGTAGACTTTTCCCCTGAATACTTTTTGCTTAATAATTATTCAAACTTAAAAAAGAAGGTTCTCTTTGATTATCAAAAATAAAGAAGGAATTACAGGAGAGATTAGCCTTAAATACAATTGTTGACACATTATTAGAACACCTTAAGAATCACTTATTTCAGTTTTTCAACTATATGTTAGTAAAAAAAGCAAAGCATGATTATTATTTCCTAAAAAAAGTCTACTTTTGCGCCTCAAAAATAAGAATTATGGCCAAGAAAATTGACAATACTGAAGAGAAAATCCACAAGGTTGAAGAAGCTCTGTCGAAATCAGAAAAATTTATTGAAAAAAACCAGAAGATACTTACAATAGTTATAGGTGCTGCCGTTGTAATTGTATTAGGGGTATTTGCTTTCCAGAAACTTTACATTGCTCCCCGCGAAAAAGCAGCCCAGGGACAAATGTTCATGGCTCAGAAATATTTTGAACAGGATTCGCTGAACAAAGCATTAAACGGTGACGCTAATTTTCCTGGATTTTTGGCTATTATTGAAGATTACAGCATGACAAAGGCTGCAAATTTGTCAAAATACTACGCAGGTATCATTTATCTGAAACAAGGTAAATTTGAAGATGCTATCACTTACCTGAAGAAATTTGACAGTGATGACGAATTTGTTGGCCCAATGGCAACAGGCAGTATTGGTGATGCATACATGGAACTTGGCAAAAAAGACGAGGCAATTGAGTATTACCTTAAAGCAGCCAAGCAGCAGGTGAATGATTTAACCACTCCGCTTTACCTGATGAGGGCAGCCTTTATTTACGAAGACCAGGGCAAATTTGACAAAGCTGTTGAATTGTATGAAAAAATACAAAAAGAACACATGAAGAGTGCCGAAGCCAGAGATATTGATAAATACATCGAGCAAGCCAAGGCAAAACTTACTAAATAACATACTTTCAAAATTTAAGAAATACCTGGATAAACTTCAGGTATTTTTTGTTTAACGACACGCCATGAACAGGGAATTACGTATTATCTATATGGGTACACCGGAGTTCGCGGTTGAACCGTTACGCGCCATTGTTCAGGCCGGGTACAATGTATTGGCCGTTGTTACAGCTCTTGACAAACCTGCAGGCAGGGGACAAAAAATACATTATTCAGCTGTTAAAGAATTTGCGCTGGCAAACAACATCAGGATTCTGCAACCCGAAAAGCTGAAAAATCCTGATTTCCTTAAAGAATTAGTAAGTTTAAATGCTAATTTACAGGTTGTTGTCGCGTTCAGGATGTTACCCGAAGTTGTATGGCAGATGCCGGAATATGGAACGTTAAACCTTCACGCTTCCTTGTTGCCGCAATACAGGGGCGCGGCGCCGATAAATCATGTAATCATTAACGGAGAAACAGAAACCGGGCTGACAACTTTCTTTATCGAACAGGAAATAGATACCGGCAACATAATACTTTCCCGCAAACTCCCAATCCTGCCTTCTGACAATGCCGGTGCGCTTCATGACAGATTGATGGTTGCCGGAGGTGAGATGATGCTGGAAACGCTTAAAATGATTGAGGCAGGAAGCGTTGAAGCACAAAAGCAGGAAAACATTATTTCAGAAAAAGTATCATTAAAACCGGCTCCTAAAATTTTTAAAACTGATTGCAGGATAAATTGGGCAGATTCATGCCTTACTATTCATAATCGAGTCAGAGGCCTGTCACCTTTTCCAGGCGCATTTTCAAACCTGATTACAGACAACGAAGTTATGAAACAGGTTAAGATATTCAGAACATCATTTCAATTAGCAGATACAGGCAAATTTCCGGGAACCATTATTACTGATGATAGAAATTCATTTTCAGTTGTTACTGGCGACGGATTAATTCATATTGAAGAGCTGCAAATGGAAGGAAAAAAACGCCTGAATACCGCTGAATTCCTTCGTGGTATTCATTTATCAAGTCATTTTCGATTTGAATAATTCCGGTAATGCTGTAAAAAATGGCATAAAACCACCGGTATTACAGCAAAGTTATTAACAAACTACCGTCTTTATTAACAAAAACGGGGTTTATTCTCCTACACATGTTGATATCACTGATTTTTACACTATATTTGTATTGAACAAAACTTTATTATTAACTAAAAAATCAATCAAATGAACAAAGCAGAATTAATTGAATCAATGGCCGCTGAAGCCGGCATGACTAAAGCTGATGCTAAAAGGGCTCTCGATGCTTTTGTTGCCTCTACAAATAAAGCTTTGAAAAAAGGTGACCGCGTAGCATTGGTTGGCTTTGGATCTTTCTCCGTTTCAAAACGTGCTGCCCGCAAAGGCCGCAATCCTAAAACCGGTTTAGAAATTAAAATTGCTGCTAAAAAAGTAGTTAAATTTAAACCTGGTGCAGACCTTCAAAAAAATGTCAAATAAGTCTTTTTGATTTATTTTATAGAAATAGAGCTTCCCAAAAGGAGCTCTATTTTTTTATCCATTGAAAGCGATACGGCAATTTAGCATCTTCGCCCGCATAGTCCACACCTATCCGAGGGCCTGACTTCACCTCCGAATCCAAAACCTGTATTTCTTCATCCTGAAGCCAGATTCTCATTTCCGTATTTGAATTATTGCAAAGGCTCAAACCGGAATCATCAACACGAATTCCCAATAATTTAGTAATGTTTCCCGGGCCAATTCCATCTTTGGGAATTAAGTTAATTTTACCTTTTCTATTTTTCATTATTTCTATTCCATGCAGCGGTTCTATCCCTCGTATTAAAACCGCATGCGGAACATCCGGAACAGATGTTACAATATTAAATAAAGGGTGAATACCATAACAGAGGTAGACATAAGCACAGCCTCCTTCGCGATACATTGTTTCGGTTCGGGCTGTGCGGCGATTGTTATACGCGTGCGATGCCTTATCAATCACTCCTGCGTAAGCTTCAGTTTCAATAATTATACCGGCGGTTATTTCCTTGTTGAATGAAGTGTATAAAACTTTCCCAAGCAATTCAAGGGCTATCTGAACTACATCAGGCCTGGTATAAAATTCTCGAGGCAAACAGGTGAAAAGCTTTTCTTGCATCAGAATCTGACTAATTTTACAATCGAATATTACTACTTTCCCGGTTTCAAAAAACAGGTAAGACTTTCATTTACAATGCATTGAAAATTATACTCAGCCACTTCCTGGCTAAAGAAAAAATTAAATCTGCCTCAGAGTTTCACCTTCTTCCTGAATACGGCCATCTTCAATAAGATATCTTAAAATGGAAAGAACATCATTCTCTTTATATTTATTCATTACACGAACGAGATCAGTAACAGAACTAGGCCCGTTTGATAAAACGTTAATTATGCTTTGTTCGATTTCTAAAGATTTCTTTCCATTTATTTCTTTTCGCCTTCTTTTCAGACAAACATCACAAACCCCGCAATAATCCGACTTTATTTCACCAAAATATGCAACAAGCATCTGGCTACGGCATTCCGTTTCGGATGTAGCATAGTTGATTATGCTTTCCAGCATCGAAAACGCTTCCTTTTTCCGCGTTGAATAAAACGTTTTTGAAAGCGCAATATCATCAGGATTAAGTCTTTCGGTGTTAAATATTAACTGAGGTGAACTTTTATTTGGCAGATAATCAATAATACCAATTCGCTGCATCCGGGTAAGCAATTCAGTAACTTTTGGTGAATCAATACCCGAACGCCGGGCGATTTCATTTTCATTAATGCGCGTAAAATCGGTAAACACGCCGCTATACGAGCGCAGGATGATCCGCAATATTTTATCTGCTTCAGCATTTTCGAGCTGATAGCGGTACAAATCTTCTTTTGAACAGGCAAAAAACAACCTGGAAGGATCGTCCCAGGCATCATTCAGCGTGATATAGCCATCCCTTTCAAGGATTTTCAGAGCACTGAAAACTGTAACCGGTTTCATTTTATACGTACCGCTGAACTTCTCGAAATCGAAATTGAATGAAACATCTTTTCCGGCACCCACAGGGAGTTGTAAAAAATTGCCTAAAGCCTGATAAACCTGCCTGACAGTTTCCGGATCGGGCCATGCCAGTTCGAGGTGATGACGGCTGTTTACAATGTCGTGTTCATTAAACAACATCACCGCGTAGGATTTTTCTCCATCGCGCCCAACCCTGCCGGCTTCCTGGTAATAGGCTTCAAGCGTATCCGGCAAGTCAAGATGTACAACCAGGCGCACATCAGGTTTATCAATACCCATTCCGAAAGCATTGGTTGCCACAATGATACGGGTTTTACCATTCATCCAATCGTGTTGCCTCGTTAACCTGATTGCGGGTTCAAGTCCGGCATGATAATAATTGGCAGATATTCCATTGTGCATCAAGACTTCTGCAATTTCTTTGGTGAGCCTGCGATTACGCACATAAATAATACCGCAACCTTGCACTCCGGTACAAACCCGGAGAAGTTTCTTTATTTTATCATCCTCGCGTGAAACTACGTAAGCAAGGTTATTGCGAACAAAACTCTTGCTGAAAACATTCTTACTCTGAAATTCCAGTTTTACCTGTATATCGTCAACAACTCTTGGCACAGCAGTTGCCGTTAAGGCCAGCACAGGAACATGTGGAAAAATATTCCGTACTTCGGCAATCCTCAGGTAAGGCGGACGAAAGTCGTAGCCCCATTGCGAAATACAGTGCGCTTCATCAACAGCTATCAATGTCACATTGATGCCCCGAAGCATCTCCCTGAATTTCCTTGTTTCAAGCCGCTCAGGCGACAGGTAAAGAAATTTAGCCCTTCCATCGGCACACTTCTCAAAAGCCATCTCAATCTCTCTTGGATGCATTCCTGAGTGCATCTCAACCGCAACAATGCCATGTCGTTTCAAATTCTCTACCTGGTCAGTCATTAATGCGACAAGGGGAGTAACTACCAGGCACAATCCATCTTTGCACATAGCCGGAACCTGGAAACAAATGGATTTTCCCCCACCGGTCGGCAACAACGCCAGCGTATCTTTTCCCTCAAGGACTGAACTGATAATATCCTCCTGCAACGACCGGAATGAATCGTATCCCCAGTATTTTTTTAAAATTTCATGAGGTGCGGAGGGCATTGGGGGAATAGTTAATGGTTAATCGTTAATAGAAAATGGTTAATGGAAAATAGTGATTTGGTTCAAAGGGTCAAAAATTCAAAGGTTTGGCTTTTAAATCCTTCAGTTTTTGGATATCAATTGCCCCGACTTTCAAGTCGGGGAAGCATGAGAAAAAATCAAACTCAATTGCCCGACTTTCAAGGCGGGGAAGGAAATAAAAATCATTTGCTTCTTAGATTTTCAAGTTGAGGAAAATATCAAAATTCATTTTCTTCCAAAATTAATGCAATTGATCAAAATCTTCAGAATAATATGTAAATTTCGCAAAGAAATTTAACTTTGCAATATGAAAATCTACCTGATAGGTTATATGGGAAGCGGAAAGAGCACGTTAGGCAAAAACCTTGCAAATGCTCTGGGCATTTCATGGATTGACCTTGATACTGAAATTGAATCCAGGTACAAGATCAGCATCCCTGATTTTTTTATAAAATATGGCGAAACTGCATTCCGCGATGTAGAACATAAAGTGCTGAATGATATTGCGTTAATCCCTGATATGGTGGTTTCAACAGGCGGAGGAGTTCCCTGTTTTCATGACAATATGAAATTGATGAACCAAACCGGGCTTACTATTTATCTTGAAGCTACACCTGAGATAATACTTACCAGAATTGGTCCATATGCATGGAAAAGACCATTGTTCCAGCAAATGGATGGAACGGACATAATGGAGAAAATTACGGTACACCTTAAATCGCGTGAGCAATTCTACCAAAAGGCACAAATTATAATTGATGCTACAAATCCGGATCTGGAGGAATTGAAAAAGCTTATCCTGAATAATTCCCGAAATATTAGCGCTTAGTTAATAACACTACATTTTCTACATGATGCGTATGCGGAAACATATCAACCGGTTGAACGGCTGTTACCTCATACTTTTCGATCATTAGAGCTATATCCCGTGCCTGGGTTGCGGGGTTACAGCTTACATAAACTACTTTCTGAGGTTCAATTTCAAGGATTTGTTTCACAACATTTTCGTGCATTCCATTTCGCGGCGGATCAGTGATGATGACATCCGGCCGACCATTTTGTATAACAAATTCCGCATTTAAAACTTTGGCCAGGTCACCGGCATAATAAACGGTATTCTCAATATTATTTAATTCAGAATTGATATGAGCATCATCAATTGCTGAGGGCACATACTCCACTCCTACTGCTTTTTTTACATATGGCGCTACAAAATTAGTAATTGTTCCGGTGCCGCAATATAAATCATAAACGAGTTCGTCTCCTTTGAAATCGGCCAGGTCAAATGCTGTTTTATATAAATAATATGCCTGGTGCGGATTGGTCTGGTAAAATGAAACAGGTCCTATTCTGAATTGCAGCTTACGTCCGCCTTCAACAGGAGCTTCCAGTACTTCAGTAATGTATGGCAGGCCTTTCCATAAACGCATTTCCTGATCGGTAATGGTATCATTCTGCTTGGTGTTTATTACGTATATCAGGGAAGTTATCTGTGGAAAGCTATCAGCTATGAAAGTCATTAATTGTGAAACTTCTTCGGGGGCTTCATAAGCAAATACTACAATTACCATCCAATCACCGGCAAGTGTATTTCGGATGAGCAGGTTTCGCATAAACCCTTCGTGGCTGCGCGGATTGTAGAAACTCCAGCCTTTTTGAAGCGTAAAATCCCTGACAGCCAAACGGATTGCATTGGAAGGTTCCGGTTGATGGTAGCAATGTTTGATATCAAGTACACGATCGAAAAGAGTCGGAATGTGAAATCCAAGCCCATTAGACTGGCGCTCATCGTCGGGTAAAGCCATGTCATCCGCATTGAGCCAGCGCCTGTCGGAAAATGTGTACTCCAGTTTATTGCGGTATCCGGTTGTAAGAGGCGAAGCTAAAATAGGTTTTATCGGAGGAAACGGGAATTTCCCGATTCTCGTAAAATGATCATCAATCTGTTTTTGCTTGTATTTCAATTGTTGCTCATACGAAAGATTTTGCCAGCGGCATCCGCCACAGGTGCCAAAGTGTTCGCAAAATGGCTCAACCCTTAGTTCACTATAATGATGGAATTTAATTGCTTTTCCTTCGCAATAGCTCTTGCGTTTCGAAATAACCTGTATATCGACAATGTCGCCGGGAACACAAAAAGGAACAAAAACAACCATATCGTTCACACGCGCTACGGCTTTGCCTTCGGCTCCGGCATCAATAATAGTAACATTTTCAAAAAAAGGGAGTTGGCGACGGGACATAGGGATTTCGGATGTATGATGTATGATGTATGATGTACGAGGTACGATGTACGATTTACGAGGTACGATTTACGAATGACGATTTACGATTACCATGATTCTCTTTAGTAACGGCTGCAAAGGTACAACGAATGAGCTTAACGATAAGATTTGACAAGTAAGCTTTTTAAAATTTCAGCTGGAATTCTAATTCCAAAAAATAATAATCTCGTTCAAACCATTGCTTTCGTAACTTTGATAATAATTTATACGATTATGTTAAAGATATTTTCTACTGAACAGGTTCGAAGAGCCGATACGTATACCATTCAGAATGAACCGGTTTCGTCCATCGATTTGATGGAACGGGCAGCCGGAACTTGTTTTGACTGGATGAATACATATCAGGATTTGAGCACAAAAAGTGTCCTGTTTTTTTGTGGTCCGGGGAATAATGGAGGCGATGGACTGGCTCTTGCAAGAATGCTGCATAAGAAACAAGTCCGGGTATTTGTGTTTATTGCTGGTGAATCAACAAAGAATTCTGAGGATTTTTCGATAAACCTGCATCGCGCCAAAGAGTGCGGCATTACTCCGCAGTTGATTGAAAAATTTGATCTTAATCAGCTAAGCGAAAATACAATCCTGGTCGACGCCTTATTTGGTTCCGGATTATCAAAACCACTGGAAGGTATTTATAAAGAGTTGGTTAAACTGATCAATGACAGCAAATGCATTACCATATCAATTGATATTCCGTCAGGATTGTTTGCCGATAAGCCTGTTGATCCTATTAAAGATACTATTGTTAAAGCCGATTATACACTCAGTTTCCAATTTCCAAAACTTGCGTTTCTGTTTCCCGAAAATGAATACTTTGTGGGTAATTGGCATATTTTGCCTATTAGCCTGCATCCTGATTTTATACAAAGCGAATCTTGCCGTAATTACCTGGTTGAATTTGCGGATGTAAAAGGAATTCTGAAACCGCGATCCAGGTTTTCGCATAAAGGTACATTTGGCCATTGCTGTCTGATTGGTGGAAGTAAAGGAAAAATCGGCGCAACTGTGCTGATGGGAAAAGCATGCCTTCGTGCAGGAGTTGGACTTGTTACTGTGCATTTGCCAGCCTGCGGGTATACAATAATTCAGACTGCCGTTCCCGAAGTGATGGTTTTGGTTGATGAAGATGAAAACGAATGCACGCAACTGCCTCACCTGGATGCATTTTCAGCAATTGCCGCCGGTCCCGGCATGGGAACCGGTAAAAACACGGCCAATATGCTCAAACACTTGATTCAGGAAGCGAAGATTCCTTTATTACTTGATGCCGATGCTTTAAATATTTTATCTGATAATCCAACCTGGTTGGCTTTTCTGCCTAAAGGCACCGTGTTGACGCCACATCCTGGTGAATTTGCTCGATTAGCCGGAAAAACGTCCAATAGTTTTGACCGGCTCGAAATCTTGCGGGCATTTTGTATCAAGTATAGTTTAAATATTGTACTCAAAGGAGCTTACACTGTGATATGTTCACCCCTGGGGAACTGCTATTTTAATCCTACCGGAAACATGGGAATGGCAACAGGTGGAAGTGGCGATGTACTTACAGGCATTATAACAGGTTTGTTAGCTCAGGGTTACAACCCAACTGAAGCATGCATTCTGGGCGTTTATCTTCATGGTATGGCAGGAGATTTTGCTTCTGAAAATACTGGATATGAAGCATTGATTGCCGGAGATATTATTGAAAATTTAGGGAAGACAATGATGGCGTTGTATTCGTAAAATCACACTCCAACAAATCAAAAAACACTTTATGTTACGTTAAATTTACGCTACCTCTTCCAGAATTTTCTCCTCTATTTCGCTGTCATTTCGCAGATTATCGATTATAAACAACTGGCGTTCAGGCGTATTGCTCCCCATATAGAATGTAAGAATTGCATCAATCTCCGAAAGGTGTTTCAGGATTACCGGATCAAGGCGCATGGAGGAATCGATAAAATGGCTGAATTCATCCGGGGATATTTCACCCAATCCTTTAAAACGTGTAATTTCAGGGCTTGGCCCCAATTCGGTTAAAGCATCCTGGCGTTCCTTTTCGGAATAGCAATAGATGGTTTTTTTCTTGTTTCGAACCCTGAAAAGCGGTGTCTGAAGAATATATACATGGCCTGACTTAACCAGGTCGGGAAAAAACTGCAGGAAGAATGTTAGCAGCAGCATACGGATATGCATTCCGTCCACATCAGCATCGGTTGCCATTACAATGTTATTGTAGCGCAGGTTTTCGAGATCATCTTCAATATTAAGCGCTGATTGCAGCAAATTGAATTCCTCGTTTTCGTAAACTACTTTTTTGCTTTTCCCATAACAATTCAGTGGTTTTCCTCTTAAACTGAATACGGCTTGTGTATTTACATCACGCGATTTGGTGATGGAACCGCTTGCCGAATCTCCCTCGGTGATAAACAGTGTAGTTTCGAGTCGGCGGGTATCGTTGCTGTTGTAATGTACACGGCAATCGCGAAGCTTTTTATTATGGAGGCTGACTTTTTTAACACTTTCTTTGGCAAGTTTTTTAATGTTTGCCATTTCCTTACGCTCCTTTTCCGACTGAAGAATCTTGCGATAAAGGGCTTCGGCCGTATCCGAATTCATGTGAAGGTAATTATCGAGCTTCTTTTTCAGAATATCGGTAATGAACTTATTAATGGTAACTCCACCCGGTTCGATATGCTGTGAACCTAGTTTCGTCTTGGTTTGTGATTCGAATAAAGGCTCACTGACCTTGATACTGACGGCCGCAATGATGGATGACCGGATATCACTGTATTCAAAGTCCTTGTTGAAAAATTCGCGGATGGTTTTTACAAGCGCATCACGAAACGCGGCCAGGTGAGTACCGCCTTGGGTGGTATGCTGACCGTTAACAAATGAATAATACTCTTCTCCATATTGCTTGGCACTATGGGTGAAAGCACATTCAAAATCTTCTTCTTTGATATGGATGATAGGATAATTTACAGGGCTACCGTTATTTGTCTTTTCCAGCATATCAAGCAAGCCATTCTTTGCCAGGAAGCGTTGCCCGTTGAAAATTATAGTCAACCCATTGTTGAGGAAACAGTAATTCCACAACATTTGCTCTATATATTCCTTCAGAAAATGATAATTACCAAACAACTGGGCATCAGGAACAAAGGTGATAAGCGTTCCGTTCCTCAGATCAGTTGGCTGTTCGCCTGATTCACTGATTAATTCGCCTTGCCTGAATTCAACTATATTAGAACGCCCTTCGCGTATGGCCTGTGCAGTGAAGAAACTGGAGAGTGCATTTACAGCCTTGGTACCAACTCCGTTGAGTCCGACAGCCTTTTTAAATACTTTAGAATCGTATTTTGCACCGGTATTTATCTGCGAAACGCATTCCACCAGTTTTCCAAGCGGAATACCCCGGCCATAATCGCGGATAGTGACCAGATGTTCCTTGATGGTTACTTCAACATTGCGACCATGCCCCATGGTGAATTCATCGATACAGTTATCAATGACTTCTTTGATCAGCACATAAATACCATCATCGTGCGAAGAACCATCGCCTAATTTACCAATATACATACCGGGACGAAGCCTGATATGTTCCTTCCAGTCGAGCGACCGGATACTTTCCTCGTTATAATTTCCAGTTGTGTCCATAATGCGGCAGCAAATATAATTTAATCCTAAAAAGGATTGTAAGCTTTCATGCAGAAGTTATTAATGAGTTTTGCACAGGTAAAAGGATGTCGGATGTTAGAATTAGTGGTTGGATATTTTTTTTAACCAGAAAAAGCTAATGCAGACATATCCATTTAGCCTGTCATAATAAAAAAAACCGGAAAGATTCCGGTTAATTAAAAGCTTACTACAGTGAAGCCTGCAGCATATCTAATTTATTTTTTAAATACCCAGATTCCAGGGAAAGTATCTTTGAGTTGATTTTTCTTATTCGCTGCTTTCTGAACTGAATTATATGAAGCAATAGAAATGCGATACACAGATTCCCCTTTAATAATTATCGCATCGGGATAGCCTTTCAATTTGACTTTTTTAAGTTCCGCTTCAGCGCCTACGGATGTTTTAACACTGCTTACAATCAGAAAGTACATTGTAGCAGCTTCTCCGGCTACCGGCTGAACAACCTTTTCATCACCTTTAACTTCTTTCTGTTTTACATACGGTTTAGTCCTGGCATTATCTTTTTCTGTGGTATTTGCCTTTTCAGTTTTTTCAACTTTTGCAATGGGCTGTTGAACAGCAGGTACTTTTTCAGTAGTATTATCCTGTTCATTTTTATCTTTCGCATCCCCTAGCCAAAGAACAGCATAACCGGATTCTATTCCAACCCCGATAGCTTTCCACTGATACGCGCTCCATTTACCTTTGCTCAAAATCATATCCGATGAGGCTCCAACTTCTTTCCATAAGGCTGCAGCTTCAGCAGGAGTAGCATTATCTTCACCCCAATAAATTAATTCATATCCATCTCCCTGGTATCCTGTAATTTCCCTTGGTTTTGATTTCATACACTGAATACCGAATACCTCCTTTGTGTTACAACACGATGTCCATTTGCCTGAACCGCTCCAGCTGTGAAGACTACATCCTTTTTCCTGCGGTTTCCATTTAATGAGATCAGCAATATGTATCTGAGCAACTTTGCATAAATCATGTGACAAAGGAATAGAGGCAAGTTTGTTCTGCCGGCGCATATCATTTATCATGTTAAACAGAATAGTTTCATCCTGTGATATACCAACAATAACAGTATCGTTACCACTGATATCATTTGACACATTACCGGCAATACCAGAGAATGCCAAAAACATCAGCAGAAATAAAAGTCTAATATCTTTACGTATAAGCATTTGAGTCTGACAGGTTTTGATTTTGAATTGCTAAATTACTAATAATACATCAAATTATCTATAATAATTTCTTCCAGATAGATATAGTTCGAAATGCGGAATTACAGCTTTACTTATTGATCATCGTAAAATATTGCTTTAGTTCAGCTTCCTTTTCCTTTGAAAGTTTATGCCACCTGATGCCTTCAATAGCGTCTTCAATCGCACACAATTTACGGATACATGCTTCAGTATCATACGCTATTATCTTGAAAAAAGCCTGAAAAGTTCCGTTTTCGAAAAGTTCATCCGGTGTTCTAATTCCTATTTCTATGAGGAGATCGGCCAAGGTACTGCCAATATCAGGCAAATTCTCAGGTTTTATTGCGAAGTCTTTTTGATGCTTTATTTGAAAGTTTGTATATACGCTTTTACATTTTGCAAAGTGTGAACTTTCTGAAATGGAATACCAGGTAAAGATTCTGCCATCAGGATAAAATTCCGCAAATAGTACTCAAGTTCCAACATCCCGTTAAAGTTAATTAACTCAATATCATCCTGTGGTGTATGATACTGAGGATGAAGCCCGGATGTAAAATATAGTACAGGAATTCCTTTTTTAAGGAATGGAGCATGATCCGAAAATGCGGGAGCTCCGTTTATTTTCTTAATTGAAAAACCAGGATGTTTTATTGAATCCAGAATCTGGTTCCAAACAACTGATGAAGCCACACCAAGCGCACTAATCGTGTCGCCCTGGCAACCAAGCCGGCCAACCATATCCATATTCAGCATATAAACAATATTGTTATTGTTCACCCATGGATGGCTGCAGAATGCTTTTGAGCCAAACAGTCCTTTTTCTTCGGCGCTAAATGCCGCAAAAATATAATTATACTTCAGGTTTCCGTTTTTCACTGCCCATCGGGCCAGTTCGAGTAAGGCTGCAGTTCCACTGGCATTATCATCGGCACCATTATGAATCTGTAACGATTTATCATTACCAGTCCTGCTTTTAGTTATACCAACATGATCGTAATGAGCTCCAATCACAACTGTTTTATCGGATTTTTTGTCAATCCAGCCCACAACATTAGCCGGTTTTGATACTGTACGGTCTACTTCGACTGACAAAGTGCATGTGCCTGTTTTGATCTTTCTTATTTTGTTGAAAGGCAAACGCGCTAAATAAACAACCGGCACTTTCATAGATTCGGTAAAAGGTGAGCCAAATAATACATCTTCGCTTGTTTTGCGTGAGCTGTTATGAAGAATCACACCAACCGCGCCCTGCTGAACTACCAATGTAACTCTGGAAATGATGTCGGCAAGTAATGCATTGTTATCCTCATCCTTTATTCCTGAAATATCCATAAGCACTATTTTCCCGCTGACGTCAGATTGCCCGTTTTCACCTTGTGATTCTTCAGGGAAAACAGAAATTCCTTTGCCTATGTTGATCAATGGTGCAGTAACTTCGCCGGGCGATGACAAATCTGTTGCGCCAAATTCTTCAATATGCTTAAAATCAATATTATTAACACGAAGTTTTGCCTTTTTATAAATAACCGGATAATTCATCCTGAATTCACTCAGATACGATCCTTCGTGTTCCCCTTTAGGCAGCAAGCCGATCTGAATCATCTGTTTTGAAATATAATCCGAAGCCATGCGCTCACCGACTTTCCCGGCTTCACGGCCGTTGAGTGAGTCGGCCGTGAGTATAAAAACATCGTGATACATCCTGGCCTGAGCAGTAGAATCACTAATTATTTGCTGAGCTTTTACATTTGCATCCCAAATGAAACACAACGAAAAGAGAAGTATGGCCAGATTTACTTTTACCATTTTTTGATTTTAAATAATTTTTTAAATTTAAATATAAGCTTTCGCATAAAAGCTTGCCAGATAAAGCATTCGCTCTTTCCATCAACAATTATGACTCCTTCTGCTACACAAAAAGTATGCATTCCATCACGGAATTTCGAAGTAAGCGCGGGATTCAATGTTGCATATTCTACTTCAACAAAATCATTTGGAGTGAGTTTGAGCACCTGGTTAATAGAAATCCTTCGCCCTGATCGTATGGAACAATCCTGAGCGGGACGCAGAAGCTTTCCATCAAGTATAAAAGGATTTCCTGCTGGTCTGGAGGATCGGATATCGACTTTAACCGGATTATTTGAATGTGGTTTAAAAGGGCCTCTCAGATTTTCAGAATACCAGATATTCAAACGCTCGTTTGTTGCTTTTTTATCTGTAAAAAACAACCACCAGGTTCCTTCGTGGAAAAACATTGAAGTATCAACGGCTTTCAGGTTTTCGATCAAGGTTTGATCAAAAACCAGTTTCCCTTCCGCAATTTCGTAACGGTACAAATCTACACTATTACCTTCTGAATTCTCAGGAATACAATAGTGTATGTTTTCAAATTCAAAAAGATATGGATATGCCAGGTGATGATTTTTTTCAAGTGCCACCGTTTTTTTTTCTACCTGATTTGTTTGCCTGTCGACCTGGTAGGATGTAAGTATTCCTTTGGGACTTTTATAGTCATATTCTTCGCAAATAATGTGATAGGAACCACCCTCTACAAATCCAAACGGATCAGCATGAAATACCGATTTTCTCTTATTGATAGAAAGCCAGACAGGTTCAGGAATTGTATGGTTTCCTTGTTTAACAAGTTCTTCAGCAGGTAATGATATAATTCCTACATTCCATTTCTCGGACAGAAACAGATCACGGTAATGAAACTTTAGTTTGTTTATAGCAACTTTCAGCAAAAAACGAATCATCTTAAGGTTTCCAGGAGTTTTGTAAATAGCAGATTCAGAAGAATTAGCCACTGAAAGAAATTCAGTATTACCATTCTCGATCTTGCTGCAAACCTGTAATGGCCATTCGGTGGAACTTTGCAACAGGTTATTGAGATTTGCCTCCCACGAGTGGTTAATGGTGGCAAAATATGCTTTGTGCAAAATAACTCCGCTATCTAATTTATCGGTGAGCCTTTGAAGGATTGCAGCATTCACATGATCAGCAAACAAAATTTCCCAAAAACCTGTTGGCACTCCGCGGTACTTATGGTCATCGTCGTGATGATACGACCACACTCCGTATTTAGCCGCTTCCAGTATATCCCCTTTAATAATATCGAAGCCGAACCTGAGCATAAAATCAAGGTTATACGATTTTATGATGTCCACGTCAATTTTATGAAAATACTCTGAGTATCCTTTTTGCCTGGTTAAACATTTTATTTCTGGGATATTCCTGTAAAAGTCATTGAAATTAACTCTCTTTTTAGCCTCAGGCTTTAACAAATACCTGAACCATAAACGACACAATATTTTGGAATACGGATAATGAATCAATTTTTCAGTAAAACTCTGTTTTTCAACCAGGTTGTCATTAACAATTAGCAAAGTACAATTGTGCCCTGCATCAATCAGAATTCTGATGGATTCAAATTGCCATTGTTGAAAAGTATTGCCGTTACAGAGGATTCCGAAGTTCATGGAGTGAAACTATTTCATTATCATTATTTTACAAAACCGTAGAGCTCCTTCAGCTTTTCTGAAACAGCCTCTTTACCAAAAATACCAACTGCATTTTGTCTTATTTTTTTCTTATCGAAATCGGAGGAATGATCCAACATAAAATTAATTGCACCTAACAAGGCAGCTTCATCACCCGGTGAAACAAGTCTTCCGTTAGCTTCATTTAAATATTCCGGGATTCCGCCAACAGCAGTTGCAATAACCGGTAAACCACACGAAAGGCTCTCACTAATCACAACAGGCATATTTTCGTAGTTACTGAACATCACCATAAATTCTGCGCTTTGATATGCATCTACAACTTTTTCTCCTTCAAGTAAGCCGGTAAACCTGACCTGGGATTCAGGTAACCCAAGTTCGGTAGAAAGTGTTTTCATTTTCTCCAGGTCAATCCCTTCTCCTACCATTATGCATTTAAAGTCATTCCTGAGTTTTGCCAGGGTACTAATGGCTCTTAATAATCCGCTGATGTTTTTGGAACGATCCTCGAAGCAGGAGATATGAATAAAACGTTTCTGCTTGTTTTTTGATTCAGTCAATACAGGAATATAATCTTCGGTATCAACCACATTGGGTAAAACCATAAAATTTGCATGAACTAATCCATGGCTTTGCATCGCTTTTGCAAGGTTTTCGGAAACCGTGCTTACAGCCGAGGCATTCTTAACTACAACCTGGGTAAAATACTTCCGAAGAAAGCCTTTATACGTTCCGGTTACAGGTAAATACCTCGACCAATGCTCTGTTATCACATACTTTATCCCATGAAACTTTCGCAGGCAAAGCGCAAATATACCAAGTCGTGTAAGCACATTAACATGGATAAAATCTGGCTTTCCCCAGAAATCAAGTAAAAACCTGTACCCTTTTATAAAAGCGATACCAAATAAAAATCCTGTAATCCGTTTAATTAGAAATGAAGGTAAAATGCTTTTAGTTCCATAATATACTATGGTTGTAGCAATTCCAGTCTCCACTTTATGATCAATCTCATAACCAATAGTCTTATCGGGCGCTGCACGAAGATATAATACCGCAACATCAGCAAATCCTGCCGCTACTTCTGCATGCCGCTTGATGAACAAACCCATCATGGGATCGTACCGGTCAGGATACCATCGCGCAAGAAACAGAATTTTAGATGGATTTTTCAAAAAGCAAAAGTTAAAAGTGTATCAAAAATAGAAATTCCTGACATAACAAACCTGATAAAATTAAGAATCCGATGGCTATGAAAGGTATAACAGGATTAAGCAAGACGGATAAAAGTTGACATCTATCTGGTTAATAGTCTTTTCTTATTTTATTGATTTCAAATATTCGTCAACGAAAACGATCGCATTTCGCAATCTTTCGTCGCCTGTTCCTTTAACAACCTTGAAATTAAAACGTTTTTCCAACAATAAATCCCTATACATTCCGAAAAGTTCTGACCGCATTTCAGGATGTTCACGCAAAGGATCATATTGCCAGGGAAGATCAATATCACAAAGAAGATACAGACCGTAGTGATTTCGTTCAAGCTGCTTAGTTATCCATTCGTGGCACTTACCGTATTTAACATTACACCAGATACTTGCAACACAAAAATCGGTATCGCAGAAAAGTAATCCCGTGCTTTCAGGGGCAGAATTTTCCTCTTCAAACTGTTTTTGGGAAATCCGCAAAATATCATTGTAAGTATATGGCCTTTCAATATCTTCGAGGTATGTGCGGGCATATTCAGGTACCCAAACAGTTTGATAATGATCAGCCAATTGCCTGGCTAACCATGATTTACCTGTAGATTCGGGGCCTGTAACCGAAATACGTATCATAAAATCTCTTTTAATTTTAATCGCTTACGCCATTCGATATATGCCATAATTGCCAAAACAAGAAAGACAATGTATTGAACGCTGGTAAATGCCAGTCCTTTAATTGCAAACATGGGAATCACCAATACATCGCCAAGTATCCATAAAAGCCAGTTTTCAATTTTCTTGATCGCCATCAGCCACATCCCGGCAATAAACAAGGAAGTTGTAAATGAATCGAATACGGGAACTGTACTATCGGTAAAATTCGATAGAACGTAATATATAATACCGAATGCAACCGCAATAAGCAAGACGTAGAAAAGCCACTGTTTTATGCTTAAAGAAGTGATTGGCACATGATGTGAATTTTCATCGCGTCTCGACCAGTTATACCAACCGAATACGCTCATTACAAAGTAAAATGCGTTTATAGCCATATCAGCATACAGACCGGCAAAAAAACATAGGTAAACATACACGAGTACATTTACAATTCCGGTTGGATAAACCCAGATATTTTCTTTCCGGGCAAACCATACGCTCAGTATACCAAAAATTACGGCAATCACTTCAAGCCACGATGTATCAAGAATATTGGAATAGAGCTGACTAAGAATTTCGTGCATAAAGAAAGTTAAAGAGCGGCAAATATAGCGAATTGTAAATTCAGCATGGTAACATTAACAGTGAACCCATCTGAATGAAATACGTTTTAACTCAGTCAATTGTATTATTCTATGAACGAATAACTATAAAATTAATTCCCTGGTTCCCGGTCTCTGGGCGGAGTCGAAGTGCTGGTTCCGGCCCAAATGCTGACAGGTCTTTCAGACACTGTCAGGTTTCCCATTTTCACTGCCTGCAGCAGGCAAATATTTTACTGCTTTCTATTTGAATCCGGCTCCTGGTTTGTCAAAGTGTACCAACGCCTTTCTTCTTACTTCTTACTCCTTACTCCTTACTCCTTACTCCCCAACTTCTCCACAAACTCCTTCACCTGCAATCCATCATAATTTCCCGAACTCATTAAAAGCAGGTTCGAGTTCTCCCATTTCTCTTTAATCAGGAATTCCTGGAATTGCCTTGTATCTGAAAAAACGCGTAGCCCTTCTTTCCGGAATGAATGCTTAATATCTTCAGGCGAAAGCATCGGAAGTTTTTTCAATTCCAACGCATGAGGAGAAAAATAAACGATAGCTTCATCCGCTTTTTCCATGCTGTCAGCATATTGATCCAGAAAATCCTTGTTCAGGCTGCTAAATGTATGTAATTCAAAGCAGGCTACAAGTCTGCGATAAGGGAATTGTTCTTTTACTGCCTGGATGGTAGCTTTTAATTTTGAAGGCGCATGAGCAAAATCGCGGTATGCATTAAAACCAGGCTTTTCGGCGATAAGTTCCAGGCGGTTCGAAGCTCCTTTAAATGTTGATATTGCTTTGTAAAAATCTGAATTACTGATATTTAACTGATTACAAACCAGCCTGGCACCTTCGAGGTTCATCAGGTTATGTTGGCCAAAAATCATCAACGGGATTTCACCTTCTGAGGTTGAAAGTGTGGTTTTTCCATTTGAAACACTGTGCAGGGGAACACCATAAGGCAACTTTTTCATTTTACCTTTCACTGAGCTTACTGTTTTTAAAACTTCTGAATCTTCCTTACAGTATATCAATGCACCCGAGTCAGGCACCATATTCATAAAAATACGAAACTGCTCACTATAGTTTTCAAATGTCGGAAATACATTCATATGATCCCAGGCAATACCGCTAACCAATTCAATATCAGGTTTATATAAATGAAACTTGGGTCGCAGGTCAAGTGCAGAGGTAAGGTATTCATCGCCTTCAAAAACCATAACCTTTGCCGCCTGTGTCAATCTGACCATAACATCAAATCCTTCAAGTTTTGCGCCTACCATATAATCGGTATCCACATTGCATTGATGCAAAACATGCAGAATCATGGCAGTAATTGATGTTTTTCCATGGCTTCCACCGATAACTACACGCAACTTATCTTTGCTTTGTTCGTAAAGAAATTCGGGATAAGAATAAATTTTCAATCCAAGTTCTTTGGCTTTTGCCAGTTCAGGATTATCGCCACGGGCATGCATTCCAAGAATAATTGAATCAATACTATGATCGAGTTTTTCAGGGAACCATCCGAATTGCGCAGGTAATAAGCCATAGGAATCGAGCCGTGTGCGCGCCGGATCAAATATTTCATCGTCCGATCCTGTAACGTTGTAGCCTTTCAGATGCAGTGCAATGGCCAGGTTGTGCATGGCACTCCCTCCTATTGCTATAAAATGAACACGGTTGTTCGTCATAATAAAGATGCTTTGTCAGTTATATTTTGCGAAGGTAAAACAGAAAGTTGTACAAGTCCCCTGCATGAAAAGAAAAAGCTGCTCTGATTAACAGAACAGCTTTTTAATTTTTCAAACTTTATTGAAGATTACTTTTTGAGTAACACTTTAAATTGCTCGGTTTTTTCAGTGCCGATAATCTTTACAAGGTACATTCCTGCAGCGCAATCACTCAGACTAATGGTATAGATATTATCAGATTTTTCAGGTATGTCAATGGTTCTTACTGGTTTTCCTGAAGCACTGTAAACAACAATCTGATTTATGTTTTCGAAACCAGTTGTAGCTTCAACACTGATCTGTCCAGTGGAAGGATTAGGATAAACCTGGAAATCCGGTTCAGCGGCTTTAATTCCTTCAGCTTCCTTGGTTGCGTATTTATACCGCAATTTAGTGCTTGTAGTATTAATACCACATCCTGAAACAGTTGTAACAAGTTTAACAGTTCCGGTATAAGTGGCGGTCCAGGTAATTTTGGCATCATCTCCGCAAGCATCGTCCGAATATGCAATAAATGCATCTGTTGTAAAATTACGCAAAGTTAATTCCGAATTGTACGATGCGGTTGCACCATCGGCTAAACAATAAGAGAAACTATAAATCCTACCTAAAACCACATTAAATACTGCATATTCGCCAGCGTAAATGGAATTCTGTGTCTTCCAGCTGGTGGTAGGCGAAAGAGTTGTACTTGGATACCGGGTTGTACTGTTACATCCCTGTGTAACCGTAGGCACGGTGATAACTACGGAAGCTGTATTGTTTGTCTCATTACTTTCAGCAACCTGAGCATCCGCATCAGCAACAAATATCAGGTACCAGGTTCCGGCAGCCGTGTTGGCAGGAATAGTAATTACGCTACTGACTGCGGCAGTTCCATTCACTGCAAGCGAAGCAACAGCAGAAGTAGCAAGATATGTGTCAGTTACTGCGTAAACATTATCAGCTGATAAGTAATACTTTAAGGATGAGGCAGCAGCTACAGCTGTGCCTGAATTCTTTACCGTACATGATGCAGAAGTAGTTGAGCCAGCATTCACCGTGGTTGGAGTAGTTGCAGGAGTCAGAACACCAAGGTCAGGCGATCCGGTGGCAGATGTAACAGTAATCTGAACACTTGCAACATTGTTGGTTTCGTTGGTTTCTATGACCTGAGCGTCAGCATCAGCAATAAATAAAATATAATATGTACCCGGTGTAGTTCCCACTGGTACAGTTACCAATTTACTGGCTGCAAATGAAGCTCCGGCATTTAATGCGGTAACAGCATCTGTACCGAGTAAAACATCACCTGTTGCATATGTATTATCAGTTGAAAGATAATATTTCAGATTTGAAGTGCCGGATGCAGCTGTCCCCTGGTTTTTCACAGAGCAGGATGCGGTTGTGGTTTGTCCATCAAGAACAGAAACCGGGCTGGCTGCAGGTGTTAAAGGAATAAGGTCTATTCCAGCCGGTGCTGTTCCTACCTGAAATGAAGCAATACGTGTTTTGCGGGCATTACTTGTACCAATATATTCTGTAGTAAACCAGAAAGTTTTGTCATCGGAAGGATCTACGCAAATTGATGCGTAATCGCCCCAACGCTCATAGGTGGTTTGAGAGTAAGTACCAGTTGTTATTGTCTGTTCCGCAAGATCAAGAGTTCCAGCTCCGGCTGCGTAGGCAGCAGCCGATTGTCCTGTGTAACGTATTCCCGGATATACAGTACCACTCGAGATTGAATAGCCCAATCCAAGTTCGTTTTGTCCATTCATTCTGATACTTCCCATCCAGCGCGAATGTACATCGGGAGCAAAAGTTCCTGACTGACGCAGACTCCATGTTCCGGTTGTTTTACGGAGTTCGTACCATCTGATACCGGCATGATCGGTAGCATCCACATCCACAGTATGACAACAAACCAAAGTCTGGTATGTGCCAAAATTCCGGTATTGCGGAGCATTCATCACAACCTGTGGAATAGCATCCAGTTCCTGGGTGGTGCCAGGTTGTTTAATATTTGTCCAGTTATTGCCAAAATTACTGTCGAATGCAGGAACTGCCAGTTGCTGAATCCTGTTGAATGTTGAGGATGCCGGAGTGGTCCAGTTAACAGCAAGTTCATATATCCACAATTCATCAGCACCTCCGGCAATAGCATCATCGTTAATGGTTATAAATAATCCCGGACTTCCGGCAGGTGCAGCAACTCCGTCGTTATCAACAGGAGGCACACACATAAAACCGTCAATAGTGGTTGGACGCCATGCGTTATCAAATGCAACCATCTGGGCAGTCAGACCGCTTAGCATTTTTGATCTTTCGAACACATAAGTATCTTTTTTACCCGTACCTGAATTATTGGTACCCATGTAATAACCATCTCCCCAGATGCCTATCTTTTCATAATCCGGCATATCATCAACATCAAAAGAATACCTATGCCATGCTCCGGTTGGATCATTGGTTTGTGAAATTGCAAAAAGCATATAATCGTTTGAGCCACAGATTGAGAACTCAACCACTACCCATCTATCGGCCTGTTCATCATAAAGTACAACAGGATCGCCATCATTGCATGTAGCACCGGTTACACTTCCAAAAAGAAGATTCATATTAGTCGGGCCGGCAACAAGAGCTCCTGTTTTGGAATAAATGGCATAAACCGTATTTATTGTTTGCATAAAATGGTTTGGCCCTGTTGCGCCATTACAGTCAGGAGGAAAATACGGCGACGTTTGTCCGTCAAAACTTACAATCGGAGCCTTTGGTGGCATTACGCTTCCCATTTTACGCTGCCATACTGCATCATCGCCTTTAGGGAAAGCGGTAGATGCAAATGGATACGATCTTTCACGAATTTCTTCATTTCGGGGCTTGGCAGCATCAATTTCCATTTTTTCATATTCGTCAGCCGTCATAGCCGGAATATCACGTAAAGGTTTTGATAGTCCATGATACTGACCAACACCAATCAGAATTGGCTTAATTGCTTTAGCTTTTTCTTGCGCATTGGAAGGAAAAACCAGGGCAAACAGAAGAACGAACAATAAGTAATTTTTTTTCATTTGTGGTTAATTTGGTTAACAAAAGGTTAAAATTTGAATTAAAATAACGTAAAGATTTTTAAAGGTATCACCATTTATCCGAAAAAGAATAAAAAGGTAATACAATTTACTCAATAAGTTATTAACAATTTCTCATGATATGGAAAAATGTAACGCAAAATTCAAAGGAAGAATGGTGTACTAGTTCCGCAATTTCCAAACCCTTACCTTTGCAGCTTATACGATGAATTTGAACATGAAGCTTTTCCCCCTGATTGCTGACAACTGGAAAATGGATGGTGGCGTTGCCTTTGGTGTTGTACCCAGGACAATATGGTCGCGCTTTCACGAGCCTGACGAACTCAATTTGATTGATATTACCACCCGTTGCCTGTTGATCATACACAATGAAAAGAAAATCCTGATCGATGCCGGGCTTGGCGATAAACGAAATGAAAAGTACTATGCTGTCCGTTACCGGGAGCCGGGGATAAATATCCTGAATTCACTTGAACAGCAAGGATTTAGTGCTGATGATATAACAGATGTTCTGTTTACCCATTTGCATGATGACCATGTTGGGGCAGCTACACTATATAATGAAAGTGGTATTCCTGAATGTGTATTCAAAAATGCGCAATATTGGGTTTCACAAACTCATTGGGATTGGGCGATGAATCCAAATAAACGGGAAGGAGCCGCTTTTTTTAAAGACAACCTTTTACCTTTGCGGGAAAGTGGCAGGTTACACCTGGTTGAAGAAGGAACTCAACCGTTCGAAAATATCACACTGAAAATTTATAACGGGCATACGCACGGGCAAATTATACCTCATATCCATACCGCGAATCAAACAGTTGTGTATATGGGTGATTTCATTCCAACGCAAACCAATATCCCGATTCCTTTTGTCCCTTCAGTGGATATTGAACCGCTGGTTTCACTTAAGGAAAAGGAAGAATTTCTGAATGAGGCAGTTGACAAAAAATACATACTCTTTTTTGAACATGATGCCGCAAACGAATGTTGTTCAGTTAAGCAATCAGAAAAAGGTGTGGTTGCCGACCGATCATTTAAACTACAGGATATACAATTATAACATCAACTATGAATCCAACACAAAACATTGACTTGCTGAATGTGCAATGGGCTAAACTTTCAGCAATGGAAATACTGTCAAAAGCTCTTGAATTATTTGGCAGCAAAATAACTTTCGCCGCCAGCCTGGGAGCTGAGGACCAGGTGATTACATACATGCTTTCGAAAATTGATAAGTCAGCGAATATAATTACGCTTGATACCGGTCGTGTTTTTCCGGAATCATACGATTTGCTTCACAGAACAGTTAGTCGATACGGAATAGCGATAAAATCCTATTATCCCGACACGACCCAGGTTGAAGAAATGGTTAATACCAAAGGGATAAACCTGTTTTACGAAAGCATCGAAAACCGCAAATTATGTTGCCATGTCCGCAAAATTGTACCGCTCCGCAGGGCATTGCATGGTAAAGATGCGTGGATAACCGGTCTCCGTCGTGAACAATCCGTTACCCGAACCGATCTTAAAATTGTGGAGTGGGATGCCGCTAACGGTTTGATAAAAATAAATCCGCTTCTGGAATGGAGTGAAGAACAAGTCTGGGATTTTATTAAATCAAATGATATTCCTTATAATAAGCTTCATGACCAGGGATTTCCAAGCATAGGATGCCAGCCTTGTACCCGTGCCATCGAAAAAGGTGAAGACCTTCGTGCCGGCCGCTGGTGGTGGGAAATGCCTGACAGTAAAGAGTGTGGATTGCATGGAGGGAAGTAAGGAAATAAAATTGTGATTTCTGATTTTCGATTTCTGATTTTTGATTTTATGCTTTAAGGAGTTTTAGCGTCTTGATTTAGAAATACGAATTTGGAATTAGCTTGCAGCCTGTATGAATGCAGCCTGTCTTATCATATAAATGCAATAAACTCTCTGAAAGAAAAGTAGTTGTTGAATAATTGTAATTAATACACTAAACTGAATATCACACATTTACACTACAAAATAAATTTGTTTTAAAAAATGTTTTATTTTTGCATCGCTTTTCGAAGCTTATTATATGTTTAACCAATATTTATAAAAATGATTGAGAAACGTCAATTACTGAAAACCAAACCAGTTAGTAAAGTAACATTCAAGTTTAAAGCAGACGCTGAATCTGTTGCTTTGGTTGGTGATTTCAACAGTTGGAACGAAACTTCCACTCCCATGAAAAAAGCTAAAGATGGCACTTTTTCGGTGTCAGTAGAAATGGAAAGTGGTCGGGAACAACAATTCCGTTATTTGGCCGATGGTAAAATCTGGCATAACGATGAAGCAGCCGATAAATACGTAACCAACGCGCTGGGAAGCGAAAATTCGGTGGTTATTCTGTAAAAACCTCATACATACTTGGATAAATCCTGCGGTGTATTCATCTGCAGGATTTTTTTTTTGACTAATCGAAGCGGATTGCTTTAACCGGACTTATACGGGCAACAATAAAAGAAGGCAGTAAAAGCATTAAAGTGCAGGCAGCTAAAGTACCGGCATTAAGAGCTAAAATATGAATAATATCAAGGTTTATTGGCACTACCGACATAAAATACGATTCCTGGGGAAGGCTCACTATACTAAAATATTTTTGAATCAGGCAAATACTTATCCCTGCAATATTTCCATACAAAAGACCTTTCCCAATGATGTAAGCCGCATTGTAAAGAAAAATCCGCCGGATACTCAGGTTACGCGCTCCAAGCGCTTTCAACACACCAATCATGCTGGTTCGTTCAAGGATCAGGATTAATAAAGTAGAAATCATTGCCATTCCCGAAACCAGGATCATAAGCACCAGGATTATAATCACATTCATATCCTGCAGATCAAGCCAGTCGAACATTTGCGGATAAAGATCGCGAATGGTTTTGGCGTTCAGGTCATAGCCGACTTCTTTGTAAACGATTTTCCCCATTTTGTCCAGTTGGCTAAAATCGTTTATATACACATCAAATCCTGATATTGAATCAGCGCTCCACCCATTTAGTTTCTGAATTTGCCTGATATCACCAAAAATAAATTTCAGATCAAATTCTCCGAGCCCTGTATTATAAATGCCTGAAACATTGAATCTTCGGGCGCGAGCCAGGTTATCAATAATAAAATACATGCGCAAAGGATCGCCAACTTTTATTTTCAAAAGATCGGCAAGGTTCTCTGAAATAATAACTGAATTACCGGTTGCGGTATCTTTTGTTGAAAAAGGTTTCCCGGAAACAAACTTATCATTAAAATAGGCCCAGTCAAAATCAGTGCCAATTCCTTTAAATACAACACCTTGTATTTGTTCTGCGGTTTTGATGATTCCTGCCTTGGTAGCAAAAACCTGTATATGCTTGATTCCTTCCGTTTTTAAAAGTTTGCTATAGAAAGGTTGGTTTCTACTAATCGGCTCAAACTCAAAGGAGTTATTGGAGTCAAATTTGGCAATCTGGATATGAGATCCAAATCCCACAATTTTATCACGTATCTGCTTCTGAAATCCGGTAACAATAGCCACCGAAACAATCATAACCGCCAGCCCGAGAGCAACGCTGATAATAGCAATGCGTATCACCGGAGCCGAGAAACTTCCGGGGCCCCCTTTTATTAAACGTCGGGCAATAAACTGTTCTGTATTCATCCGGCTGCAAAAATACTTTTTTATCCGATCTAAATTGGTCAAATAATATTGACTTTACCAAAGTGTAAAGATTTTGGCAAACACAAGCTTTTTAAAGCTTTTTCGTTTATCATTGTAAAATTATTGCAGTTGCTTTAAAATTAAAAGCGATAAAACCATTAAATCAAAGTACAAAATGCAGTCAATCAAATACATAATTCTAATTTTATTAACAACTCAAACTATTTTCGGATGCTGTCAACAACAGCCGGCCCCAAAAAAACAATTGCCTGAGAATGGAACGATATTACCCGGTGCATATAGTACCGGCAAATACTTGCTTTTACTTAAAGGAAAAAAAATTGGCATTGTAACCAATAACACTTCATTAATCAACAAAACACACCTTGCAGATTCATTGATTTCATTGAAAATTAATGTGGTAAAAATCTTTGGACCGGAGCATGGTTTCAGGGGTGATCAGCCGGATGGCAAGGATATCCTCAATGGAAAAGATCCGAGAACCGGCATCGAAGTAATTTCGTTATATGGCAATCACAAGAAACCGGCAAAAGTTGATCTGGAGGATATTGATATTATGATCTTTGATATTCAGGATATTGGAATAAGATTTTACACATATATTTCCACTCTTACCTATGTGATGGAAGCCTGTGCTGAAGATAATATTCCTTTAATTGTTCTTGATAGGCCAAACCCCAATGGATACTATGTTGATGGACCGGTTCTGGAATCAAAATATGCCTCATTTGTTGGCATGCATCCTGTTCCTGTTGTTTATGGTATGACGATAGGTGAATATGCAGAAATGGTGAATGGTGAAAAATGGCTAAAAAATGGAATACAATGTAAACTAACTATCATTAAATGTGGTAATTATACACATAAGTCCAGATACCAGTTACTGGAACGTCCTTCACCAAACCTGCAGGATATGAAAGCCATATACCTTTATCCATCACTTTGCTTATTCGAAGGAACCGTTGTGAGCATAGGCCGTGGGACAGACAAGCCATTTAAGGTTTTCGGGCATCCTAAGTTATCAATAGGAAAGTATAGTTTTACACCGAAACCAATTAAGGGAATCAGTGAAGATCCGCCACATAAAGGACAACTTTGTTACGGACAGAATCTTGAAAAAGAAGCTGAATTAATT
>JAURYB010000013.1 GCA_030654075.1 Bacteroidales bacterium | reverse complement strand
GTAAATAATAAGTCGGAAGTCAGAAGTCGTGCCCAATCGTAAATCGTACCTCGTAAATCGTAAATAATAAGTCGGGAGTCGGAAGCCGGAAGCCGGAAGCCGGAAGCCGGAAGTCGGAAGCCGGGAGTCGGAAGTTGGACGTCGGAAGCCGGAAGCCGGAAGTCGGTAGTCGGAAGTCGGGAGCCGGTAGTCGGGAGTCGGAAGCCGAGAGTAAGGATGAGAATTCTGATTGAGTCTTCTGACTTCGGTCTTCCGACTTCCAGCCAAATCAGTACTACAATTTAAATATTGAAAGAATCTACTAATCTCAACACATGCCTGAAAGCCTGATTTTTGATATAAAAAGATATGCAATAAACGATGGCCCCGGTATACGTGTGGTCATCTTTTTTAAAGGATGTAACCTGTTTTGCGCCTGGTGCCATAATCCCGAGAGTATATCATCAAAGATTGAAAAAATGTATGCCCCGGCCAGATGCATCAAATGCGGAACCTGCGTGGAAGCCTGTCCTGAAAATGCGATTACTCTTACACCAGAAGGGATAATAACTGATCCTGATTTATGCAAAATGTGTGGCAAATGCGCTGAAGTATGTCCGACAAAAGCCATTGAGATGTCAGGGAAAGTAATTTCAGTGGATGAAATAATGGACATAATTGAGAAAGAGCGCATCTTTTTCGATCAGTCAGGCGGGGGAGTTACTTTTTCGGGTGGCGAACCGCTGGTTCACACAAAAATGCTGATCAGGCTATTGGACGAATGTGGCAAAAGAGGCATACACCGGGCGGTGGATACTGCCGGCAATGTTAACACTGAAACTATACTGGATGTTGCCAAACGAACGGATCTTTTCCTTTATGACTTAAAAATGATGGACTCTGATTTACACCGGGAATGGATAAACTCGGGTAATGAAAAGATACTTCATAACCTTACAGTTCTTGCCGAAGCAGGTAAGCATATTATTATACGTATTCCGCTTATCGGAGGAGTTAATGATACGGATGAAAACATTGAACATACGGCAAAATTCATATCGGAACTGGCTGGCGAAAAAAAACTGGTTCACCTCCTGCCCTACCACGCCATTGCCGAAAACAAATACATGAAACTTGGCAAATCCGATGATTTTGAAAAACTGAAAGAACCGGATAAAGAAACGCTGGAAAGGGCGATTGCAAAGTTCGGGGAATATGGAATTCTGGCGAGTGTTGGAGGGTAGTGAAGAGTGAAGAGTGAAGAGTGAAGAGTGAAGAGTGAATAGTGAATAGTGAAGAGTGAATAGTGAATAGTGAATAGTGAATAGTGAATAGTGAATAGTGAAGAGTAAAGAGTGAAGAGTGAATAGTGAATAGTGAATAGTGAAGAGTGAATAGTGAATAGTGAATAGTGAATAGTGAATAGTGAAAACTCAAGATTTAAAATACTATTATATAAAAGCATGAAAAATCTGATACAAATAATTCTAATCTTTATTTTGGCAGTATCAACCTCGGTTATTTACGGGCAGAATATGAAGTTTACACTCCAGGATACGTTGAGGGGAACAATTACCCGTGAACGAATCTGGTGGGATTTATCCTACTATCATCTCAGTGTAAGAGTAAATCCTGGGGATAGTACGTTGAAAGGGCAAAACACAATCAGGTACAAAGTTCTTTCGCCATTTCAGCGGATGCAGATTGATCTCCAGGAACCTATGCAGATTTTAAAAGTATCGCAGGATGGCAAATTACTGGATTTCAAACGTGATGGCAATGCCTATTTTATTGATTTATCAAAAAAACAAATAGCGGGTAGCTTTAATGAAATCAACATTGATTTTGAAGGCAAACCACAGGTAAGTAAACGGCCACCCTGGAGCGGCGGACTTTCGTGGAAACGCGACGCTAACAATAACCCATTAATTGTTACAACCTGCCAGGGTGATGGCGCAAGTTTGTGGTGGCCTTGCAAGGATCATCAATACGACGAACCCGACAGTACATTAATCGCAGTAACCGTTCCGGATAGCCTTACTGATGTTTCGAATGGCAGACTACGCAATGTTCTTAATAATCCCGATCATACAAAAACATTCAACTGGTTTGTTTCAAGCCCTATCAATAACTATTGCATTAACCTGAATGTTGGCGATTATGTGTACTTTGGCGAAAAATACAAAGGTGAAAAAGGAATGCTGGATTGCGATTATTATGTGTTGAGTTATAATCTTGACAAAGCCAAATCACAGTTTAAAGAAGTAAAAAGAATGCTGGATGCCCTGGAATACTGGTTTGGCCCTTACCCTTTTTATGAAGACAGTTATAAACTGGTGGAAGTCCCATATCCGGGTATGGAGCATCAAAGTTCGGTTACCTATGGAAATGATTATAAAAACGGATACAAACAAACCGATGAAAGTAATACGGGCTGGGGATTTAAATTTGATTTCATTATAATTCACGAATCGGCTCATGAATGGTTTGGTAACAGCATCACGAGCAAAGATGTTGCGGATATGTGGATACATGAAGCTTTTGGCGCATACTCGGAAAGTCTTTTCCTGAATTTCCATTTCGGGAAACAGGCATGCAGCGAATATGTAATCGGAACGCGCTCTAAAATACGGAATGACCGCCCGATTATCGGGCCATATAATGTGAATACCGAAGGATCGCACGACATGTATTATAAAGGAGCAAATATGCTTCATACGCTTCGCCAGGTGGTTGATGATGACGAAAAATTCAGAAGCATGATGCGTGGACTTAGCTCAACATTTTATCATCAGACCGTTACAACTAATCAGGTAGAAAAATACATGAGCGAAGTAACCGGGATGGATTTATCAACATTCTTTAATCAGTATCTTCGTGATACCCGTATACCAGTATTCGAATACAAACTTGACAGAAATCAACTTAGTTACCGCTGGAGCAACTGCGTGGATGGATTTAATATGCCAATAAAGATTTCAGCGGGTAATATTGTAAAATGGGTGAATCCTACTAAGGACTGGAAACAGTTAGAAATTGAGACTGGCTCAAAAATCGAAACGGATATTAATTTTTATGTCGATAAAGAAGATATAAGTACAAAAGAATAGATTTTATAAACCGGAATAAAACAGAACAGTATCGCAATTATATGATCAATGCTTCTGAAGATTAAATACCCTTACGAAGAGACAGCAAGGGTGCCTTCCTATTTAGTAAATCTTCATACTAAGAAAGCAATTAATGCAACCTGATTAATCGCATTTCTCTAATTCGTTGATATACATCGGACAAACGGAGAATGAACGAATACCCTGATCATCATTTATCCCAGCCAAACATACAGACTTTGTGTAACTCTTTATTTTAGCAGTTTCAGCATCACATTAAACCCTTGAAGGGTTTAAAAAAAAAAGCCCCCGATATGGGAGCTTTCTTTCATAAAAGGCGTAAGCTATGCTTAGTCTTTTATCAGTTTTTGAGTTACTTTAGTTCCATCTGCATTAACGAATGTAACGAAGTACATTCCTTTGCTCAGGTTCGAAGTATTGATAGTTCTGGAATAAATCGTGTTACCAACAACTTTACCAAGTGTGTTTGTAATAATAACCTTGCTAATATTCGAAGTTGTGTTTACAGTCAACTCGTTACGTACAGGGTTAGGATACATCTGGATTTTACCAGCCAGTTTGTTGTCACGGATTGAAGTTTCGAATCCGCCAACTCCCCATGTGAAAATTACATTGCAATCACCTGTAATTGTGAAAACCCTGTTACTTCCATAAGGATCTTGGTTAGCCCAAGTGGCATTCTTAACAAATTTAAATTCAATTACCTGGTTAGGTAACGATAAAGCAATAGTATAATAACCGTCGCCATCAGGATCAGTGAGTTTATTATTTGGATTAGTTCCTGGCTCATTCCAGGTACCATATATACCACCCAACGAACCGGTAATAAATAAAGAGTCGGTTGGTAAGATACCAGAACCATTCATATCAACCTGGAAAATTTGTTCCGGAGGAGTTGTTGGATTTGGATCATTATTCAGGATAATATCATCCAGGTAGATGGTCATATCTTCTGTAAGAGCAACTGGATCAATTTTGTCAGGCATGAAAGCAATAATTGGATAGGCTCCGGCAGTAATAGCACTGAAATCCCAAACCATATCTTCCCAAGCTCCGATTTTGGTCTGTGGACTCATGCTTTCAATTTCCAGTGAACCACCAGGACCACCTTCAAGTTTGAAGAAAACCGGACTGATACGTGATTTCCATACTTTTGCGTGGATGTATTTGTTTGTAGTTACATCAACAGCACTTGAAAAACCTGCAACATTTGACCAAAATCCACCCCAAACAACACCGTCCATATCGCGGTTGAATTTAAGAACATAGTCGCTAATATCAACACCAGTTTTATCAGGATTGGCAGCTAAAACGAACGTGCTAAGATCATCAACTCCACCTAACATAGGATTAATTGGAATAATCTCAAAATTTTCAATCATCTGAACAGGAGTACTTCCAACTGTAGGATCGTTATTTGCATAAATTTCATCAAAATACATTGTTATAGGGTCGACTGGATTTACCCAGTCAGGAGTGCAAGTCATTTTTGTATAAACAAGAGTTCCTGCAGTAAAATCAAAAACAATTTCTTCCCATGCATTTACAAGTGTCTGGGCAGCCATAGGCTCTTTTTCAATATCTGGTCCCTCAAACTTAAATTTGATATTGCTGAGGTGTGGCTTATACACTTTCATGTGAATGTATTTGACGGCAGCTAAATCAACAGCTGTTCCCAGAGTTGTATAAAATCCAGCCCAATCATCACCACGGCCACGTACAAATTTAGCTACATATGCACTGGTATTTGCTCCTGTAGCGTCAGGATTAGGGACAACAGATATCGCTCCAGCATCTCCTGCCGAAAAGACATTCATTTTGATACTTTCGAAGTCTTCAATGGTTTGAGCCATTGTAAACCCGGCGTAAGCCAGCATCAGCATTAAAACAAAGGTAAATTTTTTCATGTGTTAAAAGGTTTAGGTTAATAATAATTGAATTAGATTGAACCGCTAATTTACAAATAAAAATGTACGATTTTAAATTTGTACATTAAAAAAGTACATCATGATTACTACATTGACATAAAGTAGTATTCTGTAACCAATAGATTAATACATCTTTAATACATCACCATAACTTACTTGACTAACATATAATTGATATTTAGCCATTTAGCAATTATATACGATGAATTATTTCTTAGAACAATTTGCAGATTGGAGAGGTAAATTATAAATAGATTCAAAATAACTATTTTGAAGTTTGGTTAAATAAAGCATTTAAAGGATAACATATAATTTTTCACAAATTCCGATACCATTGCAAATCGTATCTATTTATTTCGCATATTTAAGTTAATAAAATTCTATTCTATTTCAGTTTATACTGCAACTCTAAAACATAGTATATTACTAATTTCACGTTAGAAGCTACTGTGGAATTAGCTCCCGTCCGGATTTACGTTAACCAATCTAAAATAAGCATAAGTGTGTCGAATAAACTCTTTTTGGAATGACCAATATTGATCTGAGTTGACAACCGGAAGCTATACATATGTAAGGGATGCCTCGGGATTACCATACGGTGCTTTTTTTGCCTTGTGAAGGCCGGAAAGATTTTTCTCACAAAAAAACTTGTTTTGATCAGGTGAAATAGCCATGAGAACTAAGCGCAGCGCCCTCACGAGCGTAGCGAGTAAAATATTCTCACCAACCGGGAATGATATTATGGCG
>JAURYB010000011.1 GCA_030654075.1 Bacteroidales bacterium | reverse complement strand
TGCCATACAAAATGCGTCCTGAGCTATTCAAATATATCTCATGAATTGTAATCAATACCAATCAATTTTCCCTGGCAGTAAATGGGGACAAAGACCACGTCCATAGGTTTTTAGAAATGAGTCCCTTTTAATCTCTTCCGGACATTGTAAGAATTGTAAAGGCCGGTTTTTCAAAATGGTTTAATAAAAATAAACTTATGGTTGGCTAATTTTCATGGCAGGAAGAATATAGAGGTTTCTCATATTCACGATCGCAGCCTATATTTTTAAATTTTATGAATAATTTTTTCATCAATAATACCGCCTCTACGAGGCTTTTAATATATTGATGATCTTTTTTCTACCATAATTTCGCACCTACGGTGCTTTATTAACCATCACTCAGGTTAAAAAACGGAAATAGAAAGTTTCCAAAAACGTATGGCCTTTCCCAAAAATCCTTCTTCTTCCCCAACTTTTATGACTGACCCATTTTTAGTTGTTTACCACATATTTGTAAACGAGATCGGATTGGTCTGTACTTAGTTTAGCTTTAGGTGCCATCTTGTCAAGAATTTTTGTCCAATCATCTTTGGAATGCTTTCCCGGGTTAGGTAGTTTGTGGCATTTACCACATTTGTTCTGATACAAATCATGGCCTTGTTGAAGTTCTGCAAGGGTTGCCGGTTGAACCTTATTCACATTAGCTTCGGTTGGAGCATAAATCTGCGTGGTACAAGCAACGCTTGCAACAAATAATAATGCAATCAGAATAGGTTTCATATAAATTGGTTTTATTTGGATATGTAAAGATAACTTATTAATGTGATATTTATAACACCTTAAATACAAATTGAAAGAAAGTTATTAAATCAGGAATATTTCTTAAAAATGGCCCTTCTCAAAATGACCGCATTGTCCATTCATCAAGCTTTTATCTATCTTTCGTTTCAAGAAAAAAGCAGCAACATTAGTAAAATGTTGCTGCTTAATATCCGTATAAACGATTAAAAATGGTATTGTTATACGTTGAATAACGAGTTAACAATAGGATCGTTTTTACTTGTACGATCGTCGATACGTTTATCCATCATAAGAGGATATACACATTCGTCAATCAATGCCTGGCTGGTGCGGGTGGTAACTTTATAAGCACGTCCGGCAGCGGAAGTGGATTCGTAGGAGAAATCCCATCCAAGTACCATAACCCTGCAACCACGGCTATTGATCTTTTTAATAAGAGGCACATAATCAGTGTCGCCAGCAATAATAACAACTACATCTAATTCTTTGATAAGTGTTAATTCATAGGTTTCGAGAGAGAACCATACATCTATGCCTTTTTCTTCTGCTTCACCTGTACGGGAGTCGACTAGAAGAGGATAATTGTGTGTAGTTATTCCTTCGTACATGAAAATGTCGTCGATACGACGTTCATTAGTCATTTGTGTTAAACGGTAGGACTCATCAGGGTATTTCTTTTCCAGTTGACTGGTCGAATAGCGCCCGCGAAACCAGTGAGTTTCAACAACCTGGCAATAACGTTTTTCTGAGTTTTCGAGTTTTGAAATTTCGTCGCGCAGAAATTCTGCAAGCCCATTAAAGTTAATGGTGCTTTTGCGTTCATGGTGGTACCTGTAATAAGAATTAACTTTCAGAAAGAAAGTTCCATCTATGAACAGTCCGATTTTTTTGATTTTCTCTTCCATCTAATGATTTATAAAATAATTACACTAAAAGGTTGTGATATAAAATCTACCTTGATAACATCAACCCTATTAAATTGTTTATCTTCTTTAAGAAGTACTTATGGATAATTTATGTTGTTAGAATTAGCATAAGATTATTCACGGAGATTGCAGCTCGTACCAGTTTGAAGAGGTACAAATTTAATCACATTTTGTTCAAAAACAAACTTTGCAATAAAAATCATTTATCATAATAATTCTCATTTATTTATAATTATGCCATTAAGCCTAACTGTTTAAAATCAAATCATTGAAGTCATTCGTTGTGACGAATAAGAATTTGAACTACTCCTGCGAATCGTTGATCGAAGAATATCTTACAGTATCAGCCTTTTTGTGTGGGGTATCTTATTATAATTTAAGATAATATATTTTGTATTTCAATTAAAAGTAATATAAATAATTGCTGCTGCTTTAGGTTTTTGAGCAGGAAAGCATCGGTTTTATTCTTTAGTTTTGGTCGATTCTTTTGTAAAAGTAGTAAGCTTTTTTATCACCCTTCGTACATAAAGGATACACAATTAATGGATGCTCTGAAAATTCGCCAGGTAGCGGTGTATTTAAACCAGCCGGGAAGTAATCATTAGCTTCCTTTTTTTTGCATCAGCATCTGAAAAAATGATATCCCAGAAATTTACTTTGTTGAAATTAATTTACCTGATAGATTTAATCTGTTTTTTAAATAAACAGCTTCTTTACTTCATTTTATGTGCCCAGTTGTAATAGCCACTGGCGTCTTTTGTTGTAGTACTGGTACTGGTTTGTGTATCAATTCGTATCCGTGTAAAATAATCGCGGAAGGAAAGCGCAAAAAATATGCTCCCTACGGTTAGTTTATCAGTGCTGCGGTAATTAAGCCATAAATCCCGTGGTTTTCCGATCCACACACCAGTTATTCTGTGAATAAAAGAATTTAGCCTGAGGAAATATTTGCCGGTTTTATCGAAAACATATTCCCACTCGCATCCATATAGAGCCTGGCCACTGGGTTGAAAAGCTGGCAGATACCGGATACTGATGGTTTGATCCGGATTGTTGATGACAAAGGAATTAAAATAAATGCTACTTGTATCGCGGATGATCTGAAATTGAGAATTTGCATGAGCTAAAGCAGATCCCAATGCATTCAGTTTTAGTGTGTCGGGAATACCATTGTAATCCGAAATAGTATAAAGAGAATCAAATGTGATCTGACTCTTTATTGCGAAAGTGTTTCCAATACTATTTCCGCCGACGGAATGCCATGTGTTGTTTTCCTTATAACTAAACCATTCAAAGTTAAAAGTTTCGGGTATTTTGCTGTATTTATCTTTAACCAGTTGTGTATAGAATTCGTATTCGATGAGATGATTTGCAATCTCAAGTTGTTTGTTAAAATGCGCTGTATCAAATACATGTTCCGATGTTTGGGCCTTTATTATCAACGAAAATGCAGGGATCAGGAAAGCGAACAGAAATAGCTTCTTCATTTACTGGTAATTAGAAATCATCCATTGGAAAAAGACGACGGTTCCAGATAAGAACTGTCGCTTTTCAAAATATTGTTTTACTTGCTTTTATCAGGTGCAACTGGAATGGCTGGTTGGTCCCTGTAGTTTTTCAGTTCGTTGAGAACCACTTCTATTGCTTTGTTAAGTTGATCATCAATGCCATCATATTCTCTGGATGGATCGTTGTCAACCTCTATATCGGGTTCAACTCCAACGCCTTCGATGATCCATTTACTTTCGTCAGCCGAATAGCTTGCGAATTCAGGCTTACGGAGGTCAGCGCCATCAACAAAAGGCAATGAACCCCTGATGCCGACTACACCACCCCAACTCCGTTTGCCAATTACTTTCCCAAGCTGATGTTTTTTGAAACCATAGGGGAACAGATCACCATCAGAAGCTGAGTAATTATTTATTAAAAGAACTTTTGGCCCCAGCATCATTTTGGTAGGTGTATGACCGATAGCCTCAACATTTCTTGCCATGTTGCTTCGTTGGATCTCCCTGCTCAAACGTTCGATGATCATAGGTGAAACATTTCCACCTCCGTTTCCACGATCGTCAATAATCAAAGCTTTCTTAGCCAACTGCGGATAGAAATATTTCACAAACTCATTCAGCCCTTCAGCCGCCATATCAGGAATATGGATGTAGCCAACCTGGCCGTTGGTAGCTTTATCAACTTTTCTGATATTATTCTGCACCCAGGTATAGTAATAGAGTTTTGATTCATCATCCACGGGAACTACCAATACTTTACGCCCGCCTGCGGCAGGAGAAGCGTTCAGCGTAAGTTCAACATTTTTGCCTGCTTTGTTTATCAAGGCGGCATAAATATCAGGCATTTCTTTTGTTGACTTGCCATTTATGGAAGTGATAAAATCACCTTTAACAGCACCCACACCTACATCGGTAAGCGGTGAGTGTAAATCCTTGCTCCAGTTAGCGCCTTGCAACAGGCTGTCGATCCTGAAATAACCCGAGGCATCTTTGCTGAGCCGGGCTCCCAAAAGACCAAGATTTATTTTTTCAATTGGTTTCCGCTCCCCACCGCTGATATAAGCATGACCAACACTTAGTTCGGCTATCATTTCGCCAATGAGGTAAGTAAGATCGTTGCGATTGTTTACATAAGGAAGCATAACCGCGTATTTGTCGTGCATGGCTTTCCAATCCAGGCCGTGCATATTGGGTACATAGAAGAAATCACGCATCTGACGCCATGCCTCATCATAAATTTGTTTCCATTCCTGGCGGTTGTTCACCCAAATTTTACAATCGGAAAGATCAATATATTTTTCGGTGCTGATTTTTGATGAAGGAAGGTCAATCATTGCATACTTGTTTCTCTGCCTGACCAGCATTTTTTTGCCATCGGCAGTAATATCGAAATCGATATCGGTACCCAGATCGGATTCCTTCTTTAACTTCAGATCAAACACCTTTGCCGACATGCCTTTATCGTTGGCAGTATTATAATAAACTTTATCCTCAACCGACCAGAGATTCCAGTAATTGCCTGCATCTACAGGAATTTCAATGATGCGCTGTTGAATTCCTTCGAGATCAATTTTTATTGGTTTTATTTCCGGCTCTGGTTCTTTCTTGTCTTTTTTATCCGCTTTACCGGCATTTTTATTTTTCTCTTCTTGAGCTGGTTTTACATCTTTTTGATCTTCTGCTTTTACCTCGTCGTTTGATGGAGCAAAAGGCGAAGGCGTATCTTTAGCAAGTGTAACCAGGTAGAGTTTGGTCATATTTTCGTACGCATAATTCCACTCTACATTGCTGTATATCGGATCGAAAGTACGGTCGGAAGTGAAAATGAGGTATTTCCCATTACGCGAAAAAGTAGGTTGATCGGATGAAAACCACTGATCGGTAACTTCATGTTTCGCTCCATCTGCGACGCTGAAAAGCACTATTTGCTGCATGTCGTTCTCAAGGGTGCGACTGTACGTGATCCAGCGGCTATCCGGAGACCAGTCGTAACTGTTAAATTCACCTGTTTTTGATTTTTCGACAAGAATAATTTGTTTCGTTTCAATATCGATGTATTGTAAACGCAGCATTCTATCACTCCATAGGATTTTTTTACTGTCAGGTGACCAATGTATCATATATTTATAAGTATCAGCTCCGGTTGTAAGTTGTACTGGTGGTTCGCTGCCATCCTGTTTCGTGATGTAAATTTCGTATTCGCCGCTCACATCGCTCAGGTAAGCAATCCATTTGCCATCAGGTGACCAGTATCCGTCACGATCGTGTGCATTGCTGCTTGTGGTTAAGTTTCGGGTAATTCCTTCTTTTACCGGAACACTGAAAATATCGCCTCTGCCTGAAACAACAATGCGGTTGCCATCGGGCGAAGGATTCACAGAACCCATATTGCGCGTAGCATCTTTAAGTTCATTTCTGGCGGTGTTAAAGTCATCAGCAATTTGTACCGTAACTTTGGTTGATGTTTGTGATTTGATATCGAAGATATAGATAAAACCACCATTCTCGTATATTATCCGGTTATCGCCGGCCGATGGGAATTTGATGTCATACTCAGTATAATTTGTAACCTTCCGGGTTTGGTTTGTTTTCAGGTTATAGCAGAAAAGGTTCATTGTCCGGTCGCGGTCGGAGCAGAAATAAATCTCGTCACCAAACCACATCGGAAATATTTCCTGAGTTTTGGTATTAGTGATGTTTCGCGTTGTTTTTGCCGCAAAATCGTGAATCCAGATATCATCTGCCATTCCGCCTTTATAGTATTTCCAGGTGCGGAACTCGCGAAAAACCTGGTTATATGCGAGCTTTTTGCCGTCCGCTGAATACGAACAGAAACCACCAGCTGGTAAAGGCAATTCCTGCGACATTCCACCGGTAGCAGGAACAGTGAAAAGCTGGCCAATAAAGTCATTGAACGTTTGCTTGCGCGAACGATAGATAATGTTTTTGCCATCAGGAGTCCAGCCCATTACAATATTGTTTGGTCCCATCCTGTCGCTGATATCATCACGACCAAGTGTTGCTGTAATAGTCAGCCTTGAAGGAACGCCTCCCTGAGCTGGCATAGTATGGATTTCAGTATTTCCGTCATACTGGGCAGTAAACGCAAGGGTTGTTCCATCAGGCGAAAAATGAGAGAACATTTCATATCCGGCATCATTGGTAAGTTTGCGCGCCATTCCACCGCTCACGGGAACAGTATATAAATCGCCGGCGTAGGAAAACACAACCTGGTTACCATTTACTGTTGGAAATCGAAGTAAGCGTGTTTCTTCCTGGGCAATAAGTAATGCTGGAACACCTATTAAGAATGCTAAAAGTAGAAAATTATGAAATAGTCTGTTCATCTATATAACGTTTTAAATTAGGTTAGAATCATCAACAAAGTTACACAATCGTTTGTTTCCGGCGAATAAGAAAATAACCAAAAGTATTGTGTTTTCTATATTTAAATAATTATATTTTCCTGAAAGCTTGCGTGATAAAAATACTAATTTAGCACCCTAATTTCAGTATTCAGACTCATGGATTTATTAACACAGGATACGTGGTTTTTTACATGGGTACTATTGCCTGCCCTGATATTTTTTGCCCGAATCCTCGATCAGAGCATTGGAACGATGCGGCTCATCTTCCTTTCGAAAGGGATGAAGCATATTGCTCCTTTCCTTGGATTTTTCGAAGTTATTATATGGCTTCTGGCTATTGGCCAGATAATGCAGCACCTTGATAACTGGTTGTGCTATGTTGCCTACGGTGCCGGATTTGCTATGGGTAATTTTATCGGGATTACGCTTGAAGAGAGGTTGTCAATAGGCACCTCAATTATCAGGGTAATCCTATCGAGTGAATCGCCTGAACTTATTGCTGCCTTAAATTTGCATAATTTCGGACTAACCATACTTAATGCCGAAGGTGCCAAGGGCAAGGTGAAAGTTCTCTTTTCAATTATACGACGCAAGGAGATTCCTGTTTTTCTGAAAACACTGCATGATTACCATCCAACAGCTTTTTATACTATCGAAGATGTTAAAGAAGCAAAGGACGGTGTATTTAAACATGGAAGTGAAAAGTCATTTAACAGCGGATTGGCATCGATATTTAAAAAGGCGAAATAGTGAAATAGAAAATCTGACAGCGTCTGAAAGACCTGTCAGCGTTTGGGAGAGAAGAGGAAATAAGATACAGAAAATGGCTCTTGATATACAGAATTAATATGCAATAGTTGAAGAACCGGTTTTGTTGAAATCATAAGCGTTACAGACTGGAAAATATCACATTAGAAATACTCATATTTTAATAGAAATACGATGAAAAATAAAAACATGGGATTTAATTCCAAGCTCATCCATGGTGGTGAGTTCAACGATGCTCTCGGAAGTGCTACCGTGCCTATCTATCAGACTTCAACTTTTAAATTCGATAGTGCCGAACATGGCGCTGCCTGTTTTGCCGGTGAAAGTGATGGCTACATTTATACCCGCATCGGGAATCCTACGATTCATGCTTTGGAAACTTTACTTGCAGAGCTTGAGAATGGTTATGGCGGAGTAGCAACGAGCTCGGGTATGGGCGCTGTAAATACGGTGTATGCTACAATGTTAAAACAGGGCGATCACGTAGTAAGCTCTGCTGCTGTATATGGCCCATCGCGTGTTGTACTCGAAACCTATTATAAAAAGTTCGGTGTAGACGCTTCGTTCGTAAACACGGCAAATATTGAAGAAATCCGGAATGCCATCAGGCCGGAAACTAAACTTTTATACATAGAAACGCCTTCGAATCCTACCATGGAAATCAGTGATTTGAAAGCGTGTTGCGAGTTGGCACATCAGCATGGAATTCCTGTTGCCGTTGATAATACTTTTTGCAGTCCTTATCTTCAGCGTCCGCTCGAATTTGGCGCGGATATCGTGTTGCATTCGCTCACCAAGTTTATAAACGGGCATGCTGACATTGTAGGAGGCGTTGTAATTGCTAAGGATAGGGACCTGTATAAGAAATTGAGGGCCATGATGGTTATCCAGGGATTTAATATGGATCCGCACCAGGCTTATCTTGTTATACGCGGGGTTAAAACATTAAGTCTGCGCATTGACAGGGCCCAGGAATCAGCGATGAAAGTAGCAGTTTATCTCGAAAGTCATCCCAAAGTGGCATGGGTAAAATACCCGGGACTTGTTTCGCATCCTCAGCATGAACTTGCGAAAACACAAATGGATGGATTTGGAAGTATGATAAGTTTTGAACTGAAAGGCGGACTCGAAGCTGGCCGGATTCTAATGAACAGCGTTCAAATGGCGATTCTCGCGGTTTCGTTGGGTGGAGTTGAAACATTAATTCAGCATCCGGCATCCATGACACACTCAAAAGTATCGGCTGACGGGAAGGAAAAAGCCGGAATTACTGATGGGCTAGTTCGGTATTCTGTTGGAATAGAGGATGTGACTGATCTGATTGCCGACCTTGAACAAGCTTTGGAAAAAGTATAGATTAAAATAAACCGACAATAGGTAGAGAAGCACCTGAACGTATAATAAATCCGGCCCCGGCGCCGGATTTTCTTATATTTGTACTTTTTATATTATTTATGTGAATCATGAAAAGGAGTTGCGTTTTATTGCTTTTTCTAATTTGCTCCTTTTCTGTGTTTCCGCAGAAGGTTGCTGTTGTATTAAGTGGGGGGGGGGCTAAGGGCGTCACTCATATCGGCGTTTTGAAAGCACTTGAAGAAAGTGGTATTCCTATCGATTATATTGCAGGCACATCAATGGGTGCTATAATAGGCGGGTTATATGCTTCAGGTTATTCGCCCGATCAAATGCTGCAGATTATTAACACCGACGAGTTCACAAAATGGATAACAGGAAAGCTTGATCCGAAGTATACTTATTTTTTCAGGCAAGGCCAGCCTGATCCCTCATGGATTAGTTTCAAGTTTAAGTATGATTCCATTTTGCAAACAAAGTTGCCTACCAATCTTATTTCACCCATACGGATGGATTTTGCTTTCCTTGAACTGTTTTCTGAGGCATCAGCAGTTGCAGGTCAGGACTTCAATAAACTGATGGTTCCTTTTCGCTGTGTTGCAGCAGATATAGGCAATAATAGCCAGTTTATTCTGAAAAAAGGTGATTTGGGTACCGCAATCAGGGCTTCCATGACTTTCCCATTTTATTTTAAGCCTATCCGCATCGATGGTCGTTTGTTGTTCGACGGTGGAATGTATAATAATTTCCCTTCCGATGTAGTAATGGAAGATTTCTTCCCCGACATTATTATCGGAAGCAAGGCTGCGGCAAACTATCCTCCGCCAAGTGACGATGATGCATTGTCGCAGTTAAAAAGTATGCTGATGGAAGAAACCAAGTTTAACATGTATTGTGATGCGAGTGTTCTGATAGAACCTCAACTGAAAACAGTTGGCCTTACTGATTTTTCGAATACAGCTGCTTTTATCGACAGCGGATATGTCTCAACTATGCGGTTGATACCTAAAATTCGCCAGTTCGTAACGGATACAATTACGCAGGCTGCACACGACAGTATCCGAAGACACTTTAACGAGCGTAAACCCGTACTCAGGATTAACAGTATTGAAATCAAAGGTATTCAACAGGGACAGGCCTTGTATGTGGCAAATGCGGTTATGGGCCAGGTTAAAGGTCGCAAATCAAATACATATTATGCACGGGATGTTAATCTCGACCTTGTTAAATCCGGGTATTTTAAAGTGGTAGGAGAGGATCGTTTAAAATCAGTGTATCCAACATTGAAATATGATACAATTTCGCAACGATACAAATTTATTATTGATGCTCAGTACGAAAAAGGAATAGAAGCTGACTTTGGCGGGAGTTTGTCGTCAAGCAGTACGAATGAAATTTTTCTACAGTTAAAATACAGCCTTTGGCGAAAAGTGGCATATACTGCAAAAATTAATGGTTCATTCGGGCGTTTCTATAACTCAGCATTGGCAGGAGGCAGAATTGAGTTGCCGGGAAGGAAACCTAAATACCTTGAAGCCGAATACACTTTCAATCAATTTAATTACTACCGGACGAAATCATTTTTCTTTACCGATGCGACGCCCTCATTTTTGTATGAGAATAATACCTATTTCAGGGCTGATGCAGGCTTTCCTTTAACGTATAAAGGTAAACTGGAAACTGGTTTTACCTGGGGATCAAACCGTGCTGATTATTTTCAAACCAATACTGCAACCACTGAAGACGTGGAAGATAGAACTAAATTTAGTTTTTTTAGTCCTTACATCGAAATCGAATATAATACTCTGAATCGTAAGCAATATTCAAACCAGGGTTATCGATTGTTTTCCTCGGTGCAGTTTGTAAATGGTCTCGAAAAGCACACTCCGGGAACAACATCCGTATTGCAAGGCAATTATACAGATACGCATAATTATTTTATTTTCAAGTTTATATATGATAAATACTTCCGTGCAGGAAAAATGTACAAACCCGGTATAAATTTCGAGGTTCACATTAATAACCTTAAAAGCTTCAGGAATTATACTTCTACTACACTTTACATGCCTGCTTATGCTCCTGTATATGAAATGTCAACCATGTACCAGTCACTTTATCGCGCGGGAGGATTCACCGCACTGGGGATGAGGAATATAGTCACTGTGAGTAAAAACATGGATTTTCGCTTTGAAGGTTTTCTGATGGCACCGGTTTATGAATTAAGCAGTGATTATAATCAGCAGGTTATTCGAAGTGATCCTTTTCCATCATTACATTATATCCTTTCGGGAAGTTTTGTTTACAACACACCTATCGGGCCATTGAGCGCATCAGTGAATTATTACAACGACGGCACCCCGGTTTCATTTTATATCAATATCGGGTATATAATTTTTAATCGTTCTGCATTTTAAAGATCTGACAGGCCATGGTGTTTTGAAAGAATGAAATAACCTGTAAGTGAATCTATTTGCAATTTAATGACCTACATAACAAAATGTTATTAAATTTGCAGTCCCTTTAAATGAAAGGGAATTCTCATTTACTGACCTTTTTCGAAAGAAAAACGCACATACCTACCGCTGTTTAAATTAAATGGCGGGTATCATTTAACCCTGATCAATAGTTTAATTACTAACTCATTAACAGATGGAATCCACCAAACATCCCGATCAAAATCCTGAAGAAGTCCAGGCACTTAAGCAGGAGGAGAAGTCACAGCAGGAAAATGCTGTAAACACAGTTGAAGAATCATCATCAATCGAAAATGTTGTTGCAGAAACTGAAGTTCCTGCTGAAACAACCGAAGCCGAAGTAACTGCTGAAATTGAAACAGCTGTTATTGAAGAGCCAGTCCAAACTGATGAAGTTGCCGAATCTGTAGCATTATCAGAACCTGAAGTTGTTTCGGAACCTGAGGTAATTGCTGAAGCAGAAGTAACTGCTGAAAATGAATTAGTTCCTGAACCCGAAGTATCTGCAGAAGCAGAAACAATCCCGGAACCCGAAGTGGTTGCTGAACCAGAGGCTGTAGCTGAAGTGGAACACGTGCAGGAACCAGAAGTGGTTGTTACTGCCGAAATTGCCCCTGAAGCAAAAGCAGTTCCTGAAGCAACATCAGCTAAGGAACAAACAGACCCTGAAACTACCGAAGAAGCTGAAGCCATAGATGAGGTGATTGAAGCAGAAGTTGCTGCCGCTGAATCAGTTGACATTGATTACGGCCACATGGATCGCGAACAACTGGTAGCCCTGCTCGAGGAAACTGTGCAGAACGAGGATGTTAATGAAATAAAATCAAAGGTTGCCCAGATAAAAGTAGCTTACCTGGCCCTTGCCAATAAGGAACGTCAGGAACTGTATCAAAATGCGGCTGCCAGCGAAGAAGCTGAAAATTTTGAAGTTGTTGATCCTTTGGAGGAACGCTTCAAGGCTGCTTTTGGGATCTATAAACACAATAAATTCCGTTTCACCGAAGATCAGGAAAAGATTAAGGTTCAAAACCTGGAAGCGAAAAAGAAAATTCTTGATGAGTTGAAAGTTTTGATCAACTCGGAAGAAACGCTAAAGAAAACATACGACGAGTTCAAGGCATTACAGGAAACCTGGAAAGGCATTGGGATGGTTCCCAAAACCGAAGCCCAGGGCTTGTGGCAGAATTATCATTTCCTGATCGAGAAGTTTTTCGATAAGGTTAAAATCAATAAGGAACTAAAAGACCTTGATCTTCGCAAAAACCTGGAACGCAAAATTGAATTGTGCGAAAAAGCCGAAGAACTGGTTCTTGAGCCTTCCATCACACAATCATTCAAGCGCTTACAGGAACTCCACGAAGAATGGAAAGAAGTTGGCCCGGTTGCCCAGGATAAACGCGAAGAAGTTTGGGATCGTTTTAAAACTGCAACTGAAAAAATAAACGACCGTCGACACGAATTCTACAAACAAATTCAGGGTGATCTGGAAGCTAATCATGCTGCTAAAGTTTTGCTTTGCGAAAAGGCCGAGCAATTGGTTGCCACTGAGTTTAACTCCATCAAGCAATGGCAGGACAGCACACACCAGGTAAATGAATTGCTGAAAATGTGGAAATCTGTTGGCCAGGCTCCACAAAAAGTTAACAACGAAATCTGGAACCGCTTTAAAGCACAGCTCGACCTCTATTTCTCGAATAAGAAAGAATATTTTGGCAAGCTGAAAGATCAGCAGCTCAACAACTATAACCTGAAAGTGGAACTCTGTCTCCAGGCCGAATCGCACAAACTGAGCACCGATTGGAAAAACTCTTCGCGCGAACTGATAAAACTTCAGGAAGAATGGAAGCAAATAGGTCCTGTGCCCCGCAAACACAGCGAGAAAATATGGAAACGCTTCCGCACCGCCTGCGATGAATTCTTTAATACCAAAAACGAATATTTTAAAGGATTGCAAGCCAGTGAAGGTGGAAACCTACAGATAAAACTTGATATAATCAACAAGCTTACGGCTTTCGAATATAGCGATAATCGCCAGGAAAGCCTTGCAAAAGTTAAGGAGTTGCAGCGCCAATGGATGGATACCGGTCATGTTCCAATCAAAGAAAAGGATCGCATCCAGGCTGAATTTAAAGCCGCCACCAATAAAATTTATGATAAACTGAAAGTTGATTCGCAGGAAGCCAGCCAGATGAGTTATCGTTCGCGATTCGAGAATACAAAGGACCAGCCTGATGCAGGTCGCATTATCAACCGCGAACGCAACGGTCTGCAATTTAAAATTGACAGCCTGAAGGAGGAAATTCTGCTTTGGGAAAATAATATCGGTTTTTTTGCCAGGTCGAAACAAGCCAATCTTTTAAAGGCTGAATTTGAAGCAAAAATCGCCCATGCTAAAGAGGAACTTGCTTCGCTCGAAGCCAAAGCTAAAATTCTCCGAAACGTTGCACGAGATCAGCAATAAAACATGAAAAGCCCCGTTTTGGGGCTTTTTTTTTATGCAAACGGAAAATATACCTAAAAGTTAAAAAATCAGAATCAGCATTTTGATCTTGAATCAATGATTCTATATTATACTTACCTTTGCAGCATGTCAGCTAACACATTCGGAACCATATTCAGGCTTACCACTTTTGGTGAGTCACACGGAGTCGCCCTGGGCGGTATTATTGATGGATGCCCAGCAGGGCTTGTAATCGATATGGAATTTATCCAAAATGAACTCAACCGCCGCAGGCCCGGACAGTCAGCTCTGACTTCTCCCCGCGAGGAAAGCGATACAATTGAGATTCTTTCCGGCGTTTTCGACGGGAGATCTACAGGATCACCCATTGCATTTGAAATCAGGAATAAGGATCATCATAGTTTTGATTACGATCACCTGAAAGATGCTTATCGTCCTTCGCATGCTGATTACACCTACGACAGCAAATATGGCTTTCGCGATTATCGCGGCGGTGGCCGTTCTTCGGCCCGTGAAACACTTTCGCGTGTTGCCGGTGGCGCTGTTGCAAAACTGTTGTTACAGAATTCAGGCATACAGGTTAAGGCTTATGTAAGCAGCATTGGTGAAGTGAAATCGGGTAGGGAGTTCTCAATCGATCAACTTGATGAAATTGAAAAGAGTCCTGTCCGCTGCCCTGATCCTGAAGCATCCGATAAAATGATTGAACTTATTACCAAACTAAAACAGGAAGGTGACACAACAGGCGGCACAATTACCTGTATAATAAACGGTGTTCCGCCGGGATTAGGCGAGCCGGTTTTTGACAAACTCCAGGCTGATCTCGCAAAAGCAGCCATGAGCATCAATACGGCCAAGGGATTTGAATATGGCGAAGGATTTAACGCTCCTTCCATGCGGGGTTCTACTCACAACGATATTTTTATTCCCAATGGTGAAGGTGGTATAAAAACCGCAACCAACCATTCAGGTGGAATCCAGGGTGGAATCAGCAATGGAAGCGATATCATTTTCAAAGTTGCTTTTAAGCCGATTGCAACTATCCTTCAATCGCAGCCTTCGGTTAACAACAAAGGTGAAAATATTGTACTTGCGGCCAAGGGCAGGCATGATGTTGTTGTTGTTCCCCGCGCAGTTCCAATTGTAGAGGCTATGGCCGCACTGGTAATTGCCGATCATTTACTTCGTAACCGATCATCAAGATTGTAAAGGTTGATCACTATTTTCCATTTTCTATTTAACTATTAACTCTCTCTGTCCAGATGAAGAAAGCATTGAAAATTTCAGCCATTGTTGTTGGCCTTCTCCTTTTAGTTATCATAGCCTTGCCGTTTGTTTTTAAAGGCAAAATAGAAAAAGCGGTTCAGACCGAAATAAATAAAAACCTGAACGCCATTGTCACTTTCGATGGGGTAGGAGTGTCACTGATACGGCATTTCCCTAACCTTACTGTGAAAGTAAAAGATCTTATTGTTAAAGGTACTGGTGATTTCGATAAAGACACATTGGCATCGATACCAGCATTGGCATTAACTCTTGACCTGGCAAGCGTTTTTCGCGGAAGCGATTACAAGGTTAAGCAAATTGGTTTAACTTCACCTCACCTGCTTTTCAAAGTAATGAAAAATGGAAAAGCCAACTGGGATATAATGAAAGAAACCGAAACCACCGATACAGTTTCGGCAGCCTCAGCATTTAAAGTTTATCTTGATAAAATCAGCATCAGCGACGCGCGTATGGTTTACGACGATGCCGAAATTCCGACCAGGATTTCATTTGATGGTTTAACCGGAACTTTGAGCGGAGATATGACGGCTGATATTACTTCGCTGGATATTAATGTTTTGTGTAAAGATGTAACTGCTGATTATGATGGTGTCCGGTATATGAGTAAAACCAATGCCGAAGTAATTACACAACTTAGTGCCAACCTCTCCACCTGGACTTTTACTTTTAAAGATGGAAATATGAGGCTGAATGATCTGAATATCTCGGCAGATGGTTTCTTCGCCATGCCTGAAGAAGGATATAAAATGGATATCAAATTCGCTGCCAAGGAAAATACCTTCAAAGCATTTCTCTCACTTATTCCTGCCATTTATTCGAAGGATTTTGACAATATTAAAACTTCAGGCACAATGGCCTTCGACGGTTTTGTGAAAGGATTGTACAGCGATGTTTCGATTCCTGCTTTTGCCGTTAATCTGAGAGTTGCAGACGGAATGTTCAGTTATCCTGGTCTGCCTGGCAAGGTTTCAGACGTAAATCTTCAGGCAGCCATTGCCAATCCCGACGGAGTGCTTGATCACACAACGGTGGATGTTCCGCGTATGCACCTGAGCATGATGCAAAGCCCGGTTGATATTACGCTCGCACTGCGCACTCCCATATCAGATCCGGATATCAATGCAACCGTGAAAGGAACTGTTAATCTTGAAAATGTTTCAAAAATATATCCGCTAGGCGAAAAGACAAAAGTATCGGGGATTGTTAATGCCGATATGGCTTTCAGTGGGAAAATTTCAGCTATCGAAAAAGGTGCTTACGATCAGTTTAAAGCTTCCGGGTTTGCTACTGTTGATAAACTTGTTTATGAAGGCGCTGAAGTTCCACAACCTGTTAATATCAGCAAAGCACGCTTTGATTTTACACCGGCTTATGCTCAGCTTACCGGTCTGGCTATGACTATAGGTAAAAATGATTTGACGGCCAATGGCAAGATTGAGAATTACATTCCATACATAATGAAGAAAAATGCGGTTCTGAAAGGTTCGCTTACAACCACCTCCAATTTTATGGATATTAACAGCCTGATGGCCGGAACAAATTCGGTTCCAGCCGCAAAAGATACATCTGCGCTTACGGTAGTTGAGATTCCTGCTAATATGGATCTCACACTGAGTACTTCAATCAAACAGTTGATTTACGATACGTATGATATGAAGGATGTGGCTGGAACAGTAAAGGTAAAGGACCATACTTTGCTTCTTGAAGGTTTGCAGTTAAGCATGCTGGGTGGTTCCATGGGATTGAAAGGGTCGTATAGTACGTTTAACCCTGACAAACCATTGGTTGATATGGACCTGCAGGTGAAAAACCTCGATGTGAAGAAAGCATTCCAGGCTTTTAACTCCATTCAGAAATTTGCGCCTATTGCCAATAAACTTAGCGGAGCCATTAGTACAAACCTGAAGTTTAAAGGCGCGCTTAAAAAAGATATGATGCCTGAACTGACTTCGGTTTCAGCCAATGGACTGGTACTATCTGATATCCTTGGATTAACAAACCTGAATACATTCGGTAAAATTGCGGATGTATTGAAAATGGAAAAACTCAGGAATCCTTCCCTTGAAAAGATCAATCTCTCATTCGATATTGTTGATGGAAAAGCCACTGTAAAGCCAATGGATTTTAAACTGGGATCGTATAAAGCCAATATTTCCGGTAGTACTGGCCTGGATCAGGCTCTGAATTTTGTCCTGATACTTGATATTCCACGAAGTGAATTTGGTGCCAAAGCCAACAATGTGCTGGATGGACTGGTAAAGGATGCCTCCAAAAAAGGCGTGAATGTCAGCGTTGGTGATATTGTTCCTGTTACCATTTTGATTGGTGGCACTGCAACGGATCCTAAGATCACAACCGGTATCAAATCCGCTATGGCAGGCATGGTCGAAGATATTAAAAAACAGGCAATTGCGGAGGTTGAAAAGAAAAAGGAACAATTGGTTGTAAAAGCGAAAGAAGAAGTTACCAACCTGATTGCACAGGCTGATGTTGAAGCTGCCAAAATTATGGCTGAAGCCGAAAAACAAAGCCAGAAACTTATGGTATCTGCAAACAAAGTTGCTGATGAGGTTCGTTTCGCTGCCGATTCATCCGCCAACAGGTTGATTGCCGAAGGCAAAAAGAATGGTTCTATAGCTGAAATGGTAGCTAAAAAAGGCGCCGAAAAAATCAGGAAAGAAGGCAACGTTAAGGCAACCAAAGTTGTAACCGAAGCACAAAAACAATCGGATGCTATCCTGAGCAAAGCCCGTGCTGAAGCGGATAAGCTTAAGCAAGACGCTTTGAACAGGGTAAATACAAAATAAAAAAATGTTTCAGTATTCAGAATTGCACTGGCGGGATAGTAAAGATCCGCCAGAAGTATGTATTTTATTTTTTGTTCAACAAAACCTTCTTGACTGTTATTCCTGTTTTAGATGTTATTTTAACAACATAAATTCCGGGAGCACGTTTGGCTAATTCAACCGAAACCTGGTTTGTATTTGTGTTTTGCTGAACTATTCTTTCGCCTGAATTGGTAAAAACTTCAATTTTAAGAATATTCTTCCCTTTAATGCTAAGAGTATTCGAAAGCGGATCAAGATAAATAAAACATGAATTGTCGGCAGGTTGATTTAATATTCCAAGCGTTTCACACGCGTCGCCAATCATATCCATATCTGAGTCAATTTGGTCAGGATTAGCAATAGTCGGGCAATTGTCGCATACATTTCCGATCATATCACCATCGGAATCTTCCTGGCTGTAATTAGCATTGTTCCTGCAGTTATCACAGGCATCTCCGATCCAGTCACCATCCGAATCTTCCTGGCCAGGGTTAGCTACATCCGGACATTTATCGCAGCCACTTCCAATCAGGTCAGCATCAGAATCTTCCTGGCTGGTATTAGAAAGATTCGGGCAATTGTCGCATGCGTTACCGATTATATCACCATCGGAATCCGCCTGGTCGGGATTCGCTTTCGAAGGACAATTATCACAGGCATCTCCTACCATATCACCATCCGAATCAAGCTGATCCGCATTAGCTTTCGAAAGGCAATTATCGCAAACATCTCCTATACCGTCGCTATCCGAATCCTGTTGACCAGGATTTGAAACATTCGGGCATTTATCGCAGGCATCACCCACCATATCTGCATCATAATCTGCCTGTGTAGGATTAGAAGTGTTGGGACAATTATCGCTTGCATCAGGTACACCATCACCATCAGTGTCTACTAATGTTATTATTTTCGTTTGTGGCTGAAACTTTCCAACGGAAGTGAGGGTTTGTGAAACTACCGAAGCAGAAAAAAGCAGATTAACAAAAAGGAAGATCAGAATAGAATGCAATTTAGGGTTTACTTGCAACATATATATAGTTTTAGGAATTAAAGATATAACTTTTGTTTGATTTTAAATTACAATATCCCCGACTATTTTTTTTAGCTTCTTGTAAATCTAATAATTAATACTCAATATTGACGCTTTCACTATAATGAAACAAGTTATTGTAACTAATCAGTTTGTCTTAAGTAATGAAAACAAATATATGCCACAGATTACGCAGATTACACAGACAATTATTCGTTATTTTTAATTGAAATTAATTGAAAAACTGCTAAAAGCAGTTTAAAATCTGTGTAATCCGTGTAATGGTTCGGCTGGCTCACCATAAATCTGTGGCAAAAAAGCATTTTTACAAGACTGATTAGTTACAATTTATTTATTCTGCAGAGTACAAAAAAAAGTAAGTTAAGTGCATAAAAATCAGCATGTTTTGAATTATTGAAAATTAATTAAAATATTGGGGAAGAATTAAATAAAAAGTTACATATTTTTTTACACTCAAGCGGAGCTGGAAGCCTCGTTATTACTCGTTAGGCTGAATATTGATCTGAGTAAAACTCAGTCAGGTAACATCTTAATTTCAAATATAATTTTGCCAGTATTATTCATCTGCATATATTTGTTTTCTTGAAAAGATTTCTTGGGCGTTTTTATACTTAGCCTTTGATCAGATCACTCTTCTGCAAATCATATTTTTATACTTACTTGAACAAAATAATGGTTAGGCAATACTCTCATTTGTTTCTCATACTGATCTTTGTGTTTACATGGTTCCAGGGCTTTTCATACGGCGACGAACCTGTACCCATTGATTCTGTCGATTTTAACCGGATACAGCATAAACAAGTTAGGAAACTGATTGAACGTCAAAAGCATTTTGGTGTGAGAACCTTTGACGATTTGCATCCTGTGTGTTATTATATTCCTGATTCAAATAATTATCAGACTTTTACAAAATCTGAGCTTATAAAGCAGGATATTAATGTGGTTTGGAATAATCTTATTCACCAGTCACCAAGTGAAGAATTCGACGGCAGGATTGTGAGCTTTGGGTTATTATATTCCAAAAGGCTGAATAATTTTCTTTATAAAAATGAGTCTTATGGAGGTATTGAGGAAGGTCAGATTTTGTTCTTCAACCTGCGGGTATTGAGTGGAATAAAAAATATTGCAGTTGCCATGGAGGTTACCCGAAAGGATAATGATCATAAAGAACTGGAATATTGTTACATTGATAATGGCAGTACAAAAGGAACGCAAAAGTTTACTCTCAGATCAACTGCCGAAGGATATACCGAAATCACCCAGATTACAAAATACAAATGCAAATCACGACTCCGCGACAGAAGGTTGTATTCGTTCTTTCATGATCGCATTGTAAGTGAATTTTTCGCAGCTATTAAAAATAAATGTGAAGCAGGAAAAGGAAGTATGGTTGCAGGGCAGTAGAGTCTGGTTTTATATCATTCATTAATCTATTTCTATTAAATTTGGTTGAAATCACACTTCACAGTTCAGAAATCACAATTAACAAATGCTCATACCGATTCTTCAAGATATGAGTTTTTTCAACCCAGAGTTTAGCACCCATTAAACTTCACCGTTTAATTTGAAATTGCAACAATAAGCAGTCTGTTTTGGTTTAAAAATAGCACTCCTCTGACCTATTCAGCTGCCGATTCGTTTATTCTCATCAGATATTAGCGCCCACTTAATCGGACAAACACATTAAAAACAAGTGTTTAAGCATTAGGCGATTACATCCGATATTCATATCGTATTTTTTAGCAAAATAGCTTGGCAGGTCAATCCCATTTTATACTTTTGTGAATTGATTCACAGATAGAAATAATCCACAGAATATGAGTATCGAAAATTTTCAAAACAACCATAAACTCTTGTATTCGTACAAGTACACATGGGCACCTATCGAAAAAGGATACAACAACCGTACGCTGTACGTTAATGTTGGCAGCGGTGAAATAAAAGAAAAGCCTGTTTCCGCGCACATGAAGGAAAAATTTACGGGTGGTAAAGGATTTGGGCTGAAATTATTGTGGGACGCTACTAATCCTGGTACAAGATGGAATGATCCTGAGAATGAAATTGTGATCAATACAGGTCCCATCTGTGGAATTACACAATATTCCGGTACAGGGAAATCGCTTGTTGTTACCATTTCGCCGCAAACCGATATCCCGATCGATAGCAATGTTGGCGGTTATTTCGGCCCTTTCATGAAATTTGCCGGGTTCGATTCGCTCGAATTGCAGGGAAAATCTGACAAAGATGTGATTGTATTGATAGACGAAACCCGCGAAGTAGTAGAGATTTACGAAGCAGCTGACGAAAGCAATGATAGTCATTTAATGGCTGAGTATCTCACCGAAACAATTGCTGCCTCGGAGAAAGACCGTTTAAATGTTTCAGTTGTATCAGCAGGAACTGCAGCCGATAACTCACTTATTGGCATGCTTAATTTCAGTTTCTTCGATTCGAAACGCAAATTGGTGCGTTTAAAACAAGCCGGTCGGGGAGGAATAGGGACAGTACTCCGTGATAAAAAAATAAAAGCGGTTGTTGCTCACAGTAAAGGTGTAACAGGAAACCGTAACGGTGTCGTTGATCTGCAGGCTATCATGGAAAGAGGTAAAATCTTTAATCGTGAAATGCGTGAACTCGACGACAAGCAATGCGAAATGCGTAGTAAAGGTACAGCTCACCTTACCCTGGTTATGAATGATTATGATCTTTTACCTGTAAATAATTTTAAATTCGGGAGTCATCCTGATGCAGTTAAAATATCAGGTGATGTATGGAAATCCTATTTCACACAAGGCATTCCCGATGGATGCTGGATAGGCTGCAACATGGCTTGTGCCAAAGGGGTCGATAATTATGAACTGCGTTCCGGTCCGTACAAAGGGTCGAAAGTTATTGTCGACGGACCGGAATATGAATCAACTTCATCACTGGGATCCATTGCTGGGATTTTTAATCCTGATTTCACCATTGAGTCAAATTTCTACTGCGACACATACGGTATCTGCACAATCTCGTGGGGAACAATTCTGGGGTTTATAATGGAATGTTTCGAGAACGGTATTTTGAACGAAGAACGTACCGGTGGCATGAAAATGAATTTTGGCAATGCCGATTCTTCTATGGAACTGTTACACATGGTTTCGCGCGGCGAAGGATTTGGTAAAATTGCAGGATTGGGTGTTCACAAGATGAAAGAACTATTTGCCGCCAATGGTTGGGGCGAAGCTGGTTTCATGCAGGATATCGGCATGGAAAATAAAGGTCTTGAGTATTCGCAGTATGTTTCGAAGGAATCACTGGCGCAGCAAGGTGGATACGCCATGACTAATAAAGGTCCGCAGCATGACGAAGCATGGCTGATTTTCATGGACATGGTTAACAACCAGATTCCAACTTTTGAGAAAAAAGCTGAGGCATTACATTATTTCCCGATGTTTCGCACTTGGTTTGGATTACAGGGACTCTGCAAATTGCCTTGGAACGATGTGGAACCGGAAGATAACCACACTTATCCTGAGCCCGGAAAAGTTCCGGGACATGTAGAAAACTATATTGCAATCTATAAAGCTGTTACAGGCAAGGATTTTGATAACAAAGAATTGATCCGCCAAAGCGAACGGGTTTACAACTTCCAGCGTATTTTTGATATTCGCTGCGGGAAAGGCCTTCGTAAAGATGACGCGCAACCTTATCGTGCGGCGGGACCGGTAACCGAAGAAGAATACCTTAGCCGCCAGGAAAGGTACGATGGGCAAATGATTGACCTTATTGGAAAAGATCCTTCAAAAATGACCCTTTCGGAAAAAATGACTGCTACCCGCGCGTATCGTGAAGATCGTTATGAGCAATTGCTCGATGCCGTTTACGCTCGCCGTGGATGGAATAAAAATGGTGTTCCCACCATTGCTCACCTGCAGGAATTAGGGATGGATATGCCTGAAGTACTCGAAGTGATTACTCCTTTGCAATAAAATCATTTGAAATTTACGATCTCCCCGTTTGTGAAATACTCTCAAACGGGGATTTTTGTTTTTTGTTAAATATTTCCAGATCTTTAAAATGAATCTTCTATTTCTGAGCAGTTGAACAATTCTTATGCAGCATTGTATACTTTAGCGTGGGCATTAGTTTCATACCTCAATCAGATTAAACGTTAACTTTGCGCAAATCAATTAAATCCTTCCATTGAACTTTTCGCCACTTCATATTTTAAAGGACCTTCGTCGACGTGATCACAAACCAGCATTGGGTGGGTTAGAGATTCTCAAATACATCGGCCCTGGATTACTGGTTACTGTAGGGTTTATTGATCCCGGTAACTGGGCTTCGAACCTGGCTGCCGGGGCTGATTATGGGTATGAGCTTTTATGGATGGTTACCCTTTCGACCATCATGCTCATTGTTTTGCAGCATAATGTAGCTCACCTGGGAATAGCTACAGGGCTTTGCCTTTCTGAAGCAGCAACCATGCATATGCCCCGGTGGGTTTCGCGATCCGTCCTTTCTTCGGCTATAGTTGCGTCCGTTTCTACCTCACTGGCGGAATTGCTTGGCGGAGCTATTGCTCTGCAGATGCTATTCAATATACCTATAAGAATTGGCGCAATAATCACGTTGATCACCATTATTATTCTTTTATTTTCAAATTCATACCGTAAACTCGAAAAGTGGATTATCGGATTTGTAAGCCTGATCGGTCTTTCATTTATATACGAACTTACCCTGGCAGATATATCCTGGAGCCAGGCTGTAATTGGCTGGATAAAACCTACCTTTCCGGAAGGATCAATGATAGTGATCATGAGTGTGCTTGGGGCTGTAGTTATGCCTCATAACCTTTTCCTGCATTCCGAAATTATACAGAGTCGGCAATGGAACCTTACAGATGAAAAAATTAAGAGCAGGCAACTCCGGTATGAATTCCTGGATACCCTCTTTTCGATGATCGTCGGATGGGCTATCAACAGCGCGATGATACTGATGGCGGCAGCTACATTCTTCAGGCATAAGATTCCGGTTGATGAACTTCAGCAAGCAAAAAATATGTTGGTGCCTCTGCTGGGAAACAATGCCGCGGTTATTTTTGCCGTGGCGCTTCTAATGGCTGGAATAGCCTCTACTATTACATCAGCAATGGCTGGAGGAAGTATTTTTGCCGGTTTTTTTGGCGAGCCTTTCGATATGAAAGATAATCATTCAAAATTAGGCGTTCTGATATCTCTCATTCCGGCTGTAATTGTTATATTTGTCATCAGTAATCCGTTCAAAGGACTCATTTACTCGCAGATGCTGTTAAGCATCCAGTTGCCCATCACCATTTTTACCCAGATTTACCTGACATCATCGCGGAAAGTAATGAGTAAATATGCCAATTCGATACCACTCACGGGTTTCCTGCTATTGATTGGCGCCGTCGTTACTTTTCTTAATATTCGCCTGTTAATCAGTTTTTTATAAAACATAAATAATCAGCAAATACATGCATTATAAGATGAAAGCACTGATTTTTTTTCTGTTACTGATTCTGGCAGTACTTCCCTCTTTTGCTCAAACAGATGGAGCCGACATAGAGATAGATAATTCTACTGATGGCAAAGGCTGGATATTTGGTTTAAATGTAGGTGTTTATTATCCCTCAAAAAAAACTGCGGCCTTTTACAATGGCGATTCAAAGAACATTAATAATGTGAATTATGTAATGTCAAATTACTATCTGAAACAGCAGATATTAGAGTTATTGAATGAAAATGCAATTTCAACCACTAAGATAGAAGTTGCAAATGACGGTTTGCCTCAAAATATGCATTATAAATTAGCCCTTCAGCCCGGTTTATACGCGCAGTATTGTTTTAATTCTAAGCTGTCCCTCATCATCGAATTTAATTATATGAAGTTGAAAGCAAATGATGTGATTGTCTTCGAACTTGATTCACTTACCTATGCGACGAATTCCAAACAACTTTTATGCCCAATTCGCGGTGTTGAAGAGCGCGTATATGCTGATATTGGACTCAAACGGACCTATCTAAAAAGTGAAAAGCTCTCGTATTATGTGATGGGAGGACTAAACGTGAATAGTACTAAAGTAAAAAAAAGTTCATTTTATGTTTTAGAACAGGAGTTTGACATGATTGACCATTATAATGGAGTTCCTTATGTTCCCAATAGTGGCATGCAGACCTTCGAGGTTTACCAGGGTGGTATTGGTGTTGGAATGTTTGCCGGTGCCGGCGCAGCTCTGAATTTTAATGGTATTGTTATTGAGCCGGGAATTACAGCTCACTGGCTTATGGTGAATCTTGACGGCTACCAAAACATGAATCCGGGCATAGGAGCTAATGTTCGTTTCATGTTCTAGACTATTTACAAACAAATCGGCTACTGATCCTTGAAGACAATCTCTTATCTTTTTTTGCGATTTATGATCATCCTTGTCGGGATCATGCCTTTCAGAGTATTGTATGTTTTTTCAGACGCGATGTTTTTTGTGATTTACCATGTTATCGGTTATAGACGAAATGTGGTATTGGTGAATCTTTGCAACTCATTTCCTGAAAAGAATGCAGGTGAAATCCATTCACTTACGAAAAAATTCTATCAACACCTTTGTGATATCACCCTCGAAAGTATCAAAGGATTTACAATGAGTCCTCAGGAAATTATTTGCAGGCATCGTATTCTGAATCCGGAATTAGCTGATTATCATTTCGATAAAGGTATTAGCGCGATTTCAGTTCCTGGCCATTATAACAATTGGGAATGGGGTTCTTTATCTCCGGGATTGCAACTCAAATATCCAATAGTCGGGTTTTACAAATGCATGAGCAATAGCCAGGTTGACACATTTGTTAAGTCACACAGAGCAAGATTTAATACCAGGCTGGCTTCATTAAAGGAAACTTCAGTTACTTTTAAAGAACTTTCCCCTATTCCGCATGCCTATATTATGGCTTCTGATCAGAGCCCGACAAACCTGAAAGAATGTTACTGGATTGATTTTCTGAACCAGGATACAGCCTGGCTGCATGGACCTGAAAAATATGCGCGTAGATACAACTTGCCTGTAATATATGTTGATATACAAAAAGTTAAAAGGGGATTTTATGAACTGAAATTAGTTCTTCTAACCGAAGATCCTTCATCCTTACCCGAAGGGGAAATCACCCGGCTTTACACCCAACACCTCGAAAAATCAATTCTTGACGAACCCGCCTATTGGCTCTGGTCGCATAAGAGGTGGAAACATAAAAGGGAAAGGGGTTAGTATCTGATCTTTTAAGTTGATGTTTTTTCTGGCACAATATTTCAGGAAGAAATTAAAAACATTAAACACAAAACACAAAATGTAAAAGTATCGTACGCCCCTTACTTTAGGGCTTGCTGAAAAACAAAAATCGAATGTCTCTGGGTTTTCCCGGAGGGAATCAATACCAATAGCTAAATGATAATGAAACACCGGATTGTCCGTAGGACATTAATATTCATTGTCTTATATTGATCCCCTTACGGGGA
>JAURYB010000001.1 GCA_030654075.1 Bacteroidales bacterium | reverse complement strand
TATTATAAAAATTTTATAAATTATAAGGTTTATTTGTTTATTGAAAAAGAGCCAAGTCATTCGTACAAAGTTCAGCATGGGAAAGTTATATTTCAAAATCAATGCTGCGTAATAATTGATTCTGGTAAAGTTGTTAGAGATGGTGTCAATAGTGAAGATGACTCTGTTGATTTTGATATTTTTACCAATTCGATAAAAGAATCTTTTGGTAAAGAATTGTAAATATGTTCCAAACGGAGAAGTTGAAATTGAAGTATAGACTGAAAGCATTATTCGATGGTTTGAATCAGCAAGTTGCAATGATTACTCGCTATAAATTTAGATTTTTATCAATAACGGGGCTGTTATTTTTTGGGCTCTGCATTTTTGCCCTCGGATGGTTCGCTCAATCGAAGTCATTTCAAATGCTTCAAATACATGGCGTTGAATATCTCGGTGCGCCAAGTGTCGGTCAAGGCGGAGTTGCTTCCGTCAAGGAAATAAAAAGTCCGCACGAATTGAATTCGATGGATATTTCCTTCGAATTTATGACACAGGAACCGACATTTTCCTATGGGAATCTATTCCAGACGGCAGATTCCATTAATGCCATTCGTATGGAGCTTCAACCATCGAGTAATCTAGTGCTTGTGCTTGGCAGTTCGAATGTGCTTCCTCTTTCCAGCTCTATTGAGACTGGCAAATACTATGACGTGCGCCTGAAATACGAAAGAGAACATTTTTTCAAAGTTTTTGTTGATAAAAAAGAAGTGTTAAATATCAGAGACAAAAGGTTGCTCGCGGGTGATTTCGATATTTCAAATATCGTTGTAGGAACGGGCTTGGCGAGGCAGAGAATGCTGGTTGGCGAGGTAAAGAACTTCAACCTTGATGGGGCGTACTCCTATACCGGTTTAATTGCAAAACTATCGCGATGGATACTTGTTTTACTGGGCATTCTAATTTCAATCCGATTAGCACTGTCGCATTTAAGTCATTTCAACGTATTAATAAATATTTTTAAGAAATATTTATTCGCCTCATTGAAACTGAAGTTGATACGATCTCTCGACAATCAACAAAAAATTGTTTGGACAGCAACAATAGTTAGTGTCGGCTTCATGTCATCAATCATATTTCATTATGTCAAGAATACATTTTCCCCCTTTCCGGCTTCCAGATGGACTCTTGCAGATGGGTTCGACGGCCCAAGCGGCCTGAGCACAATGTTTCATCAACCCATCAACATATTTTGCGACTTCTTTTCATTATTCGAAATTTTTTCAATATTTGGACTCAGCAAGCAATCACTTTATTTTCCATCCTCAAACTTATTGCTGGGCTTGTTTGGATGGATGGGGGACGGGAATGCATATAAAGCGGTCGCATTCAGTTTGGCGATAGCTTCTGTCGTTACGATCTGGCTAGCTTGGTTATCCTTCAGAAAATCTTTCAAAACTGGGGCATTGTTAAATGCTTTTATCATTATATTTATGTCTTATCCCATGCTCTTTACCCTACATACAGGGAATCTTGAAATTTGGGTATTTATTTTTCAGTGTTCTTTCTTTCTTTCATATTTTTCTCGGCGTTTTCTTCTATCTACAGGTTTTCTGGCAGCAGCAATTTCACTAAAATTATATCCGGCAATCTTTATTATTTTTATGGTTATAGACAAGCGCTATCGATTTGTTTTATATACATTAGCGTGGGTAGTGGTTTTAAGTTCAGTACCATTCATTATCTGGCCTACGAATCTGGAGTTGTATTGGCATGGGTTGTTGAGTGGAATGGGTATCTACAACGATATAATGGTAAAAGGGTACTATGGCTTACATTTTGGTCACAGCCTTGTTAATTCTTTGCGTACTTTGTGGCCAAATATACAGGTCAAATTACTGTTTCCCGCTTACTATATTTTTATGGGTTGCAATTTGATACTGATGACAGGATATGCCGCGCTTATAGAAAGAGTTTTATGGAGAAAAATTGCCGTTCTGGTCATTGCACTGTGTTTATTACCGCCTACATCCACAGACTATAAATTGCTTCTTTTTTTTATTCCCTTTTTCTTTTTCGTAAATCATGATGTAAAGTCAAAGACCGATTCGATTTACACAGTATTATTTAGTACGCTTTTCATTAACAAAGCCTATTTGTATTTTCATGGCCATCAGTACTTAACCCTAAACATAGTGGCTAATACTCTTATTATGATTAGCATGCTGATAGTGATATTAATGGATTATTTCATGTGTTCATACTCAAAGATTTCCAATAATGAAAACACATGAGCATACCAATAATGGAGATCAAGTTATCGTCATTATTGAAATTATCTACATTTTATTTGTCAGGAAATAGCATTAATGGAATTGCGTCTAAAAAATTCGCTATTAGCTGCTCTGCTGATAGCCAGTGTCTGTATTCTGTTTCTCGGATGGATCGGTTATGCAAAATTAATTCAATCGTTTCAAACTCGCGGTGTCGAATATTTTGGAAACATAGAAGATAATCAGAGCAGGAATCTCTTACGCAATACTGGTCCAGTTTCCATCAAGGAAACAAAGCAGAAACTCAAGTTAATCTCTCTGAATATTTCTTTCGAATTCATGACACAGGAAGCGACCTTCTCTTATGGAAATATATTCCAGACTGGAGACAGCCTTGATGCTATCCGTATGGAGTTGCAACCACCGAACAATCTAGTGCTCATCCTCAGTGAGGAAAAATCATTCCCGCTTTCAAACGCTATTAAGCTTGGACAATACCATGGTGTACACCTGAAATACGAAAGAGATCATTTGTTAAAAGTTTACATTGATGGAACAGAGGTATTAAATATTATCAACAAAGAGTTACTCGCTGGTAATTTCGATATTTCAAACATTGTCGTGGGAACAGGCATGGCGAAGCAAAGAACATTAATTGGATCGGTGAAAAACTTTAACCTCGACGGAGAATACAGCTACACCAGCTTAGCCCAAAAAATATCAAGGTGGATGCTTGTGCTTTTAATGGTATTAAACACCATACTGCTGTTTTTTTTCGCCCAGAAAGCGAATGTGTTCTTTAGTAATGTTAAAAATTACTTTTGTGGGCTAGTAATTCGAAAACCTATTGCAACTATCGCAGTCTTCACTGTTTTCCAACTTATGATGATGCTAGTGTTACCCGCATATAGGAATATTTGCATTACATATGTATTTTTATTCCTTATTGGAATTAATCTATACTTAATATCAACCCCCACATTTCTCAAAGAAAGGTTTTTTTATTTTTTATTTATTCCATTCAATGGTCTTATCATTCTATCCATCATTGGCGGTTATTTTATTGGCTTTAGTATTACCATTAACTATTTAGTACCAACCCTATCAGGTATTACATGCTTGTGCTATCTAATAAATTACAAATTTAACAATTCGAAATTTCTTCTACTTAGCTCAGAGATAAAAACAGATATATTGAGCGCACTCATTTTCTTTACCTTAATTGCAACCCCATTAATTCTTTGTTTAATTTATCCAGTTCTATTTTCTTGGCACCCTACTTCCCCATATAGGATAGGACCTGATTTAGCCTCTTATGCCAATATTGAACAATATTTTTTGGATGGAGGTACATGGGAAAAAGCGAATCTAAGAGCAGATGAATTTGCTGGCCTATCAGCAAATGCTTTCAATCTTTATAGCGACGCCACAATGTCATGGCCTCTGATGTACTACTTTCGCTGGGGATTGTCTGCTTTCCAGGCAGTAGTTACAGTCATTACTTTCTCGAGCCACGCCTATGAAACCGCCTTCATATCTTTGGCTCTTCCCTATCTTTTTTTATGTGGTTTAGTTCTAATTTGGTTAAAAACTCGAATGGGTTTAGGTATTGTCACTGCATTATTGGGTACTCTGGCATTTGCATTGAATCCCAATATGATCAATTTTTGGTATGAAGGGTTTTATGGAAATACATTTTCGCTATGTTTTTTCATACTAGTTCTTTTTATTTTTTTAAATCTAAGAAGTATCGAGAACTTCAATGCAAGAAATCTTATTCAGCCAATATTGTTATCTTCTATGGTGTTCGCTGCCGCGTACCTAAGTTACATTGAGGGTGTTGTTTTTATTCTATTTCCATTCTTGGCTTTTGTGTTTATCGTTGATTTTTTGATAAATCGACCAATCAGGTGGACTCCCTATTTGGTTATTTTGGCTGGTGCCTGCATTGGCCTACTAATTGTTTTGCCTTTTAACTTCATCACACATTGGGCAAATTTTGCACTAATGCAGCTTACCCAAGCAGGTGGCAATGGGTATACTCAGCCTCATTGGGCACTTCCGCATGAAATTCTGGGTTTTAGTAGTATCTATCTTGAAACAATGCCTGATCTTGCAGGAAAAACATTGCCTAGATCAACCATAATGTTTATCTTTGGGTTGGCATTCTCCTGCTGGATCTTATATTCATTGCTCCTAAACTTCAGAAAAAAGAACAATAAAGAAAACTCCCTATACATCGCCAGTATTATCTTAGTTGCTGCTTCAGCTTGTCTTGTATATTATAAAAATCAAGATAATAACTATATTTACATGAAAATATATGTATTTTTCTTGCCTATTTTATTCATCATATTTTGGAGTTCTCTGATTGCCTTCTACGATAAACATATTGCTAATTTATGCAAAAAAGATTTATTTTATCTCCTTCTAGTCATTCCAATTGCTATAAATGGTATGGTTTACATTTTTCAGTACAGTAAGGAATCAACTTTGGTCGAAGATTACAAGATCGCACTTCATAGCGAAATTAAACAAATTAATTTTGATAATGTAATCATGTACCCCTTCTCAATACACAGTAATCGAGTGATGTATCCTGCTATTTTGCAAACGCCGTGGATAATACCGGCCTACTGGGATTCAAATCATTGGAACGACAAGCCCTATTACAAAAATTTCACAAATCACAAGGTTTATTTATTCATTGAAAAAGAGCCTAGTCATTCGTATGCACTTCAGAGTGGAAAAATAATTTTTCAAAATCAATGTTGTTTAATAATTGATACAGGTAAAACAATCAAAGATGGTATCAAGAATGATGAAAACTCTATTGATTTTAATATTTATACCAACTCAATTAGAGAATCCATTACTAATGGAATATATTAAACGATATTACCAACTTTAAAAATAAACATTAAAAACCAAACAATTGAATTTTTTTACTAAAAATAATAATATAAATAGCATGTCGAGGATACTGAATATCATAAGCGTCCATCTGAACCATCTATATTGAAAGTACAAAATCGAACGTCCTTAGGTTTTCTGACGAGGATAATCGATGGCGTCATCAACAGGTTGGATCTATCATATTGAGGCGTGGCAGCGTAGCGGTTTAAAGCACGCCGCGTATTGTCGGCAGCAGAACCTAAATTACCACACCTTTTCGGCGAGATTAGGTGATTACCGAAAAGGCCAAAAAAGCTCGCTGCCGGTATTCATTCCGATTCAAATACCCACATCAGCCACTGGACCTATTGTGTTGAAACACGGCAAAGGGCGCCAGCTTGATTTGCCGATTTCAATTTCAGCCTCCTGGCTGGCGGAGTTGTTGTTGCGATGTCTGGATTGTTTCCCTGCTCAGCCCAGCCCGGATATTAGGTACACCATTCGCAGTGTTTCTGCTAGAATTATTCGGTTTTCTGCCTGATGTAGGACGCAACATTGAAAATATATTACATATTATGAAAAAAGAAATTTTTGTAACTCAACCATTTCTTCCGCCATTGGAAGAGTTTTTTCCTTATCTGGAGAAAATTTGGGCTAACAAGATATTGACCAATGGTGGACCGTTTCATCAACAATTTGAACAGTCGCTGTGCGAGTATCTAGGAGTGGATCACTTATCTTTGTTCACCAACGGTACCATTGCCTTGGTCACAGCTTTGCAATCGTTACGAATCACGGGCGAAGTGATTACCACTCCTTATTCTTTCGTCGCAACTTCCCATTCATTGCTGTGGAATGGCATCAAACCGGTATTCATAGACATTGACCCGAACACGCTCAACCTTGATCCGTTGAAAATCGAAGCAGCCATCACCCCCCAGACTACAGCTATTATGCCTGTTCACTGCTATGGACATCCGTGTAATGTCGAGGCTATACAGAAGATAGCGGATAACTATAATCTCAAGGTCATCTACGATGCCGCGCATGCTTTCGGCGTGCAAGATGCGCAAGGCAGTATTCTTCGGTATGGCGATTTATCCGTGTTGAGTTTTCATGCCACCAAAGTGTTCAACACTTTTGAAGGCGGCGCGATCATATGCCCCGATGCAAAGACAAAAGTTCGAATCGACCAATTGAAAAACTTTGGGTATATTGATGAAGTAAATGTGGTAGCTCCCGGCATCAACGGCAAGATGAGCGAATTCAACGCGGCTCTAGGCTTGTTACAGTTGAAATACATAGATCAAGCTACGGCTCATCGCAAAGAGATTGATGCTGCTTATCGTGAACGACTCAAAGGCGTGAGCGGTATTTGTTGCTTAAATGATGCAGGCGAGAAAATTGCCAACTATTCTTATTTCCCGATTCTGGTAAAATCCGACTACCCAATCAGCCGGGACGACCTTTATCAAAAGCTGAAAGATAACGGTATTCATCCTCGACGCTATTTTTATCCCTTGATATCAAATTTCCCCATGTATCGGGGTTTGTTTTCCGCCCATAGAGAAAACTTGCCAGTGGCAACCGTCTTAGCACAACAAGTTCTTTGTCTGCCAATCTATCCTGGCCTAGATACGTCGGTAATCGACGAAATTGCTAATTTAATTTCGGCTCAATAAGTAAAAATTAAGGATTCAATGAGGCTCTGCGAGGATGACAATATGAAAGCGGCTATCATGCAGCCGTATTTTTTCCGTACAATGGCTATTTCCAGCTGATCGCGGAGTGGAGAAATATTTATGGTTCAAAACAATTGATATGAGCAAAAAAATTAAAATAGCCGTCACAGGTGTTGGGGGAGGAGTTGGGCAGAGTGTGATCAAATCACTCGATCAAACAGATTATGATATTGTGGGTTTAGATGGGGAATTATTAGGCACCGGCTTATATGCAGTTCCCTCCTCCTTCCTCATCCCTTATGCTAATAGCCCTGAATATATTTCCAGATTACTTGAAATCTGTGAAAATGAAAAATGTAAATTATTATTTCCCGGCTTAGATGCAGAATTGAAAGTCCTCGCTTTACATAAAGACAAATTTACAGCTATTGGAACTAATGTAGTTGTCAGCTCGCCAGATGTCATTGATATTTCGGATGACAAACAAATTACCTATGATAAATTAACGTCCTTTGGTGTCTCCGTCCCTCTTACGCTTTCATTTGAAAAATATGTCTCAATTCCTACTCAAGTAGATTTTCCGCTTATAGTAAAACAGCAAGTTGGAGGAGCACGGTCAAAAAATGTCTATTTACTAAAGAGTAAAAATGATTTAGAGAATCTCGTTTCGAAGAAAGATTTTGTTTCTACTAATTACGTCGTGCAGCAATACATAGATGGAGACGAATATACCTGCGGAACCATTAACTTGGAAGGCCAATGCAAAGGTGTGATCGTGATGCGCAGAATCCTAAGAGATGGAGATACGTACAAGTGTTTTTCCGTAAAAAATGAGATAGTGGAAACTGAAGTACTTAAAGTCATGAATGCCATTCAACCATTTGGCGCATGCAATGTTCAATTAAGGATGAAAGATGGCAAGCCCTATATTTTTGAAATCAATGCCAGGTGCTCAGGTACTACAAGTTCTCGCGCTCTCAGTGGGTTTAATGAACCGAAAATGATAGCTGATTATTTACTAAAAGGAATCGAACCTCAATACACAATCAAAGAACTCACTATCTTGAGGTATTGGAAGGAATTGGTGGTGAACAACGAGGAAGTGTCCCAAATGGAGGATAACCAACACCTAACCTCTTCTATGAGCCGTCACTTATGATCTTATTCACAGGACATGGCGACATAGCAGAAAGCTTTTCGCAAAAATATAACTGTGAAATTGTTTCGATGAGAAATAAGACTTTGGGTGACATGGAAAAGCTGTTAACCTCGTTCAATGTTGTCATTCACAATGCAGCGAACCTTCATCCTACCAGCATTGAGCAAGCCACTGAAGACAATTTTGTTTTGACAAAACGCATATTAGATACCCTTTATAAAGTTAATCCCGAAGCTAAATTTATCTACTTAAGTTCGATGAGTTTTTTAAAGACTTACGATGAGTATTTAAACCCCTTAGAAATGACGCCTTATGCCTTCTCCAAATACTTAGGGGAAATTTACACACTTCACCATACACATTTCAATGCAGTGTCGGTTAGGTTCTCAACTGTTTTTTATAGAAGCCCAGTTAAGGATGGTTTGTCAAAGTTGATATATGAAGCTACTACTAAGAAGCACGTTTCTATTATAAATAATGCCGAAGCAGAACGTGATTTTTTACCTTTGGATATCCTTGTGCAGTATTTATATAAAATTAGCCAAGATATAAAAAATAAAAGATCTTATACCCTTTGCTCTGGACGATCTACTTCCTTTGCGCAAATAATAGGCTGGATTAAAAGTGTTATTAAAGAGTTAAAAACAGAAAATTCTTTCGTAAACCAATCAGCATTTGTTATGCATGAGTTCTCCACTGAAAGCATTGATGCTTTAGGGAAAATAGAGTTTGAGCTCATAGATTTCGTAATCGATTATGCCAAAGCCCTTCAACAAGCATGAGAACCCTTATTTTTAGCGATGTTCATGGTAATCTTCCTGCATTCGAGAGCATGCTCAAAAGAGTAGGCTCATGCGACCGTTATATCTGTTTAGGAGACTTGGTAAATTATGGCCCATGGAGCAACGAATGTGTAGATTTGGCTATGTCATTGCCTAACTCTACATTATTAATAGGTAATCATGAGGAAGCATTTATCCAAGGTTTTTATACAGGAAGTAACGAATTGGTAAGAACATTCTTTTCCATTAATTTATCTTCTTTTAAGCGAAAGAAAGAAATTGCCTCTTTTGTTGCCCAAACCTCTGTTGGCAGCTTCACTTGCAAGCATACCATTCTGGACAATAGCATCTATCCGGATACCGCAATGACCTTGGATGGGAATTACATAATTGGACATTCGCACCACCAGTTTGAATACCATAACAATGACTACACCTTATACAATTGTGGGAGTGTGGGGCAAAACCGCAAACACATCAATGTGTGCAATTATATTATCCACACAGAAGGAGGAGGATTTACCTTGGAAAAACTGATTTATCCAATTGATATATTAATTCAAGAATTAGAACAAAGAAAATATCCAAAACAATGTATTGAATATTATCGAAATAAAGAAAGCGCCAGAGGTTAAGCTGTGGAATCGTAAAACTTATTTTAGCCAGGAAAATAAGTTTTAAGTGCAATAGCTTTATGAGAGACGATCAGAAATTGTGTGACTTACTAAAGAGAAGAAAATGATGTCCGCGGAGAGAAACTATAATAAAGAATTGGATGAAACAAATCAGCCCGAAAACGAAAAATACGCTTACGCTTTCGACTTGGATGTGATGCACCCTTACATGATCAAATCGGTCGAACCATTTTTCAAAAAGGGGAATTTTCTGGAGTTAGGGAGCTATAAAGGTGACTTTACCAAAAGATTCCTTCCTTACTTTGATGACATCACCTGCGTCGAAGCATCGGATGTTGCTATTGAGGAAGCCAGAAAAAAGCTTAGCGATAAAGTGAAGTTTTTCAATGCACTCTTCGAAAATGTAGCTTTACACAAGCGGTATGACAATATCGTAATGACCCATGTGTTGGAGCATCTGGATGATCCTGTACTTGTGTTAAAACGCATCAATGACGAGTGGCTGACCGAGAATGGTCGGTTCTTCTTGGTGTGTCCCAATGGCAATGCTCCTTCAAGGCAGATCGCCGTCAAGATGGGATTAATCTCACATAATGTAGCGGTAACCCCCGCCGAAGCTAAGCATGGTCACCGATGTACCTACACATTGGATACATTGGAGCGGGACGCTGTGACAGCGGGACTAAAGGTAGTTCACCGGTCCGGGATATTTTTTAAGGCATTGGCGAACTTTCAATGGGATCGATTGCTGCAAACGGACATTATCTCCAAAGAATATCTTGACGGATGTTATAAGCTTGGTCATCACTATCCTGATTTGTGTTCAAGTATTTTCTTAATGTGTGAGCGAGGTGAAAACTAATGAAAATTTCATTTGTTGTCGCCGTTTATTACAACGAGGGCGCTCTTACTAAAACATACGATAAAATCCAGTCAGTTTTTTCAAATGAACTCGCTCATCACGAATATGAAATCATTTTTGTAGATGATGGATCGGAGGATGGATCTTTGCAGGAAATATTAAGCCTGAGAGAACAAGATCCCCGAGTTAAAATAATCTCCTTTACCAGAAATTTTGGTCAGATGGCTGCCATGTTGGCTGGCTTTAAAGAGGCCAGTGGCGATGCGATTATCAATATCTCAGCTGATCTGCAAGATCCGGTTGAGTTAATCCCGCAAATGGTGGAAAAATGGCAAGAAGGCTCAGAGATTGTCATATGCTACCGAACGGGGCGCTCAGATACATTGCTCGCAAAATTATTTTCACGTTTGGCCTATGGCGTATTGCGCATATCCTTGCCGCAAATACCTCCTGGAGGTTTCGATTTTGTATTGATGGATAGAAAGGTTATGGACGCATTCAATTCGATTGATGTGCGGCATCGTTTTTTTCAAGGGGATTTACTCTGGACAGGATACCGAACCAGCTTCATTCCATACATTCGCCTGAAAAGAACGATTGGGAAATCCCAATACAATTTCGGAAAGAAGCTTAAGACTTTTCTGGATGCCGTCTTGGATGCCTCTTATTTGCCAATTAGATTTATCTCCTTGGTCGGAGTTATAACCTCTGCACTTGGTGTGATATATAGTGTCAGCATTGTTTTTAGCTGGCTTCATGGTGAAACCCCCTTTACGGGCTGGGCTCCTATCATGATCGCAATTCTTTTAGTAGGTGGATTGATCATGGTTATGCTGGGAGTGATTGGAGAATATGTTTGGCGCATCAATGAAGAAGTGAGGAAGAGACCTAACTATGTTGTGAGAGACAAATTTTTATGAGCGATAATACACAGTACACGATAATTGATGGAATCAGGTGCTATAGTCCGGAAGTGGCAAGTTCCTATGCCGACTATCCTGATGGCGGATTTGATCTGACGGAAACGATCAGAGAAAACAATTTCTGGGTTAATTCACGAAATAGGCTATTCAAGAATATTGTCTATAATCAAATGGCTCCAACAGGAAAAACAAAACTATTAGAAATAGGCTGTGGGGTTGGAAATTTTATTCAGCAAATTGTCGAAAACGAAAACCTGGAAATTACAGGTTCTGAAATCTATTTGAAAGGACTTATGTATGCCAAAAAAAGTCTCCCTAATGTCAATTTCATCCAATTCGATGTTACACAGGGGGAAATTGGCGAGGAGTTTGACTTAATTGTTGCATTTGATGTTATTGAGCACATTGAAAATGATGTTGCTGCTATATCAAATATCAACAAAATGCTCTACAAGGGAGGAAGCTTAATAATGACTGTTCCTCAACATATGTTTCTATGGAGCAAACTTGATGAAATTGTCAAACACAAGCGCAGATACTCTAGGGGAGAGTTGGTGACGAAACTTCAAGAAAATGGATTTGATATTAGTTACGCTACTTCTTTTCTTTTTGTCCTATTTCCATTGATGTTAATTTCCAGGCTACTTGACAAGGGCCAAGACCAAGACCAATCGGACGAAATAGCGCTTGGGAAAAGAATAAAATTTCCAAAGGTGCTAAATTGGATTTTCGATCTTTTCATGCGATTTGATGAAGCTCTTATTCGACGGGGAGCCTCGCTACCTTTCGGAGGAACATTAGTAATCATAGCTAGAAAGTATTAATAATAACTGCCAACTGACATAGATAATATTCCTCAAACTACTTAAAAAATGCATAAATTTAAAATAGAGGCTACAAAATTTACGCTTGTTGGCGCAGCAAGTTTTGTGCTTACCTTTGTAGTATTTACCGCGATGTTGAAAATGTTGCAGGTGAACTACCTACTTTCGCTAATTGCTGCATGGGTTGTCGGCATGCTTTTTTCGTATGTGTTAAATTTTGTTTGGGTTTTCAAGCCGGATAAAGAAATTCAGTTTAGAGTTCGGTTCATTAGATTCTTCTTGGCTAGCGTTTTGTCGATAGCAATGAACATATTGGCATTAAGCTATATTGTTGAACGTACCGATTTTGATCCTTTCTATGTGCAGATGGCGCTAATTCCTTTCATCATTATTTTCAATTTCTCAACAGCAAAATACTGGTCTTTAAAGACTACCAGCCTGAACTAATCCCCGGCCTCATACCATTTAAATAACTCGGCCGTTACGCAAAAAACAACTGACGAACAAATCAAACGCAACGATAAAATGTTGACGGAAAAACTAGAGTGTATGGTATTACGCTGGGCAATATCGGTAAGAACCAGGGGATGTTGCCGAAGAATTATTTTTCAAAGCCTTATAAAAGACAATCACTTAAGGGAAATTCACTTTGATGATACTGTGAAAAATATGGAAAAGTATCGCGGTCAAATTCAGGAAGAATATGATTTAGTTATAACTAATGGCGATGCTATTGCCGTTGTTGAAGTAAAATACAAAGTCCATAAAAATGATCTAGATAAATTAGATCGTAAAATGAAGCATTTTAAACAGTTGTTTCTGATCTACCGGACATTTAAGCAATACGACACCATAGCTGCATTTCACATAAATGATGATGCAGAAGGAGCATTAAGGTACGGTTATTTTGTTTTGTAACGCAGGGTGATCTGGTTCATACCGAAAATAGCGATCATTTAACTGTATTGTAAATATACCAAATCAATAGGATGACCCCATTGATTTGGTATCCGAAAAACAAGGGTAAGCTGAATGACAATATTCACATTTAACCCTCCTTATATATTTATCTTTGAATGCAAGTCTTTCTTGTCGAACCGAACTAGATCCAATTGCAAGCCCACAGGTTATTATTCAAACAAGTAAAACCTAATGCCGCAATAATGCGATGTGGTAGTTTCCCTCTCATCGGTTCGATGCCAACCAGTCAAAAATCATCTCTATGTTGTGCAAAATTTTAAGGTAAAGGGAATGCGGTTTGATATTACAGTAATTTTTGCCCAGCGTCTTTGGCAGGCGTTATCGGGTCTGGTGACGATTTTACTGCTGACACATTTTCTAACGCCGATTCAACAAGGCTGGTATTACAGTTTCT
>JAURYB010000189.1 GCA_030654075.1 Bacteroidales bacterium | reverse complement strand
TAGTTGCACAAACAAGAGAAATCATCCGGCCAGGGCGTAATAACCCACGAAATAAAAAACCAAAGAAGCTTTACTCAATGAATTACAAACGATTATGAGTATTTCTTAACTAAACGACATTGATTCACTATTCGTTATTCGCTATTCGTTATTCACTATTCGTTTTTCGTTTTTCGCTATTCGTTAATCGTTGTTCGTTATTCGTTGCACTTCGGCTGCGCTCAGTGTAAAATCGTTATTCGCTATTCGTTATTCACGCTTCGACTTCGCTCAGCACATCGCTTTTCACTTTTCACTATTCGCTATTCACTATTCCACCAGGCTTATCTTAAATGACCACGCATAATTACAAGGTGGTGCTTTTTGCAATGAAGTCGGAATGATGATTACTATTTCTCCATTTTCTATTTTCCATTTTAAACTATTTTTAGCTCCAAGTAGTTGGATCGTAGCTTTTTTAGTTGGTTTAATTCCTTTTATTCTGACAACCGGCGGCAGTGTGGATTCTTCAATCCCTGCCAGGTAAATTGCGTTTACACTTTGATCCTTATTCTGCGTAAAACAGATATTCTTTTCTTTGTACGGTGAAACCGGGCGGGTTCCATAAATGGCTTCACCGTTCACTTTCATCCACGCTCCGATTTCTTTCATCCGGGAATATGCAACAGTATCATAATCACCAAGTGGACTTGGTCCTACATTAAGAAGGTAGTTTCCGCCTTTGGCAACAATATCAACCAGGTAATGAATAATGGTTCCTGCTGGTTTGTATATATCGCCAGGAACATACGACCACGAAGTTGCCATTGTCATACAGGTTTCCCAGGGATACGCGAGGGGAACTTCAGGGATTTGCTGCTCAGGAGTACGGTAGTTTTCAAATTCACCTGTAACTGAGCGGTCAACCACAATCAGGCCAGGCTGATGCCTGCGACCCATAGCAGCAATTTTTGCCATGTCCACATCCTGATCATACGGAATAGTTTTTTGCCATTCTACTGCAGGATCGATAGTTTTTTGCGGGCGTACCCAGCCACCATCCAGCCACAGAATATCAACCTTGCCATAATCTGAAAGAATTTCTTCGATCTGGTTGAAAGTGAAATCCTTGTATTGCTGCCAGCGTTCAGGATAGCGTTTCGGATCGTAATTTACATTGCGGTCCTTGGGCGGGAAATAGGGCCACCAGTACGAATCGCAGTGCCAGTCGGGTTTCGAGAAATACGTCCCGATTTTAAAGCCTTGTTTGCGGAATGCCTCTGCTGTTTCCTTACCCACATCAGCCTTTGGATTGGTATGGAAAGGCGTATTTGGACTCGTAATTTTATAATCCGTATACTTACTGTTGTACATACAAAATCCGTCGTGATGCTTAAACGTAAGGATCATGTATTTAAAACCTGCTTCCTTTGCAGCTGCTGCCCATTTATCCGGATTAAAGTTTACTGGATTAAATTTCTTCTGCAGATCTTCGTATGCTTTTTTATAGGTAAAATAATCAGTTGAATATTGGCCTTTACGTTGTGTCCAGCCTTCATCCTCAGGACAGATGCTCCATGATTCAACAACGCCCCATTGACTGTAGGTTCCCCAATGCATAAAAATACCAAATTTTAAATCCTGCCAATCCTGGATATTTTTAACAACCTCGGGATCATTAGGAACAATATAGGGTGCTTCTGATTCCTGGGCCCTGATTGTTTGAATGCTGATAAGTAAAAAGATGAAAGAGAAGAATTTTGATTTCATATAAATGAGAAATTATACAATCGGAGATTCATGGGTTAATTTTAAAACTAACATCTGTAAAGTACTGTTAATCTGCATTTACTGCCACAGGGAGATCATACAAAGGACCTGAAGGTTTCGAGCCAATGTAAGAATAATAGATTATAAAAAGGTAACTCAGTAACGGAACAGAAAATGCCAGAGCCATGCTATTCGTTTTGTCAGAGATAAAACCCATTAAAGGGGTCCAGACAGCGCCCCCGATAATGGCCATTATAATCATTGACCCACCTAGTTTGGTATTGGGGCCGAGGCCTTTTACACCTAATGCATATATGGTTGGAAACATCAGCGACATAAAGAAACTGCTTGCTATTAACGACCATCCCCCGATTATTCCCGGAAGCAGGACAGCCGCAGCGCAGAACGCAACATTAATTATGCTGTAGGTACCCATCAGTTTTTTGGGATCAAAGCGTTTCATCAGCGCTGTGGCAACGAAACGGCCTGCGCCAAAAGCGATAATTGAAATAAACAAAAGTGCTCCTGCTTCTTTTTCCGATTTCTGCATATAGTCTTTGAGGTATGGAATCATAAAACTCCATGTTCCTACCTGTGCTCCTATATAAAAGAACTGCGCAGCAACTCCGCTTATAAAATGCGGATAATGTATCAATGCAGATAGCTTCCCTTTGTCGTTTCCATTTGTATCAGTTCTCCTTTTTTCGATTGGGAATTTAGTTCTCCAGATTAATAATGCCATCAAAAGTATAATACCGCCAATTATAAGATATGGTGGTCCAACGCGCATAATTTCATCATGGAGGTAGGATTGGTATGTCCCTGCAGATTTCATGGCATCAATCTGAATGGTGGATAATTCGGTGCCCGAAAAGATGAAAACTGTTCCGATAATCACTCCTGTCATGGAACCAAGTGGGTTGAAGGACTGTGAAAAGTTTAAACGGTGTTCTGAAGTTGCAGGATCACCGAGAACGGCAATAAAGGAATTTGATCCGGTTTCGAGAAATGCCAGTCCGCTAGCAATTACAAATAAGGCAAAGAGAAAGAATCCATATCTGCCCGAGCTTGCTGCAGGCCAGAAAAGAAAACATCCTGTTGCAAAAAGCAGCAATCCAATGATCAGTCCTGTTTTGTAATTGTAGTTTTCCATAATTAGCGCCGCAGGCATCGCAAGCAGGAAATAACCCAGGTAGAAAGCTGATTGTACCAGGCCAGCCTGCAAACGTGTCAACTCAAACGATTTCATGAATTGTGGTATCAGAATATCGTTCAGGTTGTTTGGCAAAGCCCAGAGAAAGAAAAGCGCGGTTACTAAAACGAAAGGAAGTAATGTCTCTTTGCTAACGATTTTGTGTTTTTCAGACATAAAATGGATATTAATCGATTTTGACTTTAGGACCTTGGATTTGGACAATTCTGTCATCAAGCCTCTTTCTACAAATTATACTTCCTTCTAATCTTGATTTGCATAGCTCCTTCAATTGGCGAGTCCGAAACCAGGATAATATAGCCACCGCCTCCGGCGCCTGAAAGTTTCCACCCCTTAGCCTTATCTTTAAATTGTTCAATAGTCTGAAGGATATCGTTATCAACCATATTCGGGAACATGGCTATTTGCGCTTCAAAAGAGTTTCTGAAAGCATTTCCGAAGGCCCGGATATCTTTTTTCAGAATGGATTCCCAGCAGTCCTCAGTTGAATCAGACAATGCTTTAGCTCCTGCCGGTGTGATATTTGTATTTTCGAGCGGACTGTAAGAACCAATTCTGGGGCCCAATGTTACCAGGTAAAGATTCTGCTCCAACCACGAAAGTACATCTTCTTCGTGAAGCGTATTTATCTTTTCAGGCCAGTAGTTTCCTTTATAATCCAGTTTGTTGAGCCCTGGCAGCACAATTCCGAGCGAATCCTGCGAACCTGAAACATGTTGCGTTCCCGGAGGATTTTCGAAGCTGAACAGCATCTTTGCAAGATGTTCAGCATCTCCATGTGGTATTTCGTTGCGCCAGAGCTCAATCGCTTTCCGGCGTGTACTCGACGACATTCCGCTTCGGTCATTAAATTCAATGGTAGGTTCGATGCTGATAGTGATAACTGATCCGGGAAAATGTGTTGAAACATAGGGTTGATCAAGCCATCCTCCGGCCAGGTCGATGCGGAAAGGAATGGTGCATTCGGTACGCAGCATGGTGGTTGATCGGACCGGCAAATCGGCATGCGGTATTCGTTTCAGAATATGATATTCAATTCCCATTTCCTCACAAAGTACCTGTTTTGAAGGAGTATGCCCGTCTTCATTTACAACGAAAACATCCGGTTTAACAATTTCCAGTTCTTTCTCGAAATCAATAATTCCCCATCCGGAATTCACAATACAGCTTTTTACACAAGCCAGGGCATCAATCATGTATTTTCGTTCATTTTGCGTGTTAACAGGATAGCGGCCTTTGAGGTTATATACATTTTCATCCACTCCAATACTAACATATAGATCGCCATAGCCGGCTGCTTCCTGCAAAAAAGCTACATGACCGCTATGAAGCATATCAAAACATCCTGTAACAAAAACCTTTTTATTTGGCTGAGCCTGAACTGAATTGTGAGCTTCAGTATGGAAAACTTCGGTCATTTCAATGGGTGCTTTATCTGTTTTTAAAACCCTGGTGATGATTTCGAGAAGGAAAGTATGTTCCGAATCCTTTAATGTCTCAAAGTAAATATATACATCCTTTACTCCTTTGAATATCCGCAGATTTTTCAGCCCGTAAGTTGTTCCCCAGAAATCAATATCCCCGAAATGATCGTTTGGAACTGTTGCCTCAAGACCGGAAGATACCGGCAAAGTATAAGCATGGCGAATAACTGTTGAAGTTGCAGGAATTGGCGATTGATAACTGAACCAAAGATTTATTCCTGACCACCATTCATTATCTTTCCTGGAATCAAGCGGTTGCTGCATAGTATCGGTGAGTTTCCACCATTCCCGCGTGGTTTTATCGGTACCTAAGGCTTTCATATCGGCATCATAATCGGTGCCGTTATAAACCATATGGCTGAAAAGAATTCCGTTATGCAGGAAAATAGAATAATCGGTGATATTGGATAGAGAGATGCGATTCAAAACTCCGGGAAATGTATGCTTATGCAGCAGTATGTACTGTTCCTCAAATTCCTTTCTCAAACCTATGATACTACCCAGACTAATATGGCTTTCATTACTCATATGTTTATACACTTTGGAATTATTAAACGGGACAATTTTAAATTACAGAAGTTGAAATACAAATGTCCTTTTTAAACCTCCTGAATTTAGGTTAAAATCTCTTTCATTGATGTATGATTAACAGAATCATGGATTTGTTGCCCTTTTCATATATTTACCCATCTCGCAAATCTGCTCTTCTGTAAGGCGAACCGCCTGGTTTTTACTCCGCATAATAATGCCGCATGCAAGCTCAAAGAAAAGCGCTTTTTGTATCACATCATCAAAGCTTTTCCCAACCACTACCTGCCCGTGGTTTTTCAGTATGACCAGGTCGTGATTTTTCATCGATTCAGTTACCTTAATTCCTAACTCAGGCGAGCCGGGACAGATATATGGCAGCATATCAATTTTGCCGATGTAAACCGGGACTTCGTTAATCACGTTGAAGTTAGTCGGAGGATCGGGCAAACATGCCAGAGTAGTGCCGTACAGCGACTGGAAATGCAGGATCACATTAACGTCTTTCCTTTGATGCATAACGCCGAAATGAAATCCGCTATCCATTGAAGGACGTACATTATTTAATATCATTCCGTCCGTATGCCGGCTGATGCAAACCTGATCTTTGGTCAGGTATGGCAGCCATGAACCAGTTTGCGAAATAAGCATTATTTCTTCGTTCAGACGCCACGAGAGGTTACCGCTGCTGCACAATAAAAGCTGATGTGTTCCTATGCGATGGGCTGCTTCTACAAATGTTTTCAGATGGCTGTCGGTTACAGTTGGCATTTTGTTTTAGATTTTGTGATGATAGATAAGTTTATGGCGGACAACATTTTTAATAACTATCTTGCAAAAACAAACACCTTTTGTTTTTGCAAAGTTTACGAAATAAAAAAGCCAGCAAATGTACTATGTTTTGAAATAGTTTGGCATCACCTGTTCTAAACTTTTTTAAAGCCAGGCAGCTTGTTTTAACTATTCCTGAAGTATGATCTGCATCGGATGATTTTACTTAAAGCAAAACTGAAGTCTGACTTACAGTTTCGTGATCCTGCATGCAAAGCCACCTCCGGCAGCCAGTTTGAGGTTCAGTATGGTCTTATTCGTCACAATAAAAGTTTCGCTTGCATAATCTTCGGCACGCCGGTCGGCATTAATCCCATCTTTAAAAATGGTAACTGAATACTGTCCATCATCCAGGAAACTGAGCGGAACGTCAAAACTACGCGATGTAAAATCAGTCATCGATCCGAGGTACCAATCGTTGCCATGTTTACGGGCTACCGTTACATAATGACTGATTGAGGCGTTTATGCACCTGGTTTCGTCCCAGGTAACCGGAACTTTTGCAAGGAAAGACAGGCATTCCGGCTCTTTCAGGTAGTTTGTCGGATTGTCGCACAGCATTTGAAGCGGGCTTTCGAAAATAACATATTTCGCTAATTCGTGGCACCGTGTACCCATGCTCATGGGTGAACTCCAGTTGACAGTGAATGTTTTCTGATTTTCATTGTGCATAGCGCCGGGAGTATAATCCATGGGTCCTGCAAACATCCTTGTAAATGGCAAGGTACAATCGTGAGCCGGAGTTATATCTTTCGACCATTTTGCATTTTCTAAACCTCTGACACCTTCGCGGGTAAGAGCATTTGGATAAGTACGACTGAATCCGGTTGGTTTATACGCTCCGTGAAAATCAACCAGCATATGATATTCTGCAGCTTTTTTAGCAACGCGTTCGTAAAAATTAACCATGGCCTGGTCGTCGCGGGTAAGGAAATCAACTTTTACACCCACGCATCCCCATTTGCTGAATTTTGCAAAGGAAGACTCGAATTTTTCTTCCAGCGCCCTGCCGGTGGTCCATAAAATAATGCCGACATTTTTCTGCTTTGCGTAAGCAAACAAAGCATCCATATCCATATCGGGATTTATCTTTTCAAGATCTTCCGGCTTCGACCAGCCTTCGTCGAATACTACATATTCCAGTTTGTTAGCTGATGCAAAATCGATATAGTATTTGTATGTATCTGTATTTATGCCGGATTTAAAAGGCACACCTGCAATATTCCAGTCGTTCCACCAGTCCCAGGCAATTTTTCCGGGTTTTATCCAGGAGGTTTCGGACAGTTTACATGGGCTTCCCAAGCGGTAGCTTAAATCATTTTCCAATAAGCGGGCTTCGTTTTCGGCTAATCCAAAGGCCCGCCATGGAAATTCGCGCGTGCCATTGGTGCGCGCTATATAATTTTTACGGCTGGTAATGCCATAATCACGATCCGTTTTGGGTTGCACCTGGTCAACTACTTTTGGGAAAGTACCTGTAAATGAACCATCGGATTTATCGCTGCCAAGCAGATAAAGTCCGGGGTAATCCAACAGGTCACCTTCGGTAAATGCTGCAATTGAGCCGTTAGTTTTCCTGAAAACAGCAGGCAGTATTCCCATCTGGTTACTTTTAATCGATCCGGCTTGCCTGCAGGTATAAAATCGTTCGGAGTGGGAAACGAAATTATCCTCATCGCCATAATATACCGAATCGGCTGCAGCCATATTCAAGGTAACAAGTTCATTGTTTACCGTAATTGAATCAGCGAAACGCGTTAGCAGCCGCCATGCTACACCATCGTTGTAGGCACGGAGTTTTATGCCATAATTGCCCTTAAACCAGATTTCTGTCTCGTTATACTCATCCCTGATCCGGCTGCGTTTTTCGGCTACTGAAGGTATAATTTCAGTGTTTACACTTCGTGATTTCATTTTTGGCCCGGTAGGATTTGTAAATGCGTCAGGATGTTCACGAATGCTCATGGATACCGGCGAAGGTGCCATAACCTGCTTTCCATTATAATCAACCGATAACATAAAGCCTTTGGTATACCCCAGGTGGATCACGGCTTTGCCATCAGGCGATGTTATGACAATATCTTTATCTTTAGCTGAAACAGTGAGCGCAAAAGACAAAAGAACCATTATAAGGATAAAAACTTTTTGGGAACTCAATTGAAAAGATGATTTCATTTTTGCACGAATTAGTTTAAAAGGAATTTAGGTGAATCAGAATAAATTTTATTTTCATTTCAAAGGCGTAAGTGCCTTGGCTATCTGTTCGCCGATTCCGATTTTATAGCCTTCGGAATAATAAACAAGATTACCGCTTTTATCAGTGATTACAATTACCGGAAGGTTTTCGCCACAATTCCTGTTTCGCAGATGGCTGATTTCCGCTAATAATTTTGCGCCTTTGTCATAGGCGAATTTGCTTTGCGATGGAAGGTTAGCGAATTTGGAGGGCTTGAACGCCGCGCTTACTTTGTCGTTGGCAAACAGGAAAACTACACCGCCATTCCATTTTTCGATTAGATCTTTAACTGCAGGAATATCTGCCAGTACGTGTTTAGATGGCTCTTTGTCGGGGTCAATCCAGATCAGAATAGCACCTTTTTGAGAAGATAAACTATTGAGTAAAAGAATCTCATTAGTCTGAAACTTATTGAATTTGTATACACCCGGATTAATTTTCGCCCAGGGTTCGGAAGGTGTAAAATCCTGACGGATTTCAACTTTTAAATCTGTTGTAACTTTAGCCGGTACTTCAAAAAATGTGACAGATGAAAGTACACTTCCGTCGGATTGCCTGTTGCCGGTAACAAGTAAGTATTTCCCGGCTTCTACTTCAGTCTTGGATTCAAACTCGCTGATTTTCATGCCATAGTCAAATTCTAACGTCCGGTAAACTCCGGCATTATATCGAGCAATGGTAAAATTGATGGCATATTTCGGATCAAAGCTTTCGTCAGATTTAACAAAGTGAATAAAGCCTTTTTCTGCAATATTTTCTGTAACAGGTTCGAAAGCTACATTTATCCATTCACTTCCGTTGTGGTATTGCGGCATGCTGGTTGCAGGATTTATCCGGGCCGCATGACCCAGGCTGCGGCAAACAGCAACAAAGAAGATATCACGAGAATGCTTGTCGGCCACTTTTAGCTCGAACACTCCTTGGGGTGAAAGTGGCGCACGCGAATGGAGATTTGCTGTTTCATCAATTTTAATGTTTGACTTGATATAATCAACCAGAACGCTTACATCCGACTTAAACTGCATGATAAAATCATACCCAAATTGCTTTTGCAGAAAAGCCCGCCAGGGAAGCATCATTTCATTTGATATGCGTCCGCTCATCACATAACGCGCAAAAAACTCCTTGTCATGGCTCGATGCCAGGTTGTTGTAGTTAAATGAATTTGACAGGTGATCCTTAAGTATTTCGGCTTTGGTGTCGCGAATATCTTTCTCCGAAATTACGTCAAGCATCCACATGGTCCATTCTTTCTGGAAACTGGGAGTTCCGGTGATGAAATCAGAAATTTCCTGCCAGTTGCCATAACTTTTAGTGAAAATGGGTAAAAGCTTTTCTTCACTTAATCCCTGCTCTGCCGCAAATTTGGCGACCCAGGCGGAATCTTTATAGGTTGCCATGTAACCTGTCCGTATCGAATCTTCCATATGGAGCCTCCATGTATTTTGATCGCGATCTTTTTGGGTTACTTTCGTAAGCAAAGGATTTTTCTCCACAGGAGGAATAAAGTCGAAATTCTCAGCCGGGTCAGCTGCATGCTTATCTGTGATCACAACGGTAATGGAGTCCATTTTATCAACAGATATCTTTTTATACCCCCATTTTTCGTCTTCGTATGCCCAGATCAATAAGTCGCCAAGCCCGGTAATAATTGTACTGGCCCCATTCAGATCCGTTGTTCCCTTGGCTATCGGGTAAAATTCAGCGTAGTTATAAAGCTGGTATTCAACATGGGCATTCGCGACGGGTGTGTTATCCGTTGAAATCACTTTTACAAAAATGCTTTTTGCCGCGGCGTAATTCTGAATCAGGTTGAGTTCGGCAAAGCGTTCCTGTTTATCAATAACCGGCTCATTTCCATGATAAGCACCGTAAGCACGTGTATGTACCAACAGGGCTCGTCGCGCTGGTTCGGCAAACCAGCCCATGTTTACATCGGGTTCAGGTTCACAGGCACCCATGAAATACCATTTTCCATCAATCCATGCTTCGACCCAGGCATGATTATCATCACTATGAGCCCAGCGCGGAGTATAAACCTGGCGTGCTGGAATTCCAACCGTTCGCAAAGCGGTTACCGTAAATGTTGATTCCTCGCCACATCGTCCAAAGGACGTTTTTACGGATGCAAGCGGTGAACTTGTACGGTCATCAGATCCACGATAAGTTACTTTTTCATGGCACCAATGATTCACTTCCAGGGCCGCGTCGTGCATATTCATTCCCGCAATTCGCTTTTTAATTTCTTCGTACATCACCACCCTGAACTGATCCAGGTTTTCGTTGTTGACACGCAAAGGCAGAACGAAATGAAGAAAAATATCTTCAGGAATTGCCTTTCCCCAAATCATTTCATTGCGGGCTTTGATCACAGTCTTTACTTGTTGAAAGAAAAATTCCCCGTTGTAATCAGCCAGGTCACTCAGAGGCATATAGGCATACAAATATTCGAGCGCTTGTTTTTCATCCGCCGGCATTGGGTTTTTAAACACATCAAAAAGTTGTTCACTCCGGCTCTTTGCCAATTGTTGCTGCTTTTGAAGCATGATCTGTATATCGGTAAGAGTTTCGCTGTCATGAATAAGCTGTGCCTGGGATGTATAACCCAAAATAAGCAGCAGAATTAACAGGGCAATATTTCCGTATATCAGTCTGAATGAAAACCAATTGACAAAATTTTTCATGAGTGTTGTTTTAAGCTTGTAATTCTTATAGGATCAGTAAATGAGTTCACGGAAATTATTCCCAAATTCCCAAATTCCCAAATTCCCAAATTTTCAAATTATTTAATTTTGATCTCATCCGCAAACATCCACGCCGCAGCACCCTGCCCTTTATGACCCGGAGGGCAATTCCCGATATTGGCGGCAACAACTTTTACGTACCTCGCATTTACGGGCTTAATATTCATTTCGAAGGTTTTTGTAATCGCTCCTTCTTTTGTTTGTGGTACATCATTTTGTATAATACCTGCCGATCTGTAATCTGTTCCGTTCTCCGAAACAAAAAACTCAATCTGCGAAGGCATGAAAAGCCAGGAATTGATATCCTGCAGGAATCCGGCACCAAAGGTGGATACAGATTTCACTTCACGCAAATCAATAATTGCTTCGAGGTTAACTTTCTCAAAACCCAGCCAACCGCCAACCCTGAAATCCGGTGAACAACGTATCCCATCGATCAGGTTAGTTGCTCCACCACTGGAGTACTGATTCGCAGGAGGATAAATGAGTTTTATGTCTTTATCGTCAGTCATTTTAACAAATTCAGAAGTAACAGCTGAACTTACACTTCCATCTTTCTGTGCATAGAATTTAACGCTTGAAGTCTGATCAATGGTGAATGGTGCCAGGTAAGGCTGTGTTAAAGTCTTTCCATCAGGTCCAGTCAGGCTATAAAAAATAGATGCTCCCGCAGGTCCTGCGATTGTGATTGTTTTTTTGTCCTTAAATGATTTTGTAGCATTCAGGATAGCTGGCGCGGGAACAATCAGGTTATCGGTAATAGCTGTTGAAGGTTCCTTGCCGGTGCCAACACCCCAGTTTTTATTGGGTTTACTGCTCATGGTGAAGCTGAGTTCGCCGCCATTCATAATATCCGAATGTTTCAGGAATGAAGCATTATAGCTTTTGCCGTTTAATAAAGCTGACTGGATATAAAAGTTGTTTGGCGAGATAGCTTTGGCGTTAATAACAAAACTTTTTCCGTTCTCAAGGCTGATAGTCACTTTGCTGAACCATGGTGTCCCGATTATATATTCATCGGTTCCGGGTGTAACCTGGTAAAATCCCATGGCGCTCATTACCGCCCAGGCCGACATCTGGCCGCAATCCTCATTTCCGGTAAGTCCATCAGGATTATTACGATATAAGGTATTCATGATCTGGTGCACAAGTTTTTGTGTTTTCCAGGGTTGGTCCACAAACGGATAGAGGTAAGCTATATGGTGGCTGGGTTCATTGCCGTGCGCATATTGCCCTATCAAACCGGTTATATCACTCTGATCGCGGCCCGAAGTTTTGGATGAAACGCTGAAAAGCTGATCAAGTTTTTTAGCCAGGTTAGGTTTGCCGCCTTGCAGCTGAATAAATCCAGTCATATCCTGGACGGCCGAAAAGCTATATTGCCATGAATTGGCTTCGGTATAATTGAAATTAACCTCGAACGGATCGAAAGGATTAAACCAACCACCATTGGACCTGGCCCGCATAAACCCGGTGGCTGGATCGAACATATTTTTGTAGTTCTGCCCTCGTTTGATGAAATAGCTGTATTCGTCGGTTTTGCCTAATGATTTAGCAAACTGGGCAATACACCAGTCGTCGTAAGCATATTCCAGGGTTTTCGAAACGCTCTCCGATTCATCTTCGGTCGAAATATATCCATTCTGATCCAGCGCTTTAAGTCCAATATTTCCATCTCGTGTAGCGCTTTTGCGCATGGCCGCAAATGCTTTTTCTGTATCAAAACCTTTAATCCCTTTCATATAGGCATCCACAATTACAGGAATTGAATGGTATCCTATCATACAGAAAGTTTCGTTACCGGCAAGTTCCCAAACCGGCAGCAATCCGCCCTGTTCATATTGTGTAAGAAAGGTTTTAATATAATCCAGCGTACGTTTCTGATCGATAATGGTCATCAGTGGGTGACAAGCCCTGTAGGTGTCCCAAAGCGAGAAAACGGTGTAATTGGTAAAAGTATTGTCTTTATGAATTTTCAGATCACGGCCGCGATAGCTGCCATCCACGTCCATGTATGTGTTCGGATTTACCATGGTATGATACAAAGCCGTATAGAAAACGATTTTCTGCTGTTCCGTTCCACCTTCGACCTGTATTTTTGAAAGCTCCTTATTCCAGCTGGCTTTGGCATTGCCGCGAACCTGCACAAAATCCCAGCCTGGAATTTCAGTTTTTAAATTTAGCCTTGCTCCATCCTCATTTACTGCTGAAATCCCAACTTTAACATAAATCTTTTCCCCGGCGGAGGTATTAAAATGAAAAACAGCTTTAATGTTTTTCTTGTTTTCTGCTGATTTGATTCCGGGTTGAGTTTGGTTGTCAACAGCAATTTCATAAGATGCAAAAGGTTTTGAAAACTCGGCTACAAAATATACATACTGGTTTTCAGCCCATGACCTGGAACGGCGTAACCCTTCAATCCGGGTATTGCTGATCACTTTAATGGATGATTCCAGCACTTCGTCGCGATGAAAAAGGTCGACCAGAATATTCGATTCATTTCCGGCAGGGAAGGTGTAACAATGCATTCCGGCTCTGGTGGTAGCCGTAAGCTCCGCGGCGATTGAATAATCATCGAGTACCACTTTATAATACCCCGGTTCGGAACATTCGCTGCTGTGTTTAAAATGTGATCCGTATCCCGGCTTTCGGTCCGAACCATTGTTCCAGCGGGTTTCGCCTGTTGTTGGCATAAACAGGATATCGCAAAGATCAGGAACGCCGGTTCCGTTCAGGTGAGTATGTGAAAATCCGTAAATGTAATTGTCATCGTAATGATACCCGCCACAGCCATCCCAGCCTTCGAGCCTGGTATCAGGACTTAGCTGAACCATTCCAAATGGCATGGTTGCCCCCGGATAGGTATGCCCATGGCCACCGGTTCCAATAAAAGTATTGACATAATCAGCCGGTGATTTCTGTGCCGTTGCTATACTTGTAAAAACTCCTGAAATCAAAAGAAGTAATGCTGCTTTTTTCATAATCCTTTTTGGAAATATCAGTTATCAGATAAAGTGAAAGTGAATTCCTCCAACAAACAGTAGCGTAAAAATACAATTTTGCCAGATTTATCAATAGTTTTTTAAAGACTATCTGAAATATCTTCCGGAGAAAAAGTATAAGTATGAAAAATATCTGATCGTGAATCTATATCATTAGGCAAAGGATGGAAATCTTTCTAAAATAAGATTATCCTGACAGGAAGTCAAAGCTTCTGCATCTTTGTAAGAGACGAATTGCGTCAGAAAATATCTGAATTCTATTTGATGGAAACGGAAAGGCTGGTTTATGAAAAAGGATTTCACTCAAAGTAAAATCCTATCTTTGAAATCAATCCTTCACCTTGCTTATTCCCAGCATTTTAACTATAAAATCCGGCAAATGTTTAGCCGGGTTACGTTTGCGGAGGTTCAGATACCAGCCGAATTTTTTGAGAATCGGGACTTTATGTGTTTCCACAAATTCAATTAAAGTGCCATCGGGATCTTCGATGTACGAAAAATGACCTGCGGCTTCACCCATATCAAAACTGTTTCCAAGGGAAGTAGAACTATCAACCGTAAACGGTGATCCAAGCCTGGCACATTCTGTCTTTAAAGCATCCATACCCTGGATATCATAGCATAGGTGAATAAATCCAAGGTCGCCCCAGTACCGGTTTTCAAATAGTTGCCGTGGAACCCTGCCTTCGACCTGAACCAGTTCTATCTCGCTGTTGCCAAATAATTTTGCGAAAGCTCCTAAACGGGGTTTGCTGTTTTTAAGAATTACCCGGCGAAAAGCAGCATCTCCGCCATTCAGCGTTGAAAAATCAGGGAATTTCGATGTTGTATCGGACACAACCTGATCGTACCCAAGAATATCGGAATACACTTTAACCGATTTGCCGATATCAGTAACACCGATTATTACTCCATAAACAGAGCCTGTATTTTTTTTCTCATTCACATACCAATTGTCCGATTCAATAACCTGGAAAATGTTGCTGTATGGATCAGTTAAAAAGAAATGAGCCCTTCCAGCCGGGTCAGTTGCGACGGCACTAACATTAAGTTGTTCGGCGGTAAACCAGGCATGAGTTTTTAGTACATCACGGGCCTTTATTTTTGCCGCGAATATTCCTAAATCACCTAAAGCAGGTACAAATTTTGGTGGCTGAGGAGTACGTTCAGTGTACTGCCAAATCTCGAAACCGCCGCCACCACTCATATTTAGCGCAAGCACAGCATGACGTTTCTGAGGAACGCCCCCGGTGTATGGCAACATCAAGGCTGCAGTCGCGCTTTCTTCAAACACTTTAATATCCATTCCCAGGTATTTGCGATACCATTTCCATGCTTCTGCTACATTCGACACGCCGATGCCAAGCTGCTGTATTCCGCTGATTACTATTTGATTCATTCTTTAAAGAGGGGTTAGGTTTTAGGGATTAGGTTTTAGTGTTCAAATATTCAAGGTTTAAATGCTTCACGTTCAGTGTTTAATCACAATTCAAATATCAAAAATCACAAATCGCAATTCCAGCATCCGACATCCGAAATCCGACATCCGAAATCCGACATCCGACATCCAACATCCAACATCCGACATCCAACATCCGACATCAGGCATTTGGGTCAATCCTCAGTGCAATCCAGTAAAAAAGCCAGGGCGCGTATCGTTTCAGGTATGCCATAATTAATTCTTTTCTTCCGACCAGGATCTGTTTTTTGTTTTTTCTTACGGCCCAGTCGATTTTTGCGGCGCAGTATTCAACCGAAACTCCGTTCTCCTGTCCTTTATCCATTTTGCCGTGTGTGTCACCCGTTGAAGTAAGCGCGCCATAGGAAAAGTTGGTTTTCACCCTCCCCGGGCAAACCATCAGGACGTTGATTTTATCTTTATGATGTTCGAGTCTTAATGTTTCGAAAAATCCATGCAGCGCATGTTTGGCGGCACAGTATAAAGAACGTTGCGGAAATCCGAACAATCCTGATAAACTGCTCATTACAACAATGGTTCCGCCACCTGTTTTTACCATAAACGGAAGAATTTTTGTTGTGAGTGAGGCATGGCCCCAGAAATCGGTTTCCATGATCTTTCGGGCGACATCCGCGGGCGTTTCAATTATTAAGGATCGCTGTCCTATGCCTCCTACATTGGCGAGAATATCAATTTTAGGAACAAGTGCCTGAACCGTGTTCGCGGCTTCGGTTATTTCGTCTTCTTTGGTGAGATTAAAAGGAACAATATGCACATGGGCTCCTTTCAATTCGCATTTGGTGGCAACAGGCTCCAGTTGTTGCTTCTCGAGCCCCGAAAGAATAATTGTTGTTCCGGGGGCTGATAGCTGCATAGCCAAAGCTTCGCCTATTCCTGAGGATGCTCCGGTGATCCAGATATTTCGAGATATGGAGGTGTTTTGTGTTTGGAGGTTTGGGGTTTCAGATTTCACGTTTCAGGGTTTCATTTATGGTATTCGGGAATTGAAGAGTTTCAGGTTTAGCTTCGCTGAGCTCGCTTCGCTCGGTTCTTGTTTCAGGTTTCTTGTTTCATGTTTCAAGTTTCGTGGAGTATTTGTACTAATATTTTCAATTTCCCGGATTTGCGTTTTTATCCGCAATTTAGGGTTATACGAACTTGAAACCTGAAACTCTGAAACCTGAAACTACTCTTACGGAGTCTTCTCCTTTTTACTCTTCTCAAGAGCTTTTTCCCGTGTAAGGATGACATTGCTGATATCATCAATAAGCAGGAATTTAGTCAGGATTTTTTTGTTTTCATCCAACAGGTACATAATTGGCGTGCTGCGGATATCGTACAGCGTGTGATAGTTTCCGCTTACGCTCAGATGACCGTTCACATTGATCCACGACATATTATTTTTTTTAATATAGGCTTTCCACTTCACAAATGAAGTATCAGTGCTTATACTATAAATTTCGAGGTTATATTTGGTGCGGAAATCCTCATAGAATTTCAAAACCTTCGGCATTTCCTGCTGGCAATGGCCGCATGTGCTTTCCCAGAAAAATAACAATGTATAACGCGCCTTTGTGGCTTGTAACGAATGCGCAACATTATTTGTATCGACCAGTATGAGTTCCGGTGCTACTTTATCTAACAGCAATGGTTCCAACGCATTTATCCGCTTCAGAATGTTGTCTTTAACTTCGGGATACTGGTAGTCAACTTTGCCGGTCTCAAGGTATTTGCGAACAATGTAAACAAAAAGAGCATCATGTCCCATTACCTGGGAAGTTTCATATTTTAAGGATAGAAACCATGCCATATAGGTTGCCATTTCTTTATTTACTGATGAAAGTGTCATCACCCTGTCAATATCCTTTTCCAATGAGTCGCGCGTGGGGACCACCAGTTTGTCTAAGTAAAAATCAACCTTCTGGGCAAATACAGGTGTATAGATCAGCCGTGGATCCGTAAAAGTGAAATTATCAAAATAATGCGCTTTATAGGTCGGATACATCAGCGTTGAGTCAACCTTTCCATCCGGGGAAGTGATGTACTGCATGTATTCAGGTTCATTGTTTGCTTTAACAAAATTAGCCGACAGAAACCCTGGATTTGAAGTGTAGAAGTTTCTTATAAATTCTTTTGCCTCCTTATCAATAGCTTCAATTCTTGATTTAACGATAGCTACTGAGTCTTTCCGGTTTCGGTTGGCTTTCATCCAGTTGTTGAGAGGTTCTATCTCCGTTTGTTTTGATCCAAGGTATTTTATATAAGCGTAAAATGCTTTATTGTCATCCGAACCTTTAACCTGCATGGTATTTACGACATTGGCCGGGTTACAGGTAAAATCAATCTGCTGCGTTCCTGTAAGGAAAAAATCGAAATACTTGTTCTTATTTGTACCGGCAATAATGTACATTCCATCTTTCAGTTTTTCAGCTCCTTCGAAAATATAAAATCCTTGTTTGTTCCTGTAGGCTGTATCGTCAAGATATTGTTTGCTGCCGTAATAATGAGCAAGCAGTACAGACGTATCAGCGGATCCGGTAAGTTTTAAAGTAATTTTATAGCCTTTTTCAGCAGCCAGCAAACCGCTTCCAATGCATAGAGCAAAAAGTAAAGCAACTGTATTTTTCATTTTTCGTATTCTGTTTTCTTTTTGTGATTGTTAAATTTCTTTTTTTTATGAAATGATTTTCTTTTTTTTAATCCCCGACCTGAAGGTCGGGGCAATGGGTTCCCAGATTAACTGCTTTTTCTTTAACTAATTATCCCCGACCTGAAGGTCGGGGCAATAAATTCTCAAATTCTCAAATTCTCAAATTCTCTATTCTCTATTCTCTATTTTCTATTTTCCATTTTCCATTTTCCATTTTCCATTAACGCTCATCCCTTATCAACTAGTATACCAACACGTTCTCCTGGCTGTAAATTCCCAGCCAATTGTCGTTCGCAATTATATCAACTTTAAGCTGCATTCGTCCTTTCTTCTGGGGTACCGCTACTTTGATGGACTGGTGCATGGTGCCGATAATATCTGATTGAAGTGGAGTTCTGATTTCGTTCCAGTTTAAAACATCATTAGTTGCTACCCAAAAGTAAGATAAAAATATAGTGTTGCTTTTGCCTGAATATACCGGCGTTTTTCCTTTATTCACAATGGTTATGGGTATCCAAACTGTATCCATGGCAGGATAAATATTTTTTGAATTGACCGTTATCCGTAGGTCGTTAGCCGCATAATTAATATTTGAATTTGGTGTAGAATCGTTGATTGTCCTGTATGGTCCAATATCAAAATGAAAGTATCGTTTATTGAGCCAGGTATAGTCTTTAAGTTCTGCTTTCCTGTAAATAAACTGGCCAGCTCCGATTTTTTCTTTATCAATATCCGAATAAAAATCTTTATCCGGTACTATGGTTAAGGTCAGATCGTTGGCGTCAATCGCGCTGAGGAGCATGGTTTCAATAGGATACGACCAGGTAAGTTGTGAATATCCATGGTCGACAATTTCGGAGGAAATGACAAATTTACTGCTGCCTTTCTGCCTGGCAGTTTCAATTAGCTGTTCCATCTGGACAACTCGTTTCACAAATATTTCACTTCCCGAATAAATTAAAGCCAACCGGTAAACAACAAGCGCTGAAATGAAAAGTACAGCTAGATTTTGACGTCCCTGCCTTCTTCTTGATGAAAATCCGTAAATGAGTGGTATGAAAACAATAGTGACAAATGGAAACATCAGCTGTTCCAAATATCCGGAAGGCTCAATTATATCTGAAGAATTAACGAGAAATACATAGCTGAAAAATGTTCCGGTTACCAGAAGTAATCTGAACCATTGCTTCCTGGTTACCAGCATAATAAACACAATGATTAATCCCAACAGTATCTCAAAATAATTGCGAAGCAAAAATATTCCGATAGCTTTTGTATAGGCAGGATTCAGGTAAAGCAGGTATTGCCTGGCTTCAAAAAAGTTAAGCTGCGAGGCAAGATTACCTGATTGGTAATCGCACCTTACAAAATACCTGAATGCCAGTGCTCCAAGGAAAACCAGTATCACAGGTAGATAAAACTTAATCGGTTTGGCGTTTTCTTTTCTGAAGTTGTACAGCAGCAGGTAAGGGAATAAAATAAAAGCCAACGGGTGGCTTAAAAGTATCAGTACTTCAAGTAAAAGCAGAATGAAAAAGACATTATTGCGGAAAGGTAACCTCCAGATAGCATAAAAAGTAATAAGCAAAGGAACAGCATAATACAATTCAAAAACAGGAATGAAGAAACTGTGAACAATGCCAACGGTCTGAGCCAGAATCATAAGAAGTCCTGAACGTCTGTCGCGGAGTCCGTAATACACAAAGAGAAACAAAAAATAGAAAAATATAACCGGGCTCAACGAATAAATCAGCAATACATATTTGAATTCCACCCCAATCCAAATGCCGATAAGTGGAAGTATTTGAGAAATCCCCGATACAATTCGCTGAAATTCAACAAAAAATGTCTTGTTGTTAATAATTTCTGAAAAATACAAACCTGATTCAGCGAAGATCCTGGCTTTGTAGAAGAATGTAGCCATGGCAAAAAGTACCATCCATGGTAAATGGGGTACAATGCGGTTCACCACCATATACCTGTATTTTGGCCTTCGGAGCAATCGCCTCAAGGTCATTCTGGTATCGGATGCGTCAACAACATTTGCCATTATTCAATTCGCTTCTTAAAGCAGGTTTGGTGGTTATGATCGTATAATTCTTAATCCGGCAAATTTCTACTTATGCCATTTTTTTTCACCTGCTTTCACCTCAATTTTCAGATTGTTTTCCTCAGGCGGAATAGGGCAGGAGTATTTGTGGTTATAGGCGCAATACGGATTATAGGCCAGGTTAAAATCCAGTATAACCGTATCAGCCCCTGTTTCTTTGAGGTCTAAAAACCGACCGCCACCATATGTTTCTTTCCCATTGGTTTCGTCATTAAAAGGGATGAAGAGGTGCTTCTCATATCCTGGTTTTTTTACCATCTCAATGTTTTGATACACATTTAACGAATACTTTATCCCCATATGGCTGAAATTGACAACTCCATAAATAGAATATTCAGGGAGTCTTGCCGTCGAGGTTTTCATCAGGAAGTGAGTTGCCTGGTCAAACCGGGTTAAACCTGCTTCTTTCCGGAATGTAACATCTGGTTTATAATAGTTCAATTTAGTGAATGTCTCCTTTTCTTCAGCCAGGATAGGTGATTTTTCATCATTCATCATTTCATAGTCTTTTTGTTCCCGCTCTTTCCTTATTCCGGAAATATACTTCGAACGGTCAAATTCCCCTTCCGTCTGTGCTTCGGCAGCGATTGACGCGAATAAAGTCAGCAGAATCAGGAGATTGAAAAATTTCATAGGTACATTCAACATAATAGTTTCTGAATTTCAGTGCGAAGATATGAAATCATAGAGTCTCTGCCATCAGTTTAAGCGTTCAGGTGTCAAACATACTGATAAATATTTTGTTTATATTTACAATGCTTTTTGCAAAAAAAATAAAAGTTAGACTATGGATCTGCGAGATATCCGTAAAGATTACCAACACAGCGCTATTCATGGTGAAGATTTTCCGGTTGAGCCGGTTAACTGGTTCAGGGAATGGCTGAGCGATGCGATGGAATCAGGTGAGCCGGAGCCTACAGCTATGGTATTATCGACAGTTTCTGCCGAATGGAGACCTTCAGCCAGGGTGGTTTTACTCAAATCATTTGATGATCATGGTTTTGTATTCTTTACCAATTACCTGAGTCGTAAAGGAGTGCAAATCAGCGGAAATCACGCGGCCGCGCTTACATTTTTCTGGCCATTGACAGAGCGGCAGGTTCGCATTGAAGGTATCATAGTTAAAGTCGACACTGATGAGTCGGATGCCTACTTCTATTCCCGCCCACTCGAAAGCCGCATTAACGCAGTTATTTCACCGCAAAGCACCCATATTTCTTCGCGCAGTCAACTGGAAGAAGAACGCGAAAAGCTGTTATTTTTGGAAGGCAGTGAAAATATTTCACGTCCGGTGCATTGGGGCGGTTACCGCTTGAAACCGGATCGGATGGAGTTCTGGCAGGGCAGGCCAGGTCGGCTTCACGACAGGATTCAATATTTGCTTGAAGGGAATATGTGGGAAGTGAGCAGGCTGGCTCCTTAAATATTGAAGAACAGCCACTTAAGTGTTTATTGATGCTCTTTCCTTAACAAATCGTTCACCGTCTTCACAGGATTAAACGTACTGATAGGAATTTCAACAAAAACAGTGATCCAGTTTGCCATAGCGCCATTCCATAAACCTGGTAGTTCCTGCGCTTTTAAGTCTTTTCCGTCTTTCGATTTGTAGGAGATAAATCCGGTAGCAGGATCAACAAATTTTCGCAGATCGAAAACCTTGCCTTTATAATCGCGAACACCACACACCAGATCAACAGGATTAAAGTGGGTTGATTTTCCGAGAATATCCTTCTGCTGGGCATTTTCCATATCAATCTGCGATGATTCAACGATCTGAAGCGAAATTTCTCCCGTGGATTCTTTTACCCAGAATGGTCCTCCACCGGGTTCGCCCTCATTTTTAACCATACCACACACCTTTATAGGCCGGTTCAACTTATGATGAAGGTATTCTATCTTATCTTCCCTGTTCATGGTGCTGAATTCCGGATCAACAACAAAACCAAGTTTTGATTTAATAAAGCGGAGTATGGTACGAAGATCTTCATCATCCGGTTTACCATCAAGAGTTTCGAGGTGCTCAAAAACAACATCCTGCAATTCAAACAGGTAGCCACCTAATACTTTTTTATAAAGGTAAGTATCCGGTTTCATGCTATCTGGAACAACGTTGTCGATGTTCTTTATAAATACAATTTCACTTTCGCGATCATTCAGATTTTCAATCAGTGCCCCATGCCCGCCCGGCCTGAACATCAGCCTGCCATCGGATTCACGCATGGGTTTGTTGTTCATATCAACGGCTATGGTATCGGTGGATGACTTTTGCAGCGAAAATGTCAGCTCATACGTAAGATCAAAATGATCTTCGTATTTTTCCTTTACGCGGTTTATCTCCTCGAGGAACATGTCGGCATGCTCGGGCGAAACCGTAAAATGAATCGCCGCGCGTTTTTCCCTGTCTTTGCAATAATTGGCAGCTTCAACCATATGTTCTTCAATCGACATGCGTGCTCCATCGGGATAGGAATGAAATAAAAGCAGTCCTTTGGGAAGGTTGGCATAATTAAGCCCTACCGGATTCAGCAGGTAATCGATAATGATTTTGTATTCTTTTTTCGCCAGGCATTCATTTATGTCGTAATCATCTTTACGTAATGCATTCGATAGTTTATCGTAAAAAGCAAAATCTTTGATTCGTTCAAAAAAATCTTTGACTAATTTTAGCTTAGGCGAAGTCTGGAGCCTTTGGAAATCCTCTTCAGAGCCTGTATACGTTTCAATAAATTCGAACAAATGCTTGAACATTCGGCTGGCAGCACCCGAAGCCGGGACAAATTTCAGCACTTCATACCGTTTCGAATTGGAATCATAGTAATACGAAAGCTTTTTAGCATCACGCTGGTTGAAAGCTTTGAGGCCATCTCCAACTATTGCCGGACGGTCGAGATTTATAAAAGGAAATCCTCTGCGGAAATTATCTATCTGGGCTTCAACTACTTTCAGGTCGCTTCCGCGTGATTGTAATTGTTTAAGGTCGTCTTTTGTAAACATAACAAGATTTTTTATGTGCGGTTGTCAAAGTTAACAAAATTGGTTTTACATGAAAGTGTTTTTCGAAAATACTCCGTAAATTTAAAAATTAGGGGTAAAGTTAATCGTTAATTAGCTCATAAATAGCTTTTTGAAATTTGCAGATTGCATAGCTTTCTTAAATAGGGACACCAAAATTTCTATATCTCATCTATATTGAAATAAATATTTTTTGATTGTTTATCGTTTCGGAAAAGTATTATCTTTGCACCCGCTTTGGCCAGGTGGTGATCCCGGATACGATGGGGTAGGCCGACAAACCAGCTCGAGCAGCAGACTGTAAGTTCTTTTAATAAAAAAATAATGCCCAGGTGGTGAAATTGGTAGACACGCCAGCTTGAGGGGCTGGTGTCCTTAAGGATGTGCAAGTTCGAGTCTTGTCCTGGGCACTCATCACACAAATTAAAGATCCATCTGCCCAGATGGTGAAATTGGTAGACACGCTGGTTTCAGGGACCAGTGGCCTTACGGCTGTGCAGGTTCGAGTCCTGTTCTGGGCACTATTTTGAAATAACCGCGTGGTAAACAATAGTTTACGGGCGGTTTTTTTTATTTTAAATACTATCGTTTCCACCATATTTTATAGCTTTCGACATAATCTGGACTGTATTTAAGTTTTGCAATAACATTTTTTTGATATCCATTAAACAGGAATAACTATATTTACTGATTCATTTGAAGAAATAGAGGTTGGTCAATCACGGAAAGATTATTATTAATTGAACTGGCCGGGATTAAGTCAACTCACACTTTTTCTTGCTTTATGAGAATAAATCTGCATGTAAAATAATCTAAGAAATTGGGAATCGGCATCATGTATAAATGGTTTAGTATACTGCTTTTCATTTGTTTAGTGCCTTTTTATCTAAATGCACAAATTTCGGTTTCTTTTACGTTTACCCCTGACGATGCATGTTCTGGAAGCCCAGTACAATTCACATCAGCAGTTAACAGTCCGAATGCTTCTCCCAAAATCTATTCCTGGAATTTCGGGGATGGCGTAACTTCCACATCAGCCAATCCGATTCATACTTATACAGCCTATGGTTGTAACTCGCAAAGTTATAATGCTGTTTTAGTGGTTACTGATACTACAAAAGGAAATCCGGTTTCGAATTCGTATACAAGTGTTGTTTCTGTTAAATGCAAACCCCGACCGCAGTTAACGGATATACTTAATCACGATCCTTTTAGTAATTGCAGCAATTCTCCAACTTCAGAGAAACCTACTTTCAGTATTCAGGTGCTAAATACTACCATAAATTTCGGGTGTATTTTAAGCTTTACATTGAATTGGGGCGATGGCGATTCGCTTACTGGTCTTCAGATGAGCGATTTCCCTCTGGATCATACCTACACAGAACTTGGCGCCTTCAACCTTGTTATTACTGCTGTGGCTGAGAATGGTTGCAACGGAAAAACTACATATGTTGTTAAAAACCAATCGAACCCGGCTGTTGGACTAGCCTCAAACGGTGGCACCGAAGGTTGCGCTCCTCAAACATTCCCGTTCACAGTAACAAAAGATGAAAAAAATTCTCCCGGTACAACGTATCAATGGGATTTTGGAGATAATAGCCCAATAATCACTTGGACAAGGGACTCTATTGTGGCAAACAGCGGAAATATTTATCATGTTTTTAATTCTACTTCATGTGGGAAGCTTGATAATGTGTTTTCGGTTAAATTAACAGCCATTAACTCCTGTAAAAGCACGCCTGTTACAATTGGCGGCATTACGATGTGGAGCGCGCCTGTCCCTGATTTTAGCATAAATACTGCTGAGGGATGTGAAAATTCCGGTATATTTTGTTTCGCGAATCTGACCACCCCCGGTGGATGGGGCTCTGACTGTGACCGGACTACAACCTATCTTTGGGATTTGGGAAACGGACATACATCAACGTTACAGACCCCGCCATGCCAGACCTATCCTATTGCAGGGACTCATACTATTACATTAACTGCTTCGAATAATTGTGGCAGCAAAACCATTAAACACGACATAGCCGTTCAAAGTCCGGCTACCGCCATCGCAGAGGCTGATAAATATTCCGGCTGCGTGCCTTTTCCCGTGAAATTTATAAATAAGTCAACTGATTCAACTACTTTAACGTATTTATGGAAAGTTAGTCCCAATTTAGGCTGGAGCTTTATTAACGGGAGTACCGTCATTTCCAAGAACCCCGAAATGGAGTTTACAATTGCCGGAACATACACCGTTACTCTTACTGTAAATAATAAATGCGGCGATAAGAGTACAACATTAACAATACAGGCTAATGATATACCAACAGTTAGTATTCCGGCTATACCAGATAATTGTTTTCCTTTTACATATACCGGAAATGCTTCATATACTAATAATGGCAGCGCGATTACTTCATACGCGTGGTCAGTAAACCCGTTGAACGGATGGTCTTTTGTAGCTCCCTCAAATTCAGGTTTCGCAAACCCGTCCATTTTATTTTCACAGGCAGGCTTATACCAGGTAATTGTAAAAGCAACAAACGAATGTGGTACCGGCGACAGCATAAGCAATACATTTGAAATTTTTACCCCGGTTCCGGTTTCAGTCGGCAATGATACTGTTGTTTGTTTAAACAGCGGTGATTTTAAGTTAGCCGCAAATCCATCAGAAGGAACCTGGAGTGGTGTTAATGTAAGCTTAGACGGCATTTTTTCTCCGGTTACTTCCGGCGATTTTACCTTAACCTACAGCAGGGGTACTGGCAATTGTCAGAGACAGGATCAGTTAACAGTAAAAGTTGTACAAAGCCCAAATGTTGACGCGGGCCCTGATTTTTCGGTATGTATTAACAAAGGAATTCAAGCCTTAACCGGAAACCCGGCTGGAGGCACCTGGTCGGGTACGGGGATTATAAATGCGGCACTTGGTACTTTTAATCCTTTAGTCACAGGTACGGGCTCTTTCCCTTTACTATATTCATACACCGACGCATTATCGAAATGTTCAAATTCAGATGATTTACTGATCACGGTTTCTCCTTTTCCAACTGTTGTTGCTGAGGATGTAACTTTATGTAATCAGCCGATACCTGAACAATTAACAGCTACTCCTGCCGGTGGCCTTTGGTTAGGACCCAATGTAACATCCAGCGGATTATTTACCCCAAACGGGCTTGGGAATTTTGTTGTAACGTATTCATATACTGACAATAATAGTTGTTCAGGTTCTGATGTAATGACTGTGACAGTTATCGCACCCGATATAACGGTAAGCGCCGGCAATGATAAATCAATTTGTGCAAACGACAATATAACTTTGATTGGTAATCCTTCTGGTGGCGAATGGAGTGGAGCAAATGTAACCCGGGATGGTTATTTTGAACCTGTTTCAACCGGAAACTTCAAGTTAGTTTATAGCCTCGGAACGGGCAGCTGTTTTATGGCTGATACGATGCTGGTAACGGTAAAGCCTTCTCCCAAAGCCGGGTTTATATCAGGCAATGTTTGCTTCGGGGAAACAGTACTTTTCCAGGATCAGTCGCAGGGTGGGGGCGTTAACCTAACTTCATGGCATTGGAGATTCGGAGATAACACTACTGCGCAAGTTCAAAATCCTCCACATTATTATTTGGCTCCCGGATCATATTCCGCATCACTTGTTGTGGGAAATGAAAGCGGTTGCGCTGATTCAATAGTAAAACTTGTTGAAGTGCTCGAACTTCCTGTGGTTAATTTCAATTTTGATATTCCTGCCTGTACTAATGTTCCCGTAAATTTTGTAAATAACTGCTCCAATGCCCAGACCTTTTTATGGGATTTTGGCGATGGCAGTACTGCATCAGAAGTTGAGCCTAAGCACATTTATACCACCGAAGGCTCTTATAAAGTAAAGTTAACAGCTACCTCCAGCCTGGGATGCACTTTTTCAGATTCATTGGTTTTAAATATTACCGGCCCTCCACCGATGCCTGTTTTTAAACTTACAACCAGAGAAGGGTGTAGCCCGCTCTCAACTAAAATTTCTTTTGATATTTCACAATACAATGCCAATTCATCCTATTACTGGGATTTCGGAAACGGATTGAGCAGTACATCATTAAGCATTCCCGATTCATTAATCTATACCGGAAGTCTTACTGGCGATACAGTAATTTATGTTCGCTTCACATCCCGGAATTATTGCGATTCAATTGTTTATACCGATTCAATTCTGGTTCATAACAAACCATTATCACGGTTTGATATGCTGCATAGTTGGGATTGTACGCCTGTGGAAGTTCAGTTCAGGAATGTATCCACAGGATACCCGGATGTTTTATTTTGGGATTTCGGCGACGGAACTACATCCAACGAACTTGAACCTGTTCATACCTATACTACAGGTGCTAATTCCACATTATACAATATCAGCCTGGTAGCTCACAATGGATGTGGTACCGATACACTTACAAAGGATTTATTGGTGAAGCCGAAAACGGTTCAGGCCAAATTTGCAGTTGGGAACTTTAAAGGATGCGAGGGCGATCCGTTCTGTTTTCAGAATTATTCAACGGATGCGTCGAGGCTTGGAATTTCTAATCTTTCCTGGGATTTTGGCGACGGGCATGGATCATCCGATGAAAACCCCTGTCATGTTTTTACGCATGAAGGCGTTTACATAGTCACACTTAATGTTGATAATGGATGTGGGTACGACGAAGCCTTCGATACCATTACTATAAACCCTGTTCCTCAGCTTCAGATTTCCTCGAATAACGATGCCTGTGAAGGCGAAACTATGTCATTTGATTATACCTCCAATGTTGACATTGGTGGCTTACTCTGGCATTTCGGCGATGGCGATTCATCCGTGTTATCAAACCCATTTCATACTTATGAAAATAGTGGTATTTATAAGGTAGTATTGAGCGGTGAATCAGCTTTCGGATTCCCGGTATGTATCGGATCGGCAAGTAAACTGGTTGAGATAAAACCATCGCCTGAATCCTTTATACTGCCTGATACTTCAGGTTGTGCGCCCTTTCGGATTACGTTTCAGGGCGATGTGGGCAGTTCTCACCTCTGGAATTTTGGAGATAATTCAACCTTTACATCTGATCCGACTCATGTTTTTGAAGTTCCGGGCCTCTTTAATGTCAGATTGATTTCGGAAAACGCAAATAAGTGCAAAGACTCAGATAGTATTGAAATCAGGATACTTCCAAGTCCGCAGAGCCAGTTTATATATACTTCCACCGGAGGATATCCTGAGTATCTTACGTTCACTAATTCTTCAGTTGATGAAACCGCGTGTTTCTGGGATTTTGGAAATGGCCAGGTAATTTCCTCCTGCACCGTTATTGATCCTATAAAGTATAGCAATAATGGCACATACATAGTAACACTTGAAACCTGGAACCAGTATGGATGTTCTGATACTGCAACTGTAAGTCTCCCGATCTATTATAAAGGATTGTTTGTCCCTAATGCCCTTATTCCGGAGCATCCTGACCCGGACGAAAACCTGTTTCTGCCCAAAGGAATTGGGATACTGGAATATACTATTCAGATATACGATACCTGGGGAAACCTGGTATGGCAATCATCAGCCTTACAGGATGGAATGCCTTCGGAAGGTTGGAACGGAAGAGATAAAAACGGGAACCTGTATCCACAGGATGTATATGCATGGCGGGCTTCCGCGAAATTTTCAGATGGAACCACCTGGAGTGGAATTAATGGTAAAACATATGGGACGGTGACCTTGATCAGGTAAGAGGATTTTAAATTCCGATGTGGCCTGAATTTATAAAGTCCCAAGTTTCAAATCCCAAATCCCAAATTTCAAGTTCCAAGTCCACTATTCCAAGAGCTTATAACTCAAATCTTCATTTAGGTAATGCCTGGAATTTGGAGCTTGGATTTTGGAATTTGGGTCTTATATTAATCGGAAATTTCTTCCGTTTTTCAGAATATCATTACTTCCTGTGTTTCGACGTTCCTGTTTTACGGCTCCAATTACTGCCTTCATCGCATCTGTCGGGCTTGTCGTTAAAAAATGTCTTGTTATTCAGAGCCAGGCTGATAGTTAGCTCAGGACTTCCCCTGCTGGCATCAACTAATTTTGAAGTAGTAATATCATAGGATAATGAGGTAGTCAGAACCGTATTATTCGCTTTATTAACAAGGAAACGATAGGCAAATAGAAATACTATTGCGTCTGTATTTTGCAGGTTTGTATTCCTGTTTCTGAACCACACCCCAAAATCTATATTGGAATCAACAAACGAAGTTGTTACGCCCAACATATACGAGAACATCTGCCATTGCGATTCGCCAAGAAAGGATGGCTCAATAAATAATAAGCCGGCAGATTTAAGCGGAACTGAAACTGTATAATTTGTGAAGAGAACATATTTGGCCGAAAGCGGCGCTTCGGAGTATGTAAAAGATTGATTGGGTTCTGATAAATGAAAAGCGGATAACCCGACTTCAAATTTCCGGTAGAACCTCGATGAATTTGCCTGTGATGAATTATTCTCGTACCTGTAAACGCCTCCTATATTAAAAATATCAACATAGGATCTGTGGCTGATCCCATTATCAGGAGGGACAAATCCTGATGGATTGATATTCCCGTAGTAAGGATTTAGCTGTCCGCTGAAAATAAATCTGTCCCAATTAATACTATTGAACCCGATGGACGGCATCACCCCAATTTGGATTAATGATTTTTCCGCGATTGGAATCCGGGCCGAAATTGGTATGCCAATGGTATAGTTTTGAAGTATGCCTTCGCCTTCGGTATTTGAAACGACAATAAGCCCAAAACCTCCTACGCCACGGGCAACCCGCATTCCCTGGTCAAAGCCCGTATAGATTGTCTGGAATTTACTCGGGATTTTAGGCCACTGACGGCGGTATGCCATATTCAACCTTATGCCATAATCTATTCCGGCATAAGCCGGATTATAATACATTTTATTGTAATTGAAATTTGAAAAATGAGGATCCTGGCCCCAAATACTGGTAGCACATAAGCAGAGTAACAGAAAAACAAAATGCTTAATTCTCACTATCAAATACTTTGGTTATCAGTCCATACAAAAACCAACAAATCGTTTATGTTAATTCTATCTGAACAAGTAATACTAAATGAATTAGTCACAAATTAAAATTCTGAATGCTTAACCGGAATTACCGTTTGATCTGGAGTTGGTTTAACACTGCAGGCATACAGAATTTATCAGTAAAATGACTGATATTTTCGGGTATGAAGCGTTAAAAGTATGGAAAATTCCTTAAATCAAATTTAGTCTTGCCGATTTATTTGATTTCAATCTGGGATATACTATGATATACTATTTTGGATAACTATGAACGGAACTAGCGTGTCTGAAAAAAAGCCTGCTTTATGGTGTCGAATTTCATCTGTTTATTTTTTAATTTTTACGGGTCAGATGGAACTCGCCATGAATAATCATCCCTCTGTGTGACAATTTATTGTCATGGCTCGTTTCATGTGTTATTAATTTATTAATGCATTGCTTATTTTCAGCGGTATTAAGGCTTGCTTCGCAGGTGTTTTTTAAAGGTCAGATGGAATTACTCACTCTTGCTTATTTTTAAAGGTGTTCACTTCGGCAAGCTCAGTGCACCGCGTGAGCTAAAGGTTCGCCATAATATCATTCCCGGTTGGTGAGAATATTTTACTCGCTACGCTCGTGAGGGCGCTGCGCTTAGTTCTCATGGCT
>JAURYB010000188.1 GCA_030654075.1 Bacteroidales bacterium | reverse complement strand
GATTATCGAAATCCTGTTATTGCTGAAGCAATGAAAGTATTAGGATATGTAAACCGTTACAACAGGGGAATTGTCAGGGTGCAAAAAGAGCTGGCGGAAAATGGAAATGGAAAAGCAACTTTCGACTTAACGTTAATTACAGCATTTAAGGTAGTAGAACCTATTTCGGGAAGAGTGAACACCAAATTGGTTGAGTTGTCAGCAAAGCAATTATTTGTTTTAAAATTGTGCAGTACGGCTAAAAGCAGTGACGAAATCTTTGCTTTCATCGGAATTACCAACCAAACAAAAAACTTCAGGAATCACATACAACCATTGATAGATGTCGATTTTCTGACATATACCAAAACTGGGAAAACTGATGTTAAAGGTCAGCAGTATATTATTACAACTTTTGGTAAAGAATGGCTTAAAGTGCATGAAGAATAATAAGGAATTTGCTGGTTGCTTTGCTGGTTACTTTGCTGGTTACTTTGCTGGTTACTTTGCTGGTTACGTTGCTGGTTACTTTGCTGGTTACTTTGCTGGTTACACTGCTGGTTACGCTGCTGATTACGCTGCTGGTTACACTGCTAGTTACACTGCTGGTTACGCTGCTGGTTACGTTGCTGGTTACGTTGCTGGTTACTGTTTAATACCAGCAGCAAAATATCAATCAATCAGCGAAACACACAAACCTCAATTAGTTAATTAGTTAGCATGTTATTGAGTGATTGCTTTCTGGTTAATTTCGAAATACTTGCTGGTTACTTTTTGAATACTTTTAAGATATCTCAGGATGACAACAAACACTAAAGAAAATGGGCTTGAATCGTTAATCGTTGATTATCTGGTTACACAAAACCATTACGAGCAAGGAACAATGTCGGATTACAACAGAGAGTTTGCCATTGACGAAACCCGACTGTTCCGTTTCCTGCAAACTACTCAGGCTGATAAGCTGGAATCCTTACATATTTTAGACTCCGAACTGCAAAAGAGTAAATTCCTGAACAAGTTCAAGCAGGAACTGGCTGCAAGAGGCATTATTGACATGCTACGAAAGGGTATGCGTTATTTACATGGAACTCTTGACCTGTATTATGTAACACCTTCACCAGATAACATAAAAGCCACAGAGCTATACAGTCTAAACATTTTCAGTGTAACCCGTCAGATGCGGTATTCACAGGAATTTCCTACCCTGGCTCTTGATTTCGTTATCTTCATAAATGGGTTGCCCATAGCTACATTTGAACTGAAGAATCAATTCACAAAACAGGATGTGAACGATGCTGTGCACCAATACAAAACCGACCGTGACCCCAAGGAAGCCATTTTCAACTTCAAACGATGTGCCGTACATTTTGCATTGGATGATAATGAAGTAAAGATGTGTACCAAATTAGCTGGCAAATCTTCATGGTTTTTGCCATTCAACATCGGGCGTAATAATGGTGCTGGTAATCCTGATAATCCTGTTGGTCTAAAAACTGATTATCTGTGGAAACACATTTTAACAAAGAGTGAGCTTTCCTACATTATTGAAAACTTCGCACAAGTAGTAAGTGAAAAAGATGAAGAAACCAACAAGGTGACTGAGACTCAAATTTTTCCAAGGTATCATCAATTATCAGTTGTGAAAGCACTATTGAAAGATACGAAGGAAAAGGGTGTTGGGCAGAAGTACCTTATTCAGCATAGTGCGGGTAGTGGCAAATCAAATTCAATTGCATGGCTGGCACACCAACTTGTAGTGCTGGAAAAGGATGAAAAGAATATTTTCGACTCCATAATAGTAGTCACCGACCGTATAAATCTGGACAAACAAATTCGCAATACCATACGTCAATTCATGCAGGAGAGCAGTACTGTTGGGTGGGCAGAAAAATCAAGTGTATTGAAAGACTTGCTGGCTTCAGGAAAGAAAATAATTATTACCACCATTTTTAAGTTTCCTGAAATCCTGAAGGATATTAGTACCGAAAATAAAGATAAGAACTTTGCGATTATTATTGATGAAGCACATTCAAGCCAGAACGGCAGTTTGTCGGCAAAAATGAATATCGCATTATCGGGCAATATAAGCGAGGATGATGACGAACTGGAAGATAAGATTAACAAACTGATTGAAGGGCGTAAAATGCTTAAAAACGCCAGCTATTACGCTTTTACTGCTACTCCTAAGAACAAGACTCTGGAAATGTTTGGTGTACCTGCAATTCATGCAGATGGTACTATTGGTCATGAGCCGTTCCATGAATATACCATGAAACAAGCAATTGAGGAAGGTTTCATTATGGATGTATTGAAGTTTTATACTCCCATCATCAGTAATTATTTACTGGCAAGAGCGATTGAAGATGACCCGAAATTTGATAAGAAAAAAGCTAAGAAGCGATTACGTGCATTTGTGGAAGGAAATAAATATACCATCGACCAGAAAGCTGGAATTATGGTAGAACATTTTCACAACCAAGTCATCAACAAAGGGAAAATTGGTGGTCAGGCTCGTGCAATGGTTGTAACTGCAAGTATTGTTCGGGCAATTGACTACTACTACTCAATCACTAAACTTCTGGAAGAACGGAATAGCCAGTACAAAGCCATATTAGCCTTCTCAGGTGAAAAGGAGCATAAAGTTCATGGTAAAGTAACGGAATTGTCCATTAACGGATTCCCAAGTAATTTAATTGAGAAGAAGTTCAAGAAAGACCCGTACCGTTTCCTGATTGTTGCCAACAAATTTCAAACAGGTTATGACGAACCATTGCTACATACCATGTATGTAGACAAGGTGTTGGCAGATATTAAAGCAGTTCAGACCCTATCCCGTTTAAATCGTGCACTGCCATTGAAGAAGGACACATTCGTGCTGGATTTCGCCAATGATGTAGAGGTAATTCAGGAAGCATTCCAGAAATACTACAAAACAACAATCCTGTCATCAGAAACCGACCCGAATAAATTGAATGACTTGATTGCTGCAATGGAAAAATATCAGGTGTATACACAATACCATGTTGATAATGTGGTTGCGCTTATGCTGAATGATGCACAAAGGGATAAGATAGACCCATTGATTGACCAGTGCGTTACAATTTACAAGGAGCTTGATGAAGATGGTCAGGTTGAGTTTAAAAGCAGTGCTAAGACATTTGTTTATACATATACCTTTCTTGCTGCAATAATGCCGTATGGAAGTCAGGAATGGGAAAAACTATGCATATTCCTTACTCTACTCATTCCAAAATTACCTGCACCAAAAGACGAAGACTTATCTGCTGGAATATTGGAGACGGTTGACTTTGATAGTTATAAAAACAACATTCTGGAAGAACGAGCAATAGTGCTGGAAAACAAAGACAGTGAAATTGAGCCAATACCAGTAAGTACGACCAACAAGGTCAGTGAGCCAGTATTGGATTTGTTAAGCGTTATCCTTAACGAGTTTAATACTCATTTTGGTGATGTAAAATGGAGCGACACGGACAAAGTTAAACGTCAGATTGCATCATTACCAGATGAAGTTGCCCAAAGCGAAGCATACCAGAACGCTATGAAAAATTCGGATAAAGCCACCGCCAAAATCGAAAGTGATGCTGCATTGACGAAAGCCATATTAAAATCAATGACATCAGGTGTTGAACTCTTCAAACAATTTCAGGATAACCCATCATTTAAAAAGTGGTTACAGGAATTCGTATTTACCAATACGTACAACAACCCACCGCAACAGGGGATGAATATGTAAATAAGCAAAAATACTTTTTATCATGATGTCACAAGACCTTGACCAATTTAATTACAGCCATTTAAACCACCTTCAAATAGGAAGGATTGGTGAATACTGGGTTAAAATCTGGTTGACCCTACTGGGTTATGATGCTTATACAAATGATGTTGATGACAAGGGAATTGATTTTGTTATCCGATTAAACGAAGAGAAGCATGTTGATATTCAGGTAAAGACAATGAGAGGGGATTCGAGTTATGTATTCGTTAATAAAGAATCATGGAAATCTGGTCTTAGGAGAAATTTGTACTTAGCACTGGTAATTTTAAAAAACAACACAAGTCCAACAATTTATTTTATACCATCAATCGACTGGCTCAAACCCAATAATTTATTAAGAGACCATGATTATTCGAGAGAAGGTCTATCAAGTAAACCAGACTGGGGTATTAACGTATCGAAAAAGAATATGGAGATTTTGAAACAATATGATTTGACAAAGTTTACTTCGGATATTAATGCTTACAAAGACTCAGAGTCTTATCAAGCAGGTTATTGCATTTAGCTAAATATGCTTTGCCAATGTTAAAACATCTGTAAGTTTAACCAGTGTAAATTTAGGAACAACATCATTAATAGAATGGCAAATAACATGTGTTCTACCTGTTTCTTGGTCAAGAACAGTTAACACCGAATAGCCTTTCTTATATTCAATATCCATTAGTCGAATCAGTACAAAGCCGTTCCTATCGAGTAGAATAAACAATTCACCGATAATATTAGTGGTGTCAGTTCGAGACAGTATGATTTTCATGTTATCATAGATGCTTTGTGGACATTTGCCTGAAATAAGTTTTGCAAATGATGGTACTTCTGGTGCAGATGCAGTTTTCATGTTGAGGTAAAATATAAAAATAATGTTCGTAATGTACTGATATATAGACATATAGCCGTAACCCGAGGGGGATGTGGTTATACTACCGCCCCCCCTTTCAGGGTTGCTGGTGCTACATCAATAAATACTCGATTGAAAAATATTTCCAGAAAATAATTATAAGTCTCAATTTTCAAGTCTATCGGAAATTTTATAAAAAATTATAATGGTGACGGCATTAGCTGATAATGTCTACTTGTCGTTGTTCCATACAGTATCATTTAGGAAGTCCATCTTCTTTTGCAGATAGTCCAACTCAACCAGTTTGAACGGACAAAGGTCTTCACGCTTGTATATATCGAACTCCAAATGTATTCTCTGCCCCGTGAATAAATCACGTAGGAATATGTTCATCATAATATTATCAAAGACCACATCAATCAACTTAGCAAATTTAATTGTGAGTATGGTATTATCTGCATGAATTATGACATAGCTTTTGCCTGTCGTTAGCATGTCAAAATTACTTATAACGAAAGGGGAATTAATGAAAAATTTGTCATCAGCAAATGGAATGTAAAGGTTATTGATGCCTAACAAAAAACTGTCATAAGGCGTTTCGTCTTGTAGTTGTGCCATGGAACGGATGTTTTATATAAATACTGATGCACTAAGAATAAAACTGACATAAAATAATTAAGCTTAGATGCTTGATATTATGGGAAATGCCGATACAATATCCACAACAATAGAATGTACTGGAAACAATAAAATAATCAATCCTGCGTGATTTATGGACGTGTAGAAAAGGACAAATTTGTTCTGGACTTACAATAATTATAAGGTACAAAATCCTCAATGTGCTATTGAGATGGTATAATTGCATTTAGATAAATATAAAATGTATTAAAACATAAGCCACAAGAGCATTTTTTATTACACTGAATAGAACCATTTTAGAAGAATTGCGCTATCTTAGCAATAAGTTTATAATGAAGTAAAAATTAAATTATATTAAGAAAATAACAATTAAAATTAACTTTATGGAAACAACTGTAAGACAACTATTTCACGATGATTCGGAAGAGGTCGTAGGAATTCTGGGGCAATCTTATGCAGATGCCATAATTCGTAATGGTGAGCTCAGCAAATCTATTATGGTTTTATCTAATAAGAGATTGTATCACAAGGGGTCTCTCTATGAAAAAACAGGTAATGGGAAGCTGAATTTTAGTAAGGGGCAAAAAGTTGTAAACATTCAAGATATTACAGGAACGTCATATAGCTCAAGTCGGGATATGATAATGTTCATTATAAGTATTGTGCTTGGAATTCTTGCATTATTGGGGTTATTAGGAATTATATTTGCATCGATTAAGGGTGAAGCAGGTATTGCGTCAAGTTCGATTTTCTTAATATTGCTTTTCGGGATTCCAGCAATGTTTTTGTATAGCTATTCTACTAAAAACCTTTTTGTTGTTGAATACTCTGGTGGCGCAATTGCCACAAAAACAGCTTGGTACTCAACGAATGAATTAAATGAATTTCAGAAGCTTATATCAGTTCGTAAAGATTTGATAAAATCGCAAAAGGATATTGAAGAAGAATCAAAAGTATGTCCTTATTGTGCTGAGAAGATTAAAGCCAACGCAAAAATATGTCGTTATTGCAGCAGAGAAGTATAACGACTTTGTTGAAGATTGAGTTGTGATTTATAGCTGGACAATATTCAATTGGAGCTGCCAATACGTTCATGATTTGGTTGCTAATCTACAAACCCATTTGGTTGCTAAAAAGCAAAAAGCCTGTAAGTCAAAGACTTACAGGCTTTTTAGCGGTCCGGACGGGACTCGAACCCGCGACCACATGCGTGACAGGCACGTATTCTAACCAACTGAACTACCGAACCAATTATAGTTATTGGGACTGCAAAAGTAACACTTTTTATGAGACTCCAAAATATTTAAGTGTATTTTTTTTAAATAATTCTGACGTTTGAATTAATTTCAGATAAAAACCTAATTCACAGTACGATTACAAATTGTATTGAATGCACAAAGAGCGCAGGAGTCACGGTTTTCCGTCTGTCTGAAAGGCTCTGCAGTATCAAAAATACTTCCAATTATCATTTTTAGTTCATTTCTAAACTCTGAAAGTAATGCTTTATCAATATAATCACTCTTATCAATATTGGTCTTAATAAGGTATGAAGATGATTTTCGTAACGAGATAATGCCTGATATCAGCTGACCGGGAGGAATGGACTGCATATCTGAATACATTAACGCATATGTGAGAACCTGAAGAAGCTTTCCGGGTTCGTCTTTCTCCTGAAAGTTTGAAATCAGGTCAATTTTGAGATCCTTGTTTTCAACTTTCCCGGTTTTGTAATCAATTATACGTGTCACTCCGCCAACCTTGTCGATGCGGTCAGCTTTGCCGTGTAGTTTTACATTATGCACTTCACCACTGGCTAAATCTGCAATTTCAATTACGGATTCCAGGTTTTCCTCCAGCATTAATACCTCAATATTCATACTGTTTTGTTCGAGATATTTCTTTTCAGCCAGAAGGAATCTTTTCACCATATTTTCGGCCACTTTCACAATCAGCAGATTTTTTCCGGTTGAGAGTTCGTCTGTTTTGAATTTCATGGTAAAAGCCAGATGCACTTGCTGAATGGCTATTGGTAATAAGGCTAAAAGAATTTCAGGAGTTATTATGTCATCTTTTTTCGCTAAATATGTTTTATGCAAAGCGTCATGCACAATCTCACCCAGCATAGCGGCATCAATGGTTTCCGAAACCTGGTCGGGCTCGCTGATTCGCAATACCTGTGAAAAGTAAAACTGTAGTTTGCACTTCAGATACATCGCCAAAGCTGTTGGGGAAAGACCTCTCTCAGCAATCTGGCTCAGTCGTAACATAACGTCAGGTGACTTTTCAATGGAAATCTCACCGGTACTGGTATTTCCGGGCAATACTGAAAGGGTTTGTTCTGTAATTTGTATTTTAGAATTTATTGCCGGTAATTCATACAACATCTGGCTGATAAACCGGCTTTTTTCGCCTCCTCCCAATTCATCCCCTTCGGTATTGTAAATAAGCCATGCATTTTCAACGCGTTGCATCAGCCTGTAAAAATGGTACGCAAACACGGCCGTTCGTTCGCTGTATCGCTGCATGCCGAATTGCGTACGGACTTCATCAGGAATAAAAGTGGTTTGATGCTTCCCACGTGGCAATAATCCTTCGTTTACCGAAATCATTATAATATCTGTAAAATCGAGCAAACGCGTTTCGAGCATTCCCATCACCTGAAGTCCGTTGAGCGGTTCTCCGTAAAATGGAAGCCGCATACCAGCAATCAGATTACTCACCAGGCTTTGGACAGTTTCTATATCCGGCTTCAGAACAGTATCCTTTACTATCACATCCAGTTTTGAACATAATACGGCCGCGTGGAACAAATACTCCAGTTCCATCGGATGTACCTGGGCTTTTGAATCATCTTCGGCATTCACAACAGGTGAAAACGTATCTCGCAAAAACGAAATAATATCTCTGACCAGGTTTATTACATCTGTTGATTCAACCTGCTTTTTCTCCAGATAGGACTTAAATATCAGCGCCAAAGGCTTATTAATATTAGTTAAAAGCAACAATAAGGCAGCCGGAGTATAGAACGACTTGACAACTGATGAGTTATCCTGCGTCCCTGTATTTGCAGTTGTAAGTTTCAGCGAAGAAACAATAAACGGATGAGAAAGAAAGCGTTGAATATCTTTATGATAAAATCTCCTAATAGGATCACCACCTGGTTGATATCCGGGAACTGCTTGAGCAAACCGCTGTGCATTTGCAAACATCGAAAGCACAATATTAATCAATGAAAATACAGGCGTTTGCTTTAAAGGAAAACCCATCGTTACATTAAAATCCCCTGTTTCGGCTGGAATTGAATTAAGCACTGGTAGCAATAAGCCTTCATCAACCAGAACAAGAGCTATTCCATCTGAAGTTCCTTTCTTCTTAATCAATTCCTTAATTAATTCACCTGCAAGTTTTGCCTGGCCAACGTTTCCTGGAACACCAATCACTGAGATTCTCTTTTCTTCCGAACTCAATGAATTCCCAATCCAGTTTAACGGGCCAAACGTATTCTTACTTATATATTCCCGTAAAAAACGACCGGCTTCCTGGCGTGGATCCTTGAGATAATAGTCATCCGCATCCCAGTATATTTCAGCTTTGCCAGCTTCTACAAGGTATTTAAGCAGATTTTCTTCGGCAGCTGTCAACGCATTAAACCCGGCAAAAACAATGCTATCCCATTCGGAAAAGGTTTTATTATGAATATCCTTCAATAACATGTCAAAGGCCAGTCCAAAATAGCCTTCACCATGCTCCAGCAACTCTTTGCGAAACAATCTATAACAAGGTGCCAGAGAATTATAAAAACGGAGATAATCCTGTTCAAACGGGGTGAGTGGCTTCCCATCAGGATTCCAGTGCTTCATTGCTTTTATTTCATCCAGAAACTGAAACACTTTTTCACCATCAGCAATATATTGATCAATTTCATCAAAATCACCGAGCAGCATATTGCCCCAGGAAATAAATTCAGAAAATGGTTGTGCCTTGTCCTTTTCCAGGGATTTGTAAACCTTGTAAAGCCTGGCTATCAGGTCGAGCGGATCGCTAAGTTTAAGACCTGATTTATAAACCACGAAATCCTCAAGAGCATAGATATCAGGAAGCCAGATTGGCTTATCAATTATTCGCGAAACATATTGCTTAAAGAATAATCCGGCTCTCCGGCTTGGAAAAACCAGGCAGATACGGCTGAAATTATCGCCGTGGGTTGAGTATAAGTGTTTTGCGAGTTTATCTAAGAAGGCTTCCATTGGATTTGTTTTACCTCACCTAATTCACATTCTATTAGATGCAAGTGATTGGAGATAAGTAAAATGAGTTGTTTAAATAGTATTTTTATTATCTGCTTTTTAGACTGAAACGGACTAAATTTCCGCATTTCTTAAGTCTCAAATTCCAAATACCAAGTTCCAAATTCCAAGCAGGGATGTAAAGTAAGTCTTGGTTCTTGAGATTTGGGATTTGAGACTTGGGCCTTTTTTAACGAGGATTTTACTTCACTCTAAGTATAGCTTCTTAAGGATAATCTCAGCTTTTTGTAACTCCTCCGGTTTTCCCATATCCACCCAGTTTTCAGGATTGTGTTTAAAGCCAATGATTTTATGAGATGAAGCCAATCCGAGGTAAGTATCAACAATTGAGAATTTTCCATCCCGATCCATGAAATTAAAAATAGCCGGATCAATAATATGAATTCCACTGAAAGCAAATCTCGTCAGGTTTTGCGAATCAGCACGAGCCATTCTGATTTCTCCCGTTTTCATGTTTTCCCAACCGCAGAGCTGTATTTGATTGTCGAAAAGGAAATACCTGGAAGTTGTCCGATTGCTAACAGCCAGTGTTGCCAATGCCTTATTGCTATTATGAAAATCAAACATTTCCTTATAGTCTATATCACTTATCACATCCACATTATGAACAAGAAATGGCTGCTGATCATTAAAAAACCATGCAGCTTTTTTTAATCCACCTCCGGTATCGAGCAGTAAATCTTCTTCATTGGAAATGGTAATATTTGCTCCGAAGTTGTTGTTCAGTTTAAGAAATTCAGTTACCTGCGCCGCAAAATGATGCACATTAATCAGGATTTCATTGATACCGTTCTTTAATAAATGCTTAATCAGTATTTCGAGCATTGGGATTCCTGCAACCGGAACAAGGGCTTTTGGCATCGTTTCGGTATAAGGCTTGAGTCTTGTGCCTAACCCGGCGGCAAAAATCATTGCCTTCATAATTTATCGGGATTGTTTTTATAATAATTCCGGATCAGGACTTTCTTCAGTTCCCTGTGAATAACAAGTTCAGTAATCACTTCCGGCAACGACCATTCGGGATGTAATGAGCTGGATTCCATTATTTTATTTTCACCAAGATCAACCTGGTAAAGTAATGCTGAAAGGCGATGCGGGTCAATTTCGAGCAGATGGGAAACATGCCAGGTTAATTGCTGGAACAATTCTTCATAAGCCATGTCAAGTGTCCCTGTGAACTCTACATCCATCCCAAACATGGTAAAATCCTTTTTTACCTGCTCAACAGTCTGGCGTATGACTTCAGATTTAGTCTTGTAAAGTTCAATATCAAACGATTCCAAAATATTTTTATAATTTTTCGGGTTTACACACGTATTTCTCTTTATTCACTTTTTTACCACATTTTGAACATTCAAATTTAGGATCAGCCTGCTTTTTAGCACGTTTTGCTTCATCCTTGGTTTTACACATAGTTTTGGACATACTTATTACTTTTAAATATCATATATCACAAACATCCTGAAACCGATGAAGTTCACTGTTCAGAGGTCAAAAGCTATTTTAAATTCAGATTTTTCATTTCCTGGTGATAAGTGCTTACTTTTAGAGAATAGGTCTCTTCCAGGTAAGTAGCCACTCTTGAAGCGCAGAACACCGATCGGTGCTGCCCGCCGGTACATCCGAAATTAATCTGTAAGTGACTGAATCCGCGTCTTTGGTATTCCTGAACACTCTGATCCATAAGTTTATATACATTGGTTAGAAATTTTGCAACAGCCTTTTCCCGATCAAGGTATTGAATTACCGGCTCATCAAGACCGGTGAACTTCTTGTAATGATCATAGCGACCAGGGTTGGGCAAAGCCCTGCAATCGAAAATAAACCCGCCTCCGTTACCGGAATAATCCGGCGGAGGTCCGTTTTTAAATGAAAAACTGTTTACGGAAACGGTGAGTGTGTCTGCCTGTGGCAATTCGGGAGTTGTAATCTCAGATTTAGCAATCTCGTGTAACGCTTTCATTAGCTCAGGTAACTCAAACCTGAATTTGACATTTGCCAGCAACCAACGGATATTTTCAATCGCGTACGGTATGCTCTGCAGAAAATGTGCCCTACGCTCAAAATATCCTCTGAAACCGTAAGCTCCCATCACCTGCAAAAGACGGATCAGCACAAATCCGTAATAGTCTTCTACAAATTTTTTCTCATCGATGGTAATATACTCTTTCAGGTTTATGAGGTACCAATGCAGCATTTCTTCCCTGAAATCATATGGGAGTGATGCTTTTACCTGGAAAAGTAAGGAAGCCAGGTCATACTGCAGCGGGCCACGTCGTCCACCCTGGTAATCAATAAACCAGGGTTTATCATTATGAATCATAATATTCCTTGCCTGAAAATCACGGTACATAAAAAACTGGTTACCACTTTTCAAAAGGTGAATAATGAGCCTGTCGAAATCATCTTCAAGCGCTGCTTCGTTAAAAGGTATTTTTAGCAGCCTCAGGAAATAATATTTAAAATAATTGAGATCCCAGCGCATGGAACGTCCATCAAATTCAGCGGAAGGGTAACATATGGAAAAATTCAGATTCTTACTGGCATCAACCTGGAATCGTGGCAGTTCCGCTATAGCCAGTCTGTATAATTCAAAAGTCTTTTCCGAAGGTACTCCATCAACCCTGTTCTGCTCCAGGTGATCAAGCAACGACATTTCACCCAGATCGCTGATCAGGTAACAATCGTTTTCCAGGTCTGATGCATAAATTTCCGGAACATGGAGTCCCAATTGCCGGAAGTGATTTGTGAATGTAATGAAGGCCTGTGTTTCACCTTTATCAGGGCTGTAAACACCAATTGCTTGTTTATTCTGCCCGGTTAGTCGGTAGTATTGGCGGTATGATCCGGCCTGTGGAAGAGGAAGAATCTCAATTCCCTGTTCCGGCGCCCATTTCATGAACAGGCTGTGAAGTACATCCGTTTGATCTGTTTTAGACACGAAATTATGTAAGTATGATTAATAAATAGCTGTTATGCAAATTTATGGTTTTTAGTTTGGAATAGAGATATTATTCTTCAACAAGTCCGCTTATTATTTGTTAATCGTAGTATATTTGTTGCCCGAGCCGGAAGTAAATTTATTCAATATACCTTACTATGGAAAACACTAAAGCATTAGAAATCCTTAAGACCGCAATTCTTTTAGAAAAGCGTGGAAAAGCCTTTTATGAAAAAATGGCTGAGCAGACCGAAAGTCCTGAAGCGCGTAAGATTTTCACAACCATGGCTGAAGAAGAAAAAGCCCATGTGGAATTTCTCTCAGTTCAGTTTGCGCATTATGTAAAGGAAGGAAAGTTCTCAAAACCTGACTATAGTGTGAGTGAACCTGAAGATATTTCGCATGAGATTCTCAATCCACAACTGATCAAGGAAATTTCGGCAGCCAGTTTTGAGGCAGCAGCCATTTCAGCAGCCATGGATTTTGAAACCCGCGCCGTTGAACTTTACACCAAACGTTCAGCCGAAGCTGACGACGTGAATGAGAAAGAGATGTACAAATGGCTGGCAGAATGGGAAAGCGGCCACCATAAAATTTTGTACGATCTGAACGAAGCGTTGAAAGAAAGTATATGGTACGATAACCAGTTCTGGCCGTTCTAACTTTTGTTGTGAATTAATATAAAAAGCGCATTTGGCTACGGCCTGATGCGCTTTTTTTTATAAATCGGAGTGCAGCTTTCAAACGAGAAAACGAAATTTTAAGGTTAAAAACAAATTGATCAATAAACCTTTTTTTTGAAAATTATTTTGTATATATAATTGGAATGACAAGATTTTATCTTAATATTGTGCGCTCAGAATTTCGGACAATTTTATTATAATATCAATCTACAAAACTTAATTCTACTATTTTATATGCTAAAATTATCACTTTTGCTTATCGTTCTTCTGTCAGTATTATCATCTTATTCCCAGGTTCAAATCTCACAAGCGGTTATAATTTTTGCGAATAATGACTCACTTCCTGTCGAAATAAAGAATGAGCAATTAAAAAATATTCAAACACGTATTCAATACAGGCAGCCAGGTTCCGATAATTTTGTTACAGGACTTCCCGGGCAGGTTAAAGCAGTAAGATTTACAGATGGACGGTTTTTTGATGCAGTGAATACAGATTCTGTTTCATTTTTGTTGCTTCGACTTATTGAAGGTTACTATAACCTTTATAAGATCGAAACAAATGGATCAGTGACTTATTACATCAGGCATGCCGAGGATACACCCATTCACCTGGTTGAAACATTCACTGACCGATACATTCAATCAGAAGGAGAATTTCGTAAAATTTCCAATTTTGAATATGTACACCAGCTTACATCTGCGATGTCTGATAATGCCCGAATAACAAAGGAGATCAATGAATCAAAATTCCGTGAAGATGAATTGCGTGCAATTGTGAAAAAGTATAATGAGTTTAAAGGAAACAAATATCCTGTATCTGCGATTTTGAAAAAGAAATTAGTAAAAGTGTCTACTGGATTTTTGGTAAGTGAGTTTCCTTTTACTCCTGAACTCCTTGCACCCGGACTTGGAGTGAGTTTTGATTTTTACAGAACCCGCCCATATGAACGATTTGGCTTGAAGACACATATTTCCCTTAACTTAAAAGATTACAAAAAAGGTGACAGATACAATTTGTTAATAGGAATTCCAATTGCTTTGTCTTACAGTTATTTTGAAAGGGGAAGAATTAAGTTGGATTTGCTTGGAGGTGCTTCTGCGTTTTTAGTCATTGATTCCTATACAAGTTATGGTCATAGGAATACCTATACTGACGTGTATCCAATGTTATATTTGGGCACTGGGATTGATTACAAAGTCAAAAAATCAGCTTTGCGCTTTGAGATTTCTTTTTTAACAAGTAGCTTTATACTCGCATATATTTTTTAAAGAGAACCCGCTTCGAAATCAATGATCCATGAATTGAATCCAATAAAACGTAACTTGCTTTAGCTTTTCACTCTCTAACAACTTTTTTAAATAAAACTTATGAAAAAATCATTATTAATTATTAGCATCATCCTTGCGCTGACTGTAAAATACGCGGATGCTCAGAAAAACTTAAGTCGTAATGTCATCATCTTTGCAAACGGCGACACCTTATCTTCTCCTAAAATTATAGGAAGCAAAGCACTTACAAACCAGGATGGAATTGTATATATTGACAAACAAAATTCAATGCAGAAATTAACCGCATGCCAGGTCAGGGAATATTATCTTGACAACGAATACTTCCATTCCGAAACGATTAAAAATGATAATATCTGCCGATTGGTTACTTACGAAGTAGGTGGTTATGTAAGTTTCGGGTTGTCTTACACTTCGAACGGAGATATGAACTTTTATGTAAAAAAGAATGATGATGTAACTTCCCTTGAAAAATACAGGTTCGACCTGAAGTCATTTTTTTCTACTTACCTGGTTGATTTCGACCAGTTTTACGCAACCTATAAAGTCCGGCTTTCGTACGATTTTAAAACACTTGCTCAAATGATTTCAGCTTATAACGCGTACAAATATCCTGAGAAGTATGTATTTGAGCATGTGAAAAATAAAGAAAAGGGTCGTATAGGCATTATCGCTTCAGCTGGAATGACAACCACTAACTTAAAAGGATTTTATGAAGACGATCTGAAAGGTGGTTCTTTTTCTATCGGACTTGACCGTGAGTCACGGTATTCCAGGTGCTTTGCCATCCATATGCCTTTGACCTATAATGTATCAACGGTAAAGTCGTCGAATACAAGCATTCATTGGTCTACAGTAAATTTTGAGCCATATATTTCGCTGAGAACTATTCCTAAAAAGAAGATTAATTTTGAAATAGGAGCAGGGATAGGAATTCTCTATTCACTGAATAGTTATTTAGATGGATCATCGATACCCGGATCTGACCAGGATAAAGTTACACTCACCAAAGCCGGTTTTGGCCCTAACTTCAGTTTTATTGCAAACCTGGATAGAAAATTAAAAGCACAGCTTATGTTTGCTCAATACCAGGCAAAATCAGCCAGTATTAAAGTAGGTTCCCCTGAAGATACAAAAGTAAAAGCACTCACAAATAATTTCAGGCTGCTGATATCGTATTATTTTTAATCACTGTTGTCCGGCTAAATAGTACAGTTAATCCTGAAATGCTTGATATATCTCGTCCCTACGGGACTTTTGTCAAAAGGGGGTTGCTTTTTATTCTACCAATATGCTATTTGCTTGCGCAAATAATCTCCGGGACTGTCCCGTTAGGAACAATATGTTGGTAGAGAGTGAGATAAAAATCATTGAAAGTCCCGTAAGGGACGATACATATTTTTACCGGACAACAATGATTTTTAATCTAAAATTGTTGATTGAAACAGGGAGTTAGTTTCATGTTTCAAGCTTAGCAAACATTCTCTCATATTTATTCGCCAAAACTCAGTATGCTCGATTTGCATGCTGAATTTGGTGTTTTAGTAATATTTACTCATATAGTATTTGTCAGGTGATATTATTTATAACTAGGGTCTGCTGGGAAATAGATAAATAGCTGTTTATCTATTCATTGTCTGCTGTCCACACATTAACCTATGCAAGGATAACTAGCCATTTTTTTCATAATCCATGCACGTTATCGATTTGATTTTCCCCGTAGGGGAAAAATATCAATAAAAAAAATACAACTCCAATCCCCATTCCCCGTAAGGGGATCAATATAAGACAATGAATATTAATGTCCTACGGACAATCCGG
>JAURYB010000184.1 GCA_030654075.1 Bacteroidales bacterium | reverse complement strand
CAACCTATGAGGCTATGCAACAAGCCCATGCTGAGGGATTACCGAGCCGCTGTAGATGGCGAAACTGATTAACAATTCGATGTTATGTCCGAAACAGTAAGCTTTGTAGAATTATTTACGAGGGAGAGTTATGAAGGTGACTTGACGTGCAGGATATAAACCGGAGAGCACAAATAAAAAAGGCCCTGATCAGATCGGAGCCTTTGGAATTCATGGTGCCCAGGGGCGGAATCGAACCGTCGACACGAGGATTTTCAGAATCAGGCACAGCAGCTAGACATAGCCGCATCAAGCATCACTCAACCATCTTCAGCTGACTAAATTTTCACGGCTACCTAAAAATGACTTGGAATGCGCTAGACGGAACCGGAAATAGATCGACGCCGCTCCACACAGCCGAGCCCCAGCGGTCGAACTTTGATGTCTCTTTCAATAGTAATTTGAATTTGTCAGCGCTTCTGCCCTTTGATTAATGTTACCCAAAAAGCAATATCTATCGTCTAACCTTGGTAGCTGTGCGTTAAATTTTATTCATGCGTTGATTCTAACTTTCTTCTTTCCTGAATTCACAGCGCGAGTCAAGCCATAAAAAATCTCATAGCGTACATCCTCTTTAATCTTCGGTGAATAGTTAGAAAAACTCCTATCTCTGAAGCACCAGTGAATCATAGGCTTATGATCCTCAACATCTTCAACATAACAAATAACATTTAATTCATACAAAAATTGTAAAAACTGATTTGCTGTACCCATAAATTTTGGAATAGCTTTTTCAGTTGTCTTGATGAAAGTGATTAATTTACTGTGTGTTTCTAAATATTCTAAATATGTAAACCTTGTATTACCATCAAGAAACTCAAAAAACTTAAGAAAAAACTCATAGTCATCATTGGTATAATAGAATGATATCTGATCTTTTATTTCACCAAGCAAATGGTCTGATAGTTTTCTTTTGAAATCCGGACTATCGAAATCATCATATGAATGGGTCACTTTTTCTATATCGAGCTTTTCAATTGCATTATCCTTCAAAAATTCAAGCATCATAATAATATCTCTTGGTCTATAAAAAGAATACCTTAGAAAACCAATAAATGAAGAGTCATTATTACTTTCCCTATTAGATGTTGTAGCCTGATAAGGGAAATAAGCATTCCATGTATCACCAAGATTAATCAGCGTACTTTTAACTTCATTTTCTTGTTGAGAATGCAGCAATTTATCTGTCATTTTGAAAAGCGCTGATGTTAAGGCATTTGCATAGGAAGTACGCCAATCAAGATAAATGGTATTAGACCTTATTTTTGTATTTTGATTCTGCAATCCTAACGATGAAAAAATATCTGGTCTAACTAACAAAACGACTTTAAGCCTACCCTTAGAATCCTTTATAGTTGGAAAATAATCGTTATTCAACTGCCATACTGCATTTGCTAATCCCTTTACGCAATCCAGGTATTGTGGATATTCAATGCCACTGGGCCGAATATCTATTCCATCAATAAACAATGTATAGCTGTTAGTGAGTTTTAACTCTGAAAGAGCTTTTTCAAAACTTTGCTGTATATAAAGTAAGTTAGTCTGAAATCTACTCTCTGAAAAGGATAAACTTTCCTTTTGTTCGCCAGATGCTTTAGCGTGCTTACTTAAAAATTCAGCTGCAATTTTTGATTCTTGAACAAACTGTAGTGCATGAATTATTTCAGGACTGAATGCGTGTAAATAATATTCATCTATTGCGCTATTAATATTCCTAAATTTTAGAAATTTTGGTATTAGACCTACTTCTTTTTCAGCTACCTGTTTAGACAACATTAATAATAATATTACTCGCCAAATATTGGTGTAATCAGATAAATCAAGATGCCTCTCTTGCTTTAGTGAAACAAATTTCTGATATTCTGTTTCTCTAATAAATTTCAGATCACACACTGTTGATTCAACTCTATTATTACTTAAATAAACCGCATAGGCGGTTTTTCCAGAGCCCTTTTCACCCATTAGAAAAGATATCTCTGGCTTAAGTATCGCGGAGACATAGGGGTCGACAACGAAATTCTTATTGAATATTTATTTAAACTCTCTCCTTCTATAATTCTCCGCATCGGGAAAACTATATTCTAAGTCAATTATTTTTTTCACTTTTTAATAAACTCCATATTGTGCAATAGGTATAACTATATATTGGATATAAAAATCATAACGTAATGCCACATACGCGCCAACTTAACATCCATTCACGATTAAAAGCCTGATAACTTCCTTAAATCGTCTCGCGATACCATTCCTCGATGAGAGTGGGCTTCGGCCATGCCCTGAAGCACAAGGATGCCTTTAAGTTCTACTAACAGACTTAACGTTATGAGGCAAAACAGGTGACAATAAAACACTAACGACCCAATACAAACTTCGCTGCCCCGGATTCAAGCAGATCAAAGGTATTGCAAAAATCGACACCAAATTCCCGGCAGATATTCGGGATCTTCACTTTTTTGCTGCCCGAAGGGACCAGTACCTCGTGAGTCACAACAGTTGCCCCCAGTGTTTTTGCTTTAGCGATTAGCCAAGGATCAGCTACTGCAAGAAAGTTACTTCGGTGTGGTTCGCTATATTCGGGATGTTCCATTACAAATTGAACAATATCTGTGAACACTTCCTGTGTTTTCTCATCATCCGCTTCTGCAAAATGCTGTTGCCGGTTTTTTACCCACTCTGATAAAGCATCGTCATTTTTGGTGAGTTCATCGAAGACCATACGAATACTGCTCACCTGACCAGATGCGAACTGTAAATCCATCCAGTCCCAGAATCCAGGGCAAACAGTCATGCGATAGTAGCGATTTTTGGCTTCTATGTAGACGTTGGCATCCAGCAAATAAATCAAATCCCGAGTTCCTTTCGTGCATAAGAAGCTAGCTTGTCCGGCTTAATACCTATCAACTGCCATGCGTCACGAAGTAACATGCGCCCACTTAACGCTTCACTAGCAACGGCCTGCGCTAAACGTTTGCTGACCTTACCTGTTTGAATCCGGTTATAGGTCGGGGTGCCATTTTTCTCTCGGGCTTTGTAATCTGCCTGTAGCTTTTTCACGTAAGACCAGTATTCACTGTCAGCGATCAAACCCAGCTCCAATGCACGACGAGCGATTACCCACTGGCTAACATGAAAATGACTGGATAGAACCGGTAGATTGTCTTTCCAACTGTTAATATCAGATTGCCAATGCCCATTAAACTCATCTTCAGGAGCAAGAAATTCTGCCGCAACAGCATTACACAGCTGTTCCACCTGACGTTGGCTACGAGGATCGGCATCAGATATACCTGATTCGCCCAGCCATATATGAGTCAATTCATGGATAAGGGTAAACAACCGGGCTTCAGGACAATCGGCTGTATTGATAAAGATGACGGAAGCAATCCGATCGGCAATAGCAAACCCTCTGAATTCGTCAATACTCAGCAAACGGTGAGTGTTGCTACCCACCATGCCGCTACGCATAACCAAAACACCCAGGGATTCAATTCTAGCGATTAAATCACGCGCATAGTCTTCCCAAGTGCCTCTTTCAGGCCAGGGTTTTATACCTAAGTGTGCTTTCATGTCAGCAACGATAGTATGCACCGGAGTCTGAACAGACACGCTGCCCACCACCATAATCAGGTCAGCGCCTCTTTCTGTCTGATATTCCTGATACCAAAGCTGACGTTGAAATACATCTCTTATAATGTCGCGCAAGTTAATGCTTATTTCCAGCGTGGAGTGATCACCTACTGTACGTAAATCGGGGATTGGCAATTCGTCTTTAGGCGGCTGTTTAAGAAACAGATAACCAAACGGCACGTGGGTGTTGTGGGCATAGTTTTGAGCTTGTTTAAAAGTCGGTCGAACGCCCCCTTGTTCCCAGGATGCAAGCTTTTCTTCGTCAACATTCAACTTGCGGGCAAGAGCATGCACATCCAGGCCAGCACGTTGCCGCGCCCAACTGAGTATATCTGGATTGATCATCGCCTGTGTCATGGAAAACCCGCGTGAGCCATTGTTGATGGTTAATAGGGGGAAATATTACTCTACTTACTCATGTTTTTATAGAGATTACGGTAGATGAACTCTTGTAAATGCCCGAAACTTGCCGGTTTAGTAACTCCCGGCTTTATATAGAAAGTGAAGAGTGCGTTATCACCAATTTACCCAAGATGGATGATGTGTTGCACATTGCCGTTTTACGACAAGAATGGGAATTTGACATGGAACAATCAGGACGGAACCGGCGTGGGCTAGACGCCGCTCGGCCCAGCCATGGACCAGCGAGC
>JAURYB010000176.1 GCA_030654075.1 Bacteroidales bacterium | reverse complement strand
TGATACAGCCAACTCGAAGAGTTATATTGAATACGTATATACGCTGAAAGGAAACAATTACATGGTTGGCTATAAAGTCAATTTTGTAGGAATGAAAGGATATATCGCACAAAATACCCGTGATATGTCGCTGCTTTGGAGTACAACTCTTTTACAACAGGAAAAAAGCCTGAAAACTGAACAAACCCAATCGACCATTCATTATATGGATCCAGCCGGTGAAGTGAGTTACCTGAGCGAAACCAAAGATGAAAAAGAACGGATCTCAACTCCGGTTAAATGGGTCTCGTTTAAGCAGCAGTTCTTTTCTGCCACACTTATCGCGTCGGATAAGTTTGAAAGTACTGATATTGAAACAGTTGGTTTTTCTGACCAGAATACAGACCGCAAGGTAAAAACCATGAGTTCAGCTTTCATTTTACCTTATTCCATGGAAACTGATCAGAGTTATGACCTGAAATGGTATTTTGGCCCTAATAAATATAAAGTCCTCAGGCAATACAAAATGAACCTGGAAAGGCAAATCCCTCTGGGATGGAGTTTCTTCCTGATGCAATGGATCAACAGGTTCGCGGTAATCCCGGTATTCAACTGGCTGGAATCATTTGATATGAATTATGGTATCATCATTCTGATTCTCACCGTTTTATTAAAGATTGTATTGTTCCCTATTGCCTGGAAGACTTACATTTCCTCAGCAAAAATGCGGATACTGAAGCCCGAAATTGAAGAAATCGGTTTGAAATTCCCCAAAAAGGATGATGCCATGAAGAAGCAGCAGGCTACTATGGCTCTTTATAAAAAGGCCGGAGTAAACCCAATGGCTGGTTGTGTGCCAATGCTGCTTCAGTTCCCGATACTTATCGCACTTTTCAGGTTCTTCCCGGCATCCTTCGAATTACGCCAGCAATCTTTCCTGTGGGCTACAGACTTATCAAGCTATGACTCCATTTATTCATGGACGGCACAGATCCCTCTTCTTAGTACTTTCTATGGAAATCACATCAGTTTATTTACTCTTCTGATGACCGTTTCCACCATCATGTATACCAAAATGAATAACGATATGATGGGCTCAACCCAGCAGATGCCGGGTATGAAAACCATGATGTACCTGATGCCGATCATGTTCCTTGGATTCTTTAACAACTATTCAGCCGGTTTGAGCTACTATTATATGCTTGCTAACCTGTTCACTTTTGGCCAGATGTTCCTGATCCGTCGTTTTGTTAACGAAGATAAACTTCACAAACGTATTCAGGAAAACAAAACCAAACCTGTGAAGAAATCAACATTTCAGAAAAAACTGGAAGAAATGACAAAACAGCAACAGCAGAAAGCAGTTGTTAAAAGAAAATAGAAGATAGAAGATAGAAAATAGAAAATAGAAAATAGAAAATAGAAAATAGAAAATAGAAAATAGTTTGTATCGGGATAGCCCGACTAAAAAATCCGCAGATAGAATCAATTGATTTTACTGCGGATTTCCTTTTTGTACTTTTGCTAAAAGCACATTCTCCCATTTTTAGAAGACCCAAGACTCAAATTCCAAGTCTCAAATTCCAAGATCCAAATTCCAAGAAACTAATGTCAAGAAACAATACCGAAATCATATAAGACTAAATGTCTGATTTAAGAAATTTAGGTAAAAGCTTTTTGGGCCTTGGAATTTGGAATTTGGGACTTGGGTCTTAAATATTTATAGATTGTGGAATTAGCTGAGTAATTTCAAAAAAAGCTCCATTCCCTTTTTCTTCTGCTCGTCCAGGTTATAGCTGATATCATTTTTGAGGTAGGAGATAAGTTCCTGATTTGTAATATGAGGATTAACGGCCATGATAGTCGATTCCTCTCTATGCTCCACTCCCCACGCCAATGCTGATTGAAATGATTTCTCAAAATCTTCAGGAAGTGGTTGGCGGGAAATCCATACTGCGAATACAAAAGGTAATCCAGTATATTTAATCCATTCACCTGCCAGGTCGTAGCAAAAAGAATATTGCCCTGTCAAACCGAATGTCTTGTCGCCGATTAGTACCATGCCTTCTTTCTGACTAAGATTGCCTTTTAATTCTGAAAGGCTTTTCCATTGAGGATTTATTTTCCAGTATTTCTCTGCCAAAATCCTGACAAGGTTGACGGAAGTTAGACTGTCGGTATCAAGATAAATGGTTTTTATCCCCTTCAAATCAATATTAGCAAGCAGCAAAACCGATTTTACATCTTTATCTGCACCTATGCATAAGTTACTTACTATGTGGTAATTGCTAATTCCGGGTAAAGCACCGACAGGTATCAGCCCGATTTCGGCTTCGTTGGAAATAATTTTACGCGCGCTTACCGAAGGAACTTCCAGTTTCAGTTCATAGCCAGCGAGTAGGCCGGAATGAGTTAATCCATATATAAAAGGAAGGGTATTATAATAGGAAATGGCAGTAATTCGAATAGGATTCATCTGGTATTAATAATTTTTTACGAGTCAGATGGAACTCCATGACAAAATATTAATATCCACCCCTTTGTCAAAATTGGCTGATTTTGTCATGTTCGTTTCATGGGGACGAAAGTAGAAAAAAATGTTTATCAATATGAAAATGATTAGCTGTTTTGCCACAGATTTCACAGATTTGCGCAGAATCATTAATACATGAACAGATTCTCGGACAATATCAATTCCTGAAATTCATTTAACCAGTGAAATCCATGAATTTAGCGTATCAATATCACGCGATGCACTGAGCCTGCCGAAGTGAATACCCGTTAAAATAAGAAATACATGAGTAAATCTGTGGCTTATTATAATTTCGTATTGTTTTCCCCCTTCTGATTTGGTACTAAATTTGTAATATCTGCGTCCCGAATTTAATTAGAAAGGCCACATTTTTATTACAAATAAATTATTACCTTTGCACCCCATTTTAGCGGTGCATTGTTTCTCTTTTCCGGTAAGTTAATCAATATATCTGTCTATTAATCAACTCAATGTTAAACCGGCCGAACCGGAAGGCCATTAATTAGATTATTATTATGAGTAACGACGTTAACGTTAACGACGAAGTAAACAATGTTGAAGATGCTGCTGAAGTAACAGCAACCGAGGCAGTTGAAACACCTGTTGCAGAAGTTGAAACAGCTGTTGAAGAAGCAGTTGCAGAAGTTCCGGCAGTAGAAGAAGTAGTAGCAGAAGTTGAACCAGTTGCAGAAGTAGCTGTCGAAGAAGTTCCTGCAGCAGAAGAAGTAGTTGCAGAAGTTGAACCAGTTGCAGAAGTAGCTGTTGCAGAAGTTCCTGAAGTTAAGGAAGTTGTTGCAGAAGTTACTAAAGCTCCGGAAGCACCTGCTGAACCTGTAGAATTTGATTGGAATGCTATCGGAAAAAAGCATGAGGCTTATAATCCTGCTGACCGCAAGCGTTTAGAAGACATTTATGACAAAACTTTAAGCTCAATCGGCGATCATGAAGTACTTGATGGTTTGGTTGTTGGACTTACCAGCCGCGAAGTTGTTGTAAACATCGGTTTTAAATCCGATGGTGTAATTCCGGTTTCGGAAGTACGTTACAACCCGGATCTGAAAGTTGGTGACAGAATTGAAGTTTATGTTGAAAACCAGGAAGATATGGGCGGACAGCTTCAGCTATCCCACAAAAAGGCTCGTATACTCCGTTCATGGGAGCGTGTTAATACCGCTTTCGAAACACAGGAAATTATCAATGGTTTTGTAAAATGCCGTACCAAAGGTGGTCTTATTGTTGACATCTTCGGTATTGAAGCTTTCCTTCCGGGATCACAGATTGACGTTAAGCCTATCCGCGACTACGATCAATATGTTGAAAAAGTTATGGAATTCAAAATCGTTAAGATCAACCACGAATACAAAAACGTTGTTGTTTCGCACAAAGCGCTTATTGAAGACGAACTTGAAGCTCAGAAAATCGAAATTATTTCGAAACTCGAAAAAGGCCAGGTTCTCGAAGGAATCGTTAAAAATATCACTTCATACGGTGTATTTATCGACCTTGGCGGTGTTGACGGACTTATCCACATCACTGACCTTTCATGGGGCCGTATCAATCATCCTGAAGAAATCGTTCAGCTTGATCAGAAAATCAATGTTGTTATCCTCGACTTCGACGAAAACAAAAAACGTATCGCTCTTGGTCTCAAACAACTTAGCGCTCATCCATGGGATTCGCTCCGCGAAGACCTTAAGGTTGGTGATAAAATCAAAGGCCGCGTAGTTGTTATTGCCGACTATGGCGCTTTTGTTGAAATCGCTCCTGGTGTTGAAGGTTTGATTCACGTTTCAGAAATGTCGTGGAGCCAGCATCTTCGTACCGCACAGGATTTCCTCCGCGTTAACGACGAAGTTGAAGCAGTTGTTCTTACACTCGACCGCGAAGACCGTAAAATGTCACTTGGTATCAAACAACTCATTCCAGATCCATGGACTGACATTGTTACCAAATATCCAGGAAGTTCACGTCACACAGCTACCGTTCGTAACTTTACCAATTTCGGTATTTTTGTTGAACTCGAAGAAGGTGTTGACGGACTTATCCACATCAGCGATCTGTCATGGAGCAAGAAAATCAAACATCCTGCTGAATTCACCAAAATTGGCGAAACTATTGATGTAGTTGTTCTTGATGTTGATGTTGAAAATCGCCGTTTGAGCTTAGGGCACAAACAACTCGAAGAAAATCCATGGGATGTTTTCGAAAGCATTTTCACAACCGGATCAGTTCATAAAGGTACTGTTGTAAGCTCATCCGATAAGGGTGTGGTTGTATCCTTACCATATGGTGTTGAAGGATTTGCTCCTACACGTCACGCAACGAAAGAAGACGGATCGAACCTGCAGGTTGACGAAGCCCAGGATTTCAAAGTAATCGAATTCTCGAAAGAGAACAAGAAGATCATTCTTTCGCACGCTAAGATGCACCAGGATGCTAAATCAGCAGAACGGGTTAAAGAAGACAAGAAAGAGGAAAGTGCTGAAATGACTACCAAACGCGCCGTGAAAAAAATCAAGGACAACCTTGAAAAAACCACCCTCGGTGACCTCGATGCTCTTTCGAACCTGAAAGCAGCTATGGAAAAGAAAGAAGAAGAAGACAGCAAAAAGTAATCTTCAGAAATCTTAATATTTATTCAAGCCGGATAGTTTAAAACTGTCCGGCTTGTTTTTTTTGATATTATAAGATCAGATATTCAATTTTTTAAGTTGTTGATAAAATGAATTCTATAAACAGCAGTAGCACCATTTTCGATTAAAAGAAGTATTCTTTTGCTTGATAATTAGTGTTTTGTGCTAAAAGTGCCGTAGGCACGAAATTATGGTAGCAAAAATAATCAGGTTTTTTTTTAAGCCTCGTAGAGGCGGAATTATTAAAATTTCATCATTCATAAAATTCGAAAATATATTGTTCATCGAAATTGATTTCGAATGATTTCAACATGTTCAAGTATTCCTCCCGGAATGTTTTTTGCTGATGATGTTGCTCTTGCTTTATAATATATTTTATAACAGCATCGCGATGTGAACGGGAATATGCAAAGCCCCCGTATCCTTCCTGCCAAGAAAATTCACCTGGAATAAATCTGTTGTCATTAATCCATTTTGAGGAATTGGCTTTTACGATTCTTACAATGTCGGAAAGCGATTTACTGGGAGTCATTTCAAAGAACATGTGAACGTGGTCTTTGTATCCATTTACAGCCAGTGAATATTGGTTGTTTTTGGATAAAATTCCGGAGATATATTTGAATAATTCGGGGCGTAATTTTGCATTCAGGAGATTTTCCCTCCCTTTAACTGCAAAAACTACATGGGTGCTTAGTTGTGTATAGGTATTTGCCATAAGATTTATGATTTGGGATACCGTGAGTTAATTGCAATTGATTTAAAACCATAATGCCGCCTCTACGAGGCTGTGGGTCTTTTGTTATATATTTTTCTACCATAATTCCGCCTCTACGAGGCTGCGGGTCTTTTGTTATATATTTTGCTACCATAATGCCGCCTCTACGAGGCTGTGGGTCATTCGATATTTGTTTTCTACCATAATGTCGCCTCTACGAGGCTGTGGGTCTTTTGTTATATATTTTTCTACCATAATGTCGCCTCTACGAGGCTGTGGGTCATTCGCTATTTGTTTTCTACCATAATGCCGCCTCTACGAGGCTGTGGGTCTTTTGTTATATATTTTGCTACCATAATGCCGCCTCTACGAGGCTGTGGGTCTTTTTATTTATTTTCTAAAAAATCCGTAAAAATCAGTTCTTTCCGCGTCATCCGCGTTCTAATTAAGATTAAGCAGCCTCAACCTGCCCTTTAACCCATTCCACAGCTTTTCCAACAATCATTTCCTTCTCTCCCGGTTCGTTATGCAATTCGTGGAATAATCCCTTAAAAGAAAGGAATGTCAGAAATGAATTTGAATTTTTATGTAACTCCTGGCTGGCAGCATACGAAGTTATAGGATCAGCATCTCCATGCATCAATAAAACAGGGATTTTCAAACTTGAAGCATTTTTAATTGCCCATTCACCTGAATCTTTAATATTGAAAAAGGTACTTACCGAAACTTTACCATGGTTTAACGGATCATTAATGTAAGCCTTGGCTTCTTCTTTGTCATGACAAAGGTCATCGCCGTTTAATCCATTGGGAATAACAAAACATGGAGAAAGTTTATGAAGTAATGCGGCTGCCCATTGCACCGGAGCAGCAGGTGGTTTTGTAAGCCGCAGCCATGGACTCGAAGCAACAACACATTTAATATCATCAGGAAACCGAAGTGCATAATTAATCGACAGATTTCCACCCATACTTTGTGAATACAGCACAACAGGAATTCCCGGATATGACTTTTTACAATCTTCCAAAAGAAATTTCATATCAGCCATCATCTGATCCAGGGTATCAAAATGCCCGCGTTTGCCATCTGTTTTACCATTCCCACGAAGATCGGGCGCAATGAAAATGAAACCTTCCTTTACAAAAGCTTCAGCCACCATTTTAAATCTGCCTCCGTGATCCGAATGGCCATGAATAAGCAATACCAAGCCTTTTGGGGGAATTGCAGGGATCCATTTCCGGACAAAAAAACGAAAGTTTTGAGAATCATTCAGATCGAATTCACTGTATTTCATAGTGCGGGGATTTGGTTTACACGAAAGTAGGAAAATTCCGGGATTTGGATGAAAGTATTTTGAAAAAGTAGAAATTTGGTCGGAAGACGGAAGACGGAAGTTGCCTATACTGTAAAGTATATTCTGAAATGGTCACATAGTTTCAATTATGAAATATAAGAGCTAATCAGCTTACATAGAATTGTTGAGCCTGAATTTTATATTCCTTTCCTGACATCTAATCCCAGTTTTCCAACTCCAACTTTCTAATTATGACCCGTCTTCCGACTTCCGACTTCCGACTTCCAACATCCGACATCCGACATCCGACATCCGACATCCCACATCCCACATCCCACATCCGACTTCCGTCTTCCGACTTCCGTCTTCTGACTTCCGTCTTCTGACTTCCGACACTTAGTGCTCCAATTTTTAGTTTTTAGAGAATACCATCCATTCATATCCCAATTAATCCGATCTTAGCGTTTTAAAACCAGCTATCATCTTAATTCCATTATGCTTCCATTTAATCTCACCATACTGGGCTGTAGTTCGGCCACTCCAACCTCTGAACGCAATCCAACGGCACAGTTACTGGGTCATGGTGAAAAGCTATTTCTGATAGATTGTGGCGAAGGAACACAGGTATCGCTGCGAAAAATGCATATTCATTTTCAGCGGATCAGGCATATTTTCATCAGTCATTTACATGGAGATCATTTTTACGGACTGATTGGATTGGTATCATCCATGCATCTTTTAGGCCGGACGAAATCTTTACATATTTATGGACCTCCAATGCTGAAGGAAATTTTGGATATGCAATTACTGGCTTCGCAAACCACCTTAATTTACCCGCTTGAGTTTCATCCTACACAGGCTGAAAAACCGGAAATGATTTTCGAAGATGATCATATAAGTATCAGCAGTTTCCCTATGTTGCACCGGATACCTACAACGGGGTTTCTTTTCCAGGAAAAGCCGTACGAACGGAAAATCAGGAAAGACGTCATTGAATTACTGAAAATACCGGTTCATATGATACCTAAACTGAGAGCTGGTGAGGATTATGTAGCGCCGGATGGAACTGTGCATGCAAACAATAGTATTACAATCGATCCGCCTTTGCCACGAAGCTATGCTTTTTGTTCGGACACTGCTTATTTTGAAGAAATAATTCCAATCGTAAAAGGAGCCACTCTTCTTTACCATGAAACGACTTTTATGAATGATCGTGAAGCCAATGCCACAGATAAGTATCATTCAACCACAGGGCAGGCGGCAACAATTGCAGTGAAGGCAGGAGTGAAAAAATTGCTGATTGGACACTACTCAGCGCGTTATGATAATCTGCAGCCTTTACTGGAAGAAGCCCGCGCCGTATTTACAGATACTGAACTGGCTGTGGATGGGTGTGTTTTTGAGATTTAGTTGAATCTAAAACCCTGAAGTGCTTCGACTCATGATTTCTCTATTTGCATTTATTGCGAACAACTTAGCGTCCTTGCTTTTAAAATAATCACCGCAACGACGCAAAGGAAATGCAAAGTACGCAAAGTTGATCAGTATCGATAATCCTATAAATTAGTTGTTTCAAGAAATCTAATTTTTACTTGCCTCGTAAATCATATCCAGCAATCCTCCCGATTCTTTATCCCCGCTAAGTTCCCAGAACATTACACCAGCAAGGTTTCTTGCTTTAGCATATTTGGTCTTCTCCATAACGGATCTCAGATTGTCAAAAGTTGCAAATGTTTTTGTTGCTGAATTATATGCGTAAGGCGCTTTTGCCTTCTTATCCCAGTATTGCTGATACCCGGCTTCGGCACTGAATGTTTTTTCAAAGTCTTTGTAATTGACATAAGTGTTGAATTTTCCCTTCTGGTAAAGTCCATTGTTTTTCGGATCAACTCCGCTGAATGTGCGTCCGTAAAAGGCAAACCCTATAACTACTTTTTGCATAGGAACACCAATAGAGTCCAGGAACATGATAGCGTGATCCGTTGATTCACTTTGCTCCGGAGTGGAATAAAGAGAAGTGAGGTGGCCGGTTTGTTTGCTGTTGCCATTCACCAGGTCATACGTCATCATATTAACGTAGTTCACCAGCGGTATTACTTTACTCCATTCAACGGATTGAGTGAGGAAATTCCTGAAGCCTCCAGCCGCGAAACTTAGCTCATAACCAGCACCAGCAGTTTCTCTGAGGGTTTTAATCAGATAAGTGAAATTTTGCCTGTCCTCTGGCATAAACTGATGACCAGGAAGCGATTCTATGGCCGGGTATTCCCAATCCAGGTCGAGGCCATCGACATTATACTCTTTGAAAAGTTTTAATGCCGATTGGGCAAATTCCTTCCTGCCGGTTTCGGTGTTGAATACTACGCTGCAGGTTTTACATCCGCCCCAGCCACCGAGCGAAAGGATGATTTTTAGCTTTGGATTTGTTTTCTTTAATGAAACCAACTTAGTAATCGCCAGGCTATCAGTAGCGTTATCCACTGCAAGAATATTTCCTTTCAGATGCAGGAAACTAAAGATAATATGCGTGAGTTTCTCAGTTTTGTATTTAGTGATATTATTTCCATCGCCCATATAATAGGCAATGACGACCATTGGTTTTGATTCTGTTTGGCAGAAAACCGGCTTGCCCGAAATGATCGTGGCAATTATAAGAGTAAAAACAGGAATTATTGACTTAAAGTGAATGCTCATTGTTTGGAGGTGTAGGGTTTGATAAATAAAATTGCGGAGTTTTACTCACCCGCATGGTCATACAACGTGATGTATTCAAAAGTATTGGTTGTCCAATTCATAAATTTTAAGAAATCTTCAAATTTCACAATAATTGACGCAGTGTTTACGCAAGGATGGAAACTGATAGTTTTACTTTCAAGCAGGTTGTGATCCAGGAAAACGTGAATATGGTGTTCCGTATCGTTAATCAACCCAAAAGGAGTTACCGAGCCTGGCGTAACGCCCAGGTATTTCATCATCCGTTGGTCCGATGCAAACGAGAGTTTCCCTTGTTTTAACTGTTTCTCCAGCTCATGAATTCCCATTTGCTGAGTGTGTTTCAGTATGACCAGGTAGTGTTTATTCCCTTTATGGTTTCTGAAAAACAGGTTTTTACAATGAGTGGCATCCAGGTCCTTCCAGTATTTCATGGCTTCTTCGATGGTGGGAGCAGGAGGATGCCCGTGATATTCGAAAGGAATACCGAGGTCGGAGAGGAGTTGGTATAGTTTGGGGTCGCCGTTCATAGGAAGGGGTTGGGGATTAGGGGTTGGGAGTTAGGGATAAAATTGTTCAAATGTTCAAAGTTCAAAGGTTCAAAGGTTCAAATGCCTTCAGTGTTCAAGTGTTCAAGGTTCAATGTTCAAGCGTCAAATGCGTTCAAAGGTCAAATTCGATTCAATACTTGTCTAACGTTTAATCCCCTTGGGGTTTTGGGTTACTTGTCTCCTCAAAGTTCAAAAATCAAAGTTCAAAAATCAAAGTTCAAATGCTTCGCGTTCAAGGGTTCAAAGGTTCAAAAGTTCAAAGATTTCACTTGCAATCCTATCCTTGTCTGCGTTTTAAGCCCCTTGGGGTTTGGGGTGACTTGTAAACTCAACGCGCAAAGGTC
>JAURYB010000170.1 GCA_030654075.1 Bacteroidales bacterium | reverse complement strand
TCGCTCAGTCCCTTAGTCCCTTAGTCCCTTAGTCCCTTAGTCCCTTAGTCCCTTAGTCCCTTAGTCCCTTAGTCCCTTAGTCTCCGAACTACCCAATCTCTACCAATCCTTTTCCGGCATATTTTGAGTTGGAACATTCTGTTTGTTTTTGGTTTTATCTAATGTTCTTTTCTCGTTATTGTTCATGGCATTCAGCATTCTGTTCGCATCCTGCTTCGACATATTGGGTTTGGGCTGTGGTTGTTGCTCCTGTTTTTGTTGCTGCTGTTCTTGTTTTTGCTGTTGTTTCTTGTTCTGTTCCTGATTTTTTTGCTGTTGCAGTTTTGTCATTGCATACGAGAGATTATAACGGGTATCCTCATCTTTGGGGTTTTGTCTTAAAGCCATTTTATAGGCATCGATGCTCTCTTTGTATTTCTTGTTTTCAAGTAAAGAGTTTCCAAGGTTATAATAAACATTGGCTTTAGGAACTTCTTTACTTTCGTTTTGACCAATTTTCAGATATTGTGCGGCAGCTTCTTCGAAATTTTGTTGCTTATAAAGCGAATTCCCAAGATTAAAAGCAGCTTTCTGTGAGTTTGGAGATTTGGTTAACGCTTTGCGATAGTCTATCTCGGCATTCTTAAAATGCCCGTCTTTATATTCATTATTGCCTGAACGAACCAGTTTTTGAGCCGGTTGCGCATTTACAAGGCTAATAAAAAAGAGAAGAAAAAGTGTGATTAAACTTCTCATCATTTTTGGGTTGTTTTAGAACTGAATAATTTAATTTTACCTGCCAGGCGACCTTTACGCTCGGCAATCAATACTTCTCCAAATATAAGTATAAGCGCAGCAAGAATGAAGAATTGAAACCGATCCTCATAATCGGAGAAAAATGCCTCGTTATATTCAGCTTTTTCAAGCTTGTTAATCTGGTCGAATACTTCCTGAACACCTGATTGGGAGTTGTTGGCTCTTACAAATATACCTTTGCCTGCTTTTGCAATTTCCTGTAGCATGGGCTCATTGATGCGGGTAATAACTGTTAGCCCGGAAGCGTCTTTTTTATATCCTATTTGTGTGTTTCCACTATACACTGGTATTGGGGCACCTTCGGGTAAACCAATACCAATAGTGTAAACCCTGCAGTTTTTTTCTGCTGCTGCTTTTGCCGCTTCAACGGCATTGTCTTCATGGTTCTCTCCATCGGTAATTATGATTATTGCTTTACTTTGTTTTGTATTACCAAAGGCTGAAACACTGGTTTCTATGGCATCACCAATAGCTGTACCCTGTATAGGTATCATTCCCGGATTAATATTCGACAGAAATAGTCTTGTTGCTGAATAATCTGTGGTCAAAGGCATTTGAATGTATGACTTACCGGCAAAAACAACAAGTCCTACGCGGTCATTCTCCAGTTTGCCAAGAAGGTGGACAATTGCCTGTTTAGCTCTTTCGAGCCGGTTAGGAGTTATATCCTGCGCCATCATACTATTTGAAACATCGAGCGCGAAAATCATATCAACGCCTTTCCTTTTCATTTTCTCAAGCTTCGATCCGGTTTGTGGATCACATAAACCAATAACGATTAAAATCCATGCGACCGTCCAGAGTATGAATTTTAATATTTCACGTGAGCTTGAGTACTCGGGTATAAGGCGCATCACAAGGCTCAGGTCACCAAAAGCAGACAGGGCTTTTTTCTTGCGGTTTCGGGCATACACAAACATCAGCACCAGCAGCGGAATAATCAGCAGCAGGAATAGGAATTGCGGATGTGCGAGACGAAACATTTCTTTTAATTTAAAGGTTATGGTACTAATTTGAGTACGACGAAACGTATCATAAATTCAAGGGTAAGCAGTACTAAGGCAAAAATAACAAACGCCAGGAATTCCTCTTTCTTCCGGCTGAATTCAGTTACATCAATTTTTGATTTTTCAAGCCTGTCAATTTCTTTGTAAACCTGTTCCAGCTTTTGCTTATTGGTTGCCCTGAAATATTTTCCATTAGTAAGTGCCGATATCTTCTGCAGACGAGCTTCGTCAATCTGTACTTCCATTCGCTGGTATTGTATACCGAACTGCGTGCGGACAGGAACCAGCGCAGTACCCATAGTGCCCACACCTATTGTGTATATTCTTATCCCATAAAGCTCAGCAATTTCGGCTGCAGATTGTGGGTCAATGGAACCCATATTATTTACACCATCGGTAAGCAGAATAATAACTTTGCTTTTTGCTTTGCTTTCCTTCAGCCTGTTTACAGCTGTTGCCAGGCCATCACCAATAGCGGTTCCATCATCAATCATCCCAACACCAATTTCTTTAAATAGATTAATCAGTAAAGCGTGATTTGATGTAAGCGGGCATTGTGTAAAACTCTCTCCGCTGAAAACAACAAGTCCAATTCTATCATCAGGTCGGCTGCTGATAAATTCAACCGCAACTTCTTTTGCTGCTTCTATCCTGTTGGGTCTCAGGTCTTCGGCAAGCATGCTGCTTGATATATCTGTAGCAAGCATTATATCAATTCCTTCAACACTGATATCCTGGCGGTTTAGGTTCGTCTGGGGTCTTGCCAAAGCCAGGATGAGTAAACCTACAGCCAACATTCTGAGTCCAAAAAGACTATACCGTGCATAATTCTTCCACCCCGGTACAAATTGTTTGAATACCGCAGTTGACGACATTTGTAAAGGAACTGAATAATGCCTTAACTTGTACCAATACCATGCTAATGCCGCAGGTATGAGCAACAAAAGCCAAAAGTATTCAGGGTCGGCAAAGTGCAGTCTTGTTATCATGCTTTTACTTCAGGATCAGGTGCTTGTAAAGTATTATTCTCAGTCGGTTTCGGTTCAGGTGTGGTGATAACAGGTTTGGTTGTATCAATAAATTGCCTGGAGTAAGTCATGCTTAACTCATTCTCATTCCTAAGTGGTATGGCTTTAGCAAATTTTACATAATCAGCCTGCATCAGTATGTTTGTTAGTACCGAACGGGCATCACCCTTCAATCCTGTGGAATCATAGGCGGCAAGAATCTCTGTGGTAATCATTTCCATAGCTTCAATACCATGTTGCTCATGGAGATAATGCCTGATGATATCTGTTAATTCAGAGTAGTACTCTTTAATTTTACCATTTTGCCACAATTTTTTATCCTCTAATGAATCCAGGCTTTGCAAAGCAATTTGCCAGGGAGGACCTTGTGTTCGGGTAATTACCGGGAAAAGAGGTTTGTTCATTCGTTTACGCCACAAATAATACCATATAAGACTTATTATCAGCACTATAACTGCTGTACCGGCAAAGAAAGGAGCCATCTCGGCAAAAGTAAGAGGTGCTTGAATCGGGCCGCGGATATCGCGTATAGCCTTGGTAGTATCAACTTCAACAGTTCGAACTTTAAGATAAACTCCTTCCGACAAAAGTTCATGCCTGGATGAGTCACCTGCATAGGAATAATGAATCGTGAAAGGTGGTATAAAGTGATAACCGGTATCAAAGGATGTGATCAGGATTGTTTGACTATAATTGGTAAATTCGTTTCTACTGGTAGCATTGGTATCGATTTTCGATTTGGATGCCACTTCTACTTTAGACGTTAAAGTATCAGAGATTGCAGGCCAGTAAATAGAAGCAGATTTAGGCAATGTGGCATTCAACCTGAGTAATACACGTTCTCCTATCCTGATGGATGAAGTATCAAGGCTTAGGACAACTTTTTGTGCCTGAACACAAGTAGAAGCCGAAATAAACAATATTAACCCGATAGCGAAAATGTGCCTGAAGTTTATTTTCATAGTCTTCCTCATTGACGCATTTCGCGTAGTGTAAATAATTTCATTAATGGTTTCACATAATCCTGACCTGTAACAATACCAGCTGTATCAGTTCCTGAGCGTTTAAAAATTCCATCAATGGTCTTTTCATGATTTTTCCACCAGAGGCTGAAATTATCACGTACTTTTTTGCTTGAAGTGTCAACCCAAATACGGCCTTTCGATTCCTTATCAAACACTTCAATCATTCCTATCGCCGGAAGTTCGGTTTCTCTTTTGTCATAAACCTGTATTGCTACCAGATCATGTTTGCCAGATGCAATTTTGATAGCCTGTTCGAAACCGTGATCCATAAAATCGGATATAATAAAAGCAGTGCAACGTTTCTTAATGGCATTTGTCAGAAAACGTAAAGCTTCCGAAATATCTGTTCCCTGGCTTTGAGGTTTAAAATCAATTAGTTCACGAATAATCCTCAAAATATGGGATGTCCCTTTTTTTGGAGGAATAAATTTCTCGATTTTGTCACTGAAAAATATAACTCCTACCTTGTCATTGTTCTGTATGGCCGAGAAGGCCAGTACCGCAGCAATTTCAGTCATAAGGTCTTCTTTGAATGAACCTTGTGTTCCGAATTCATTCGAACCACTCACATCGATTAAAAGCATGACCATTAACTCACGTTCCTCATCAAAAATTTTAAGATAAGGAGTGTGAAACCGGGCGGTTACATTCCAATCGATATTTCTGATATCATCGCCATACTGGTATTCCCTAACTTCGCTGAAAGCCATACCACGACCTTTGAAGGCGCTGTGATAATGCCCCGAAAATATATTTCGCGACAAGCCCCTGGTCTTGATCTCTATACGCCTGACTTTCTTAAGAATCTCAGAGGGTTCCACTTTGTTTTGGAGTTTTGATAATGAATGAAATACTGTTATGTATTGTAAAGAAGTAGTTTGTTTATTTTGATTTGTGAATTTTGAATTTTGATTTTTGAATTTTTATTTTCCGGTAAATCTGGTTGAATTCAAAAATCGTAAATCGTAAATCGTAAATCGTAAATCGTAAATCGTACATCATAAATCATCAGTCTAATGCACAAGTCTGAAAAAAGAGTTTACGGCACCTCAACTGAATTCAGGATTTCATTAATGATATCTTCAGTAGTAATGTTTTCGGCTTCAGCCTCATAGGTAAGGCCAATACGATGTCGTAATACATCATGTGCAACGGCCCTCACATCTTCAGGAATTACATACCCGCGACGTTTGATAAACGCGAGCGCCTTGGCAGCCATAGCCAGGAAAATACTTGCCCTGGGTGAAGCTCCGTAACGGATAAGATCCTTGTATTTCTTGAGGTTGTAATCTGCTGGAAACCGGCTTGCAAAAACAATATCTGTTATATAATTTTCAATTTTTTCGTCGAGGTAAACTTCTCTGACAATTTCCCTGGCACGTTGAATATCAGCTGGTTTAAGGATTTTACGGGTTGTAAGTAATTCGTTATTGATATTCTGACGCAGAATCACTTTTTCTTCCTGTTTTGTAGGATAAGTAATCACCAGCTTCAACATGAAACGGTCAACCTGTGCTTCCGGTAACGGATAAGTTCCTTCCTGTTCGATTGGATTTTGAGTAGCCAGAACCAGGAACGGATCAGGCAGGGGATAGGTTTTATCGCCAATAGTAACTTGCTTTTCCTGCATGGCCTCGAGTAAAGCGCTCTGAACTTTGGCAGGTGAACGGTTAATTTCGTCAGCAAGTATGAAATTAGCAAATATTGGTCCCTTACGAACATTAAATTCTTCGCTACGCTGGCTGTAAATCATGGTTCCAACCACATCGGCAGGAAGTAAGTCGGGCGTAAATTGAATACGGCTGAAACTTAAATCAATAGAGTTTGCCAGGGATTTTATAGCAAGTGTTTTTGCCAGTCCCGGAACGCCTTCAAGTAGAATATGACCGTTCGACAGTAAACCGATAATTAATCGTTCTATCATCTGTTTCTGACCAACAATTACCCGGTGCATTTCCAGCGTCAGCATATCTACAAATGCACTCTCGCGCTGTATCTTCTCGTTTAATTCACTAATGTTACTTTCTAGCATTGTATCTCGTTAATTAGGACCTGCAAAAGTAAAAACAGGCACTATTCAAGCACCTGTATTTGCTGTTAAAAAATGTTAACAAAGCTCTGATTCAAGCAACTTTTAACAAAAGGAAAATTTTATCCTCTCTTTTCAGTAATGGAGCTGATCAGGTATATCCGTATTATGTATAGAATATCTTGATATTGGTTTTCTGAAAAAGTTAACAGGGATTTCTCTTGAGAATGATGATATGGAAAACACTTATACTCCTTATCCCTTAAACCCTTTTCCCTTTAACTATGCTGAACTATTCCACTAAAACCCTGCTATTTAAAACCTAGTTTTTTCCTGATCTCATTTGGAACAGAATCTTTGTGAACCATAATAGCTATAGTATTTAATCTTATATAAGCTTCAGAGATATTCACGTATCCGCCTTCGGTATTACTCTCTGCCGACCATGAATTCTTAGTTCTGAAATAGCGTTTGCCGTTCTGGTCAGTAACTGTTCCAGTTATATGCATCAGATGATCATCCGTGGCTGAGAAATTGTCAAAAGCAGCCTGGCGAATTTCAGATGTAATATTTCTTTCCGGAACGGGTTTCGTAAATGTATAAAACTGGACTTTACGTTCTTTTTCTGTAAGTTTTTCCCATTTGCTGCGTTCGGTGGTACCAATATTGTCAATGTTAACTTCCGGAACAATCGCAATTCCATTTTTATGTGAAAACCCTTTATCGCTAACATCCCCGTCCCATGCAATTGTGTATCCTTTGTTAAGTGCGAAATCCATAATCTGTATTAAATCATCAAGCGGCACATTGTAATATGCATTTCCGGTCCAGTTATCCGGAACTTCAAGGCTAAAAGTTGAATAATATGGATGATGTGTATAGGAAGTTATTTCAATATAATCATCTGGGTTAATCTTTTTCGCAAATTCTAAGGGCGTTGTATTAGCTGAACCAAAAGTTGCTGGTACTTTCCCCAGGTATACATCCAGGACACCTGAAATAGCATTGATCCATTCCGGGGAGAGTTTTCCTGCCGGGTTTTTTGAAATAGCTTCAACCATCGCTTTGAGAACCGCGTCCATCTCAGCATGAACTGGTTTGGTTTGGCCGTTTGCCAGCCCTGAATATGCAGCTTCTGGAATCATTCCGTATTTCCGGACCGCATTCATTACATCATGAGCTTGTCCTCCCTCTCCGAAATTAGCCGTGCCATGTAAGCGAACATAATGCGTTGCTTTTGCTTCGTAAGCTTTTCGTGCAAAAAACATTTCCGAAAGATCGAAAGTATCCTTTGTTATGCGTAATAATTCAGATTCGATAAACGAGGCAGTCGCGTAGCTCCAACAAGTTCCTGATGCAGATTGATCTTTTACAGGAGTAGCAGGTAGATCAATTATTTTTGTAAAAATGAATTTTTCAGGTAAAGAGTCTTTTTCGGATTGAGCTTTAACTTGAAAAGAAAAAACAAGCACAAGAAGGCCCGGAATTATCAGTTTTAGTAATCTTAGCATGATTTGAAAAGATTTAAATTTTAAGCAAATATAATGAAAGCAAAGTTTGACATTCTATGTGGAATAAAATAAACTTGGCTAAAAGCAGAAAACCTCCGGAAATATTTCCCGGAAGTTTTCTGAAATAATGATTTAAAATGAATATCCACTCTGTATAGGAATGGCTAGTACATAATTATTTGGATGGAAGTGCTGCAAGTGTATTTGTCAACAATGTAGTTGTATAAGTAGTATTATGAATACCTAAACTATAATCCCTTAAACATAACTGGAAGTTGATAAGTGCTCCCATTTGTGCGTTGGTTAAAGTGATTTTTGGCAATGTTGCGTTATAGTCTTTCTGAGCCTGTGACCAGGTGGAAGGAGGTGTTCCGATATATTGAAAACTGCTTGCGTTGTATGTTTGAACTGATGGGTTGGTAATAGGATCATAAATGTTCAGATATCCATCATAGCTGTTTGTTGTTAATGCAGCCCACATGTTTGATTCAGTATCCTTGTTTCTGTTGAGGATATCAACAGTAACAGAATTACCATCTATTGTAGCAACTTTAGTTAGTTTTGCTGCGAGCTGATCGAGTAATGATTTTACATTATCCCTGGTTTGTTTCCAGTATTTAGTAGTAGTAGCTGCTGTAATAGGTGCATCTTTGTGACAACCGTCAGTATTACATCCGGTAAAGTTTCCTTTAGCTACAAATGTGTGTCCGCCTGCTCTGCCCGTCTGGGTAGCCATATGGCAATCCTGGCATGTAGCCTTTGTTGTGTGTAATGAATTGGTATAACCAGATCCGAATTCAACACCACCTTTACCTGCGAATACTGCACCAGCTGTACCGTAGTGGGTATGAGTTCTGTAACTAGGTTTAATTTTGTTCAAACCATTAGCCTGAGCTGCATCATAAAATAGAACAGTTGGGAAATTTTTCAAACTGTCATAATTAAGAACATTTTTATTGGTATTTGAATTGGTGAATGGACGTGGCTGATGGCATTTAACACATAAATTGCTGATTCCGCCACCCTGTGTGAGGTTAATTTCTTTAGCACCACCAAAGAATGTCATCGAAACAGGAGCAACAGTTGTTAATGCTGGAATATCTGCTGATGTGTAGGTAGTATGAAGACTGCTATGACAGGTTACACAGGTAATTTCACCAATAGCTGCAGTAGCGATTGTGCTATAACTATTCGTCCATCTGTTATCAGCACCCATCGTAAAGGTTGATGGAACATTGTTTTTACAAACATACTGGAAAGCTTCTGAAGCATGGCAGGGTGAACATCCTACATTACCTGATTCTTCAAATGCGGCTTCACCGTAGCTGTGTTTCGAAAACTCGAATTCTGTAGCGGCTAATTCAACAGTTGCAGGATTGTGACATTCGGTACAAGTTGTCGATGCATCAACACCGTCTTTGCCATCTACTCCAGCCGGGCCGGTCTTGCCCATTGGCCCTTCTTTGGTACATGCAGAGAAGATACTGGCTCCGATAAATAGGAATCCAACACCGATCACTAAGAAAGTTTTTTTCATAATTTACTGGTTTTGTTTTGTTTATGTTTGATTATTAGGGTTTCGCTTTTATATGTAGCTGTTTACATATTGTTATAAATTAACAAAGCAAAATTGTGATATTATATTTTAGCGTTGGTAAAAAAGCCGATGATATATTTATTAGTATCTAAGGAAATATTCCTGTTTCTTATTGATATATGTCAATAATGCAATACTTGTATATATGTAGTATAATCGGTTATAATTCTATTTTGGTATTTTTGAATTTCACTTTTAATTTGGGGCTGCTGAAAAACCCAATTTGAATACTGATTGGTTTAATATTCCGGTGCTCTGCACCTTAACTCACGCGCATTATTACCAGCCTACAGATATTGCGCCACGCTGTGGCTTCAAATAATCGCCATAGATGCAATAAAAAAGGTGCAGCGCACCGCAATATTTTTAGGAATAATGAGATAATAATATACAAGGTTCAGCGCACCGAAATCTCTAGTGCATGGTTATATAAATATATTGTTCATTTTCCTTGCATTTAACAGTAGCCTATTACATCTTATTATGTTGATTATTTGATTGATATGAGTTTTTCAGCAGACCCTAATTAGGTCGTATTTACTTGTGTAATTATCTAATAATGTTATCTGAATTTCTAAGGGAATGTTTTTATTATAAATCAATCTGGATTTTGCAGGTTGCATTTTGAAGAGCATTATTTCAAGTGTTATACACCAGTTTAAAATGAATACTTATCTTACGGAATAGCTTTCCGGTCTTTAATAAAGTTGAACTGTTCGGATTGAAGTTCAACTAAGATCACATTGACGTGTTAATGCAAAGCTTAACTATTATGGATATCGATAGAAAGCAATATTAATTCATTAATGAGCTTTTATCTCAGCCTTAAAAATGGATATTTATTCCAGGCTGTAACCTGAATA
>JAURYB010000133.1 GCA_030654075.1 Bacteroidales bacterium | reverse complement strand
ATACGATAAACATACATTTATTCTTTCTTGCATATTCTGTAAGAGCTATATTTTCAGGGGCAAATAAAAGTATAGGAACCCCTGAAATCATATATTCAGAAGTTTTAGTTGACACAGAGAATTGGGCGTATTTAATTCCTTTAAGGGTAAAATCAATAGGTAAAAAAGCAAAATCAAATTGGGTAATTAAGGCTGGAATTTGAGCAAACTTAACCGCTTTATGAATATGTACGGTCCTGAAATTATTTATTTTAGCTAGAAAAGACGCATTCGTATCAATAGAATAAATATTTAAATTTATCCTATATCCGATAGTATTTAATTCATCAATAACCTGGCAAAAGGTAAATAATGAATTTATGTTTGGAACTGCAAGTCTACCGGTATATACTACATTTACTTCATCATTAAGGGTCCAATTCTTTTTAACAAATGGTTCCCAAGAACTAATTTCAACCGGATTTCTAAATGGAATGAAAGACCTGTTGTAGCGTTTCAGATATTCCTCAGACATTGATTCAGATATACTTAAACATATATCTGTCCTTTCGACTAAATGCTCAAAAGCATTTCTAATCTTATTTTTCCAAAATGCATATAATAAATTAGGCTTATTTAAAATATTAACAGAATCATCCATTATATGAATTGCAAGTGGGATTCCGGTTTTTTCTTTCAGTTCTCTTGCAAAAATCATATCACAAAATTTGAAAGGCTGGGCATAAATAATATCAGGTGAATATTCCTCGATCCATTTTAACAACTTATCGGAAACAACTATCCGATAACTAGAGTTATACAGACCTAACAAAATGAGTATTTTATAATATGCAATTTCTAAAAAGAATTTCAATTTCCGTAATGAATTCTTTGAGGAATTTGAGGAAAGAGACGGTAGATTTGTATTAGATGGTTCTTTAACATGAAAATCACCTGAAGTTTGAATTTTATTAATAAAGTTAAACGGGAATGGTATTCTTATTTCCATATTACCAAGCTGGTAGAATTTATCACAACCGGTTTGGAATGATGTTTCATTTATCTTTTCAGTAACTACCGCAACACACGCCGGATCCCAGTCTTTAAACAGATTGATTAACGTTATTCCACCACCACCATTTAAGCGGAAGGTTTCTCCTAAAATTAAAACTTTTGGGTAGCTGATTTTCATTAAAAGGTTAATATTGAAGGGACTTATATCGTATTTTGAAAATCCAAATATGATACAAATTCATGTATAGTAGCGCCAAATCTTTTATAAAAATTTAATAATCCGAATTATGGATTTAATGTTTTCCACTTCAATTCCATATTTGATTCATTCTGTTAAAAAAAATGAGTTGTCAGCCTGTTTATATTTCTTTTAATCCTTCCCGGAATATTTTTAATTCTGCTAAACTGAAACTTATAATATTTGTACTTGATATTCCAAATATTCTTAACCTTCATGAATGTTGTTTTAACGGTATAGAACCGTTCTCCAAGTATTTTCTCAACGTCGCTATTTTCTCTTAAGTCAATTGTAATCTTCCCGCTTCTAACATCATTCATCATATTCAAAACTTCCTTTGGATGACTTCCCCGATAATATTCCAACCAACTTGGATACCAATAATGCCTCTCAATATTGAATGGATTGGTAATTTTATAATAATTATTATTTGCCCATTCTAAGATATCCGCACATAGTTCCGGTTTTTCATCTTTATATATCAGTGTTTTTTGTTTTACCTGCCAGGGAAATAAAAAAGGATAGTGATACATATAAATTCCTCTTCTTTTCATTTGATTTCCTGTAATCCAATGAATTGATCTTAAATCTATTCCCTTTTCATTATTTATTGTTGGAGGTTCGTGGGTAACATATTGAAAACCTTTTCCCCATTTAAATAATCGATGAAAATTTACGGCTCCTCTTCTTAAATTCCAACCATCTATCTTGTAAATGGTATCACCCCAAAAATTTCGGGTAGGAAAAGTAACTGCTGTAATAGAAGGATCAGCTGTTAAAATTTCAATAATAGCCTGCATATCTTCATCCTTATAGAATTCATCTATATCTATCTGCCATAAATAATCACCAGTCGCTCTTTCTGCATAAGCCCGTGATTGTGGCGTGCGATGTCGACCCAACTCATCAGTCTTTGGCCAGAATCCATTGCGCGTTACAATAGTTAATTTGTTTTGAGGATCTTCTTCTCTTTTAAATTTATATAGTTCCTCTAATGTTCCGTCAACGGAATGTCCATCAGGTGTGCATACAGACTTGGCATCTTCATGGCCTCCTTCCACAACAATAATCTCATGTGCATAAGGATATAATGATCTAAGACAGTAGCGTGTAAAAGGCTCACCATTTACAACAATAATTCCAAAAGTTATTTTCGGCAAATCAAAGTTTTTCATTATCCAATTCGAGTTCTGTTAATTTTTCGTTCTTTGCTGATATTTCTATTAAACCGGATAACATTGCCAAGTACCATAGACCCATAGCTATACGGTTATCTGCCAAAAAGGTTGAGGACACAAAACTCTCTATTAATTGCGAAATAATCATTAATAGAAATAATAAAGATAAAAGTGATAATTCTCTTTCTCCTTTCATAAATAAATTAAAGGCTTTTACAATTGAAATTAAATAAAGTAAAACAAATAAAACTAAACCAATGTATCCCCATCGAAACACAACTCCGGTCCAGACTAAATCATAAGTTGTTTTTCGCATTGCCTCAACCCAGGTTAATTGGGCCTCAGTAACCGGCCCAAATCCTATTAGCAGTTTATCATTATCAATTTTATCGAGAATTTCACTTGTTTTCCCAAATCGATAAATTATAGAATTTGAAGACTCATCAGTTGGATTTTCTTTAACTTCTGTAAAACGGCTTAAAAAATAATCCGTACTGGTAGGGAAAAAATTAGAAGTCATTATAAGAAAAAATAATCCTGTTATACTGGCAATAATGATATTTTTAGTCAATTTAGAAACATTTCTATTTTTGTAACCATCTAAAATATAATATAGAATAATAAGGATGACCACTATTACCAAAAAAGACCTGGTATAAGAAATAAAAAGAGCCAATATATTTAAACTGAGTAATGGATAAAAGATAATAGGTTTAGTTCTCTTAAAAACAAAAAGGAAAGAGATAGAGAAGAAACATAAGACAGGCATAAACCAAAATGTTCTTGTAATTTCCTCCCCTTGAAACAATTCAGTAGCATACTCTTCGCCCGTGTAGATTGTAAAATGTAATCCTTGATGAAGTATATAGAGAATGCTGGCAATACTGTTAACAATTATGATAGCAAATAAGAATTTTTCTATTTCAGAATAACCAAACCGGCGAATGACATCTTTAATGATAAAATAGCCTAAAAATAAAGAAAACAAGGTAACAAAGTCGGAAAACACATTTTCAACATTTTCATATTCTCTATAAACCACAATTAATCCGATACTTGAAATAATCATTAAGCTTATAATAATGTAATCCATTGAGTTGAATAAGCTTTGTTTGAAGAGATCATTCTTTATCCTGATTGGTCTAATAAGATGCCAATTTCTGGAAATTATCCAAAAAATTATCAACCATGCCAATAATAATAGATCGCTATTATCTATTATGCCTATCATTCTTCCAAATTTAGAAAATATTGAAACTTTTTCAAAGAAAATGCTTGAACCGAGGAACATCAAGAAAGGTATTCCTAAAAAAAATATCGGTTCTTTAATAGAGCGGTATAAAAAATAGAATAAAAGCAAATACGGAAATACTTTTACAAATAGTGCTATCATAATTTGCTAATCTATAGAAGTTATTAAACTGACAATTCTTTAATCAATATTTCTTTCAATCGAACTTTTGATTGATATTGCATATAAAGATCAATTCCATTAGTATAAGAGTCTTTAGGAGTATCTTTAAACTTCTTAAACTGTTCGATCAGGGAATCATAATCTCCATTATAGGTTAAACCAAGGTTATGTTTCTTAACCCTATATCCCATAATCCCTTTTTCCGGAACAAGAACTGGAATTCGATAATATAGAGCCTGCAGCATCACACCACTTGACCCTAAAAAGTTACGATAGGGAAGCACTAAATGATTCACTGATTTAAAAAAGTGCTCAATACATAACGGATCTGATATATATTGGTTAGTTTCCATTAGTCTACCTTCATCTTGAAGTCTAGATTTTAATTCACTAACATCATAATCATATTTTTCTTTGGAATCAGTTAATCCGCAATGTATAAAGCAGGCCTTATTTTCGACTGCCATTTTTAATAGCATGTCATATCCCCTTCTCTTTTGAGCAGTGCCAAAATAGAGAAAAATAAATCTGTCTTTGTTTTTTTCTTTAAAATCATTAAGTTTTTCGATCCAAACACGTTGCTCCGGGTTCTCTTCAACAACCAGTGTTTCCGCGTATTGCTGAAAAACATCAGGTAACCACTTACTAAATGAATGACTTGAAACAAAATTTTCATCAATATATAACGCCGAATCTAAAAGTCTAAAATACTTTAAAAGGAAGCCATGAAATAAACGATTATCTGTTTTCCATCTATTCTTCAAATTCTTAAAATATCTGAGTTTATTAATGAAACTCAATTTCTCATAATAATAAAAAGGCCTAAGGAATATCCCTACGGTTCTCCCTCTTAATCTGTTTTGTTTGTTAAGGATTTGCGAATTAAATAATGGAATATGATGGTCGCCTTCTGAAAATACAGTCAAATCAATATTATTGTTTTTTTGTATAGCAATAAAATCAGTTACTGTTATATTCATTGAACCTTGTGCATTTAAACTCGTATCAATCAAAATAACAGATTTGTTTTTTTTGAGCTTTTCAATATAAAATGAATTTGTAATTTCTTCCTTAAAATTACCTGCTATGTGGATTTTGTATCCTAACTCGTTTAATACCTGCGAAATAACAAATACAAATACTTGTCTATGACCATCAAAAGTAGAAGAATAGATTAGTGCATTAGGCATAGAAGTAAATTAGAGTTAAATTTTTGCTGTTATAAGTCGTAAGAATATTAAAAATCGTGAAAACTATTCAGTTTTTCTAAATTATCTCTATAATGAGTTGTAAAAGCATGAATCTCATTAACATTTAAAATCAACCTTAAATATAAATATACTGCATATAAAAGCAAAAATAATAACAGATTTTATTCTTTGAATTACACCAAAGATAAATATGAGTATTCTAAAATTACGTCTCCCACCCGATAAAAAATTTTCATTCGTTTAAAGACTTGAATGTTTATAAAACAATAAGCATTCATTCCATCCTATTTATTTACCTGATTCTTAAAAATTCTATTATTGATATCTTACCAAATCTGCCATTCATCATAATCTACTCCATGGCAATTTTCAGGTAACATTCTCATTCCTATAAACATACCAGGATTTGAACTAAAAGTGCCAATAAAATGGGATGATTTTTCAAGTACCACCATCGATGTGAAAAGGCGAATATGACTTGTTTTCCTATCTGTCATATTCACTTTCATAAATTCAGCGTGATAATAACCTTTTTCCTGAGGTTGGCATAATGTGTAAAAACGCCATTCAGGAAAGGATGTCCTTAATTCGCTTATTAACCGGTAATCATCAGTTAGAACAAATGCATTCCTGATTTCAGTATACATTTCAGCTTTTTTTATATAAGAGCTGATGTGCACGAGAGGATATTCAACGAATTTATCACCACCTCTGATATGAAACCCGACATAGTTGGACGGAAGGTCCAATTCTTTGATCATTTCATCAATTACCAACTGCGTTTCCTGGTTAAACCGCCACGTTAAATCGGTAAGTAGTCTGCATAAGTTTCTGAAATTATCACTAAATCCAAGTTCTGCTATTTTAACATTTTCATTTGGACTCTGTTGACGAACCATTTCAAAAATATCCTGAGTAAGCAATTTACCAAATCCCATTTTTTTCTGCAACCTGTAAAAAGGGGGAGTATAATCAAATTTCTTATCCCATAAGTTATATTTCTTCAATTGTCTTATAAAATATGGAAAGTATTTAGGTGCACCGTATGGATAAGGGCGGTGGTTATATTTTAAATGGAATTTGGTATTAACTTCTGTACAGAAAGGAATAAAATAATCTGTCCAGCCTTTATCATATCCAAAATTCGAATTCTTTGAGAATAGCTGAAACTGATACTCATTTCTTAAGCACCAGGCCATTGCCAGAATCATATTATTGTACTCCGAGAAAAATCCTGCATCCAAACCAACTCGAAAAACAACTTTTCTCTTGAAAGATCCATTAATATGAATGTATTCTTTATCCGGTTGAATCATCGTAACATTAATAACCCACAATTAGATGCTGGAAACTCTAAACCTGAATATCCTTGAATACCCTTACAAATTAATTTTACCGAGTTACGAAAACTAAATAATTTTTCAATGTTGGGTCGCGTTACATCTATAGTCAATTTAAATTCATTTTTTGTAAGTGAGTCTGGGAGTACAATAGTTTCAGATATTTCAAATTGCCCTTTTTCAAAAAACTTGATATTTTCATATAAATGGCCAGGCGAGAACAACATTTGCAAATGTTCTAACTGATCATAAAACCTTATTTCAAGAGACATCTTTTTCCCCTCTGATAGATAGCCTTTGATATTAACTGTTAATCTATTTTCATGCGGGTTTATGACAATTATATTATTAGGAGATTGGTTTATTGTTATTGATTCTATTGTTATTTGATGATTATGGATTTTCAGAGAATCTATAATTTTCCCTTCAACAATTGAATTGTTTTTCAGGTAATGATTAATTACGTCATTAGTTGTGCCTGACAGATTAATTTTCCCTTTGTCAAGGGATATTGCTCTTGAACAAAGCTGTTCTATTGCACCCATATTATGACTAACGAACAACACTGTCCGACCTTGATAATTGCTTACATCCTGCATTTTCCCAATTGCTCTTTTCTGAAATTCTGCATCGCCAACAGCAAGCACTTCATCAACAACCAGTATTTCAGGTTCCATGTGGGCTGCAATAGCAAATCCAAGCCTTACCGTCATTCCGCTACTATAGCGTTTAACTGGCGTATCAATGTATTTCTCAACTCCAGCAAATTCTACTATTTCATCAAACTTCGATGTTATCTCAGTTTTTGACATACCCATAATAGAACCATTCATGTAAATATTTTCCCGACCTGTCAATTCAGGATGAAAACCTGTTCCTACTTCTAAAAGAGAGGCAATTCGCCCATGTGCAAGGATACGACCTGTTGAAGGATTTGTTACACGGGACAAGATTTTCAATAATGTAGATTTTCCGGCTCCATTATTCCCTATAATACCTAAGACCTCACCCTGTTTCACTTCTAAATCAATATCTTGCAATGCCCAAACATAATCACTTGTCGATTTCGCTTCCCTGTCATTAACCTGGCCAACCTTGAGATAAGGATCTTCTTTCCCTCGAACATTAATAGTCCACCAACGATTCAGGTCATGACTCAAAGTACCTGTTCCTATTGTTCCCAATCTGTATTGTTTGGAAATATTTTCAAATTTAATCGCAGTATCACTCATAGTTCAATCATCGAATTATTAACATTATGTTAAAATCTTGTTTCTATTTTCAGGTTTTTTCTTTACTTTATTTTTGAATGCGTTTAACATTCTTACGTTGACGATTTTAGACCACATCCATGAAGGATCTTTCAACTCTGTTAAATATCCATGTTCCAAGCAAGAGTATAAAAAATGTAAATATTACACTATAACCTAATGCGAACCATGAAAATGAACCGCGTCCGAGAAACCCATATTTAAAAGTTTCTAAAACTGCAGTTAGTGGATTGGCTTGAATTAACCACATATATTTTTTATAATTGCCTTCCATAACAGAAAGTGGGTATATGACTGGCGTGAAATACATCCACAATTGTATTGCAAAAGCTACAAGGAATTTTAAATCACGATATTTTGTAGTCATTGAAGAAATTATTATGCCAAATCCTAAACCTAAACCGGCCAAGATAAAAATCAGAACAGGAAAAAGAAATGCGTATCGATTTATTTCAATAGACGCGCCTTTTGAAAGAAAATAAATGTAAACCCCAGCAAATAAAAAAAGTTGAATTAACATCTTTAATAATCCGGAAATTGTGACAGAAAGAGGCACAATTAATCGAGGAAAATATACTTTCCCAAATACTGCCTGGTTGGTATAAAATGTATCAGAAGTTTTAATTAATGATTCTGAAAAATAATTCCATAAACAAATGCCCGACAGATAAAATAACGGTTGGGGAATGCCATCGGTTGGTATTCCCGCCAACCCTCCAAAAACAAACATAAAAACTATAGTTGTGAAGAAAGGCTGGATAAAAAACCATAGTGGACCTAGCAGTGTCTGTTTATAAAAAGTCACAATATCGCGCTTGATATACATCTCAAGTAAGTCTTTGTAATGCCAAACCTCCTTTAAATTAAGGTTGAACATACTTCCCTTGGGTTCAATTATGAAATCCCATTCTTTGTTTATATCTGACATTCTGTATTGGTTGAAAGTAATTAGCTTAGTTAATTTTGGTTATGAACTGGTACTTTTTACAACTTTAATAATGGATACTGAAGCACCAACAGCTCACACATTAATTTTATTTGTGGGATGCTCGATTGTTTTAAAAAATAAAAGGTTGTGCAATTATGATTTTTTCTTATTATAACCATATCCATACCCGTATTGATCGCGGTTAATCCGGTTATCATTTAATACGATACAGACATTTTTGGTGTTTTTCTGTTTCAGATCTTTCAATACAATTGAAAGGACGTTCTTTTTCGAATAATTATATCTGGCAACAATTATTTTTACATCAGCATTTTCCATAATCAAGAATCCATCTGTAACTTGAGCTAAGGGTGGTGTGTCAAGAATTACATAATCATATAAGCCTTTAAGCTTTTGTATCAATTCCTGAGTCTTATCGAGTGCCAATAATTCTGCTGGATTATGTGGAACAGGACCGGAGCTGATATAATCCAGCTTTTCATGCGAAGACTTTCGTAGGATTTCTTCAAAGGTTGCTTTATTATTCAAATATGGGCTCAGACCTATAAGTTGATCTTCAGAATTATTGAAATATGTTGTCTTCTTTCTTAAGTCAAAATCCATTAATATAGTCTTCCGGCCAAGTTGAGCGTAACTCATCGCAAGATTCAACGCCGTGAATGATTTCCCTTCACCCTGAATACTTGATGTTACCATAATTACTTTGTTATGCCCACCGCCTTTTATATAAAAATCTATATTAGTTCTAAGTGTTCGGTATGATTCAGCAATTGATGAAAGCGGAAATTCAAAAACAACATTATTTATACGTTTGTAATTATGCATAATCTTTCCCAGAACCGGATACTCCGTAAGTCTTTCAACACTATCCTGGGATTCAATTTTATTATTTAAAGCTTTTTTAAGCAGTACAAATCCAAAAGGCAATCCTATTCCAAGAAAGAATGCTATCATATAATTTTTACTCTTACTGGGAGAAACCGTGCCTTGCACATTTGCACCTTCCAGGATAACATCGTCAGGTAAATTAGAAGCTTGAGTTATTTTTGCTTCAGCACGTTTCTCTAATAAATAGTTAAAGATGGCATCATTTAATTTATATTTACGTTCAATACCTCCAAGTTGTCTTTCAGTTTTTGGAATATTACTAATCTGCGCTTCAATCTTAACAATGCGTTTATTCATTTCATCAATTGAAATATCCGTAGTTTGCCTGACAGTAGATATATTCTCTGTAATTGTCTTTTTAGTATTTTCAATTTGAATATCCAACTTTTTGATCACTGGATTCTTTTCCTGGTTATTAGCTATTAAATTTGATCGTTGTGCCTGAGCTGTAATCAGATTCGTCATTAAGCTATTCAATATTGGATCGGTGATTCCCATTGATGCAGGAACTGTCATATTGGTAAAATCACTGTTTTTTGCCAGATAGTCAGCTACATAATCATAATAACGTTTTTTGACAACCAATTCAGCTTTTTGGTTTTGCAAATTCATATACTGGGCCGAAATGCCGCTTGACTGTTGTGTTACATCTAATAATTGATTGGATGACCTGAATCGCTGTAAGCTTTCTTCTGTTATATTAAGCGAATCTGAAATCTCACTTAATTGTTTTTCAATGTAATCTATAGTTTTCAATGCGATATGATTTTTTCTGTCCAGATTCTGTACCGAATAAACCTCCATTAGTTGGTTCACTAAATCCTTTCCTTTAGCTATTGATTCTGAGTACAAATTGATTTCAATGACAGTAGCTTTCTTATCAACAATACTAAACTGGAAGGCATTTTTATAGATATTAGTTAAAGAATTATTATCCAAGAACTTAAAACTATACAGAGAGGCCTCTTCATCAGGTATTATTCTGGTACTATCTACTTCAATTATAAATGCAAAATCAGGTGTTTCAAGTAGTTTTCCTGTCTTTCCAAAGCCATCATACGACCAATCAAGTTTTTCGTACTTGAACTCTTTTAAAGTAAAATCATAAAATTTAACATCCTGCTCTTCAGTACTTATTTTATAACCACCTCCTTTTAGGAAAGTAATGTTAAACTGAACATCTAGTGGCTGAGGATGGTTTTTTGAATATAGAACCCGAAAAGGAACGGCTTTATAAGCGTCAACTATCTGGTACTTTTCCTTTCTGTAATATGTGACTGTTAAATCTAAGTTTGTAACAGTTTGCTCAACAACAGGAATAGATTTCAAAACCCAAAGTTCGTTCTCAAAATTTTGATTTTTCCCAAATAAACTACTATTCAAAAAATCATTCATATTACTCCTGTTCTGATTTTCATCTTCTTTAATTAAAATTGAAGATGAAATTTGATAGACGGGTATTGAAAAATAATTCTTTAGAAAAGCTAGTCCAATGAAGACAACTAAACTAAAAATAAATAATTTGTAGTTTCTCAAAAAGAGATCGACTGCTCTTTTCAGATCATTATCTTCTTGTATATTAATATTTTGCATCTGTGACATACTGTTTTTTTTTATTTATTCAATTAATTACTTTATTACATTATAAAGTAACAATGCGGTAGTAATTGTGGATAATATCACGGAATAAGGCAATTGTTCCATACCCCAAATCCGTTTTTTCATCGGCTTAACATAAATCATATCATTGGGTCTGAGGTAATAATAATTTGTTGCCAGTATTTCAGGCTGGGTAAGATCTATCCTGATTATTATATTTTTACCATTTTCATTCCGGGTAAGAACTACTTCTTTTCTGTTTGCATAGGTGGTCATGTCGCCTGCTAAGCTAAGAGCATCATAGATTGTTAGCTTTTCCTGTGCATACGGAAAATGGCCTGGACTTCTGACTTGCCCTAACACTGAAATATACCTGTTTACCAATTTTACTGTAACCTGGGGTTGACTCAGAACATTTGTTAATGAATCTTTAAGCATTGCGCTTACTTCTGACAATGTTTTATCTTTTACAAAAACTGTTCCTATAACCGGAAGAAACAGATATCCTTCTTTATTAATTGAATACGACATTAAAGAAGCACCATAAGGTTGAAGTGAACCTATATTCATACTTTGCGGGTTACCCGGATTTGAAAAAACGTTAGTGTTTACTTCATCCAGGCTGGTAATTGTAATATACAACTCATCATTAGGCTTCAGCTTATAATCTGGCAAATCTGCTTCTTTAAATGAATTGACATTATTATCTTTAGCCTGTAAATATTCAAGATCACGCTGTGAAACACATCCTGTAATAAAAAACATGGTGGCCACGGCTATAATTGCAGCGATTTTTTTTGTGAAGTATAACATATTTTGATTTTTTTGAATTGATTATTTAAAGACTGTTTCTGGATTTTTTTCTTGTTTTTGTAAAGTTTATGTTTGTTGTTAATAAAAACAGTTGGAGTTAAAAATAAATGAAAGCATAAATATTTCTATAAAAATTTCAAAGTATTTCAGGAATTCAATATTTTAAGAATTAAGTTTTCAATATTGTAAAATTATAATTTCAGCCATTAAATTGCATAGCTTCGCCCATTCAGTCACAAACTGAGAATATACTTGGAAATCCAAATTTATGATATCTGAATAATTTTAATAAATTTTAGACCAAATAGTAACTCGAAGTTCTTTAATTTCACTCTCTCTCTTCGAATTATTCCTTACTAAAAAATACCTATAATTAATAGTTAATTATCAGTATTACTGATAGTTAACCTCCATTAACGTGAATAGAATAATGTTTTCAATATTTTTCATCGAATTACAGAACATTTGATTATACAAACTTATTATTATTTTTTATTTTTCCATAACATGAATTGTCCTAATCAGTATTAGGGCAATTCAGTTCAAAAGGAAAAATTCTCTTACACATCAACGCTTTTTAATCAATAAAGTTTAAAGCAATGTTTATAAAAATGAACAGGAATGATTTTCTGAAAAGAATCTCATCATTACACAAAATAATCATGTTGAAAAACATGGTTTAAGCACCAGCCATTTAAAACAGGAAGACAAATAACAACATGTGTACCAAAAAATGTAATCAAATGTACGACAGCCTCATGATAATGACATTTCTTTTTTTGGCTTTTTTTATTTTGGTACAACTGTCCCAATTTCGCAACAAAGAATAAATAATTCCCAAGAAAGCACTTCATGTTCCAAAATCGGCCTAATTTGCGATAAAGATACGACTTTTCAGTAGAGTGGATTATTCAAATACCTAATTATTTATTATCTATAAACTTTGCTATTGATTCCCGGAAAACATCATGCATTTCAAGAAATAGATTGTTAACTATATATCAGAAAAAAAACACATATACAGGCTGAAAGCTAAAAAATTCAAACATTTTGCATAAAAATATGATGTAAAACTTGTACAATTAGTAATCTGATCTATATTTATTATTAGAACTCAGTTAATTGGTAGAAAAATTGCATTAAATGAAAATTGTTCAAAACAAAATAGAATTATTACTTATGAATAATAATTATTATTTAATTTCGCAGCGCTCAATGTGTTCCACGCCCTAATTAAACTAACATAATGAAATTAGACAAAATCTTTGGTTTTCTGGTTCCAAAGGACCGTAAGTTTTTCCCGCTATTCAATGAAGCTGCCGACAATCTGGTTTTAGCTTCGGAGCTTTTAATCAAGTTGATCAGAGAGGCAGATCTCAACAAGAGGCAAGATTACATGAAAGCCATCAAAGATGCTGAACATGTTGGCGACGATCTTACCCGTAAACTAATGGATGAACTCAATGGAACTTTCATTACACCATTTGACAGAGAAGATATCCATGAGCTTGTAAGTAAAATGGATGGCGTTGTTGATTACATTAACGCTGCTTCAAAAAGAATTCATTTTTATAAACTGTCAACTTTTCCTGAAGAATTTGTATTAATTGCAGACATCATTCACTCAGCCAATAAAGAAATACAATTAGTATTGAGGAGCGTTAAAAATGTAAATGATTTCAAAGATTATTCCGCTTCCTGGCAAAAAATAAGTGATATGGAAAGCCAGGTTGATGATATTTACCAATCGTACCTGGCTAATCTATTTGAATTTGAAGCAAATGCGATTGACCTGATCAGAAAGCGAGATATTCTGACAGCCTTGGAAAAGGCAATTGATAAATGTGATGATGTTGCTAATGTTTTCTCAACATTAGCAGTTAAAATGGGTTAATTGAAGAATTTTGCATTCTCCACTGATTCTTAAAAACACTCTGACAATCCTTACTGATTAATTAGCTACTGATGGACTTTACCCTTTTGATCGTTATAATCACACTTGCATTCTTGTTCGATTTTATCAATGGTTTTCATGATGCTGCAAATTCAATTGCAACTATTGTTTCAACCAAGGTATTAACTCCATTTCAAGCTGTATTGTGGGCTGCTTTCTTCAATTTCCTGGCATATGCCATTTTTGAGTTAAAAATTGCGGATACCATTGCAAAAGTAGTTGATACTGATTTTATTACACTTCATGTAATATTAGCAGGTATTATTGCAGCAATTTTATGGAATCTTTTAACATGGTATCTGGGTATTCCATCCAGTTCATCGCATACACTGGTTGGCGGTTTTGCCGGAGCCGCTATAGCTCATGCAGGTTGGGGAGTAGTTCATTCTGACAAAATAATTAAAATAGCCTCATTTATATTTCTTGCTCCAATTCTGGGTATGATAATCTCATATTTCATCTCTGTCCTCTTACTGAACTTATTACAAAAAGGAAACCCACATATCCTTGAGAAATACTTTAAACAACTTCAACTATTCTCTTCAGCACTTTTTAGCTTAGGACATGGTGGAAATGATGCGCAAAAGGTGATGGGAATTATTGCAGCTACATTAATGGTGTATTTTCATGGTGTTGATCCGGCATCTATTCCACAATGGGCTCACATCACACTGAACGATGCAGGGCAAATACATGCAATACCTCATTGGGTTGTATTTGGTTGTTATGCTGCCATTGGTGCAGGTACATTGTCGGGGGGGTGGAGAATTGTAAAAACAATGGGCACTAAAATAACGAAACTTACACCTTTTGAAGGTGTTGCAGCTGAAACGGCAGGTGCTCTCCTTTTATTTGGCACAGATGCATTTGGCATACCAGTTAGTACTACTCATACCATAACCGGAGCTATAATGGGTACAGGTCTAACCAAACGTGTTACAGCTGTGCGTTGGGGTGTAACCATTAACCTGATGTATGCCTGGATTCTTACCATTCCTGTTTCAATGGGAATAGCAGCATTGGTTTATTATCTTTTTGTTTGGTTTGGGTGGAGCTAAAATTTAATAGGGTTTTCAAAATAGACATTTCAATCTAAAACTTATCTCTCTCCGAAAATACCAGAACCGATTCTAACAATTGTGCTCCCCTCTTCAATAGCGATAAGATAATCGTCTGTCATACCCATCGATATTTCGCAAAAATCATTCTCCTGCGCAAAATACCTTGATTTTATCAATTCAAAATAACCGAGCAATGTTTTAAACTCAGTCCGGATTTGTTGTTTATCATTTGTATAGGTAGCCATTCCCATCACTCCTTTTATTGAAATATTTGATAATTCGTGAAATAAATTATTATCAAGCATCAGGAATGCTTCTTCTAACGAAAAACCGTACTTAGCTTCTTCACTGGCAATATAAAACTGGAGTAAACAAGGGATTATCCGATTCTGTTTTAGTGCTTCTTTATTTATTTCGCGTAATAACCTGAAGCTGTCAACACTTTGAATCAATGATACAAAAGGAGCAATATATTTTATTTTATTAGTTTGTAAATGACCTATAAAATGCCATTCGATATCAGTTGGTAATATTTCATGTTTTGCTTCCAGCTCCTGAACTTTATTTTCACCAAATATTCTTTGTCCACTTTTACTATAGAGCAATTCGATAGATGCAGCTGGTTTTGTTTTCGATACAGCCACAATTTTAATATTTGACGGAACAGCGTCTCTTAATTTATTTAAACGATCTATCGAATTCATTATTTCCTTTTTAGAATTACAAACCTACAAGAATTCAACAAAGTTTGCAAAAATGAAATTATTTGATTTGGGCAACTCTATATCATTCTTTCAGAAGTTTAATTATAATGCCAGATATGAAGCGTATTTTTGTAAACAAATATTACTTGAACCAAATATAAATTTCACCAACTAATGTCATAATCCATTGCAAACGAGATTTATACAAACACGAACCAGAAATAAAAAAAAAATAATGTAATTTTAGCCTTAATCTGGTATTACTTTTTGATTTTTTTTGGATTAATATATGGATAATAATGTAACCATTAGAAGAAAAATACAAGATTCAAGTATTTTAAATGATTGATCAAACATGAAATGATTGCGGGTAAAAGGATTTCTTTTAAAGCTTAATATTGTGAATTCAAACAAATCTTAAATCAAAGACCTTTGTTGGTGTAGCAGGAGTAACTAAATGAGAATTTTTAATAAAGAAATTAAAGGTAAGGATAACAGCCATAGAAAGCATAGTCTGATTAGGATTATATATTTATATCCTGTCGTATTCTTTATAGTTGGTTTAAGCGCAGTAACTGCCTATTATACATGGCTTCAAATATTTAAATATAGGAATCAGGTAGATAAGATAAAAACAGAATTTCCGGAGAAACAGCGTAATGATTTAAAAAACAAAGTCTTAGAGCTAAAAGATTATATTTATTGGGTTAAATCTCACCAGGAAGATCACATTATTCAACATCTAAATAATAGAATAAGTGCGGTAGAAGCTGTTTTGGAAAATTTTCCAGTTTCAAAAGAACTTGAAAAAGATGAATTGTCTGATGCTCTATCTGCAAAATTAGATGAGCTAAATAAAATGTCCGTTCATAAAATTATTCTTCTTAGTAAAAACAAGGAAGTTTATTATCCGGCCTACCCTTTTAATCCAAAAAACAGTAACAGATCATCAAGATTATTAAATGGAGGATATAAGCTAGCTGATATTAAAACTGTCAATCAATTAATCAGGAAATACCAACTCAACAAAAAAAACAACGAGCCATACCTGGTTTTTAGAAACATAAGTAATACTAATATTATAATTGGTATTACTTTCCAGCCAGATCAACTGAATACCATACTTCAGGAGGTTGTCCTGGATAGTTTAAGTAAAGTTAAGTACAGTAATAATGAGTATATAATTATTAACACATTCAATGGCTTTGCTTTGCTATCGAAGGGCAAACGTCAGGTTCCACCTTTAAGTATAAACAACTCTTCAGAAACCAACTGGAAAGACATCTTTAAGAAAGAGCTTGAATTTGCAAAAATGAGAGAGGGCGGGTATCTTACTTATTTCTGGCGAAACCAGCCAGGCGTGGAAAGAAGTGAGAAAACCTCGTATTTTTCAGGAATTAATGACTGGGAGTGGATTATTGGAACTGGCTTTTTCACCAGTGATATTGATCCAATAGTAAGGCAGTTAAAATCTGAATTATGGCGGGAAATAACTAATAACCTAATACGCTTTTTGATCTTTCTGGTTATTCTGAACGTATTAGCCTACTTAATAATCAGATATTTTGCTTTAAAAGCAAAATCTAATATATTGCTTTTTCTTCATTTCTTTAAGAGAGCTGCACAGGGGATGCAGATTATTGATTCGAGTAAGCTGGCATTTATTGAATTTGACACCCTTGCTCAAGCGGCAAATCAAATGATACAAGAAAGAGAAAGAATAAAATCGGTACTTTCTGCCGAAAAATCGCGGTTAAGATATATGATTGATGCCATTCCTGACCTTATTTTCTTTAAAGATGTCGAAAGCAAATTTCTGGGCTGTAATAAAGCCTTTGAAAAGTATATCAATAAAAAATCAGACGAGATAATAGGATTTTCGGAATTTGACTTGTTTCATAAAACAGACGCTTCAGGATATTTAAAATCAGATCAACAAATTATTGAGACACTAGTACCTGAACGGACCACTAACTGGATTGAATATACAAATGGTCACAGATTCCTGTTTTATACATTAAAAACACCCTATTTTGATTCAGATAACAATTTATTAGGAATTATAGGCATAAGCCGGGACATTACAGAAATGGAAGAAACCCGACAAAGATTAATCATGGCAAAAGAAAAAGCAGAAGAATCGGATAGGCTGAAAACAGCTTTCCTGGCTAATATGAGCCACGAAATCAGGACACCCATGAACGCGATAATTGGGTTCTCCGACTTATTATCAGAAGAGGATCTTTCACAGGAAGATAAGGCTGATTTTATATCAAAAATTAAAATTGCAGGCCGATCCTTAATGACACTAATAAATGACATAATCGATATAGCAAAAATTGAGGCTGGACAACTCAAAATTTCAGAATCGGCTTGTGACATAAATCAAATCTTAACTGATTTACTCGGAACTTTTGAAGAAATGAAGAATGCTTCCGGCAAGAAAGGTATCAGCCTGAATCTTGTTTTACCCGAAGAAAAAAATCGGGTAATTGCATTAACTGATCCAATGAGATTACAACAGATTTTCTCTAATTTGCTTAGCAATGCTTTAAAATTTACCGAATTTGGAAGCATCGAATTTGGGTATAACAATCAGAATAATACCCTTTCGTTTTATGTAAAAGATAGTGGAATTGGTATTCTAAGGAGCAAGCAAAAGCTTTTATTTCAACGTTTTAGCCAACTGGATCCCAGCACAACCCGAAAATATGGAGGAACTGGTTTAGGTTTGGCTATTTCCAAAAATCTGGTTGATTTACTTGGTGGCTCGATAGGAATGGAATCGAACCCTGGAAAAGGTTCATTATTCTATTTTACACTACCATACAAACCAGTTAAAAACCAACCTCCGGTAAAGATTGCCAAGATAGATCTGCAAAATATAAACTGGGAAGGAAAAACAATATTGATTGCTGAGGACATGATGCAGAATTACCTTCTGCTGGAAGCTCTGTTAAAGCGCAGTTCTGTAAGATTACTGCATGCGTTGAACGGACAGATAGCGGTTGATATTGTGAGAACTGAACCTGATATTGACCTGATATTGATGGATATACAATTGCCACTAAAAACAGGTTATGAAGCTCTTAAAGAAATATTAGAAATCAGACCAGACATCCCTGTGATGAGTTATACAGCTTTCGCATTGCCTCATGAAAGGGAAAAAAGCCTTAACGCCGGTTTTGTTGATTTTATCCCAAAACCTATTAAAGCAGAAACCCTGATTCCTATGTTAGATAAATATCTTCAGAATCAGGATTAATGCAGGATATCGCGAAAGAGGTAAATTTTAGACAAGCAGATGAACTACAAGCCCGCTTCTAAGTTTTGGTTCAAACCAGGTGGTTTTTGGCGGCATAATATTACCGGTATCGGCTATATCAATGAGTTGTTTCATTGATACAGGATAAAGAGCAAAGGCTGCTTTCATCTCACCACTATCAATACGCTTCACAAGTTCTCCAAGTCCACGGATACCTCCTACAAAGTCAACCCGGGTCGAAGTTCGCAGGTCCTTAATATCCAGGATGTGATCAAGCACAAGCGTGGAAAGAATAGTTACATCAAGCACCCCAATTGGATTCTGGTCATCATAAGTGCCTTCTTTGGCGGTTAATGAATACCAATTGCCCTCAAGGTACATTCCAAAATTATGCAAAGATGCAGGAGCATAAATCTCACTGCCCTTTTTCTCAACCACAAAAACCTCGTTCAGTTTTTGCAAGAGTTCAGAACTACTAAGACCATTCAAATCTTTTACTACCCTGTTATAATCAATAATCTTAAGTTGATTATCAGGGAATAAAACTGACATAAAGAAATTGTATTCTTCGGTGCCATTGTGGTTTGGATTATCCTTACGTTTTTCCACTCCCACCAGAGCCGCAGCTGCTGTGCGGTGGTGCCCGTCAGCAACATACAAACTAGGGATTTCTTTATCAAAAATAGCGATAATTGCGGCAATAGTTTCTTTATCGTCAATCGTCCAGAATTGATGACCAAAACCTTCATCAGTAACAAAATCGTAAGTTGGTTTGTTATAAACAACTATGTTTGAAACAATTTCATCAATACTTTTATTAGCAGGATAAGAGAAAAACACCGGTTCCACATTAGCATTAGTAATGCGCACATGTATCATTCTGTCTTCTTCTTTATCTTTCCTTGTTAATTCATGTTTTTTGATCTTGTTATTGAAATAGTCTTCAATACTGGTACAACCAACGATTCCATATTGAGTACGGCCATCCATGGTTTGAGCATAGATATATAATTTTGCTTCCTTATCCTGCACCAGCCATTTGTTGTTTTTAAATGTGGTGAAATTTTCAACCACTTTGTCATAAACTTCCTGACCATGCACATCTATACCCACTGGCAGATCAATTTCAGCCTTAGTGACCCGGAGTAATGAATATGGATTATCTTTTGCTTCAATGCGAGCTTCTTCAGAGTTCAATACATCATAAGGTCTTGATGCTAATTGCTTTACTATTTCAACCGGAGGGCGTAAACCCTTAAATGCTTTTAAAATTGCCATTTTTCAGATGTTGTATTCTAATTAATCATGTTTGAAGTTCGGGTACAAAATTATTAACAGGCTTGAATGATTCAACAAAAAACAAAAAAACAATGAGCAGTTAAGTCACTGAATAAGAATGTAACCAGGAATTTTATTTTATTTCTCAATCATCATCACTATCAACAATACCTGCTGAACGTTGCAGAGAACCTATCAAGGCACCAAGCATTTTAGTCATTTCCATTAATTGATTGCGTGATTCATCAAGATCTTCATTGCTAAAATATTTTTGCCTTGAGGCCATTGCACTGTGGACAACACATTCACGAACAGAACTTTTAGCCATTTTTAAATAATGAATAAACTGGGCTTTGTTACGTGCTGATCCTTCTGCAATATGCAAGGCAATAGCTTGAGCTGAATTGTAGAAATGTGAAGATAATGAGATAGAGCCAGATTCGGGGAATTTGTTTACTTTTTTATACACCCAATCTATATAGTCAAGTGCTTTAAGGTATATCCGCAAATCCTCAAAACGAAAAAATGTAGCAGTTTTGTCGAGTTCAGTTTCCATTAGTATTTGGTTTTTGGTTTTTGGTTTTGAAAAACAACAAGTGTGATGAATATAATTCAACCAACTTCTGAAATTTTCAGCTAATGTACGAAGATCAGCAAATAAAAACAAGAAAGTTGTTAGACTGGCACACGCTTTTTTTAAAATTGTTAAACTTAACTTTACAATTTTTACATTTCTCGTCTGGATTCCAGTATCAAGCAACTTTCCTGCTTGAGAAACAATGATAAAAAATAATTTTAATCCTATTTATTTACTTGAAAAGTTGTTTCATTTTTTGTAAAAAAATTCACAATCTGTCGGGCAGCAGCCAAACCGGCATTGTTATTGGCTTCGGCAGTTTGCGCTCCGATTTTCTTAGGTGTAAAATAAAATCTACCTGAAAATTTCTCGGCTATCAGTGCTTTGCAATCGGGTTCAACATCCGAAACATATTTAAAATCGGCTCTTTCGGCAAACATTTTCACTAATCCTTCTTCATCCATAACCTCTTTGCGGGCTGTATTAATGAGAGTAGCACCTTTGGGCATTAAAGACAACAGGTTGGCGTTTATTGATTTTTTTGTTTGAGCAGTTGCCGGCATATGCAGGGAAACATATTGACAGGTTTTATATAATTCATTTACATCATCAATGTAGTGAATACCCTCAGCCTCAATAGTCTTTTGATCTACAAAAGGATCGAACGCATAAATTTCCATTCCAAATCCACGGGCAATTGTAGCAACAGCCTTTCCAACATGACCATAAGCGTGTAATCCGAGGTTCTTCCCTTTAAGTTCCGTTCCAGATAATCCGTTGAAATTATTCCGGGCAGCAAAAACCATCATACCCATAGCAAGTTCAGCCACAGCATTAGAATTCTGACCCGGAGTATTCATCGCCACCACACCTTTTGCAGTTGCAGAAGCAAGGTCGATATTATCATATCCTGCTCCCGCTCTGACAACAATTTTAAGTTTTTTTGCGGATTCAATTACCTCACTATCAACAATATCACTTCTGATAATAATTGCATCAGCATCTGCCACAGCCTGCATGAGTTCACCTTTCTGGGAATAATTCTCAAGCAGTACTAATTCGAAACCAGCATCTTCAACAATTTTCTTAATACCTTCCACAGCAACCTTAGCAAAAGGTTTTTCAGTGGCAACCAGTATTTTTTTCATAGTAGCGGATTTAATTTTGGTGCTTTTCAGGACTGTGAGTTAGCTATTTGAATTTTCGAAATCAGTCATACAGTCAATAAGTGCCTGCACACTTTCAATTGGCAAAGCATTGTAGGTAGATGCCCTGAAACCACCAACAGAACGATGTCCTTTAATGCCAACCATACCGCGGGTTTTGGAGAATTCCATAAAAGCATCTTCTTTGTCCTTGTATTGTTCTTTCATAACAAAGCAGATGTTCATGAGAGAGCGAGCATTTTTTGCAGCTGTTCCTTCGAACATTTTGCTGTTATCAATCGCATTATAGAGCAGATTGGCTTTTGCAATATCCAATTCTTCCATTTTTTTAACACCACCCATTTCTTTAACCCATTTCAAGGTTTCTTTCAAGGTAAATATGCTAACGCAAGGAGGAGTGTTAAACATTGAACCTTCTTTGATATGAATCCGGTAATCAAGCATCGAAGGGATAGCGCGATCAACTTTGCCCAAAATATCCTCACGGATAATAACAAAAGTTACACCTGCAGTACCTGCATTTTTTTGCGCACCACCATAAATCATTGCATATTTCGAAACATCTAACGGACGGCTCAGAATATCACTCGACATATCTGCAATTAATGGAACAGGGCAATCAAAATCTTCCCTGATCTCGGTACCATAAATAGTATTATTGGTAGTAATGTGAAAATAATCGGCATCTGTTGGGATTTCCCAACCTGAAGGAATATAATTGAAGTTTTTGTCGGCAGAGGAACCAATTACTGCAACTTCTCCGAATAATTTAGCTTCTTTAATTGCTTTCTTGGCCCAAACGCCTGTTTCGAGGTATGCTGCCTTTTTGTTCAGCAAGTTGAAAGGAACCATACAGAATTGCAAACTTGCTCCTCCTCCAAGAAACAGAACCTGGTAACCGTCAGGAATATTTAGCACTTCCTTAAATAATGCGACTGCTTCGTCCATTACTGCCTGGAAATCTTTGCTACGATGCGAGATCTCGAGAAGTGACATTCCAATGCCATTCAAATCAAGAATAGCTTTTGCAGTATTTTCGATTGCAATTCGTGGAAGTATTGATGGACCGGCATTAAAGTTGTGTTTTTTCATTTCTCTGATTTTTTTTTATTAATATGTTGATTTACAGTATTTCCATTTAACCTAATAACTATCATACAAATTATGGAGATAGTGTTAATAAATTCACACAAAGTTATAAAATGTTAGGTGGTTGAATACAAAACAACAATAATTTATTTATTGTTGTTAAACTGAAAAGTTTGGCTGAAGTATCCTGTAATAGTTAAATCCTTAATAATGTATTGTTTGCATCAACAATTTACTATTATATAAAAACACGATTTAAAATGCTATCGTATATAACGATTAGCAGATCAGGTTAAAAAGAATAAAAAGTCTAAGAATAGAACCAAACCCGATCAGTTAATGCCTGGTTCTGAATAGAAAATTGGACCCAAACCACAGAATCCAAACCGATTATTTTGTAAGGTTTAGTTTATTAGCAACTTCGATGTTTTCAACCAGAGTCCAAAATCCATTCCTAAAAATATAGCCATCGTAGGTATCTCCGGTTGGTACATAATACTTACGGATTCCTTCCATCGATGTATCCATTGGTACCATTCGATCCATTACAATAAGCCAGGCATCTTCCTTCTTTAGTTTTTTCTTTTTTTCGACCATTATCGACTGGTAATCATAGCGTAAAAGCATGTTTGCCTTTTCGGCATATTCCAAAACCACGCGTGTTTTAATTCCCTTATCAGTTTTAAAGACAGGCATTCCAAAAACAATATTTCCATTTTTATCAGGATAATAAATGTCAATAAACTTGCGATTTGAATTAGCTGTAAAACCATCCCACCCAAGCAGAGTATAGGCTTTCTGATTGTTTATTTCAACTTCAATCAGTTTATAATAAATAGCTCCGTACCATTCTTGTGGTGTAAACTGCTTTGAATCAAAACCAGCCTGGTTGTTTGTATTTGACTGTAATTGAATAACTACTGAACTATTAAGGTTGTTTTGAATAAATCCAAAATATTTATTAGTTCCATCAGAAAGAGGCACATTCCAGGTAAAAATCTGAATTTTACCATCTTCGGATGCAATACGGGTAATGCCAGCAATAGAATCCAAAGTAATACCAGTTGATGAGGATGTTTCAAGAGCAGATTGAAACTCCTTAAAAAAGACAGCATTAGCCTGCAAACGGCTGGAATCGGTTTTTTGCTTCCAGATTTTGGAACTTAGTTTACTGAGAGAATCCTGGATTCCGGTTGCATTGGCAGTTGATTGAGCAAAGGCGCAATTTGAAGCAAAAAACAGGGCCAGAACTGCGGGTATTAATCGATTTTTCATTTCGGAATTCTCAATTGTTTAGGAATTAGGGCAAAAGTATGATTTTTACGAGTAATTTCGCGGTTGATTTAAATTCCAAACGTCTGAAATCCTTAAATAGTATGACTACATCTCTTTCACTTGATTCGCGTATTCATGCATTTGTTGAACTGGGTAATGTAATGGGACAGGCAGCAGAGAGTTATGCTTTGTCTGACTCGGACTTTATAAATCAATATACTGAATTAAATGATTCACTACAGACCGCACATAACCAGAATCCATGGTTTACACCTGCAAATATCAGGTTTGCTTTAAACGAATGGAAAGAAGCATTAAGTGAACAAGCCATAAATACCTGGCTTAAAGATTATGCGCCAATGATTCAAAATACTGAATCGAAAAAGATTGCTGTGATTATGGCCGGGAATATTCCGCTAGTTGGATTTCATGATTTTATGTGTACTCTTTTGGCCGGACACAGTTTTATCGGAAAGCTCTCATCTACAGATAAGGTCCTTTTACCTGCTATTGCAGATGTTCTGTGCACGATAGAACCAATATTCAAACAGAAAATTGAATTTACTGAAGGCATATTAAAAGAATTCGATGCCATTATTGCAACCGGGAGCAATAATACAGCAAGGTATTTTGAATATTATTTTTCGAAATATCCTCATATAATCCGTAAAAACAGGAATGGAGTTGCAGTTTTAAATGGGAATGAAAATAATGAAGCATTAAAAAAACTAGGCATCGATATATGTTCATATTTTGGTCTTGGATGCCGTAATATTTCCAAAGTTTTTATCCCTGAAGGATTTTCACCTCAAAAACTCTATTCTGCTATAGAGCCTTTTAATAAAATATTGTTCGAACATTTTAAATACATGAACAATCATAGCTATCACCGGTCAATTTACCTGTTGAATTCTACTGCATTTTTAGATAATGATGCTTTTATTTTGAAAGAATCAGAACAATACTCCTCTCCTATTTCGGTACTTTACTATGAATTTTATAAAGAAATTGAATCGCTGAAAGAAAAACTACTACAGGATGATGAACAAATCCAATGTATTGCTACTGAGGCATTTACAAGCGAAAATACTGTACCTTTAGGCTGTACTCAAAGTCCTGGTTTAGCAGATTATGCTGATGGAATTGATATTTTGAAGTTTTTAATTGAGCTATAAAAAGATTTCAGAAAAACATGTTAACAAAATATTGTTAAAGAAAATGTTATAAATATTTGTTTGTGAGGGAAAAATGTATAATTTTGCAGCCCTGAAAATAAAGCTGAAAGCATCATGAGAAAAGACATTCACCCAAAGGATTATCGCCTTGTAGTTTTTAAAGATATATCGAACGATTTTTCGTTTATAACACGTTCGACTGTTAACACAAAGGAAACCGTTAAATGGGAAGATGGTAATGAGTATCCACTTGTAAAATTGGAAATCTCAAATACATCGCATCCTTTTTACACAGGAAAAATTAAACTTGTTGATACAACAGGCCGTGTTGATAAATTCCGTCAGAAGATGGAAAAATCAGCACAAATGAAAAGCAAGACTGTATAGTCTTACCAGCCATTGAAAACATTAGCTATCCGCTCCGGATAGCTTTTTTTTTGCCCAGTATCACCCATTTACTAACTTTGGCTGTTTTTGTATTGCCGGAACAACAGATGCGTGTATCTTTAAAGTCAAATTACTGATAACAGATTCTAATGATTAATTTTATACTTTTTGATGATCAGAGCCGCATTTCGTTGCGGCCGCTTACATTTTTCAGACCAGTCAGCGCAATCAGGTCAGGTATTCTGACTATTAGCGAGAAATGGGGAAAACACCTTAATCATCCTGTTTCGCACCTCACAGAAACATACCTGCAGGAAAAATTCCCTCTGAAAGTGGGTTCAGATAATTACCTGATAAATGGTTCTATTTTACCTAACCAGGAAATAATTACTGAAATTATGTCACTCAATGCAGACACCTCCCTTATGGCAGGTGAAACTATTATTGCTATTCATCTTACAGCTGAAAACCTTAAACATTTCAGGCAAGGAGTTGCGCCCGACCTTAAAAGCAAGGAAACAAAGATACCTTTTGTTAAAATAAATAATACCTGGGATATTTTCGGGTATAATAAAAAATCAATTATTGATGACTTTAAACTTATTACTCACAACAGGAAATCGGCTGAAATATCGTCGACCAACCAGGTATTAGGGTCCAGTTTATTTGTTGAGGAAGGTGTAAATATGGAATTTTCAACAATAAATACACTTAAGGGTCCGGTTTATATAGGAAAGCATGCAGAAGTGATGCCCGGATGTCATATTGAAGGACCGGTGGCTTTATGTGAGCATTCAGTATTAAAGATGGGAAGCCTGGTTTATAAAGGCACTACAATAGGTCCCTGGTGTAAAGCAGGAGGAGAAATTAACAACAGTGTGTTGTTTGGCTATTCGAGTAAGGCGCATGATGGTTTCCTTGGCGATTCGGTGATTGCAGAATGGTGCAACCTGGGAGCCGGGACTACTACCAGCAATCTCAAAAACAATTATGAGTTTGTAAAACAATGGAGTTACAGTGAAAGTAAATTTGTAACCACAGGGCTTCAGTTTTGCGGCCTGGTGATGGGCGATCATACCAAAACCGGAATCAGTTCAATGTTTAATTCAGGCACAACTGCCGGAGTTTGTTCCAATATTTTTGGAGTAAGTTACCAACGTAATTTTATTCCGTCATTTGTCTGGGGCGGGACTTCAGGATTCAGGCAGCATAAACTCGATGAAGCTTTGATCACGGCAAAAGCGGTTTATGCAAGACGGAATCTGCCCTTTGATGAGGTGGAAGAAAATATTTTCAAGACTGTTTTTGAGTTATCCAGCGATAACCGTCTGTTATAAATGTGGTTTCCAAAATCCTATTTTAAAATCAGGCATTAAAAATCATCCGGTTACAAATAATATTTATCCTGTACTTAATCTTACCCTTGAACCTACTTTATAGAGCCTTGTTTGTTGAGTGGCATGGTTATTGAAATATCACTGATGAAAATTTAACAGGCATCTTATATGCCAAACTGTCACATTTACTTTTATGGACCACAATATAAACATAGCAGACTTGCATCTTTCGAATGTAATGGAAGATGAAACTGAATTCATTCCTTTGCTTTCGGCAGAGGATGAAGAGATGATTAACGCTGAAGATGTTCCACCTGTTTTACCGATTTTACCACTTCGTAACACGGTTCTATTTCCGGGAGTAGTAATACCCATTACTGTTGGCCGGGATAAATCAATCCGCCTGATAAAAGAATTTTATAAAGGAGAACGAATAATCGGAGTAGTTTCGCAAAAAGATGGAGACATTGAAGATCCCAGCTATGATGACCTCAATAAAATAGGAACTGTAGCATATATTATTAAAATCCTTCAATTGCCTGATGGTAATACTACTGCCATAATTCAAGGGAAAAAGCGTTTTGAACTTGGAACATTACTTCAATCGGAGCCTTATTTCAAGGCAGAAGTTCATAGTATTGATCAGAAAGTATTTGTGGCGAAAAAGAATGACAAGAATTTTGAAGCATTGATTGCTTCTATCAAAGATTTGTCAATTCAAATAATTAATCAATCGCCAAACTTACCTAGTGAGGCAGCATTTGCTATAAGAAACATCGAGAGTCCGGTTTTCCTTGTCAATTTTGTGGCATCCAACCTGAATGTCGAAATTACTGAAAAGCAGAATCTCCTGAGTATCCTTGACCTGGAAGAACGTGCCAACAGAGTGTTAGGACTTCTTACCAAAGAGTTACAAATGTTGGATTTGAAAAATCAAATTCAAAACAAGGTAAAGGTTGATATGGACAAGCAGCAGCGTGATTATCTTTTAAATCAACAGCTGAAACAAATCCAGGAAGAGCTTGGCAATAATCCAAATGAACAGCAGATTAATGAAATAAAAGCCAAAGCCTATTCAAGGAAATGGCCTGAGGCGGCATTTAAGGTTTTCGAAAAGGAAATAGCAAAGCTGCAACGCATGAATCCAATGGCAATGGAGTTTGGCATGCAGGTTAACTACCTCGAAGTAATGGTTGATTTGCCCTGGGAAACTTTTACTGAGGATAATTTCGATTTACATCATGCTCAGAAGGTTTTAGACAAAGACCATTATGGCATGGAAAAGATAAAGGAGCGTATTATTGAATACCTGGCAGTTCTGAAACTGAAAGGTGACATGAAATCACCCATTCTTTGCCTGGTTGGCCCTCCTGGAGTTGGTAAAACATCATTAGGCAAATCAATTGCAAGAGCTATCGGGCGGAACTACATCCGTATGTCGCTGGGTGGATTGCATGATGAAGCCGAAATCCGAGGCCATCGCCGAACCTATATAGGCGCAATGCCTGGACGGATTATACAAAGTATCCGTAAAGCCAAATCATCCAATCCTGTATTTGTACTGGATGAAATTGATAAAGTTTCAGGAATGACAGTTAACGGCGATCCATCAGCTGCTTTGCTTGAAGTACTTGATCCGGAACAGAATATTTCCTTCTATGACAACTTTCTTGAAGTGGAGTATGATTTATCGAAAGTAATGTTTATTGCCACGGCTAATTCGTTAAACTCCGTACATCCCGCTTTACGCGACAGGATGGAAATTATTGATCTGAGTGGTTACCTGATTGAAGAAAAAATAGAAATTGCACGCAGGCACCTGGTTCCTAAACAGTTGAAAGAACATGGTATCGATAAAAAGAAAATAACTTTTGGTAAACCTGTGCTTCAATCCATTATCGAAAACTACACCAGGGAATCCGGTGTTCGTTTGCTCGAAAAAACCATAGCGAAAGTAATTCGCAACCGTGCACGGTTTATAGCCATGGATGAAGCTATTCCATCCATTCTTTCAAATGCAGATATAGAGAAAATTCTTGGTCCGGCTCCTTTTAATAATGAAAAAAGCTATTCAGGAAATACTCCCGGAGTTGCTACAGGCCTTGCATGGACAGCTGTGGGTGGAGAGATTCTTTTTGTTGAAGTGAGTTTAAGTCCCGGCAAAGGAGTTCTCACTGTTACCGGAAACCTTGGTGATGTAATGAAAGAATCTGCCTCACTTGCTTATGAATATTTAAAATCGCATGCAAGCCTGTTGAAACTGGAAAATGATGTCTTCGAAAAGTGGAATGTTCATATTCATGTTCCTGAAGGAGCAACACCTAAAGACGGACCATCCGCAGGTATCACCATGTTTACTGCGCTGGCTTCTGCTTTCACGAAGCAGCCGGTTAATGAAAAGCTAGCTATGTCGGGCGAAATAACCCTGAGAGGCCGTATATTGCCTGTAGGTGGCGTAAAGGAAAAGATCCTTGCCGCCAAGCGCGCAAGAATTACTGATATTATTTTATCTGAAGATAACAGAAGGGATATCATGGAAATAAAACCCGATTATATTAAAGGTGTCACGTTTCATTACCTGAGAGATATGATTGATGTTCTTGACCTGGCGTTGGTAAAGAAAAAATAACTTTATACAAATAATTTGATTGCTGAAGAGCCGGATTTATTCCGGTTTTTTCATTTTTATACGATATAATCTTTAAAGTCTAACCATCTCTATCCGGCAAACGCTTAATTTTGGAGAATCATTCATCGCGCTCAATGCAGTTTTCAAACACGAAATACATTTTCTTTTTCCTGATTCTCCTGATAACTTCGTGTAAATCAGGACGATTTGAAAATGACGGAAGAACTGTATTTCGTTACAACGAATCTGCAGGAATAACATCACTTGATCCGGCTTTTGCACGCGACCAGGCAAATATTTGGGCTGTGAACCAGTTATTTAACGGTTTGGTTCAGCTTGATGAAAATCTGAAAGTGAAACCCTGTATCGCAAAAAGCTGGGAGATTTCACCAGATGGATTGATTTATACTTTTCATCTGCGAAACGATGTATTTTTCACAGCTGATGAAGCTTTCACCGGAAATAAAGGAAGAAAAGCAGTTGCGTCTGACTTTGTTTACAGTTTAAACAGACTGCTTGATGATAAGCTGGCTTCGCCGGGAGCATGGGTGCTCAAGCAGGTTAGAAAAGAAAATAACAAAAATTCCTTTATTGCGCCAGACGACAGCACGCTGATTATTACTTTGAAAGCGCCATTCCCGCCTTTCCTGGGATTGTTAAGCATGCAATATTGTTCAGTAGTTCCGCATGAAGCCGTTGAAAAATATGGTACTGATTTCCGGCAACATCCTGTGGGAACCGGCCCTTTTAAATTTGGTCTGTGGAAAGAAGGGGTAAAACTTGTTATGTTAAGGAATGAAAACTATTTTGAATCTGGAGATGAAGGTTCCCTGCCCTACCTGGATGCTATTGCTGTCACATTTATTGTAGATAAGCAATCCGCTTTTCTTGAATTCATCAAAGGCAATCTGGATTTTGTATCGGGAATTGATGCCAGTTATAAAGATGAGCTATTAACCAAGAATGGTGAATTGCGCTCAAAATATTCTTCCAAAATAAATTTAACGAAACAGCCTTATCTCAATACTGAATACCTTGGGATACTAATCGACACAAATTATACAGCCGCTGCCGAAAGCCCGCTGAGGTTAAAATTAATCAGGCAAGCCATTAATTATGGTTTCGACAGGGTAAAGATGATGCGTTATCTCAGGAATAATATTGGAATTGCCGGCACAGCAGGATTTGTACCTGCAGGAATTCCCTGGTTTGACCAGAAACAGGTTGTGGGATATCATTACAATCCGGCAAAAGCCATACAATTGCTAGGAAAAGCTGGTTATCCTGGTGGGAAAGGACTCCCTCCTATCACATTGACAACCAATGCATCTTACCTTGATCTATGCAAATTTATCCAGAGCCAACTGGGTGAAATCGGAATAAATTTAAAAATTGATGTAACTCCTCCGGCAACTTTGCGGGAGATGATCGCACAATCGAAAGTGAGCTTCTTCAGAGGTTCGTGGATAGCTGATTATCCTGATGCTGAGAATTATCTTTCATTGTTTTATTCACCAAACTTTTGCCCGGCCGGGCCCAACTACACTCATTTCTCATCGGCTGCCTTTGACAAAATTTATGGTGAATGTATGCTCGAAAGAATTGATTCAATGAGAGGATTAAAATATATTCAAATGGACAAGCTTCTGATAGAAGAAGCTCCTGTTGTAGTGCTGTATTATGATCAGGTACTGCGGTTCAGCCAGAAGAATATCTCAGGATTAGGCTCCAATCCATTGAACCTGTTGAACTTAAAACACGTAAAGAAAACAAAATGACATATAAAGACTTACAGAAAATTGAGCCAAAGGATATCAACCAAAATCCTTTTACACTTATTGATGATGATTGGTTTCTGTTATCAGCAGGCAATCCGCACGCATTTAACACCATGACAGCCAGTTGGGGAGGTATGGGCATTTTGTGGAACAGGCCGGTAGTATTTTGTTTTGTAAGGCCGCAGCGGTACACTTACAAATTTATGGAGTCGAATGAATTCTTCACCATGAGTTTTTTTGACGAAAGCCATCGTGATGCATTGAACTATTGTGGAAAAGTATCGGGCAGGCAAAATGACAAAATGAAAGCAACAGGTCTCAACCCTTTTGAATCGCCTGAGGGCTCAATATTTTATGAGCAGTCAAAACTTATGTTGGAGTGCAGGAAGCTTTACTTTTCGGATATTATTCCTGAACACTTTAAGGTTGATGCCATCAATAAAAATTATCCTAAAAAAGACTATCATCGCATGTATTTAGGTGAAATTACTTCTTGCTACACTAATCTCAAGTAAATACATCTATACCAGGTTGATATTCCCGTAATAAAAGGCTCTTTGAACTCCATCTTTTTTTTATAAAAAACTATAGGTGATGAAAATAAATTAAGTATTTTAGCAGGTTACAAAACATAACTTGTACTTACCCGTTTTTCAGTAAATAATTGAATATCATTGAAAGCAATCCAAAATATACGCGAAAAATTTGCTAAGTCGTTTCTGCTTAAGCAAATGAATGAAATGAAAAGAAGCCTGAAACCGACAAACCTGGAAAGTGCACGGACAGTAGCTTTATTGTATTATCTTCCTGACGAAGCTACCTATAAAACAGCAGAATTAATCCTGGGCCGGTTTTTGGAGCTGAATTTAAAAGTAAGGGTTGTGGCTTATACAAATCAGAAATTTAATCCTCATTATTTTATTCCCAAAATTTCGCAGGATATTATTACAGCCAAAGATGTAAACTGGAGGTTTCAGCCGCAGAAAGCTTTTGTAAAGGAATTCATTGAAACAGAGTACGATATTTTAATTGACCTGAGTTTGGAAGACCATCTTCCCTTACTTTATTGCGCAGGCTTATCGAAAGCCGGACTAAAAGTAGGCCGGTTTCAGGAAGACCACCAGTTGTTTTACGACCTGATGATTCATTCCGGACCGGATGAAACTATTGATTCATTTGCGTCACAGGTAATTCATTATTTAAGCAGAATAAATAACTAAACAAATGAATACTAAATTCAGGGGAACCGGAGTTGCTATAGTTACTCCTTTTCACAAACAAGGAACCATTGACTTCACCGCACTTGAGAGGTTAATTGAGCATCTTATAACAGGGGGAGTGAATTACCTTGTGGTGCAAGGAACAACAGCTGAAACAGCTACTCTTACTCGTGAAGAAAAGAACGCTCTTGCCGAATTCGTTGTGGAAATCAACAATAAAAGAGTTCCTCTGGTAATTGGAATTGGCAGTAATAATACACAAGACGTTATAAATACCATTCGATCTAATTCGCTCGATGGCTATGATGCCATACTTTCTGTAACACCTTATTATAATAAACCGCAGCAACGCGGACTTTACCTTCATTATAAAAGTATTGCAACTGTTAGCCCTCTTCCCATTATAATGTATAATGTTCCCAGCAGGACTTCCGTGAATATGAAATCCGAAATCACGCTTCAACTGGCAACAGATTTTGACAATATTATCGGAATAAAGGAAGCTTCCGGAAATATTGAACAAGTAATGGATATTATCAGGAATAAGCCCAAAGACTTCCTTGTTATATCGGGTGATGATTTGCTCACCTTACCTCTGCTTGGTATGGGTTCGGACGGAGTAATTTCAGTGGTTGCCAATGCTTACCCTAAACTTTTTTCTGAGATGGTTTCTTATGGACTTAAAGGGGATATGAAAAAAGCCCGTGAAATTCATTACAAGCTTACTGATTTCATACGCTCCGTATTTGCGGATGGTAATCCTTCAGGCATCAAAGCTGCCCTGGAAATCATGGAAATAATTTCCAACAATTTACGTTTACCCTTAGTTAAGATTGAAAAAGTGCATTACAACCACTTGTCAGCACTTATGGCTGAACTGGAGCCTGCAATTAAAGAAATATAACAACTGGCATGTTCATGAAAAAACTCATTTTACTCCTTTTCTCCATAATATCGCTATTCAGAATCGTATCAGCTCAATCCCAGTTAAAACAAACCAACCAGGCTCTGCAGGACATTAACCGCCGAGGCGAAGTTTATTTTAGTTTCCAACTTAATGATCTTTCTCAAATTTCATCGATTACCAAAGAAATATCAATCAGCAATATTAAGGGTAATACTGTTTATGCATATGCCAACCAAAAAGAATTTTCAGCATTCACAGGCAGGAAATTAGATTTTACGGTTCTTACGGCGCCATCTGAACTTTATCCTGTTCAAATGAGCAGTGATCCGAAACAAGTTCTCACCTGGAATTACTACCCGACTTATGAGGCGTATGAAACACTGATGATAAATTTTGCAGCAGATCATCCTGCAATATGTAAACTAATTACAATTGCGACCTTAGCAAGCAATCGCAAACTCCTGGCATTGCGGATCTCCGACAATGTTAACACGGAGGAAAATGAGCCTGAGTTCCTATATTCCTCCAGTATTCATGGAGATGAATTAACAGGAGCCATACTGATGTTGCACCTTGCCGATTATCTTTTATCCGGATACGGTTCAGATTCCCGTATAACCAATATGGTGAATAATTTTGATATTGTTATTTGCCCGCTTGCCAATCCTGATGGAACTTATGCCGGCGGTAACATCACCGTGAACGGAGCAACCCGTTATAATGCCAGTTATGTTGACCTGAACCGCAATTACCCTGACCCGCAAGCCGGACAACATCCTGATGGAAAAGCCTGGCAACCTGAGACTGTTGCATTTATGAATTTTGCAGATCAAAACACTTTTACCATGGGTGCGAATTTTCATGGCGGGGCTGAAGTCGTTAATTATCCATGGGATACGTGGTTACGACTTTCAGCTGATAATGCCTGGTGGATGTATGTATCCCATGAATATGCCGACACAGTTCATCTTAACTCTCCGGCTGGCTATATGACTCTTTACCCAAGCGGAATTACAAATGGTTATGCGTGGTATCGGATAACCGGGGGACGTCAGGATTATATGAATTTCTTCAAGCATTGCCGCGAAGTTACCATCGAGTTATCAGATATAAAACTACTGACTGTAACCTCGCAGTTGGTTGATCACTGGAATTACAATTACCGCTCACTGTTAAACTATATTGAACAAGCTGGTTATGGACTGCATGGTTTGGTAACTGATTCCGTGAGCGGAGAACCTTTATATGCTAAAATAGATATTTTGGGTTTCGATATAGACAGTTCGTATGTTTATACTGATGCCAAGGTTGGCGATTACCACCGTTTACTCAAGGGCGGTACTTATAATGTTACTTATTCGGCAAGCGGGTATTTACCTAAGACCATTGCTGTACAAGTAACTGATAAGCAAACAACTGTAGTCAATGTTAAATTATCGGAGAACACGCTTTCAACTAATGCTATTGCAATGGATATACCAGGTATTCGAATCTATCCAAATCCCGTAACTGGTGGCAGCACAATAATTGAATCAGAATTCCCCGTACAAATACTTAATATCAAAGATATTACAGGAAATAATGTATTCTATTCTTCCCCAAAAGCTAAAAAAATAGCTATAGAATGTAACTGGCCATCAGGTGTTTACCTGTTTCAATTACAGGTAGAAGGTAAATGGATAAATAAAAAGATACAGGTGATAAAAGACTAGATTACACTGAAAATGCAAAAAGCCCGGAATAAGATTTTCGGGCTTTTTAAAACTGGACAAGTAATCGGATAATCAAGCAGTTAACCTATTTCACGATCAATTTCCTCGTAATGGTTTGACCTTCAGAAACTAGTTGAATAAAATAGACCCCAGGCTCTATTGATTTGCTCCTGATATCAATTGAAATAATATTATGCCCGGATTCAACCTCAGATTCCTGTTTAAAAACCGGTTTACCTATATTATTGAAAAATGAAACTACCGCCAAACCCCTCTGACTGCTTTGAAAGGCAATTTTAAGTTCCTCAACCACAGGATTTGGATAAACTGTTATGTTATCAATAAACCCCTCTACAGAAGCAATATCTGAAGTATGTTGAGAAGATTTAAGTTGCAGATTATCCGCAGCTCTGTTTTTTGAAGATTGAGCAGTTACAGAAAATATGGATATTGTTATAACGAAGAGTAGAAGTATTTTTTTCATAGCATCGATTTTAATTAGAAATACTCAAAAAATAAGCCAAATCGGATTATGAGCCTGCTTTATTAATTAATATTAACAATTGCAAAAAGTAATAGTTTCCGGATGATTATTTTTCGAAAAATTCCATTTATCTGATTTTCCTGTTTAAATGCATTATCTGAACCTAATATAATCAGTAATAAGCTGAATATCTGTGGAATCTACTCCATTGGCAATCAGGTAACGTTTATCAAAATCGAGCGTTTCGGTAAACTGAATTAAATTGGTCCCTCCTGTAGCAATCGCTGCAATATAACGTTCCATTGCTTTGGGCTTATTCCCCATGCATAACTCGACATGACCGGCATTAATCAAATCGGTTGCGGTAGGTTCTTCGTTTAAAATAAGCTGGTAATAAGTAAGCGCAAGATCGAGTTTTCCGAGCACAAAGCAACACCACGCGATAGGGCGAAGAACTTTCTTATTTTCGGACGCAAGAATTTCAGCTTTAAAATAATGATCCAGGGCCATTTCGAACTGATGCAAATCAAGATAGCAGTTGCCGAGCATTGTTTGAAGGTAAGCATCATCAGGATCGAGGGCAGCTGCCTCAAGACTCAATTTTAGCGCTGATTCATTATCACCGAGTTTGCGGTAGCAGAAAATTATCTTTTTCAGGCTCCACAACCGGTTGCTGTCAAACAATTCAGCTCTTTTATAGTATTCAAGCGCTAACCGGAAATTTCCCATCATCTGAAAACAATAGGCAAGTTTCTCGTGGACAGCCTGATCCGGCTCCGGTTTTTGAGCCAAGGCAAGAAAAACCCCGGAAGCCTCAGCATAATGCATTTTACTAAAAAGGAATTCGGCTGCATTCCGCAGAATACCGGTATTATCAGCCTGATTTTGTAATAACCAACTATCGGCAATATCCCATTTCAGACTAAAAATATCCCTGAAATCATTGCGAAAAGGATGCAATTTGAAAAACCGGTATAAATCCTGAATGTATTGAGTAAAAATAAAAGTATCCTTACCAGGCTTGTTCAGTAATTTATCTTCACTCGAAAGTTCACGCATACTTTCCGCTTCCATGTTGAATAAACTGACAATATTACGCCCCTGCTCATCAGGCAGATGATTTATGTTAAAACAAAAGGAATATTTGTCGGAATTGCACATATAAAATGAATCCTCGAGCCCGGAAAGAAAATCCCATTTTCCCTGTATCGCATCACCTACTGAATTTACAGCCGTTTCATTTTCTTTATAAAAAGGCCGGAACCAGTTAGAAATCTCCCTGAAAAAGTCAAAATTCTTAAGCATGGCAAAGGTGCCCATAAATAAATCCAGGCCTTCCATCTGCATTTCCGACATCTTCTCAATTTTATTCAGCAAATCAGGGCTATCCTCGAAAATTTGCTCCCAGTCCGGATTTTTATCCTCTATAATTTCACTGTTGATAATATTATCGAGGTCTAATTTTTCGCGGATTTTTGATTCGAACTTTTGGACATCCGGCAAAATTTCCTCTCGAAATTTTTTTGTAATATTCTCAGTTTCGAGTGCTTTCAGAATTTGAAGCAGGAAATTATTCAGATCCGTTGAAAAGTTTTCATCACCTTTAAAATGATCAAATTGCGTTCGGATTGTCGGGTAAAGTTCGAGCCTTTTATTATAAATAAAAACAGCAACAATAAGCCCAGCAAATGCACGCTGCCAAACCTGTGGCTGACGGTCTTTGTAAAATTCGCTTAAAACGGCAAATTTCTCTTTATCGAAGCAGTTTATTAAACTTAAGGTTATTGCACTAACAGCCAGGCATTTCTCGTACCATGGCAGACTTACCGATTCCCTGATCGCTTTAATGAGTAAAAGGTCTGTATCGGTATATTTATCAGTTAACCACATCAATTGGAACAGCTTTGGCGAAACTGAAGGAGTAGACGCGTCTACAGCATTTTGATCCGCTAAATCCGAATCGTTTAGCAGTTTGGTATATTCCAGTTCGAATAAATAATTGTCAAGCTTACGAGTGGCTTCTTCTTTTGCAATTTCCTTTTCTTTTTCGATGCGTGATTTTAATTGGTAAATGTGCATTCCGGTCTGGGCAAAAGCCTGTTGGCGAACTTTATCTGCCAACTCAAGCAAGGAAACTTTAAGTTTCCCGAAAATCATATTTCGCTGTGGATCAGGAACGCCACGGAAGTTATATTCCAGGAGCATCCGGTAGGTTTGGTTCAGTTCTTCGTATTGCAACGTAAAATCAGCAACATGCATTCCTTCCATCAAAACCCCGAGTTGATTCAGAGCTTCTTTCAGGCGGTTGGCAAACACAAGGTTACATAAACCGGAAAAGGTACTATCTATTTCTGCAGATGGAATAGCCATATGGTTCTGGTTTAGATTGTTTATTCTATGGTACAATCCGATGAAGCGAAGGACGAGAGGCGATCCCATTCTATCAAATTGAAAAAGTGATGGTCGGAAATATCCTAATAGAATGTGGCCGATATATTTTTTCTTCTTGTACCGAATATTTGGCAACAAAAAGCAATCCAATTAGAAAACTATTTCAACATTTCGAGAAACTCATCTTCAGAAATAACCGGGATTCCAAGCTTTAGCGCTTTCTGATGCTTTTCCGGCCCCATATTCTCACCTGCCACAACAAAATCAGTTTTCGAGGTAACACTGCCTGCCAATTTGGCACCATGCATGGCAACCATTTCCTCTAACTCTTTGCGACGTTTTGAAGAGCCGAACGATCCGGAAACCACAATACTTTTGCCTGCCAGGTTAGAAGACAGCAAATCCGGTTGTTTATCCGCAACCATATTAAGCCCGGCTGATTTAAGTTTCTCAATTAAAACCAGGTTTTCGGGTTTACGAAAAAATGTAAAAATGCTTCCGGCCACCTTTTCACCAATATTCTCAGCCACTTGCAATTCCTCATTACTTGCAGCAATTATCGCATCGATATTTTTAAAATGTAAAGCAAGCTTACGTGCCACTGTTTCACCCACATACCTGATTCCGATTGCAAAGAGAACTCTTTCAAATGGAGCTGATTTTGAGGTGTTTATTCCGTTAATGATATTCTCGGCAGTTTTTTCTTTGAAACTGAGTTTCTTGTCTTTTGCACCATCATTTCCTTTGAAGACTTTCTCCAGATTCAAAATTGAATCATAGGTTAGAGAATAGAGATCGGCTATATCTTTAACTAATTTATTATCATAGAGTATTTCAATTTTACCTTCGCCCAGGCTGTCAATATTCATTGCTTTGCGATGAATAAAATGTTCAAGTTTCCCCTTAATCTGAGGCGGACAATGGTCTTCGTTCGGGCAAAAGTTGCCGGCTTCTCCCTCCTGTCGTTCGAGTTTTGTGCCACATTCAGGACAGGTTTCAATAAATACAACCGGTTCCGCAAATAAATCGCGCTTACCCAGGTCGACACCAATAATTTTGGGAATGATTTCCCCGCCTTTTTCAACAAAAACGAAGTCGCCAATGCGAACATCGAGTTTGGCCATAATATCGGCGTTGTGTAAACTGGCTCTTTTTACAACGGTTCCTGCAAGCTGAACCGGTTTAAGATTTGCTACCGGTGTTACCACTCCTGTGCGTCCAACCTGGTAATCAATGGATAACAGCTGGGTTGTTACCTGTTCGGCTTTATATTTGTATGCGATTGCCCAACGCGGAGATTTGGCGGTGAAGCCCAAAGCCTGCTGTTGTTCAAGGGAATTGACCTTTATTACAATTCCGTCGATATCAAAGGTTAATTTATCGCGCTCGCGGGCCATTTTATTGATAAACCCGATCACTTCATCAATTGAGCCGCAAAGGGCAGTTTTATCCGAGATTTTAAATCCCCACGAAGCAAGCGCTTCAAGACTTTCGGAGTGAGTTTTAAAAGAAAGCGTTTCTCCTAAAGTGTAATACATGTATCCATCCAAAGGACGGCGGGCGACTTCGGCTGAATCCTGTAATTTGAGGCTGCCGGCAGCTGCATTTCGGGGATTGGCAAAAGGATTTTCACCAATTTCAATGCGGTCGAGGTTCATTTTTTCAAAACCTGGCCGGGGCAAAATTATTTCTCCTCTTACTTCAAACAATTCAGGATATCCCGAACCAACTAATCGCAGGGGGATACTTCTGATTGTTTTGATATTAGTTGTAACATCATCACCTCGCTCACCGTCACCACGTGTTAAAGCCCTGGTTAACAATCCATTTTCGTAAGTCAAGCTAATCGAAAGACCATCAAATTTCAACTCGCAGATATATTCATATTTCGCATCAAGGAGTTTACGAACACGATCGTCAAATTCACGTAATTCACCCTCAGAATAGGTATTTGAAAGCGATAACATCGGGTAGGTGTGGCGTGCTGAAGCAAATTCCGAAGTAACAGTTCCGCCTACCCGCTGCGAAGGAGAATCAGGTAAGAGAAACTCCGGGTATTCTTTTTCCAGAGTTGTGAGTTTTTCGAGCAACATATCAAATTCAAAATCTGATACAACAGGTTCCGCCAGCACATAATACCGGTAATTGTGGTCATTTAACTCTTTAACAAGTTGGTTTATTTGAATTTGAGCTTCTTCTTTGTTCATATATCCCTTTTAATCTGAATATCTGTACCCTGATCCTGAAACAGAAAAACCACTTAATTGTTTTTTTTAGTTAAATCGTTGTTACGGTACAGATATATTGTTTCGTTCCTGTTCACCGGATTGAGGCGATGCATGATTTCGTCGATCATTCCGGGCATAAAAGTTTTTTCATACACGAGTGACGGAATTTCCTTTTTCAATGAATCAACCCTTGCCTGCAGGTTTTCGTCGCTGTAAAACATCACAAATGAAGCTTGAGATACGCTACAGGGTATTGAATCTGATGTATATGATCTGACTTCCGTTTCTGATTTATACAAAACCTGCATCCACTGTCCTGAGTAATATCGTGGAAGCATCTGAGCACTGTTTTTATTTGTATCTTCAGCAACCACCACCTTAATTCCCGGGTAATTTGCCAGGTATGCCATAGCTTCAACCCTTGATCGTTTTGAATATGCCGTTGAAACAGGAATCAGTAATATAAAGTTAAGTAACCAAAAGAAAATCCACGATCTTGAAAGCGCTTTCTGATGGTTTTTCCAAAATTTTGAAACCACCAGAAATGAGTTCCACCCGATAACACCACCGATGATCAGATAAGGAACAAATGGGAAAATAAACCGTTCCTGCTTATTTGGAAAAAATGAATGGAATACCAGAAATAAGAATGCAGGCAGGAAAATGATAAGTTGCTTTTTCCAAACCCTAAAAAACCCAAATAATAACATCAGCGAAACAGGTGGAATAAAAATACCTGCCAGTAATAAAAGATAATTGTACCAGGGACCATTTATATAATTATAAGCTTCCTGTATATTATACTTAACATATTCGATAAATTCGGCAAACGGATAACCCCATATAAAATAATCCATCAAGCCTTGAAATATCAGAATGGATAACAGGGCTCCAAAACCAAATATAAAGGCAGGAATCCATTTACGCTGAATCAGAAGAACCAAGCCGACCCCACCAACATAAACTATCAACTGAAACCTAATCGAAATACTTAATCCCAGAATAAATCCAGCCAATAAATATATTAATAAGGGATGTTTCTTTAGTTCAGCATTGATCAGATACCATATTCCTGCCAAAGTGAAAGGAAAACAAAAAATCTCAACAAGGTTGCGAACACTTAACATAGGTAAAAACCACATAGATGCCATCAGTAAACCTGCGAGTGCCGCATCTTTTTTTGATGAAAGCTTTTCGGTAATTTTATAAGTAAGCCAAACCGAATATATGGAAGCCAGCGCATGCAATATCCTAACTATAAGCATTTTAAATAATGGATCATAAATACCAAAAACAGCCAGGAACTTAAAGAGCAGGTAATGCAGACCCATATAAAACAGGCTATGCCCATCTGGTGTTAATTCCAGCGCTTGTCCATAAAGATGCCCTGGCACAAAAATCCCATCTAACCATGCTTGAGCAACTTCAATTACAAGAAAATGATCATCGTGCATGCCGAAGCCCCGGGAAAAAAATGCGGCAAGCAAACGTGTTATAATTGCAACGAACATAACCAGATGTAAAGGATTTTCGTTCCAGATCTTTTGTATTGAATTAGTTACTTGATTCATATGTTTTTGTTAAAGAGCTATTTACTAATAAAAAAGCTAAAATAAATTATTTGTGTTTTCCGCATTTCTTTCCTTTTTGTCAGAAAAACATATGTTTACGTTTTTTTCTTCACAGGATGGTTAACTATCAATCACAAAACAGTAAAACAAACGACAAAATTTTGCTTTTTAGTTCTCCGGTATTCGTTTAAACACTTATTATTGCAAAGGTATCAATTATAGACAGCAGAATAAAGTAAAACACCTCTCTACCTGTTTATCTCACTTATTCCAATTTACAGAACTATGCTCAACAGTTAGATTTCTACTAATTAAGAAATTATTTTAAAAAGCAGATTATAAAAAGTTGATTTTTCAGAAATTCTGTCGCTTTCTTTTTTAGTCCAAAGCATATAGCAACTGAGACGAAAAAGAAAATGCCTGACTAAAAACATTAAACTTGTAAGCTTCGGAGGGCAAAATCTTTTACTAAAACACTATTTCCCTGGTTTATTCTTTCCGAACGTAGAGTTCATATTTAACGAGCGAAATTTCTACCCGCCGATATTGTGCCGGTATTGCTGAGGTATTTCCTTTTTCAGTTAAAAAATATTTGTATTCTTTTGTCGGGTCAATTGAAATATTAAAGTGACGGACTAAAAATCCTTGTAATATAAAATCATACTCGTCGTAAAGGTTTTCCGGAACTGTTATAGTAGAGAACCGCGGAACCACCTTACCTATTTTATATACATCGCTTAGGGTATCTTTTTCTCTCGAAATTTTACCAAACTGTGTTGCTGAAACCACCATAACGCTGATAAACAGAATGATAGTGACAATATAGAAGATTTTGAACTTTCTTCCTGATGTATCAATTGTAGCCAGTGATTTTGAGATATAAGGTGAAATCAACATCGCAGCCGCTATTGCGAAATACGGGAATGACGGAACCAGATACCATCCTTTTTGAACCATGGTTAATGCAAGAGGAGTTGATCCTGATAATCCGATTAAAAAGTAAAATGCTGCGGTTTTACTATTCTCCCTGACCGCAAGATTTGCTTTTTTGAAATACCCAACCACAAATACAATAAATAGAACGAGTAAAACAGGTATCATCTCTGTAAAGAGCCGCCAGAATATCTCCAACCTGTATGATGAAGTAGGCATTGAATCTACCCTGACCAGTAATCGCTTGAAAACGTAAATTGAAAGACTTTCGCTGCTTATCGGAATGATAAAAAGGATTGTATATATCAAAGCAGGAATGCTAAATAACAAAAGTGTCAAAAGCAGATGCTTTTTAAAACCGGTTTTTCTTTCGGCAATCCAATATAAAAAAGGAACTACAATAGGAAAAAGTCCGGGTAGACCTTTGCTAAAAGAAGCAAGGAAAATCAGGAAGCCGGCAAGTATCCAGGCCAAGTAATTTACTGAAGTCTTTTTGAGATTCTGAACAATAATAATTACCGCAGTCAAATCAAATAAACTCATTGTGTTTTCCATCAGGTTATTGTGGAAACACCACCAGCAAACAGGTATTAATATCCAAAAAGTAACTGCTATCCACCCCAATTTGCGTTGCTGCTGAGTTTTATTGAAATTCAGTTTCCACAACACATTAATAAGAATAATATGCGCGATGAGCATTAACAGAGTATAGAAACGCTCAACGTAGATCGAATCGCCCAATACTTTATAAAAGACAGATTGAATACCAAACACAAGTGGCGGTTGTTCATGAAATGAGGGAATACCTGCAATATTCAGTGTGCTGTATTGTGGAAACCAGAAAGTTCCTATTCCAATGGCTAAATTATGCGAAACTGAACTATATAACATTGCATCCTGAAACATTGCATCCTGAACCAGAACAGGCAGTGTGAAAGCCAGTACAATACTTACTGTAAGTATCCACCAGGGGAAATTAATATTTTTTGGCATCATTTAAGTGTTTGAAAAGAAACAGAATTATATTAAAAATAGATTTGGTAACAAATCAGTCTGCTTTAAAGCAATTTTAGCCAAATATTACGCAGATTACACAAATTTTAAACTGCTTTCAGCAGTTTTTTAAATAAAATTTGATTGTAAGCAATGAATATTTATCTGTGAAATCTGCGGAATCTGTGGCATATGTTTGTTTGTCAATGCTTTAATTGAACTGATTAGTTACCAGATTTGAAATATCCACAAAAATATGAAAATTTTTAGGTGATTTAAGCTTATTGGATGCAATTTCCCAGGTTCTTTCAAAGAATTGAAATTTCAATTAATTACTACTGTATTTTAATATGAACTAATTGCAAAGTTTTTAAATAAGTAGTATAAATTTTCTACTTTCGCAGCCATAAATCATACTTAAACCAAATTGATGAAAACGCTTCAAATTTGCTTATTATTAATCCTGTCCGGACAGTTAGTTTTTGCTCAACAAACTACTACATCTGATCGGTATACCCCTGAACTCCTTTGGAAACTTGGCCGGGTAAGTGATATCCAGGTTTCACCTGATAATAAAACAATTTTATACGGCGTAAGCTGGTATAATCTGGCTGAGAACAAAGGGAACCGTGATTTATACTCCATGGAAGTTTCTGGTGGGAATTCAGTAAAAGTTACTACTTTTAAAGGAAGCGAAGTCAATGGAATATTCAGGCCTGATGGGAAAAAGATTGCGTTTCTTTCAGCCGAATCCGGTTCTATGCAAATATGGGAAGCCAATCCCGATGGCTCTGTTCCTGTCCAAATCAGTAACACCGGTAGCGATGTTACAGGATTCAGTTATTCGCCTAATATGAAGTACATGCTTTATACACAACGTGTTAAATTAGACAAAACTGCCAATGATATTTATCCTGACCTTCCAAAAGCCAATGCCCGTATCGAGGACGACCTGATGTACCGGCATTGGGATAGCTGGTCTGACTTCAGTTACAGCCATATATTTGTGGCTTCTTACGCTGATGGAAAAGTTGAGAAAGGAAAAGATATTATGCATGATCAACGATTTGAATCTCCAATGGCGCCCTGGGGCGGAATGGAACAAATTAACTGGAGCCCGCAAAGTGACAAAATAGCGTATACATGTAAAAAACTAGTCGGGATTGAATATTCAAAAAGCACCAATTCGGAAGTTTATGTTTATAACCTGCTTACCGGCAACGAAATAAATGTATCAAAAGGAATATCAGGGTATGACCAGGATCCTGTATTTTCGCCTGATGGCAAAAAACTCGTTTGGAGAAGCATGGCCCGCGATGGCTTTGAGGCGGATAAAGACCGGATTATGTTCTATGATTTTAACACGGGAAAATATACTGATTATTCCGAAAAATTTGATCAGAACGCCAATAATTTTACCTGGACAGCAGATGGAAATTCCATCTATTTCCTGAGCCCCATTCATGGAACCGTACAGATTTATTCACTTTCAACAGGAACCAAAGAAATCAGGCAAATCACTAAAGGTCCATGGGATTATCTTTCAATTGCTTTAGCAGGAAAGGATATAGTTACTTCGAAACAATCGATGACAAGTCCTACCGAGATATTTAAAATTGATGCTTCGGGTAATGAAACGCAGTTGTCATTTACAAACAAGGAAATCCTGAAAGATATTAAATCAGCCAAAGTTGAAGAGCGCTGGATGACAACCACGGACAATAAAAAAATGCTAACCTGGGTTATTTATCCTCCTGATTTTGATCCAAATAAAAAATATCCAACCCTGCTTTTCTGCGAAGGCGGACCACAAAGTATGGTTAGCCAATTCTTTTCATACCGGTGGAACTTCCAAATGATGGCTGCCAACGATTACATAATTGTTGCTCCTAACCGCAGAGGTTTACCAGGTTTCGGGCAGGAATGGAACGATCAGATCAGCGGTGATTATGGCGGACAAAACATGAAAGATTACCTGACGTCAATTGATGAAATGGCGAAAGAGCCGTTTGTTGACAAAGACAGACTTGGTTCTGTTGGTGCAAGTTATGGTGGATTCTCAGTCCTCTGGCTGGCCGGACACCACGAAAAACGGTTTAAAGCTTTCATTTCACATTGCGGAATGTTCAATCTTGAAGATCAATACCTTACAACTGAAGAAATGTGGTTTGTAAACTGGGACCTTGGCGGACCTTATTGGAAAAAGGGAAATCCAAAAGTTGATCATTCTTACGCCAATTCCCCACATAAATTTGTGGATAAATGGGATACTCCAATCATGATTATCGAAGGCGAAAACGACTTCCGTATTCCATACACACAGGGAATGGCGGCTTATAACGCGGCTAAACTTTTAGGAGTACCGGCACGATACCTGCATTTCCCTGAAGAGAGTCATTGGGTTCTGCGTCCACAAAACAGCGTTTTATGGCAGCGGGAATTCTTCCGTTTCCTGGATGAATACCTGAAGAAATAGTTGGAATCCAACGGAAATATTACTTTTCATGGAATGTATGATCGCATTCCATGAAAGACCCAAAATCCAAATTCCAAGAACCAAGGCTTGGACAATACTAACCTGGGAGAAGGGATTTGAAATTTGGGACTTGGAATTTGAGACTTTGGTCTTATAAATCGGGAAATTATCCCTTTTAAATGAGATTCCCATAGCAATAACCAACTATTTGCAGTTCTCTGTTAAGTAGTTGGTTATTTCGTTTAACTGTGTAGGATCAAACCATTTATATTCATCTGTGCGGTTAAACCAGGTTAATTGGCGTTTGGCATACCTTCGTGTGCTTGTTTTAATATTTGTTGTCGCCTGCTCTATAGTGATTTCTGAATCCAGGTAGTCAAATATCTCTTTATAGCCGACAGTATTTAAGGCGTTCAAATGGCGAAAAGGCAATAAACTCCTGACTTCTTCTACCAGGCCTGTATCAATCATCTGATCAACGCGCAATTCGATCCGGCCATAAAGTTCAGGTCGGGGAATATTTAATCCTAATTTAATTATCTGGAAATTTCGTAATTTGGAATTATTCAATCGCAGTTCGGAGAATTTTTTACCTGTAACATGGCATACTTCCAGCGCACGAAGTAAGCGGTTCGGGTTATTGATATCGACAGTGGCAAAATACTCAGGATCAAGTCCAAAAAGCATTTCCTGCAATTTTTCGATGCCTTCATCCAGGTAAATACCTTTCAGATAGTTGCGGTATTCCGGCTCAGGATCAGGAAAATCATCAATACCACGACAAACAGCGTCAATGTATAAACCGGAGCCACCAACCATAAATATCAGGCTATGTTGTTCAAAAAGGCCTTCAAGCAGTTCCAACGCTTCGTTTTCAAAGCGGGAAACATTATAGTAATCGTGAATTGAGAGTTGCCCGATAAAATGATGTTTCACTTCGCTTAGTTGCTGTTTATCCGGCTTCGCAGTTCCGATAGACATTTCTTTGTAAAATTGCCTGGAGTCGGATGAAATGATTTCAGTTTTCCATTCTTTTGCCAGTTTTATGGCAACATCAGTTTTACCAACTGCTGTAGGGCCGGCAATTACTACAAGATATTTTCCGGAATTTAGCAAGGGACGAAGACGGAAAGATTATGAAAATTTTTAGAGGAAAATATTCAGGTTGTGAATTGGTATAAAGGTCAGATAGAAAATCCTGAAGGCGTATTAAAGAAATCTACATTCATCTCCTTCCCAGTCTATACCCTTTTCTATTTTCTATTTTTCTATTTTTCTATTTTCTATGAACGATTTTCCTTCAACGCCAAACTACCACTCAGGTTCAGTAGTATAATTTTCATCAATTTCTTCTTCCAGTTCGCCACTTTCGATCAATTTATCCAATTCGCCCAGCATGGCATCTTCGTCAGGATCGTCTAAAAATGAAAGGAAGTTTGGAGTGGCCGTTGGAGTCATCGTACCTTCTTTCTTTACACAAATAGGGTATGTTTTTTTAGGATCACCTTCAACAATTTTCATTAGCTCAATGAAAAAAGTTGTAGGATTCAGGAAATTATATTCAAAAAGGATGCGCTGATGAGGGTCGTCGATTACTTCCCTTATTTTCACATCATCCATTATCATTACCGGTATTGGAATATTGACTGGTTTTCTTTCATCATCATCAAAATCAGTGTCAGGTGTCTTAATACCCATATCAATTAAAGTGATCTCTCTCTGCTTACTCCAGCCCGGATCACAGATGAAAAATGAAGCAAGCTCGTTGCTTTCAATATCTACAGAATTAAGGATGATGTCGTGAAAATCTTTAAAAGTTTGCCCTGGCTTGATTTCAATATCCCGCAGAAAATCTTCCTGTTCTTCAAATAAAAGCCTGAAACGGTATACTTGCATGGTCGTATTATTGGTGGTTTTGATAGTGTAAAGTTATGAATTATTTTAAGATTTACTTCAACCGTACAGAAGAATTTCAATGGATTAAGTAAGATGCTGTCTTACAACAGTCAATCCCAGTTTCAAACCTTCTGTTATCATCAATTGATATGCTTCTTCAAAATTATTGTGTATTGTCCCTTCTAAAATAGCCTCCCTGATAGCAGTTTTAATTACACCCACCTGCCTGCAGGGCTCAAGGCCAAAGACCTCCATAATAATTTCCCCTGAAACCGGCGGTTGCCAATTACGGAGATTATCTTTCGCTTCAATTTCTTTCAATTTAGATCTGACTACCTCAAAATTAGCCATATACTTTTTAACTTTTGCCTGGTTCTTAGAGGTAATATCGGCTTCGCAAAGTGTCATCAGATCGTCTATATCATCACCGGCTTCGATAAGCAAGCGGCGAACGGCTGAATCGGTAACTACATCTTCAGATAATACTATTGGCCGCAGATGCAGCAGTACCATTTTTTGCACATACTTCAATTTTTCATTTAACGGAAGCCGAAGATCGCTGAATATAGCCGGTATCATTTTCATGCCTTTAAACTCATGCCCATGAAAGGTCCAACCAGAAAGAGGATCAAAACGGCGGGTACCTGGTTTGGCAATATCGTGTAGCAGAGCTGACCAGCGAAGCCAGAGGTTATCCGTATTTGGCGCAATGCGGTCCAGGACTTCCAGTGTATGTTTGAAATTATCTTTATGACCTTTGCCATCCACATATTCAGCACCTTTCAGTTTAGTGAAAACCGGAAATATATGCTCAAGCAGGCCGGTTTCATCCAACAAATAAAAGCCAACAGAAGGTTTTTCCGTCATTACAATTTTATTCAGTTCCTCGCTGATACGTTCTTTGGTTATTATATTGATTCGTGCAGCATTTCGGGTTATGGCATCAAGTGTTTCGGGAAGAATCTGAAATTTTAACTGGGTTGCGAAACGGATAGCACGCATCATACGCAAAGGGTCATCTGCAAAAGTAATATCTGGATCAAGAGGGGTTCGGATAATTTTATTTTTCAAATCATCAACACCATGAAAAGGATCAATCAAAGCGCCAAAATCGTCGGTTCGTAAACTAATAGCCATTGCATTGATTGTAAAATCACGACGGTTCTGATCATCTTCAATCGAACCTGGTGAAACCTGCGGATTTCGTGAATCAGTCCTGTACGATTCCTTTCGTGCTCCCACAAACTCAACCTGCCAGTCGTGGTACATAAACATTGCCGTGCCAAAGGTCTTAAAAACACTGACTTTTTTAACTTTAAGCAACTCAGCAACCTTGTTGGCGAGTTCAATTCCATCTCCCGAAGTAACTATATCCAAATCCTTACTTGGACGATGTAAAATAAGGTCGCGAACAAATCCCCCGACAACATATGCATCAGTGTTTAAGAGTGTTGCGGCTTCTGTTATTTTTTTAAAAACAGGACCTTCAACACTTTTAGCCAATACCGTTTCATTTATATTTTGAGGAATGATTGACAATGTATGATAATTAAGGTTGATTAAGGCTGCAAAAGTAGTTAAATCAGGGTAAATACGAAATCTTCCTAAGAATTGAATTCCGGTCGTGCAAATTCCGGCAGAAATAATAAGGAATATTCAAACTTTATATTCTGTATGTTGCTGGTCAGCGATTGATATAGATATTTTGCCACAGATTTCAAAGATTTGCACAGATTTAAATTTGAAATTATTAGTTTTTGAATGAAATTCACCTGGAAAGACTTTATTAATCTGTGAAATCTGCGTAATCTGCGGCTTTATTAATTCTCCATTTTTTTCAACAGACTAAATATTTATTACTGTTCTAACATAAGTTTTATCAATAAAAATATTTGTAAAAACCGCTTGTTATTCACAATTGAAATTCTAATTTTGTCCCATATTGTTTACTAATAACAAGACAAAATTAAACTAAGATTATGGCAAAAAGAACCATTGTAACAATGCCTGGCGACGGCATTGGAAAAGTAGTACTTGAGCAGTGTATCCGCGTCCTCGATGCAGCCGGATTTGAAGCTGAATATGTTAAAGGCGACATTGGATGGGAATTCTGGTGTACGGAAGGCAATCCCCTGCCTGATCGCACAATACAACTTCTGGAAAAGCACAAAATTGGTCTTTTTGGAGCTATCACATCCAAACCTAAAGACAAAACTGCGGCCGAACTCGCTCCTGGGTTACAGGGAAAAGGATTTACATACTACAGCCCTATTGTTACTATGCGCCAGCATTTTGATCTTGATATCTGCATGCGCCCTTGTAAAACGCTTATAGGGAACCCATTGAACTTCATTCGTCGTGGTAAGGACGGCATTGAAGAACCAGCGGTGGATGTCATGATTTTTCGTCAGAACACGGAAGGTCTGTATGGCGGTGTTGAATGGACAAATCCTCCCGACCAGGTTTATGATGCGTTGATGACTCACCCAAAATTCCGCGAAAACTTTGGCTGGTGCCCACGTCCTGAATTAGCCGTCTCAACCCGTATTTTTACAAAGAAATATGTGACCCGTATTGTAAAAGCTGCTTTCGAGTATGCTAAAAGCCGAGGTTTCAGTAAAATTACGGTTTGCGAAAAACCAAACGTAATCCGTGAAACTTCAGGCATGATGCTTAAAGTTGCGCAGGAAATGAGCAAGTCCGAATACCCTGATATCTGGGTTGAAGATGTAAATATCGACGCAATGACCATGTGGCTCACCAAAAATCCTGAAAACTATAATGTTATAGTCGCCGGCAATATGTTTGGGGATATCGTGTCGGATGCTTTTGCCGGTTTGATTGGTGGTCTTGGATTTGCTACTTCAGCCCAGTTCAATCCCGAAACCGGAGTCAGTGTTTTTGAGCCTACACACGGTTCAGCTCCCAAATATGCCAGTTATGAAGTATCCATTGTTAATCCTATCGCTATGATCCTTTCGGGCGTAATGATGCTCGAACATCTGGGTGAAATGGAAATGGCTGACCGCATCCGCAAAGCTATTGCCGATGTGGTTGCTGAAGGCAAAGTTAAAGCCTATGACATGATGAAGCTGAAAGGTACGCCTGATGTTGTTAACCAGGGAGCAGCTTCAACGGCACAGATGGCAGACGCAATAATTGCGAAATTGAGGTAGTAATGGTGTAAGGTGTAAGTTGTAAGGTGTAAGTTGTAAGGTAAATGCCAGCAACCAGTGACCAACAACCTGTAACCATTTTCTATTTTCTATTTTCCAAAAACTACTAACCAGCAACACGTGAAATAGCCATGATTGGGAAAAATCACCAACCAAAGATGATATTATGATCAATCTGGCGAACCTTTAGCTCACGCGGTGCACTGAGTGCTACACTGAGCCTGCCGAAGTGCTTGCCGAAGTGAACACCTTTAAAAATAAGCAATACGTGAGTAACCTAGCGAACTTAGCGAAGCGATCTCATGAGCGAAGCGAATA
>JAURYB010000107.1 GCA_030654075.1 Bacteroidales bacterium | reverse complement strand
TACGATTGGGTAGTTCGTCATTTTTATTTACGATTGGCGAATGACGATTTACGATTGGGTAGTTCGTCATTTTTATTTACGATTGGCGAATGACGATTTACCATTGGGTAGTTCGACACTTTTATTTGACAGATTGTTAATTGTGATAATTGTAATTTGTATCTTGGTCTCATAATTCGTACCTCGTAATTTGTGCCTCATAATTTGTACCTTATAATTTGTAAATCGTACCTCGTAAATCGTAAATAATAAGTCGGAAGTCAGAAGTCGTGCCCAATCGTAAATCGTACCTCGTAAATCGTACCTCGTAAATCGTACCTCGTAAATCGTACCTCGTAAATCGTACCTCGTAATTCGTACCTCGTACCTCGTAAATCGTCATTCGTAAATCGTACATCCATGAAACACCTCAAAGTCTCCCTATTCCTGGTTTTTGTAACCGTACTGAGTTTTTTCGCCAAAGCCGACGAAGGCATGTGGCTGCCCATGCTGGTAAGCAAATACAATATAGGTGCAATGCAGCAGATGGGTCTGAAACTATCAGCAGAACAGATCTACAGCGTAAACCAGGCCTGCCTGAAAGATGCAATTATTTCACTTGATCATGGTGGATGCACCGGTTCAATAATTTCACAAAAAGGTTTGCTTATCACAAACCATCATTGCGGGTATGAAGCCATTGCTGAACAAAGTTCTGTTGGTACAGATTTCCTGACTGACGGTTTCTGGGCCATGCGTCCGGAGGAGGAATTGCCGATTCCAGGTAAAACGGTTTCCTTCCTCATCAGGATGGAAGATGTCACGGCCCGTATTCTGGCTAAAGTCACTTCCGAAATGGATGAAGGCGAAAGAGGCCAGGCAATTCAGAAAGAATCGGATCTGATTATCGAAGAAGCGGAGAAGGAAGCCGGTTCGGCATTTGAAGTATCTGTTGAAAGCATGTTTGAAGGGAATGAATATTATATGTTTGTTTACCAGACTTATACCGATGTTCGTATGGTAGGAGCTCCTCCTTCATCCATCGGAAAATTCGGTGGTGATACCGATAACTGGATGTGGCCACGCCATACAGGTGATTTTTGCCTGTTGCGCGTGTATTCCGGTGCCGATGGCAAACCTGCCGAATATTCAAAGACCAATCAACCCATGCAGCCTAAACACTTTCTTCCGGTTTCAATTGCCGGCGTTAACGAAAGCGATTTTTCAATGATACTGGGTTATCCCGGTGCTACCGATCGTTATCTGACCTCCTACGGTATTCAGGAGAAACTTACCCAAACCAATCCTGCCGACATAAAAGCTAAATGGGCCAAGATGGAAGTGATGAGAAAATATATGGACTCCGATGATGCTACCCGTATAGCCTATGCCGGTGATTATGCGTACCTGGGCAATTTCTGGAAGAAATCACTGCAGGAAAGTAAAGCACTGCTACGTTTAAAAGTATACGACGACAAAAAAAGAGTTGAAGACGATTTCCAGGCATGGGTTAGCCAGGATGAAGGCCGGAAAGCCAAATACGGAAGTGTAATTGACGATTTTAAAACGGTTTATAAAACCTCGGCCGAAAGTCGCGCTAGCGAGGCAATCATGTATGCCGGTGAATTGCTGATGGGTGCCCGAATATTATATATTGCTTTCCAGACCGGTGAACTCAGGAGCAGGTTCGATTCAGCCGATTTTACCGAAATGGTCAACATCAACAAAAACAGGGCAGCTAAATTTTATAAAACCTTTAACCCGGCACTGGAAAAAGAACTACTTCTGAAAATGCTTGAAATTTATGCCGAAAATGTGGCTCCCGAGTATATGCCTGATTGTTATCTGACCATCAAAAAGAAATTTAAAGATGATTATAAAAAATATGTGGATCATATTTTTGACAAGTCCATTTTTGCTTCTGAGGCAAGTTTGATGGCATTTCTGAATAATCCAAAGAAGAAAACACTTCAAAAGGACCCGGCTTATATGGCTGCTAATTCATTTATAGCTTCGTATATGATTGCCCGCCTTTCGCAAATGACGGATGAGGATAAATTCTCAAAAGCCCGTCGCCTGTATATTGCCGGGTTGCGCGAAATGAATCCCGGAACTACTTTTTACCCGGATGCCAATAGTACCATGCGGTTAACATACGGAACAGCGAAACCTTACCGACCGGCAGATGCACTTTTCGCCGATTATTACACTACACTGCAAGGAGTACTGGAAAAGGAAGATTCGACAAATGCGGAATTTATTGTTTCGCCAAAGCTGAAAGATTTATATGCTAAAAAAGATTTCGGACAGTATGCCGATAATGGAGTTATGCATGTCTGCTTCCTTACCACCCATGATATTACCGGTGGCAACTCTGGCAGCCCGGTTATTAATGGCAATGGCGAATTAGTAGGACTGGCTTTTGATGGCAACTCCGAAGCCATGAGCTCCGATATTAAATTTGATGTAAACCTGCAGCGGACTATCTGCGTGGATATACGGTATGTGCTATTTGTTGTAGATAAATATGCCGGGGCCGGTTATTTGGTAGATGAAATGAAGGTTGTGAAATAAATTTATAAATCCATCTTTTGCCCCGGCCTTCAGGCCGGGAATTAATGTCTTATTCAATATAGGCTTTAGCCCAATAATTCAAAATACTGAACCTTCTCTAGTCTTCAAAAAAAGGTAGTCCCATTAGGCGCTACCTTTTGTGTGTTCAGAAATATTGTGGAATTATAGTCTTTGTGGAAAATATAAATCAGGAAAGAAATCCATCAGTTTATCAATACTTATCCTGCTCATCAGTTCCTGAGCTTCCTCCGTTTGAATTCTCGTCGAAAGTAGTACAGTTAAAATAATCTTCTGTCAAACCTTCGGGTCTTTCAAAATCACCGCGGGTAAGCTGCAGCTGATTGTCACCATATACTTTTTTCATATACAAAGCCCAGATTGGCAAAGCCATATTAGCGCCTTGTCCAAGTGAAGTAGAACGGAAACGAATGGTACGGTCATCACCGCCAACCCAAACACCGGTAACCAGGTCGGGCGTAAGACCCATAAACCATCCATCGGAGTTGCTTTGTGTGGTTCCGGTTTTACCGGCAATCGGATTGGTAAGGCCATATTTGCCCCTGAGTCGCGATCCTGTACCGCTTTCTACAACGCCTTTCATCAATCCTATCATCATGTAAGCTGTTTCCTCGCTCAGGGCTTCATCCTGGTGAGGAACAAACTGTGCAATCACATTTCCATGTTTATCTTCGATACGCGTGATAAAAAGGGGCTGGACAAAAATTCCTTTATTGGCAAATGTACTCATGGCACCTGTCATTTCATAAAGAGATACGTCCGGTGTTCCGAGGCAAATGGAAGGGACGGCAGGCAGGTAGCTGAATATGCCCATTTTACGGGCAATCTTAATAACTGCCTGTGGCGAAAACCGCTTGATCAGGTAAACTGAAATCCAGTTGATGGAATTGGCAAGCGCTTCTTTAAGCGTGACCATTTCGCCTTCCTTGTAATCGCTGGAGTTTCCCGGAGCCCATAATTTCCCGTTGGCTTCGATTGAATATTGCACATTGGAAACTTTTGAGCAAGGATACATTTGTCCATCCTGCATAGCTACGGTGTATACAAAGGGTTTGAACGTAGATCCAACCTGCCTGCGGGCAACAACTACGTGGTCGTATTTAAAATACCTGAAGTTTATACCGCCCACATAAGCTCTTACGTAACCGGTCTGAGGCTCCATCGACATCAGCCCGGCATGAAGGAACCATTTGTGATATTTAATGGAATCCATAGGGCTCATGACGGTGTCAATTTCTCCTTTCCAGGAAAAAACCCGCATCGGGATAGCCGTTTTAAAGGCTAGTTCGATAGAGTCTTTCGAAATGCCGGCTTTCTTCATACTGCGATACCGGTCCGAACGTCTTTTTGCGGAAGTAAGCAATTTTTGAATTTCACTTCTGTCCGAAAGATCATAGGGCGCATGTGAATTACCCTTCCAATGCTTGTAAAACGCGGGCTGTATATCGAGTGACATGTGTTCGGTAACAGCTTCCTCCGCATAGCGTTGCATATGCGAATTGATGGTGGTGTAAATTTTCAGACCATCTTTATAAAGATTATAATACGTGCCATCCGCTTTTTTGTTTTTAGCTACCCAGCCATAAGCAGGATCACGAAACCAGCGCACCGAATCGGCCATATAATCATCCGGGCTGTCATAATTGTCTTTTTCGGGTTTTTCGGCCATCATCGACTCCCGCAGGTATTCCCTGAAATATGTTCCTGGTCCGCTGTTATGATCCTGTAACGTATATTGCGACATGTCGAGTGGTAAAACCCGAACCGAATCGTATTGCTTTTCAGTGATATAGCCATTTTCAACCATCTGGCTGAGTACTACTTCACGTCGTTTTTTCGAACGTTCTTTGTTTCTTACCGGCGAATAATAGGAGGGAGCTCTAAGTAAGCCAATCAGGACGGCAGATTCCTGTAAATTGAGCTGATCAGGAGTCTTATCAAAATAGGTTTTAGCCGCTGATTTTACTCCGTAAGCCAGGCTTCCGAAATCAACGGTATTCAGGTACAATGCAAGGATCTCTTCTTTAGTATAGTTACGTTCGAGTTTAATGGCAGTAATCCATTCTTTTAGTTTGGCAAAGCCTGTACCGATAATGGTAAAGTGCTGTTCCCGGGGGAAAAGATTTTTAGCCAGTTGTTGTGTAATTGTACTTCCGCCCCCTTTGCTTTTACCTGTGATCATGCCTATAGCAACCCGTATAAGTGCCCTGCCATCTATACCTGAATGTTGCTCAAACCGGAAATCCTCGGTTGCGATCAGGGCTTTTATGAGCCATGGTGATAGCTCGGAATAATGAATATTTGAGCGATTTTCAAGGTAAAAGGATCCGAGAGCTTTCTGGTCGGCTGAAATTACTTCGGAGGCAAGTTTGCTTTTGGGGTTTTCGAGTTCTTCAAAGGATGGCATAAAACCTAGCCAACCTATTGTAAGAGCAGTGAAGAATAAGGCAATAAACAATAAGGAGATCAGGAACCATTTCCAGAACCATTTTACCCATTCGTCTTCATTCCGGCTTTTTTTCATTTTCAAAATACTATTCGTCTGATATTTGAATTCAGTTTGCTTGTTTCTTAATCAGTATTCCCACATCCGAAATGCCATTCAGTGTATCTATACGCATCGCCTGGTTTACGGCAATACTATAATTTCCTGGTTTGCGGAAACGCACGCCTTTTCGGAAAAGGAACCTGTTATCCTTATGTTTGCCCATTCCTTTGCCAAACCATTTCCCATCAGCCGCGGCAAGTATACATTCAGCAGTATCGCGTGAAAATGTATTTCCCGGGTAATAAGCGGTAATAAACAAATACAGGTTCTGCATATCGTAATCCGTGGTATTGCGGATTTCGAAATAAAAATCGTAAGTGGCCAGTGTATCTTTTGAGCTGAAATTATAAAAGAGGGTATCTTCAGCTTTCCACTTATCTTTCTTCAGATGCACGGATTCACTGTGAAATACATCAGTATTGCAGGCTGTTGCCGCAAGAGATATGACGATTGTCAGTACTGAAATCCGGAGAAATGAATGCCGGGAAATGATTTTATAGAATGTCATGAATTTTTTATCCGTCATTAGGGGATTATCTGTGTCTTGTTCTAGGTATACTAATCCTTACAGAATTCTGTTTTATTTCTAAAAGCAAGGGTCAAAGAGTAAAGTTCAAAGAGCAAAGTTCAAAAAGTAAAAGTTAAAATTTATTGATGATTAAATTAATTAAGGTCAAGATCAATTCGGGAAGGACAACAGTACATATAATTAACAAGTTTAATACGTGATAATCTCCCACCTTATTTCACTTTGAACTTTGCATTTTGATTTTTACTTTACTTCTTTTTATCAAACCGGTACAGATCTTCGCTTGCAACTACTAGTCCGATAGCTGGTTTTTTATCCTGTTTAATCGTAAAGTCTTCAATTTTATCAGGAATTTTGCCTGATTTGTTTAAGGCAATAACTTCTTTGACGCGGCTCACGGTTAACGCGAACATTTCGTGTTCTTTGCCTTTATATCCAAACCACATGGTTCCGCCAAAGACATCGATTTTCTGTAAAAGAACATCGCCTTGTTTGGTTTTGAGTATGGCATTTTCATCAGGGAAATCTTTCAATGCGTCGTTATAGGCTTCAACCTCGTAGTTAAGGCAGCATTTAAGTTTTGAGCATTGCCCGGCAAGTTTCTGCGGGTTTGATGATAATTGCTGAACCCGTGCCGATGAAGTTGAAACAGAGTGAAAACCACTGATCCATGTGGAACAGCATAACTCGCGCCCGCATGAACCGATACCACCTAAGCGGCTGGCTTCCTGTCGCATTCCTATCTGCCGCATTTCTATCCTGATTTTTAGTTCATCAGCCAGTATTTTGATCAGTTCCCTGAAATCAACGCGATCCTCGGCGGTATAGAAAAAGATTGCTTTTGTGTCATCACCCTGGTATTCAATATCGTTCACCTTCATTTTAAGGCCAAGTTTCAATGCTGCAACCCTGGTTTTGTACAAGGCATCATGTTCCTTCGAAATGGCATGAAGCCATTTATCAATATCAGCCTGTTTGGCTTTGCGATAGAGTTTTCGGATGTCTTCTTTTGCGGGATTTACATTTTTGCGGACCATCTGCAGCCTGGCAGTTTCACCGGTTAAAGTTACAATGCCAATGTCGTGGCCGGGCGATGCTTCAACAGCAACTATATCACCGTTATGAACGGAAAGCCCGGTAGGAATGCGGAAGAAGTCTTTATGGTTGTTTTTAAACCGTACTTCAGCACAATCGAATTTGCCGGTACTGCCGGGCAAGGGAAGCTTACTCAGCCAATCGAAGGTTGAGAGTTTGGCGCATTTTTGTTCAACTCCCGCTTTACCAATCAAAGGGTTGCTGTTTCCGCAACAGCCTCTTGATCCGATATTATCCCTGCCTGATATATTTGGTTGTATGTTTTCGTCCATGTTGAGTTAAAGATATTCCTCCTGAAACTTCAGCGTTAGAGTAACGGAGGTATTGCTGTTATAGTATATCCCGGAAATCTACAAATACGTGTTAAATGCATTGTCCGATCCGGTATGAAGTTGACAAATTTACACATTTTTGACTTGAGGCGTGGCCGGAATTTTCAATATCCTGGCAATGAGGTGCGAAAGGTCAGTAAGAACGATGTTGGCATTGGCATTCCGCTCAATATGAAAGATGGCCCGGTTGAATTCCTCATCAAATTTTTCGATATTTCGCGGATGAATGAAAGGGGAGAAATTTTTGACAAAGGCTAGTTCTTCGCCATCGAGTTTTACCAGGTGATGGTTACCCACATGGTATTGCAGGCAAATTCTGAACATATCCAGGCTATATGCCAGCATCTCTTTTTGTTTTTCGCGGCTTCCATCACCGATTAAAAGCGGAATAGTTTCCTGTAACTTGTCGTAATCTTTCAGGTTACCGGCTATGGTAAAGCACCGGCGCATCCATTCGCGGAAAGTAATAAAGCGTTCGCGTTCGGTGGCAAGTGAAACCGATCCTGAACCTGTTTTCCCGGCAAGCATCAAGGCGGCAGTAAAATTCCCATCGGCGAGGCGGGCAATTTTATGCGCATCAGTATTATTTATTTCGTACTGTTGTTCCAGCGCTTTCTGGATATCTGCATCCTTCAGCTTCGGAAACTTTATCAACTGCGCTCTCGAAAGTATGGTGGCAATTATTTGTTCCTGGTTTTCAGAAATCAGCAGGAAAAGCGTCTTATCCGAAGGTTCTTCCAGGTTTTTGAGCAGTTTGTTGGCTGATGTAATATTCATTTTTTCAACCATCCAGATGATCATCACCTTATATTCTGCCTCGTATGCTTTATAGGCAAGCGAACGGTTAATGCCATCGGCTTCTTCGGCATTGATCATGCCTTGTTTTTTCTCTATCCCGATTTTCTCGTACCAGTCGGGCAGCGAAACATAATAATTGTTCTGTTGCAGGAATTCGCGCCAGGGAACGATAAAGTCCTTGCTCAGCACATTTTTATCATCAACTTCCTTTGTTTTGTTGATAGGATAAATGAAATGAAGGTCAGGGTGAATAAGTTTGCTGTATTTTTTGCACGAGGGGCATTCGCCGCATGAATCTTCGGGAGTTCGTTTACGACAATTGATGTATTGGGCATACGCTAAAGCTAGTGCCAGTTTTCCTGAACCTTCAGGTCCGAGAAATAGCTGGGCATGGCTTACGCGGTTATCGAGTACGGTACGTTTAAGGCGTTGTTTCAAAGGCTCCTGGCCGACGATGTCACTGAATTTCATAGGTTTTCATATGGAATAACTTCCGGCCAAAGGTAAGATTTTTTTGATCGTAGGAAGTGTGGTGGATTTTGAATATGTATAATTGATTATCGGTTTTGTATCTCTGATTGATAAATTTATCAAAACACACAAAACCCATGTCAGGGATTACCTCTATATTTACATCAAATATTATTAGTTTATAGTAATGACCGGAGATTCTTTAAATATACAACTCACACAGTTAGAAAAACTGAAACAACTTTTCCCCGAAACCGTTACCGAAGGTAAAATTGACTGGGAAAAACTTCAGGTATCACTTGGGAAAGAAAATATTGAGTTTAACAACGAACGCTATGTACTTAACTGGGCCGGTAAAACGGAGGCTTTTAAAGTATTACAGCAATCAACTTCAGCCACGCTTAAGCCTATACCCAACGAATCTATTAATTTCGAAACTACCGAAAACGTATTTATCGAAGGTGAAAACCTCGAAGTGCTGAAAGTATTGCAAAAATCCTATTACGGGAAAGTTAAGGTGATAGTGATTGATCCGCCATACAACACCGGCAACGACAGCTTTATTTACCCCGATAGTTTTAAGGAAAGCCGCGCCGAATACGAAAAACGTATTGGCGACAAGGATCAAGACGGCTACCTGATGAAGGAAGGTTTTTTCCGTAAAAATAGCCGCGACAGTGGCCATTACCACAGCAACTGGCTAAGCATGATGTACCCGCGCCTGTTCCTTGCCAAAAACCTGTTGCGTGATGATGGTGTTATTTTTGTGCATATCGATGATAATGAGGTGCATAATCTACGGATGATTATGAATGAGATTTTTGGGGAAGAAAATTTTGGTTCTTGTTTTATTTGGGAGAAAAGAACTAATAGAGAAAATAGGAAAATGGTTTCAGCAAGGCACGATTATATTTTATGTTATATAAAAAATCTCTCGAATCCTAAAGGAGTACTTAAACCATTACCAATGAGCCCGGAAGCACTTTCAAGATATAAAAATCCTGACAATGATCCTCGTGGTAATTGGAAATCAGACCCAGCAACTGCACAAGCTGGACATGGAACAAAAAGTCAATTCTATATTCTTGAAGCACCCAATGGCAAGAAACACAATTTACAAAGCGGAAGATGTTGGCTGTACACAAAGGAAGTAATGAATGAAGCTATTAGAGATAATAGGATTTGGTTTGGCACAAATGGTAACGGTGTACCTCGTATAAAAACATTTCTTGATTCTAAAGAAAGAGGATTAACGCCAGAATCTATTTTATTTGCAGAAGATGCTTCAACCAATGAAGATGCAAAGAACTACCTGAAAGAATTATTTGATGGTAATGCTGTATTTGAAACGCCAAAACCAGTTGAATTAATTGAAATATTACTCAAATTAAGTGCAGATGATAGTATAGTTTTGGATTTTTTTGCAGGGACTTCAGCTACTGCGGAAGCTGTAATCAGGCTTAATAATGGAAGCAAATTCATAATGGTACAACTTCCTGAACTCTGTTCTGAAGATAGTATTGCATTTAAATTAGGATATCAAACAATATCTGACATTTCAAAAGAAAGAATTCGAAGAGTTATCAAAGAAATAGAAGAAGATAAGAACGAGAAAATTCAAGAAAATATAAGCCTTTCAGTTTCAATAGCTGAATTTAAAAATGAGTGTGAAAAGAGAAAACTGGAAAAACCTGAATTAGATTTTGAAAATATCGACGTGTCATCAGAATTAAAAAAAATACTCGATAAAATTGAATTACTCGAAAATAAGATCGAACAGAATAATGATCTGATAACTAAAATAAATACTATTGATTTGGGATTTAAATCCTTCAAACTTTCTTCCTCCAATTTCAAAATATGGCGAAGCAATGAAATAACCGAAGATAACCTGGAGCAGCAGTTGGAAATTTTTACCGATCCGGTACGCGAAGGGAGTGAAAATGAAAATATGCTTTATGAACTGATGATTAAAGCTGGGTATTTGCTAACGGATAAAGTAACCCTGGTTGATAACTATTATTCGGTAAATGATGGTGAGTTGATAATTGCTTTGGATGAGATGAACCAGCAACTGATTGATACCATACTTGCCGCCAAGCCGAAAAAAGTAATAACTTTGGATAAATTGTTTATTGGTAATGATCAGTTGAAAACAAACGCGGTATTGCAAATGCGGGATGCGGAAGTGGATTTTAAAACGGTGTAATGGCGGGGAGAATGTCTGAATCGCGGATTTGGCGGATTAATTGATTACACGGATTTTGTATGAATACAGAATTGAAATACAAAGATATTACTGAAAAAATAATCGGTGCCGCGTTCGAAGTGCATAAGTTTTTAGGTAATGGGTTTCAGGAAGTGATTTATCAAAGGGCATTGGCTTATGAATTATACAGAGCAGGTTTAGACTTTGAACGTGAAATTGAACAGGACATTTTTTATAAGGAACTTAAAGAACCAATTGGTACACGAAGGGCAGATTTTATAGTTGAAGGAAAAGTGATGGTTGAGATTAAAGCAATTATTCAATTGGAAGATGTGCATTTGGCCCAGGCATTAAATTATTTGAGGGCATATAAATTAGAGGTAGGTTTACTCATTAATTTTGGCTCAAAAAGTATGACATTTAAGAGACTCGTATTAACGCAATAAAACAGTGAGAATCACAGATTAGACGGATTAATTGATTGCGTGGATTAACAGATAAAATGCATCTGTGAAATCTTTTAATCCGCAAAATCCGTGATTCAGACTTTCACCAATCTGTGATTCAGACCATGGGATACGGAAGTGGATTTTAAAACGGTGTAAATTATGGCCCATTTTATTACTCAGGAAGATGCTGATTTTTTCTTCGGAATGGAAAAGTTCCTGGAAGAAGAGAAAGAATATCAATTCCCTATTTCCGGAAAGAAATTAACTATTGGTTTTACTTCTTCCGATAAGCGGGAGAATTTTCTTTTTGATATTTACAGAGGTTCTATACGTATTACCAAAATCACTTATCAGAACAGGGTACGTAAAGCATTTATTTTACGCAGGCTCGATCTGGATGGGCCAACGCATGTAAATCCTGAAGCAGAAGTAGTTCCACTTCCATTTCTGGAACCTTATAATGGAATGGAAATCCCAACTCCGCATTTACATATTTATGTGGAAGGATATGCGGAAAAATGGGCCATACCAGCAACTGATGTTCTCGGAATTGGTGATACTGATATGTATGAAATGATGGAGCTGTTTTTCAGCTACTGTAATGTGAAAAAGTCGCCGAATATCATTAAAATGATACTACTATGAAAGATCTGATCCACTCATATACTGAATGGTTGAAACAGAAAATCAACTATAAAGAAATAAATGGATACTATGAAGTAACCACACCCTTTGTAAATCATATTAATGATCAGATTCAGTTTTATTTAAAACGCGATGACAGGGATCGTATTTTAATGACTGATGATGGGGATACAATAAACAACCTGGAAATGGCGGGAGTCGATATATCAACCCCAGCCAGGCAGAAAGAGCTGCAAACTATTTTAAATGGGTTTGGCGTAATGCTAAAAGGTTCGGAATTGACAATTATGGCAACTCCTGCCACTTTCCCGATGCGCAAGCATAATTTTATTCAGGCAATGCTGTCCGTTGACGATTTATTTATTGTAGCATCTCCAAAAGTTGAAAGTTTCTTTTTAGAAGATGTGACAAATTTCCTGCAACAAAATAATATTCGGTTTTCGCCTAATATCATATTACAGGGCAAAAGTTCGTTTCAGCATAAGTTCGATTTTCTTATTCCCGCTTCGGGGCAAGCACCCGAAAGAATAATAAAAGCTGTTGCAAGCCCAAGGAAACAGAATATAATTGCCCAGCTTTTTGCTTTTGAAGATACCAAGCAAGCCCGCAATAACAAAGGCATAGTCATACTCAATGATCTGGAAAAGGAAATTGCCCCTGAAATATTACAGGCAATTGACGAATATGGTATCTATGATTTTTCGTGGAAGAAGAGAATGGAGTTACTAAGGGAACTTGCAGCATAACACTTGATGAAACTACACTTCGATTCCAAACAGGAATTCCAATTAGAGGCAGTAAAAGCCATCACCGATATTTTTGAAGGGCAACCTTTAAGCGGTAACGATTTTGAATTTTCCATTACTCAGCCAGGCGCACTGCTTACCGAAAATGGCTTTGGCAATAAATTGCATTTTTCAGAACTTGAGCAATTATTCGGAAATATCCAGAAGGTTCAAAGTAATAACGGCTTGAAGGTTTCAACAAATGCTGAAATAGAAAGCAACGGCTGGAATTTTTCGATTGAAATGGAAACAGGCACAGGAAAAACCTATGTTTACCTGCGTACCATTTACGAGCTGAATAAATTATATGGATTTAAGAAATTTGTGATTGTTGTTCCCTCGGTGGCTATCCGGGAGGGAGTAATGAAAAACCTCGAAATTACGCATGAACATTTTCAGAACCTGTATGATAAAGTTCCATTTTCACCGAACGTTTATGATAGCAGGAAAGTATCTGGTCTGCGCGGATTTGCATCGGCAAATACAATACAAGTCCTTGTTATTAATATTGATTCATTCGCCAAGGACGAAAATATAATAAACAAGCCTAACGACAAACTTACCGGCAAAAAGCCCATTGAGTTTATCCAAAGTTGCAACCCTATTGTGATTGTGGACGAACCTCAGAATATGGAAACAGAAATCAGGAAAAGAGCTGTTGGTAATCTGAATCCGCTTTGTACATTACGTTATTCGGCAACACACACCAATCTTTATAATCTTGTATATTCATTAAATCCTGTAAAGGCTTATGACCTTGGATTGGTAAAACAAATAGAGGTTGATTCCGTTGTTAGCGAAAATGATTTTAACAGCGCTTTCCTTCAACTGGAAAATATTACGCGTACCGGTAATTCAATTAAAGCGAAGATAAAAATTGATGCAGTTACAGCAGGCGGAATAACAAGGAAATCAGTTATTGCAAGCGGGAAAAACCTGGATTTGTTTCTGCTTTCGAACCGAAATGAGAAATACGAAGGGCTAAAAATTTATGAAATAGATTTTGGCAACGATCAGATTGAATTGAGCAACGGCATAGTGCTTGCCAAAGGTGAAACGCAAGGAGGAATGAACGACGATGTAATGCGTTTTATGATTGGTAAAACTATTGAAGAGCATCTGAAAAAAGAAAAGTACTATACGGGCAAAGGAATAAAGGTTCTTTCCCTGTTCTTCATTGATAAAGTTAAGAACTACCGCGAATATGATGCAGATGGAAACCCGGTTAAAGGAAAGTTTGCTCAATGGTTTGAAGAAATCTACCAGAAGGAGATTTTAAAACCGGTTTACAACAGTTTAAATGCTCATGCAGTTAACGATGTTCATAACGGCTATTTCTCGCAGGACAGTAAAGGCCGGTTAAAAGATACCGGCGGCGAAACCCAGTTGGACGACGATACCTATAAACTTATAATGCAGGACAAAGAAAAACTGCTTGATGAGAAGGTTCCGCTCCGTTTTATATTCAGCCATTCGGCTTTGCGTGAAGGATGGGACAATCCGAATGTGTTTCAAATATGTACGCTGAACGAAACCAAATCGACCATTAAAAAACGACAGGAAATTGGCCGGGGCTTGCGCTTATCAGTAAACCAAAATGGAGATCGGATTTTTGACCGAAACATCAACAAGCTAACTGTAATAGCAAATGAGCGTTACGAAGATTTTGCACGGGCGTTGCAGAAAGAAATACAGGAAGATTGCGGTGTTGACTTTTCGGGACGCACAAAAAATAAGAATGACAAAAAGAAAGTCAACTACCGCAAAGGATTTGAAGCCGATCCTAAGTTTTTACAGATATGGGAAAAGATACGGTTTCAAACCAGATACAGTGTAAACTACAATACTGATAAGCTTATTATACTTGCTGCCAATGCAGTAAGTAAAATGGATGAAACGAAAAAACCAAGCATCAGATCGACCAAGAAAAGAGTACTTATAACGGATGAAGGCGTTGAGGGACAATTGCTGAGTGATAGTGCCAATGACGATTTCGGAATCCGTTTCGACATACCTGATATGCTTGCTTATATCCAAAGCAAAACTGAACTTACACGAAGTACTATTTTAGAAATATTGAAAAACTCGAAACGACTGAAAGAGTTATTGTTAAACCCGCAGTTGTTTATGGATAATGCCGTTTCGAAGATCAAACAGGAACTGCATCAGTTAATGATTGATGGTATCAAATATGAGAAAATCGGGGATAAAGTGTATGAAATGGCTTTGTTTGATGATACGGATTTTGAAATATACTTAGATGAGTTTACCCATACGGTATCCGACAGTTCCAAAACAATTTATGATAATTATATTCCGCTCGATAGCGGTGTAGAAAATCAGTTTGCAAAAGATTGCGAAAGTAGCGAGCAAATTGAATTTTACTTTAAGCTACCGTATTGGTTCGAGATCAAAACTCCTATAGGGCAATACCGACCAGATTGGGCCGTAGTTTTTAAAGGTGAAAAGAAAATTTACTTTGTTGCCGAAACAAAATCAGCCGGACAGGAATTAAGAGGAAGCGAACAGTTAAAAATTGAATGCGGGAAAGCACATTTCGAGAATTTCGATGATGTGGTTTATCGGAAAGTTTCGGAAGTAAGTGAATTAAGTATTTGAGCTTTTGATCGACAATTACAAATTCTGTTAAGCCAAAAAGTATTATAATCTGGATGTTAACCTAAATATTCCTTAATTTTGTCATATGAGTGATAAAGAGATAATAATTCAGAAGATTGTTGAACTAGGTGCCACAAAGTATCCTGATTCTGAAATCTATCTTTATGGATCAAGGGCCAGGGGAAATGCTAAACGAATCTCTGATTGGGATTTATTGTTTCTTCTTAATACCAGTGAGGTTTTATTCGACCTGGAAACAACTATTATGAATGAATTCTATGATTTGGAACTTGAAACAGGCGAGGTTTTCTCTCCTTTAATTTATTCAAAGTCCGACTGGAATACTAATCATGCTTTGACATCCATTTTTGAAAATATACAAAAGGAAGGGATCAGGATAAAATGATTGGTACAACAAAAGATTTGGTCAATTATCGTTTGTCACGCGCTTGGGAAACGCTTGACGATGCCAGGTTATTAGCAGATCATGGGAAATGGAATTCAACCATAAACAGGCTTTATTATTCGGCATATTACGCTATAACTGCATTGTTATTGTATTCAGATATAAAATCAACAACACATAACGGCACCAAATCTCTTTTTTCTGAAAATTTTATTAAAAACGAAATCATTCCAAAAGAATCAGGTAAGATCTATTCGCAATTATTTACTTGGCGTCAAAAAGGAGATTATGATGATTTATTTGACTTTGATCAGGAAAAGGTTCTGCCCTATTTTGAACCGGTGCAAAGGTTAATCGAAACGATTGAGGAAATGATAAATAATTAGAACAAAACAGTTATATCTTTTTCTCTTTCATTTTGATATACTTTATCAATATTGCTTTACCATAGATCCTTAATCTATGGTCTGCTGAGAAACTCAACCGAAAAAATGATTGGTTTTAGATTCCGGTGCTCTGCGCCTTAAAACACTACTCTTTTTTTTAAGGCTGAATTGAGCAATTAAACTCACTTTGGCAACAGCGAATGATTCTGGAATTTCATTTTGTGTATCTCGAAATGCTAAGGATGATGGTCGAAATACCAAATGGAATAGTCCGAGAGAAAAATGCAAGAATATGCAAATATGATTTTAAGTAAATCTTCCTTCACGCTATAAATTGGAGATTGGATTATTCAAGCCTCATTAGTTCGTGCAAAAATTGCGCACCTTGCCATAATTGGTAAAGGCTGGTTAACCAAAAATTCAATTGATTCTATTTTGGAATATACTGTCAGTGCTACAACAACCTTGTGTCGTTAACACCACTAAAACGATAGTGATTTGATGTCTGAATGAACAAAACTAAAAATAATTAACACCTATGAGCGATCCCGAATTTCAACCACAACAAAACTTTATCCTTTATACCACACCCAATGGTGATGTAAAACTTGAGGTGTATATTGAGAATGAAACGCTTTGGCTTACCCAGAAAATGATGGCGGAACTTTTTGGTGTCAAAGAGAACACCATTACCTACCATTTAAAAGAGATTTTCGAAAGCGGTGAATTGATAGAATTGGCAACTACTCGAAAAATTCGAGTAGTTCGTGATGAAGGGAAGCGAAAAGTTTCGCGTGAGATTGATTATTATAACCTGGATGTTGTTATATCGGTTGGCTATCGTGTAAATTCGGGTAGGGCCACACAGTTTAGGATTTGGGCAACACAGGTGCTGAAAGAGTATATAATTAAAGGTTTTTCCATGAATGATGCCCGCTTGAAACAGGGCGATAAAGCTTTTGGAAAGGATTATTTCCGGGAACTTCTGGAAAGAGTACGATCAATCCGCACCAGTGAAAGACGGATTTACCAACAAATTACTGATATTTTTGCTGAATGCAGCATTGATTATGACCCAAATTCGGAAATCACACGAAATTTTTATGCCATGGTTTAAAATAAATTTCATTTTGCTATTACCAAGCAAACAGCAGCTGAAATAATTTTTGATAATGCGGATAAAACTTTGCCGTTTATGGGGTTATCAACCTGGAGAAATGCGCCTAAAGGCCGCATATTACCATCGGATGTTACCATCGCGAAGAATTACCTGAACGAAAAAGAGATTAAAAAGTTAGAGAGAACCATTTCAGGTTTTTTTGATTACATCGAAAATGTGATTGAAAATGAGAATCAGCTGACTATGAATGATATGGCAATGAATGTGGACGGGTTTTTAACATTCAATAAATTTGCAGTTTTAAAAGGGAAAGGGCGTATTCCGAAAAAAGAAGCTTATGAGAAAGCATTAAACGAATATTTGGAATTCAATAAAAATCAAAACATTGAATCAGATTTTGATAAAGCAATAAAGAGGTATCTGAAGGAATAAAACTTTTACTGAAATAGAAAATAGTTTAAAAAGCAAAACGCGAAAAAAGCACATTACATTTTCTGGACTTAAATGTTGATCCACAAAAAAACCTGAGAGTGCTTTGCAGCCTTTCAGGTTAATATCAATTAATTGGACTTTTATAAAATTCAATCGCGCATTAAGATCCTCCTCCGCTAACTTTGTCTTTCTGCGCCCCTATTTTCGCTCCCAAAAATTCCCTGTTCATCCGGGCAATATTATCAATGGAAATTTCTTTCGGACATTCGGCCTCGCAGGCGCCGGTATTGGTACAATTGCCAAAGCCAAGTTCATCCATTTTAGCCACCATTGCCTGTACCCTGCGGGTAGCTTCAGCTTTGCCTTGTGGTAACAGGGCAAGATGCGAAACTTTAGCCGCAACAAACAACATGGCAGAAGCATTCTTACAAGCCGCTACACACGCGCCACAGCCAATACATGCTGCTGCGTCCATGGATGAATCTGCTGCCTCTTTCGGAATCAGGATAGCATTGGCATCGGGAATTCCCCCGGTATTGGCGGAGATGAATCCTCCTGCCTGAATGATTTTATCGAAAGCCTGGCGGTCGACCATCAAATCACGGATCACAGGAAACGCTTTCGAACGCCATGGTTCAATAACAATGGTGTCGCCATCTTTAAACTTGCGCATATGCAACTGGCAGGTTGTAACCGCGTCATCGGGTCCATGCGGACGGCCGTTGATGTACAGGCTGCATGCTCCGCAAATTCCTTCGCGGCAATCATGATCAAATACAATAGGATCTTCACCTTTAATTACCTGCTGTTCATTAACAACATCAAGCATTTCCAGAAATGAACTGCTGTCGCTGATCCCGTTTATTTTATACGTGGCAAATTTGCCCTTGGCTTTGGCATTCTTCTGACGCCATATTTTGAGTGTAAAGTCCATAATTGAAGGGGTTAGGGTTTAGGGGTTAGGTTTTAGGGAATCCAACTTAAGACAAGTTCTAATCACTATAACTAAACCTTTTTCCTTAATTTTTATTTGTTTTTACTTTCAAGTTTTGTAATCATTGCATTTAGCATTTTTCCAATTTCATTTAATTTGTTTTCAATCTCATCACAAGTTTCCTTCCTGATGTATTCCTGGTTGTGCGAAATGATAATCAGTGTGTTAAGTTCAAATAGTGATCCTCGTGATATTTCCAGGAACTGTATATAGTTCTTTGTTGTACCTCTTCCCCAGCCTTCAGCTATGTTAGCAGGAATCGAAATTGCTGCTCTTCTGATTTGACTTGTCAAGCAATACAATTCGTCTTTTGGGAATTTTTTAGTTGCTTTATAGATATCATTTACAAGTTCAATTCCTTTCTGCCAAACAAATAGATCTTTGAATGATTCTATTTTCTTGTATTCCATATTTTTGGAGGATTTAGGATTTAGGATTTAGGATTTAGGGATGGTGCATTGTAGTTTATTCTTTCATTAGATTAAAATCTCATTTCCAGATTAAGAATTATTATTACTATCAAACTCATTGAGGGAAAAGTTTTAATGTAAAATTTTGTAAAAAGCTACCCTAAATCCTAAACCCTAAAACCCAACCCCTTTACTTAAACGTATTAATACAAAATTTTGTAAAAAGCTACCCTAAATCCTAAACCCTAAAACCCAACCCCTAAAACCCAACCCCTAAAACTCAACCCCTAAAACTCAACCCCTTTATTTATAATTCCTCTGTTTCACCTCAATCGCCTCATATTCAAGCGGCTCCTTGTTAAGTACTGGTTCTTTGTCATCACCAGCATACTCCCACGCTGCTACATACATATATTCGTCATCATTCCGTAATGCTTCACCTTCAGGAGTTTGATATTCCTCACGGAAATGCCCGCCGCAGGATTCTTCCCGGTTCAGCGCATCTATTGCCATCAGTTCACCTAATTCCAGGAAATCGGCAACACGACCAGCTTTTTCAAGTTCCGGGTTTACTTCTTCGAATTCTCCGGTTATCTTTACATCTTTCCAAAATTCGGCCCTCACTTCTCGAATCATTGTTATTGCTTCCTGAAGGCCTTTTTTATTCCGTGCCATACCAACATATTCCCACATTATTTTGCCAAGCTGGCGATGAAAATGATCGACAGGTTTGGTGCCTTTTACATCGAAAAGTTTTTGCAGACGGGCTTTTACCTGTTTTTCAGATTCTTCAAATTCTGGCAAATCAGTTTTAAAACGAGGAACATTAATCTGGTCGGCCAGGTAATTCTGAATGGTATAAGGAAGTACGAAATATCCGTCGGCAAGTCCCTGCATCAAAGCCGAAGCGCCCAGGCGGTTTGCTCCGTGATCGGAGAAATTGGCTTCGCCTGCAACAAATAAACCCTTTACAGTCGACATCAGATCGTAATCAACCCAAAGCCCGCCCATGGTATAATGCACCGCGGGATAAATCATCATTGGGTTTTCATATGGATTTTCGTCTACAATTTTCTGATACATCTGGAAAAGGTTTCCATAACGTTCTTCAATTACATTCCTGCCAAGTCGTTTGATGGAATCCGCGAAATCAAGATACACTGCCAGTCCTGTTTCGCCAACGCCAAATCCGGCATCACAACGCTCTTTAGCCGCGCGCGAAGCTACATCACGCGGAACCAGGTTGCCAAAAGCCGGGTAACGGCGTTCGAGGTAATAATCGCGGTTTTCTTCGGCAATATCTTTGGGCTTCATTTTATTATGCCGAAGCGCTTCTACATCTTCCTTGCGTTTCGGAACCCATATCCGGCCATCGTTACGCAAACTCTCACTCATCAGAGTGAGTTTCGACTGGAAATCGCCATGAACCGGGATGCACGTCGGGTGAATTTGTGTAAAGCATGGATTTCCAAAAAAGGCACCTTTTTTATATGCTTTCCAGATGGCTGTTGCATTGCTGCCCATGGCATTTGTCGACAGGAAGAATACATTTCCGTAACCACCTGTGGCAAGTACAACCGCATGAGCCGAATGTCTTTCTATCTCGCCTGTAACCAGGTTGCGGGCTATAATACCGCGGGCACGTCCGTCGATAATTACCACATCGAGCATTTCGTGCCGGGTATAGGATTCCACGTTTCCTAGGCTTACCTGTCGGCTCATAGCGCTGTATGCGCCAAGCAATAACTGCTGACCGGTTTGCCCGCGGGCATAAAAAGTACGCGAAACCTGCGCTCCTCCAAACGAACGGTTATCAAGCAATCCGCCGTATTCACGGGCAAAAGGAACACCAAGCGCAACGGATTGATCGATGATGCTTCCGCTTACTTCAGCCAGGCGGTATACATTGCCTTCACGGGCACGGTAGTCACCGCCTTTAATGGTGTCGTAAAACAAACGGTAAACACTGTCGCCGTCATTCTGATAATTTTTAGAGGCATTGATGCCGCCCTGTGCGGCAATGCTATGCGCGCGCCGCGGGCTGTCCTGGTAACAGAAAGCTTTTACCTTAAACCCCAACGCGCCCAAGGATGCCGCCGCCGACGCACCGGCAAGCCCGGTACCAACGACAATAATATCGAGTTTCCTTTTATTCGAAGGGTTTACAAGGGCAATATGGTCCTTGTAATTGCTCCATTTTGTAGCAACAGGCCCCTGTGGTATTTTTGAATTAAGTTTTGTCATACAAATTATACTTTTATCAGCTGACAATCAGCAATTTGATGTGCCTGTTACTTTATGAAAATGAAAAACAAAGGAATGCTTGCAAATCCCAGTGGAACCACAATCGAATAGATAGTACCTGCTGCTTTAATAAACGGGGTGTATTTGGTGTGATTCAGCCCCAGCGTTTGAAATGCCGACTGGAAAGCGTGATGAAGGTGAAATCCCAGGAATATCATCAGCACAACATACAAAACGGCATAAAACCTATCAGCGAAAAGTAAGTTAGCCATCTGGTAAAAATCTTCCTTTTCCACATCTGCCGGCGGATTTACTAAACCCAGTTTCACAAAATAGAAATTGGTAAAGTGAATGCATAGAAAAATGAAAATGATAGCGCCTGTATGGATCATATATTTTGAAAAAAACGAAAGGTGTGAATATCCGGCAACTTTATATCTCACGGGCCTTGCCAGCCAGTTTTGTATCTGGATAAAAACTCCGATAACAATATGAACTGCAAAACCGCCCATCAGAAATATCTCCATGATTTTCACCAAAGGATTGGTAGTCATAAATTCAACAGCGACCTTAAAGGCAGCTCCATCATCATTACTTAGAAGCAGAAGGTTAATTCCCAAATGAACAACCAGGAAAGTAATTAAAAAGAGGCCTGCAAGGGCCATTACCACTTTTTTTGTGATTGATGAGTAAAATAAATATTTATTGCCCATACGATTATTGATTTGATATATTTACAGGCAACTCTAAATTTTGCATTGAAAATAATTCATACTTTTGGCTGCCTGAGAGAGGAACAAATATAGAAACAATACTATTTGAATTCCGAACATCAGGTATAAAAATTGTTTTTTTTTAAAAGAAAACGCCAATTACCTTTCAACTAATTAAATACCAGCAAAATGCGATATCTACCTATCCGTAAAGAAATGTATATCAGTAACCGTGCAAAGCTTGTTACAAAGCTGAAACCCGGTTCGCTGGCCATAGTTAACTCAAACGATGAAATGCCGCGTTCGGGCGATCAGACCCATCCTTTCAGGCAGAACTCGGATATGTTTTATCTTACCGGTCTCGACCAGGAGAAATGCATTTTGACATTATGCCCCGGCCACCCTGTGGAAAGTATGCGCGAATTGCTGTTCACCGTGAAAACCAACGACCTGATGGTGATCTGGAATGGTCACAAATATACGTTGGACCAGGTTAGCGAAGTTTCCGGAATCAAAAACGTAAAATGGCTGGATGAATTTGAAATCACACTTCGCGACCTGATGTCGAGAGTGCAGCTTGTTTACCTGAATCAGAATGAGTACCCTAAATTTATCACCGAAGTGCCTCATCGGGATGTACGGTTTGCGGCTAAGATGTTACAGGACTTCCCGGTGCATTCGTATGAACGGCTTGCGCCGGTAATTACCGAAATGCGACTGGTGAAAGAACCGGAAGAGGTTGTTCAGATTCAAAAAGCCTGTAACCTTACCAATGATGCATTTCGCAGGGTGCTTAAGTTTGTAAAACCAGGAGTCAGGGAATATGAAATAGAAGCTGAATTTACACATGAGTTTATACGAAAAGGAAGCACCGGTCATGCATATGCTCCGATAATTGCTTCGGGAGCCAACGCATGCATTCTTCATTACAATACCAACTTCAATACGTGTAAGGACGGCGATCTGCTGCTTATGGATGTGGGAGCCGAATATGGAAACTATGCCGCAGATATGACCCGGACAATACCTGTGAACGGGAAATTTTCTCCCCGGCAACGACAGGTTTATGAAGCCGTTTTGCGGATACTAAAAGCAGCTACAAGCATGTTAAAACCCGGAACCACCATCGAAAAATGGCATGGCGAAGTCTGTAAGCTGATGGAAAAGGAATTGGTTGGTTTAGGCTTGATAAATAAGCATGAATTAAAAAGTCAAACCGCTGATTCCCCGGCGTATTTCAGGTATTATATGCATGGAACAGGGCATTTTCTTGGCCTGGATGTACATGATGTAGGTTCACGCCAGGTCGTTTTCGAAAGTGGAATGGTTATGACCTGCGAGCCTGGAATTTATATCCCTGAAGAAGGAATCGGAATCCGTCTCGAAAATGATATCATGGTTGCCGAAGAACCGATAAATCTTATGGCTGCTATTCCGGTGGAGCCGGATGAAATTGAGGAATTGATGAGGGGGTAGGGGAGAAGTACGATTTACGATTTACGATTTACGAATGACGATTTACGATTTACAACTAACAATTTACGATTTACGAATGACGATTAACAAATTAACGACTTACGATTTTGTAATACCATTTTCCATTTTCCATTTTCCAAAAACGATTTACGATTTCCCACTTAAAGACACCCGAACTTCTTCATCACCTCATCCTTCACCTTATATCCCAGTGATTTGGCTGTCTTGAGGTCGTCGCAGCCATCAATATTGGGAAACGTATTAGCTGGCAATTCAAACCAGACTGTAGCCCGGTTATAATAGGCTTCGGCAAAATCAGCTTTTAGCTCAATTGCCTTGGTAAAACATTCATACGCTTGTTTGTATTCAAACTTCTTTGAATGATCAACACCCTGTTTGTTCCATTCAGCTGCTGTTTGCGCTAATGTTGCTATTGACAGAACCAGGAATAATCCGGAAAGTAATAGTATCTTTTTCATTTTCTGTGATTTTTAAGTTCAACAAATTTAAGGCAAATTTTAACAATTGTGTATAGAATCTGTTTTATAATGGATAGATCAAAACCATATATTTGCAATGTCTAAATCATACTGTTTTTTAAACTAAAAATATCCGTACCCATGTTCAATCCTGAAATATACACTGAACGACGTAATGCGTTACGTAAACTTATTCCATCCGGAATAGTCCTGTTACCGGGCAATTCCGAAGCAGCCTATAATTATTCAGCAAATACCTACACTTTCAGGCAGGACAGCAATTTCTCCTATTTCTTCGGGCTCGAAAATCCTGACTTTACCGGAATTATTGATATTGATAATGATATCGATTATCTTTTCGGTAACGACTTCGAGATTGATGATATCATCTGGATGGGTCCGCAGCCCAAGGTGGTTGACCTGGCTATAAAAGTTGGTGTAAAAAACACAGCTTCATTGAGCGAATTAACAGTTTTCATTAACAATGCCATCCAAAAACGCCGTCCAATTCATTTTGCCCCGACGTACCGCGCTGAAACCACATTGCAGGTTTGCGGACTCCTGGGCCTTAATCCTTTACGTATCCGCGATTACGCATCCTTACCCTTGATTGAAGCTATAATTAAACTTCGGTCGGTCAAGTCAGAACTGGAAATCGCCGAAATTGAAAAAGCAATAGGCACCGCCTGGCATATGTTTACTACAGGTATGCGCATGGCTTATCCGGGCCGGAAAGAACAGGAAATTGTAGGCGTAATGGAGGGAATCTCGATTGGACAAGGAAGACCGGTTTCTTTTCCTATAATCCTGAGTACAAACGGTCAAATTCTTCATAACCATCATCACGAAAATATTCTACAGGAAGGCCGCATGATGGTAATGGATGCCGGAACCGAAACTTCGCTGAATTATGCAAGTGATATAACCCGCACCGTTCCGGTTGGTGGAAAATTCAGCCAGAAGCAGCGCGAAATATATGAGATTGTACTCAATGCTAATCTGAATGGAATAGCAGCCACCAAACCCGGTACTTTTTACCGCGATTGCCATACGGTTGCCTGCGAAACTATAGCCTCAGGTTTAAAGGACCTGGGATTAATGAAAGGCGATGTTAAAGAAGCTGTTGTTGCAGGTGCTCACGCGCTTTTCCTGCCTCACGGTCTCGGGCATATGCTCGGCCTGGATGTACATGATATGGAAGGACTTGGTCAGATACATGTGGGTTATGACAATGAGATACAGCCCAGCACGCAATTCGGTACCGCATACCTGCGCATGGGCCGCCGTTTGCAACCCGGTTTTGTAATTACCAATGAACCAGGCATTTATTTTATTCCTGAACTGATCGATATGTGGAAAGCCGAAAAGAAATACGCGGAATTCCTGAATTATGATAAAATTGAAGAATACCGCAATTTCGGGGGCATCCGTATTGAAGATGATATCCTTGTTACTGCTGACGGTCACCGCGTTCTGGGCAAACCAATTCCAAAAACAGTAGCCGAAGTTGAAGCTACCATGGCCGATCGGTTATAGTGTCTGCACACCCGCATAAGTGTCTGCACACCCGCAGGGTGTCTGACACTACCAACGACTGTAAAATTAGAGAGAGGTTGTATCTTTGCAACCTCTCTTTTTTAGTGTCTGCACACCCGCAGGGTGTCTGACACTATTAAGCCGCGTGTCTGACACTAAAAATCTCAACCCCATAGCCCTATAATTTTCAAAGTATGAAAAAAACGATCCAACACCAGAATAAAAACATAGTCTATAAAATCTCCGGCAACGGTCCCGCTTTGGTATTGCTTCACGGATTTCTTGAATCAAAAGCTATCTGGGATGATTTTACCGAAATCCTGCAAAATGATTTTACCGTAATTGCTATTGATCTGCCCGGCCATGGCGAAAGCGAACTGGTTGAAGGAACTCATAGTATGCAGCTTATGGCCGCAACAGTAAGAACAGTTCTGAAAGCTGAAAAAATTGAAAAAGCAGTTTTTACCGGCCATTCCATGGGCGGTTATGTGGCACTGCAGTTTGCGGCCGATAACAAGGAAATGGTAAAAGGATTAGTCCTTTTCCATTCAAATGCAGGCGCCGACAGTGAAGAAGCCAAAGAAAACCGCCGACGGACTATAAATATTGTAACTCAAAACCGTGGTGGTTTTATTAAGCAGTTTATCCCCGACTTGTTCGATCAGAAACACCTTGAAAAATATACCGTAGAAATTCAGAAACTGCAGGATATTGCTGCTCTTATGACTCCTGATGCTATTATTGCTGCACTTTCAGGAATGCGCGACCGTCCGAACCAACTGCAGTACTTATTATTGACCGATATTCCGGTTTTGTTTATTATCGGAAAGCAGGACAGCCGTATGCCTTACACCCAGCTGATGGCCCAGGCGGTTATTCCTTCACACAGCGAAATACTGTTACTCGAAGATGTTGGTCATATGGGATTTATTGAAGCGCCGGGCAAAACGCTGCAGGCATTGAAACACTTTGCGATGCGGTGTTCTGAATAATAGAGATAGACAAAAACACCTCACCCTGCCCTCTCCTCAAGGAGAGGGTTGAAGACGAGTTTGGATTGTAACGGGCATTTGGGTATTAATGCCAGAAACAGTGTATAAAAGCACCAAATATCCCGTAAGTACAATCTGTCTCCCCTTACCAAAAGTTCAAGTAGTCTGCCGTCCTTCTCCTTGAGGAGAAGGTGCCGAAGGCGGATGAGGTGATTTGGTAAACCACTAAATTGAAAACCTATCGGAACAGGATAAAAGCGTGGTAAACCTTTAATTTTCATGCCCAAAACACCTCACCCTGCTCTCTCCTCAAGGAGAGGGTTGAAGACGAGTTTGGATTGTTAACGGGCATAGATACTAATACATTGAATTATTTTTCGTGTGGTTTTGTTTTTCATTCCTTTCATGTTGTAACTGTACTAATTTGTTTAGTATTTCAACTTTTACTTCAGTGAGATTGGTAAGCACTTCTTCATTTTTAAACCGGAGGATGAATATTCCCAGGGTTTCGAGTTCTGCAGTACGGTTCAGATCATATTCTATTGCTACTTCATTTTCGTGCACTGAGCCATCAACTTCAATGCCCAATAAATATTCATGACAATAAAAATCGAGAATAAATTGCTTTACAGGGTGTTGACGTCTGAATTTCATTCCACCGCATCTGCGTGAACGCAAAACTTCCCAAAGTGCTTTTTCAGCCTCGGTCTGGCTTTTACGCAATTCCTTCGCATTTTCAAAAATCTCTTTTTTTGCCCCAAAATTCAGTATTCCCTGGAATGATTTTCTGATATAGACCATATGAATAAACTAAAACCTTCTATAAAAGTACACAAAATCCTATAAGTACAAGCTATCGCCTTTCATCAAAAATTAATGTAGTCTGCAGTCCTTCTCCTTGAGGAGAAGGTGCCGAAGGCGGATGAGGTGATTTGGTAAACCACTAAATTGAAAACCTATCGGACCAGGATAAAAGCGTGGTAAACCTTTAATTTTCATGCCAAAAACACCTCACCCTGCCCTCTCCTCAAGGAGAGGGTTGAAGACGAGTTTGGATTGTTAACGGGCATTTGGGTATTAATGCCAGAAACAGTGTATAACAGCACCAAATAACCCGTAAGTACAATCTGTCTCCCCTTACCAAAAGTTCATGTAGTCTGCCGTCCTTCTCCTTGAGGAAAAGGTGCCGGCTGACATCCTGAACAAATTGGCCGATGTGTTAAATACTTCTGTTGACTTCCTGATTAATGGCAATACCTCTGAAAAAGCCCAGGCAACCCTGAAAGATACCGATCTCCTGCAACAGTTTAAAGCTGTTGATCTAATGCCTGATGAGGACAAGCAAGTTATAAAAAAAAATGATTGATGCCTTTATTACCAAAGGCAAATTGAAACAGTTGGCCCTTTAAAGCAACTAAACCAGGGCATTGCCGGGATTTCACCTTTGTTTTAATAATTTACTAATGACCATGGCAATCTGGTTTAATTCTAAGCCCTAATAGGTTAGGTGAAGTGTAAACGTTAGAAGCCCAGCCTTTAGAGGGTACATTGATTTTATTACCTGCTAATGAAATATCAAAAATCATCATGTGATTTGGAAATACATTGTCGATATAGTATGGGTTTATTTGTATAGTATATTTTTCATCAAGTTTTATTTTTTCCCCTTTTCGACTTCTATTCTTCAAAGAAACAATTACAATTTGACTTGAATCTTTTTCAATTATAGCATAAATCAAATATGCTTCTTTCGTTGAGTCTAACATTACTATTTGCACTTTGCAAATACAAGTATCTGCAGTGTTTTTATCAAAAGTGGAAGCAAAAATCTCACTATTTGTGTTTATTAGTATAAAAAACAGACAACAAAGAAGTAGTTTTACCATGTTAATACGTTTTTAAGAATTGGCGACATTATTGAATACATCTGAGCCAAATAATAGGTCGTTCTATTAATTGGAGGTTGATTTGAAGCAGCAATATGGGCGGGCAGAAAAATGGAAGAATATGTTGCATTTCCTTTTGCTGCTGGTAATGCTGAAACTCCTGTTCCCTGAGATATTTTAGCTCCTTCGTAGGATTCTGTAACTTCATGCAAAATAAATGAGCCGGTTTGAGATCCTGTTTTTTGATCATAAAAATTTAGCATAGCTGGATTCACCTCTTGATTAGCCGAAACTTTTGTAATTGGTACTTCTTCAGGAACTCCATTAAGAATTTCTGTCCCACTGGTCTGTGTTACATTGTTTCCCATAAAGGCTCCCCCCTGAGTATAAGATCCATCAGATAATGTCAATGAATTGGTTGCCGTAACAGTTACATCTATATTTTGGTCATTAATTGCTGAAAGTAGTTGATTATCACTTTTAGTCTGTGCTTCACCAGCAGCTGATACTTTGCCATCATCTGCCATTGATAAATCTAAGCTAGTGGATTGCTGTAACTGGCGAAAAGCTTCTTGTGCCTCTTCACCTTTCAAATAAAGGTCCTCAAGCATTCCATCTGGATCAATAAACCTCATTGGATTATCATAGGCATAACGATAAGGACTCCATCGCCTATTAACCTCCGCCAACGGATCCATACTATGCCACCTCCCTAAAACCGCATCATAAAACCTCGCCCCATAATCCAGCCACCCCAAACCCATCTCATCCTGCATCATCTTGCCGTTGTAAAGATACTCATTTGGTTTGTAGGTGGCGCTGCCATTTAGCGATAATCCTTTAATATTCAAACCAAAAGGATAATAACTATTTACCTGTTGTGTTTTCAAAGAACCTGCCCAGTAATAAGCCACACGTACATTTCCTAAGTGATCTTTCAGATAGGCTTCGTTAATGGCAGAGGTGCCATTGCTGTTAAGTACTAAGCGTCCTTCGTCGTAATTCACCCAAGCCGGCGCGTAGTTCTCATATACAAAGTTAGTGTAAAAAGTTGTCGTTTTACTCGGTGAGTTGTTCACATAATAAACCTGGCTCCGTTTGTTGCCGACAGCATCATAAGTGTATTCAATGCGGTTATCGGAAGTTTTGTTTATGGAAACAGGTAGGTTGAGGTAGTTGTAAGTTATGCTGAGGATGCCTTTGTTCAGGTCCTTTGTCAGGTTGCCGTTTTTATCGTAGGCATATTCTGCTGTTCCTGTATATTTATTACCATCCACAAAGTCACCGCCGTTGTCAGGAATAACAATATCCTCAACAGCGATAAGCTTATTGCCGTCATACGTGTATGTTAGTTCATCAATAGTATTCTTCACATTACCACGCAGGCCATGGCGTTTCATTGTTTGAATATTCCCATTCAGATCATAAGGCCGGTAGCCCGTTGTTGTTGATCCGGTATTTATATATTCCGAAAAATTATTGAGATTATCCAAATTTTCAGCATATACCCCTGTAAGCAACCTGTTGAGTTTATCGTAAGTGTATTTATAGGCTTTCAGCCCGTTCGTAACAGGAGTTGAAACCCCGGTAGGTTGAACGGTTTGCCATTTTATGGCCGAAATATTGCCGTTAAATAATGCGTTGTTAGATACACTGCCATCTGTATTATTATAAAACAACTCCATGCCAAAAAGGTCGCCGGTATTTGATACAGTGGCCGGATCATTGATTTTGGTAAGCCAACCCCGGATTGATATAAATTGTACCCGCACGCGTCTGAAAGGAAGACGCGCGCGAACGAGGAAGCGCCGGGCAAAACGCTACAGGCATTGAAACACTTCACAATGCGGTGTTTTGAGGTGTAAAATTCTTTAAGTATCAACTTATCTAATAATCACCAGTTTACTAACCACCAATTCCTTATCCGTTTTAATCTTCACAAAATAAGTTCCCTGTGCTGATTTACTCAGGTCGAAAAGATATTCAGACTCCCCTTTGCAGCTGCGGCTGATTACAATAGCTCCTTTTGCATCGCTTACAGTAACCAGCATTTCGGGATATCTCGATTTATCCACAGCAATGATAAATTGTCCCTTGGCGGGGTTAGGATAAATAATCAGTCCGTTCAATCCATTTTCATTTATTGATACTGTTTCGTGGCCTTGTATAAGTTTAACCAACTGCGTGGCAATACCTGCGGCATTAACTGAAATAGTTGAACTACGATCCGTGCTTAACGGATTCCATGGAAAAGCAACGTTAATATTTCCATTGCCTGATCCTGAGGCGGTTATAATACACCATGCTGAATCGGCTGAAGCTGTCCAGTTGGTATTTGAAGCAACCGCAAAATCAACAGAAGCCGCGAACGCGTTTACAGTAATAACAGCAGGTGTAACTGCCAGCGTTGGCGCTGCTCCCGCCTGCATTAATGTAACCAGAACCGGTGGCAGATCAGCAACTGTGATGGTGATCATAGCATCCCGATCCGACGCTGTTGGGTTTGCTTCATAATTGGCGGTAATTGCAAGATTTCCTGTTCCTGAAGATGCTACACTACACCATGCCTGGTCACTCGAAACTATCCAGTCGGAATTTGAAAGTATATCTATTGTTGTACTTCCGGCTAAGGACTGAACAAGGATATTCTGCGGATCTACTGTTAAAGTACGTTGGGAAAGGGTGGTTGCATCAGCAGCAATTCCACTTGAATATTTAAAAATGGCATCGTACGAAAACACTTTATAATAATAGGTTGTTGCTGGATTCAGTCCTGTATGGCTATAAGTTGAAGCACTGCCATTAACAAGTATGATGCCTCCGCCGGGAATTTGTTCCCCTGCTGCATAAGAGTTACCAATAACCGGTATTCCGAATATGCCATCAGGCGACCAGGCCAGGATTACATTATTATTTGCGGCATTTTTTGTCCAGTCCAAATCAATTTTTAAGCTTCCGGCTGTCTTTGCCGTGAGTGACGCAGGGTTTTCTACCGAAATATCAGTGCAACTAATGGTAGCTGCCCACCCTGCCTTGGTTGTCGAACTGTTACTATGAAAAACAAACAGCATTACCCCGGCAGCATTCGTTGCTGAAACAGTTCCCGGAGAAGTAGTTCCGCAGAAAGTTCCGAGCGGGGGTGATGTTTTATTATCGCCATTATATATTTGAAGGTAGTCATTGGTACAAGTTGTTTGTGATTCAAGTGAGAAAGAGGTGAAAACAAACTGCAATTTACCCCCGATAGTTCCGGGTTTGAACAACATACTATAATCCTGGTTATTGGCATAATTGGCAGATTCACCTCCCGGATCAAAGAACTTTCCATCACATACTGATATGGTTGATGAGGACATGTTAATGGCTGATCCTATAACATTAATATACCCGGTTTTTGTTTCGGTTGCGATACCGTTAACCTCCAGGCTGATTGTTTTCAGGCCTGCAGTGCTGTATGAAACAGTATGTGGCCCCTGCGTATTAGCTGTCGCGGGTATAGCGCCTTCACCAAAATTCCAGGCCCAGGCATTGGCTCCGCAGGTTGAAGCATCATTGAAAATTATAGAATTATTTACTACTGCTGAGGTTACGTTAGCTTTAAAATTAGCATTAACCTCATTTACTTTTATGTAATCCGTCCTGGTTGTGGTTGTTGTGCCATCGGCTCCTGTAACGGTTAAGGATATGGTATAAGAGGCGAAAGCAGTAAAAATCACCTTCGGATTCACAGATGAACTGCTGGTTCCATCTGTAAAAGTATACGTTTCAGGCGTGATTGCCCAGGAATATTGCGTTGGGCTACCCGTTGCCTGGCTGGTGAAAGCAACAACATCACTATTGATACAAGGCAAAGTGTTGTCAGCTATGAAATATCCGGTTGGAGGGATAGTTCCAACCTGGAAAGCGGCTATTTTGGTTTTCCTGCTGCTTAAACTTGCATATTCGGTAGTAAACCAGAAAGTGCCGTCATCAACCGGGTCAACTGACATTTGTGAATAATCACCCCATCGTTCGGCACCGGATTGTGAAGCAGTTCCGTTTAATATAATTTCTTCGGGTAAATCGAGTATTCCACTTGCATTAGTGTATTCGGACCTGGTTTGCCCGCAATACCGTATTCCGGGATTAAGAGTTGAGCCCGAAACAGAATATCCCAGTCCTATTTCATTATATCCGTTCAGCATGATGCTACCCATCCATCGCGAATAAATATCGGGCGCGTAGGTACCTTGTTGACGAACAGTCCATGTTGTTGCGGGCGGAGTTTTCCGGAGCTCGTACCAACGGATACCCGCATGATCTGTATTATCAACATCCACGGTGTGACAGCAAACCAGGGTTTGATACGTGCCGAAATTCCTGTATTGAGGCACATTCATTATTACCTGGGGTATGGCGTCAAGTTCCTGGCTTGTTCCCAATTGTTTGATATTTGTCCAGTCATTTCCGAAATTACTGTCGAAAGGGGTTACCTCAAGTTGTTGAGTCCTGTTAAAGGAGGAAGCCGATGTGTTATTCCAGTTCACCGCTAATTCGTAAATCCACAGCTGATCAGTTCCGCTGTTGAAACCATCGTCGCTCATCGCAATGAAAAGCCCCGGAGATCCGGCAGGAGCGAAAGCACCATCATTATCAACCGGTGGCGTGCACATAAATCCATCCACTGAGCCGGGCCGCCAGGCGTTGTTAAAGCCTACAAATTTCGGACTGGCAGCCCCGATAAGCATCTGCGAACGCTCAAAAACGTAAATATCATTGCCCGAACTGTTGTTGTCGCCCATATAATATCCATCCTGCCAAACGCTGAATTTGGGATAATCAGGAATATCCGCTACATCAAAAGAATACGCATACCAGCTGCCTGTCGGGTCGTTTGTGGTTGATACTGAAAGCAGCATCCTGTCATTTGATTCGCAAAGCGAAAATTCGGCAACTAACCATCGGTCAGCCTGCTCATCGTAAAGAACAATAGGGTCGCCATCATCGCAACTCGCCCCGGCAACACCGTTAAACAACTGGCTTAAACTGGTGGGACCGGCAAGTTTTGTACCTGATTTATCATAGATTGCATACGTGGTATTGACAGCCTGCATAAAATGATTAGGGCCGGCAGCGCCGTTGCAGTCGGGAGGATAAGATGATGTGCTCTGACCTTCAAAAATAGCTTGTGGCGCTTTCCCGGAAGCTTTTTTGCCCATCGTTTTTTGCCAAACTGCATCAGGTCCTTTAGGCAATGCAATATCAGCATAAGGGTATGACCTTACACGAAGTTTTTTATTCAGTAATTTCGTTTCAGCTTTTGCTTTCAGAAGTTGAGATTCTTCTGGTGTAAGCTCAGGAATATCGCGCAGTGGTTTGGTTGGGCCTAAAAATACACCGGCTCCGGTTTCAGAAGGTCTTACAGCAATGTTTTGCGCGTTAAGATATGTAAACAAGCTGCAAAATAAGACGACGAGCAGGATACTTCTGATATTCATAAATGGCTTTTCGGTTTACTGTCCCACAACGTGGAAAAGAAGAGGGGTGAGACTTGTAATCAGTTAGATGCGCAAAAATAATATATTATTTTCAAAGCCTGGCAATAAATCTTGTCTTTTAATACTGGGCCAAAAAGTTAATACTGGCAGGAAGCCCGAAGTTGATAGCACTTTAATAAATTGTTATTCAGCGAAATTATAGTTGGGGTTTGCTAAAATAGTTGCCGTTTTACCTGATTAATAGTTAACAAAGAAAGGATATGAATATTGAAATTGCCGACTTCCGACTTCCGACTTCCGTCTTCCGTCTTCCGACTTATTATTTACGATTTACGAGGTGCGATTTACGATTGGGCACGACTTCTGACTTCCGACTTCCGACTTCTGACTTATTATTTACGATTTACGAGGTACGATTTACGATTGGGCACGACTTCTGACTTCCGACTTATTATTTACGATTTACGAGGTACGATTTACGATTGGGCACGACTTCTGACTTCTGACTTCCGACTTATTATTTGCGATTTACGAGGTACGATTTACGATTGGGCACGACTTCCGACTTCCGACTTCCGACTTCCGACTTCTGACTTCCGACTTATTATTTACGATTTACGAGGTACGATTTACGATTGGGCACGACTTCCGACTTCCGACTTATTATTTACGATTTACGAGGTACGATTTACGATTGGGTACGACTTCTGACTCCCGACTTCCGACTTCCGACTTCCGTCTAAATAAATGTAATCAAGGACAGCAAATTAAATATCACGATGGATTAATTAAAGCATGTCTCCTTTTATTTTTCATAAAAGTGCATCTCCTGAATGTATTTATATGTTTTTTCAGGAAGAAAATAGGACATGTTTTTTCCATCATGGATTGCTTCGCGGATAAAACTGGCTGAAATTTCGACCATTGGCGCGTTAAATACTTTTACCGATGGATGCCTTGTGAGTTCATGGTCCTGCGAGCCGGGGCGGGGGTAAACATAAAATTTGTAGAATTCCAAAAGCTGTTCCCAGTTTTTCCATTTATGAAAAGTGGGAAAAATATCTGTGCCTGAGATAATTACAAATTCACGTTCCGGGTATTTATCCTGGAGGTAAGTAAGCGTATGTATGGTATAGGAAGGCCTTGGCAGCTTAAACTCAATATTGCACGATTTGAAGCGGGTGTCGTATTCAATGGCCAGGTTAACCATTTCCAGCCTTTGGTGATCAGGCAGCAACGACTTTTTCTCCTTCAACGGGTTAAGTGGTGAAACCACAAACCATAATTCATCCAGGTCGCTGAACTCGCGCATATAACCGGCAATCATCAGGTGCCCGATATGGATGGGATTGAATGAGCCAAATAAAAGTCCGGTTTTCTTCATTTTCTTTTCATTCTTTGCAAAAAAAACTTTGCGTCTTTGCGTTTAATCTTTTTACCGCGAATACGCAAAGGAAAAGCAAAGTTCGCGATGAGTATTCCGATTATTTACTGCGTTATACCAAGAAAATCTTTCACTAATGTTTCAGCTTTATTAAATGCATCTTCCAGTTTATCATTCACAATCACGCAATCAAAATCCTTCTCAAAAGTAAGTTCCCATTTAACCTTGTCCAGCCGTTTCTGCAGGCTTTCCTCGCTATCTGTAGCCCTTGAGCGCAGACGTGATTCCAGTATTTCGTACGAAGGAGGCCGGATGAAAATTGCCAAAGCCTTGTCGCCAAACATCTTTTTTATATTTAATCCGCCAACCACATCCACATCAAAAATGGGAAACTGATCATTGGAAGCGATACGTTCCACTTCCGAAACCTGCGTGCCATAATAACTTCCGGGGTATACTTCCTGCCATTCGAGCAGCTTTTCCTCATTTATCATCAGCCTGAATTCGTCGGACGACATAAAATAGTATTCGCGGCCATTAATTTCGCAATCGCGTATTTTGCGGCTGGTGGCCGAAACAGAGAACCCGAGTTGCGGGAATGTCTTAAGTAAATGTTTTACAATCGTGGTTTTCCCGGCACCGGAAGGAGCGGAGACGATGATCATTTTATGGTTCAGCTGATTGCCAGTTAGCATGCAGGAGTATAATTTTAAATGTAATTAATTAAAAACATAAAACACAAAATGAAAAATGTTTAAGTGTAGCAGTAGCCTGGCTATTAAGTAGAAAGCCGGGCATTTTGTTAATTCTGAACTACTTATTCATTTTTTATTTAGTGTTAAATGTTTAGTGTTATGTTGAAACATGAGATACCGATCCCTAAATCCTAACCCCTAATCCCCAACCCCTTACAAAACATTACTAACCTGCTCCTTAATCTTCTCCAACTCATCCTTCATCTGTACCACTATCATCTGTATCTCAGCGTTATATGCTTTCGATCCCAGCGTATTTATTTCGCGGCCGATTTCCTGGGTGATAAATCCTAATTTTCGCCCGTTGGATTCAGGCGAATTGAGCGTATCGATAAAATAATCGCAATGTTTGCGCAGGCGGAGTTTTTCTTCGGTAATATCCAGTTTTTCGAGGTACCAGAATATTTCCTGTTCGAAACGATTTTCATCAAATTTATCAACCTTGGTTGTTTTTTCGAGAAATTCATCCTGGTTACGCTGGAAACGTTCGCGAAGGTTGCCAATACGCATACCTTCCAATGGTTCAACTTTTAACAGCAGATCAAGTATAAGCTGAATCCGGGCAATCATATCTTTACCCAGCAATTCCCCTTCGGCTATACGGAAAGCTTCTGTTAACGCCAGTGCGTCGGCAATTGCCGCTTTAATCTGTGCCCATTCGGTTTCGTCAGGTGCTTCACGACCGGCTTTCAGCACGTCGGGCATTTTGAGGATATTTGAAATAACATCATTCCCGGCTGTTTCGCCTAATTCATCTGCCAATTGTTTTATCTCGGAATAATATTTTTGCGCAAGTGAGCGGTTAATGGTAAAATCATTGGAATCAACATCGCTGTCGACAGTGATCATAAAATCAACTTTCCCGCGTTCGAGAACCTTGTTGATTTCAGCACGTATTTCGGATTCTTTGTCGCGGTATTGTGATGGAATACGGGTATTTACATCGAGGGTCTTGCTGTTGAGCGTGCGTATTTCGATGTTAACGGTACGTCCTCCCGGATTGGCTGTTGTTTTGCCAAATCCTGTCATTGATCTTATCATAGTTGTATTTTGAAAGAACAAAGATACAATGTTTGGGTGTTTCAGGAAAGAATAAGATCAACAGCTATATTGCAGGACTTTGCTGTTAAAGTAAGGAGGATAAGCACGGAGGCACAGAGGACACTGATGAACACGGAGAAATTTAAGGATTTTTAGTGACTATTAAAAGAGAAAACGCTTAAACTACTCAGGTCAATTGGGGCCTTTTATATAATAACCTCTGTCAACCTCCGTGTCCTCAATGCCTCCTTGGTAAGTTATACCAAACCGCTGAATATTTCATGCAATTGCAATATATTCCTTATTTTCAAAGAAAAGACTTACATTTGACTTACCAATTTTCATTATTCATGACCCGTCCTGCGGCAGCCCTTACCAGTCATAAGTTATACAGCAAGCCTCCTGAATTTTATGAGGCAATGCTGCATGATATTGAACAAGCTGAGCGGTATATCTACCTTGAAATTTATAAGTTCGGAAATGATGAAGTAGGACTTCGTTTCAGGGATGCCCTTACCAAAGCAGCAAAAAGAGGTGTTCAGGTAAAACTACTTCTCGATTCATGGGGCGTTTCCTATACCGAGACTTTTTTCAGTGAACTGGTAGCAAGCGGTGGTGAAGTACGGTTTTTCAGAAAAATCCTTTATACGTTCGACTTTTTTACAAAAAATCACAGGCGCAACCACCGTAAGTTTTTACTGATCGACGATCAGATCAGTTATATGGGCTCGGCCAATATTACCGGTTATTCGCTGCAATGGCGCGAATCCATGATGCGGTTCACCGGTGGTATAACACTTATGTTTAAGCGCTCATTTCTGGATAGTTATAAGATTTATAACAAATATATTTTCAATAAGTTCGCGTATAAAAAATCGAAATTTCTGGATCATTTTGAGTTGGTAGAGGATATGCCGTCCATTTATCGTCAGCGTGTTAAAACCAAGCTCGAACGCCTGATAAGCAAAGCAAAAAGGGAGATTATTATCGAAACACCCTATTTCCTTCCCGGTCATAAAATCCGTAAACTGCTTGCTGATGCCGCTAAGCGCGGGGTAAACGTTAAAATAATATTGCCGATGCATTCTGATGTGCGATCCATAGATTTACTGAGCAGTAAATACCTGGGGTTTTATTATTCCAACAAAATTAAACTCGTTTTTTACACCCTTAGTAACCTGCATGCCAAGCTTTTACTTATTGATGGTGAAATCTTCGGGCTGGGATCTCCCAATATTGATTATCGTAGTTTTCGCTATCAGCATGAAGTAATGCTTTTTGGAACTCACAGGGGAATTGTGGAAGAGATAAGAAATCACATTGATGAAACCTTGCTTAACTGCCAGGTTTTTGACCATCATAGCTGGTTGCGCCGGCCGAGGATCGAGAAAGTGTTGGGATGGCTGCTATTGCCGTTCAGGCATATGTTTTGAAAAGGGTTTGGGGATTAGGTTTTAGGGATTAGGGGAGCGGAATCCGATTGAATATTTGATACTAAATTCACCCATTTACAATAAAATTCACTTTTTTGTCTAGTAAAACTATTGCTAATTCCGGATATTTAATGAAAAACATATAACAAAAAATGAAAAATTATTAAGTAAAAAGCCATGAATATTCCTAAGAAGTATGATCTGGAGGAGCGGCTTATTAATTTGGCCCTTCTTATAATTGACATAGTCGAACAATTACCATCCAGCAGGGCTGGCAATCATATTGCGGGTCAATTGCTCCGTTCAGGAACGTCGCCTGCCTTAAACTATGGTGAAGCCCAGGTAGCTGAATCACGCAATGATTTTATTCACAAGATGAAGATTTGTCTTAAAGAACTTAAAGAATCAAACATTTGTCTTCAAATTGTTAAAAGGAAACCATTGATTAATGATTTCCCTAAGCTGGAGACTGCAATTTCAGAATGTAAAGAGTTGATTTCGATCTTTGTGAAAAGTATTGAAACGGCTAAAGAAAACAACAAAAATAACACGGATTGATTACACATTTGATATTATTAGCAATCTGCTAATTGACAAAATGGTTAACATATAACACTAAATAAAAAACGAAAAAGTAACCTTGACTTACTTAAACATTATATGTTTTATGTTATATGTTTTGTGTTATTTGTTTTACTACTTTCAATTTGTATTAGAAATTAAAACTTTGATTTTTCAGTTCTTTTCTTCCGTGTCACAAAATAAATCCCCGCAAAAACCAGCAATCCACTTACAATCTTCACCCACGAAATGCGCTCGGCAAAAACCAAAATGCCGATAATTGCTACTATTACTGGCTGAATATAAGTGTAATATGCCACCACCGATGATGATAAGCGTTTCAGTGAATAGGTGATAAAGAAATATGCCATAAATGTTGTACCTATGATGATATAAAAAATGGAGAACCAGGTATAAGAATCAAATGAACTGAAATTAATTTCTAAAGCCTGCCTGATAGTAAATGGGAATACACCGATGAATCCGATCAGGAACATCCAGCGCATCATTAAAAACGGATTGTATTTTACCATCAGTGGTTTTGATATTACAAGATAAAGGCTCCATGCCGCAGTATTTGCCACAATAAACATATCACCAGTTAAACTGCCGCCTTTCAGCGAAAGCTGGTTGCCAAGCAATATCAGCATCAATGCTCCTGTAGCTCCCAGCAAAATGCCTGCCAACCGGGAAATGCCGATATGTTCCTTTAGAATCCAGGCGGCAAATACCAGCACAAGAATAGGACTTACAGAATTTATAATGGCCGCATCAACAGGAGTTGTGTGATTCAGCCCGGTAAAGAACATCATCTGGTTTATTGCCACACCCAATAGACTGCTAAGAATTAAACGCGGATAATCTGCGCGGTCAATTTTAAGCACTCTGAGTTCTTTAACGCTGATTTGAATAATCCAGGCAATAATTAATGTTCCAAGAACGCGAAGGAATATAATCTGCATGGGCAGCAGGTGATTGGGCATCAGCCCTTTGGCAATCCAGTAATTGACACCGAACAACAGTGTTGCTGCGAGCATGGAAAGATGTGCGCGGGGATTCTGTTTTACCATGCTTTAAATAATGATTTTGAAAATGAAATTGTTTTGCAAAGGTGCGAAAAACCGATTCAAGATTACGGTGTTATAATTTACCTCGGAGGCACTGAGATCACAGAGGAACATTGAGAAAGATGAAGCTCCTGAATTTAATCACGAAGAGCACAGAAGAGCACTGAGGAAATAGTCTCCCAATATAAAAGATACAGATCCAAAAAAAAATAACTTGAGTGAAAAATATTAAAGGTTAAGGTTAAGGTTGAGCGGATAAAACCTTAACCTATACCTTAATCTAAACCTAAGCTATATAAAAAACACTCCGTGATCCTCCATGTAATCCGTGCCTCCGTAGTTAAAAAATCCTTGATGATGAAAACAAAAAAGCAGCCCTCACAGGCTGCTTCTCCATTCACTAAAATTAATCCAACAATTAAGCAATCGTAATTTCTTTCACTGCCGAAGGCTGAACTTCTTTTTTGGGAAGTGAAATATTCAGTATTCCATTTTCAAAAGCTGCGCTGATGTTATCAGCATCAACAGTTTCGGGAAGCTGGAAAGAACGTTCGTATTTGCTTTTGAAACCAAACTCGTTCCAGGTGTATTTTGGTCCTTTTACATCTTCTTTAGGCTGACGGCCTGCGGTAACGGTGAGAATTTCTTCTTCAAATTTTATCGAAACTTCTTCCTTTGAAAATCCGGGCAATGCCAGTTCGATGGTGTACTTGTTTTCGTCTTCGCTTACATTAGCAGCAGGTTTGTAGGTTACTGCTGTTTCATTCGACTGACGTTCAAAAACTTCGTTTGCCAGTGTGTGCAAAAACGGACGGAATGCAAATTGTAAGTTGTTCATGGTATATTCTCCTTTAATTTTTTTGAGTTTAACTTTTATTGTTTGGTTAAGGAGATTTCAACTTCTATGCCAATAGAAAAACATATCATTTTTGATAAGAAAATGCGCCATTATGGCCGATCTGTATTTTAACATGCGCCATTATGGCTTATTTATTGATAATTGGACATAAAAAAGGCCGGATAAACCGGCCGTGAGCTTTTTACGCATGTACTGACTCGAAACCAGCCAGTGAATAAATTACCCGCAATGGAAATACTGTTCCACAATTTCCATCAGTTTTTCATCGTTATTCTCAAGTTCTTCGCGGAGGTTTTGGTCGTTGTATGTTTTTAGTTTGCGGGCAAAACCTTCAATAACGGATTGCGGGAAAACATTGTATTTATTATAGATTGCGCCTTGTTCAAGCAGCCTGTCGGCTGAATCCCAGCACGAAATAGGAAGCTGTCCAAGTTCAGCGCTTTTATCTTTATGTTCATCATCAAAAATATTCACATCCACATACGTTTTCTTAGCGTATTCCAATGCATTTTCCATCTCCAGTCCATGGCGGGCGGCAACGGTAAGACCCGCCAGCAAAAGATAAACATCAGCAGATCCATCCGGGCAACGGAATTCAACGGTTTGTTTGTTGGTAAAATCTTTGGGTTCTACAGGTTCCTGGGGATTGGCATGAAAAATCATATTGTTGGTGCCCGACCATCCGAGCGGTACACGTACCAGGACGGAACGATTACGGTCGCCCCAGCAGATATTAGTCGGTGCTTCCTGGTGCGGAACAAGCCTGAAGTAGGAGGTAGGATTGGTATTTCCAAAAGCGGTAAGCGAAGGGGCAAGATCGAGATAACCGGCAATGGCTTTACGGGCGGTATCACTCAGTTTCCCGTTATCAACCATGGCATTATCGCCGTCTTTCATCAGGCGGGTGTGAATGTGCATTCCGCTGCCGGCCTTCCCTACGGTGATTTTAGGCGCGAATGTTATTGAAACACCATATTTATAAGCCAGTGTTCGCAGAATCCATTTGGCAATCACCAGCTGATCGGCAGCATCTTCGAGGGTTACAGGCAGGAATTCAATTTCATTCTGCTCATATTCCATTCCATCAAATTTGAAATTGCCCACTTCGGAATGGCCGTATTTTATTTTGCCGCCGGTTTGCGCAATGGCAAACATGGCTTCGGCTCTCAGCGCTTCCCATTTGGCAAACGGGAACGATTCATGGTAGCCTTTCTGATCCGGCGCCTGGAAAAGTTTATTCTCGGGGCTTATCACATAGTATTCCAGTTCACCCATTACTTCAAATGAATAACCGGTATGCTCTTTCAATGCTTTATGCGCTTTTCGCAAGATATATTCAGGAGAACTTTCGAGCGGGTTGCCGTCTTTATCATAGTAGGCGCAAAGAATATCAAGAGTAGGGATTTCGGAAAACGGATTAACAAAAGCGGTTTTATAGCGTGGTAAAACATATAAATCGCTTGAACTGGCACCAATAAACGGAAAAAGACTTGATCCGTCCACACGTTCGCCGGTTGAAAGAACATTATCCAGGTGCTCACGGCTGTTGATCACAAAATTGAGTGTCTTCAAACGTCCATCACCACCGGCATACCGGAAATTGATCATCGAAATATTATGATCATCGATATACCGGATCAGGTCGGCTTTGGTAAACTCATCGCTGGGCTTGTTAAGATACTGAACCAGTGAACTCGGGTTCATTTCAGTAAGGCTGTTGGCAAAGGGATTTTTCATTCAGTGAGAGTATTATTTTGATTTAAGAATAATGATTAACGATTTATAATTTTAGATTTTCGTCCATCCGGTATTTTACTTCATAAATCTAAAATCGTTAATCCTTGTTCAGTATTCAATTTTTTAATCTTCAGCAGTATTGAATTTTGATTAATTCAAAATCACTAAAAGTGCAATAATTGATACATCGTTTTTTTATACTTATTATCTCGAAAAGTGCGGCAAAAGTAGCAACTTTATATTGCATGCAACAAAATAGTTAGACACATTTCGCCTGAAATGACTAATTTTGACAGCTTCTAAAGAAAGCATCCAAAAACACCTTCAAAATGATTTCAAACGAACATTTAATCTTTGCCGGATTCCTTATATTTATTGCGGCTATACTTGTGCTGGACCTTGGCATCTTTGACAAAAAGAGTCATGAAGTCAAATTCCGCGAAGCGCTTATCTGGACTTTTGTCTGGGTTGCTTTTGGTATAGGGTTTTATTTTCTGCTGCTTTATTTTGGCGAACGGCTCCATGGAATCAAAACAATTGAAGATATACAATACCGTATTGATACATACAAACACACATACAATATCCTTGGTGTTACTGATTTTCAGGAGGCTGTTCATATTTACAGGCAGAACCTGGCGCTCGAATATATTACAGGTTATCTGATCGAATACATGCTTTCGGTTGATAATGTTTTTGTGATGATACTGGTTTTTATGTCGTTCGGAGTACAGAAAATGTATTACAAACGTGTGCTGATGTGGGGAATTATCGGTGCGGTCATCATGCGGTTCATCTTCATTTTCCTGAGTGCCGCGCTTATTCAGCGTTTTGACTGGATACTATACATTTTCGGAGCTTTCCTTGTGATTACCGGTATTAAAATGTTCCTCGAACGGAATAAAGAAGATAAAGTGGATCCGGCCCATCACCCGGTAGTAAAATTTGTTTCCCGCTATTTCCCGGTGCATCCTGTGTATTTCAGGCAGCATTTCTGGTTCCGAAACAAACACGATAACAACCGGCTGTATTTTACGCCACTGTTCCTTGTATTATTAGTGATTGAATTTACCGATGTGCTGTTTGCCGTGGATTCAGTTCCGGCTATTTTCTCAATTACCCAGGATCCTTATATCGTCTTTTTCTCCAATATATTCGCTATCATGGGATTGCGTTCCTTATTCTTTGTAGTAGCGCATGTAATAACTATGTTCCGGTTCCTGAAACACGGGCTGGCCGTACTGCTTTCGTTTATTGGTTTCAAAATGCTGTTGCATGTTCAGTTGCACGATCTCGGATTCACAACATTACATTCTCTGTTGGTGATAGTTACAATACTGGGAACAAGTGTTGCTGCCTCTTTGATATGGCCTGACAAAAGCCGCAAGAAAAGCAAAACTGTAACTGAACTCACAGGGGAAAAACCGCTTTAAAGAATAACGGAATTTAAGCTGTGATTATCACAAACGGGTTTTAAATAACCTGAGCACTGCCTTGATAGCTTCAGGGAAAAAATGAAATTGCCACAAAGGCACCATGTCACTAAGTTACACAAAGAGTCTGACATCAATAACTTATGCTAAGTAAAGCTTTGAGTCTGACTTTATTTTTGGCTAAAAAAAAGAACTTGCCACAAAGGCCTATGGCACTAATTTGCATAAAGTGCTAATAATCAACAATATATTCTTAGTGAAGCTTTGAGTCTTCCTGCCTTTGTGGCAAAAAAACAAATCTCCGGGGTAATCTCAGATTTCGATAAAATCCGATTTCTCCGATCCACAAACCGGGCAAACCCAATCGTCGGGTAAATCCGCGAATTTAATTTCTTGCTCAGCTTCATCATAAATATAGCCACAGGCTGTGCATTCAAACTTCCTGAATACGGTTTCGGTATGATTTGCCTCTAACTTCAATTTATCAATATACGTAGGCGCATTTTTGGGCGCAACACCCTTGCGTACCTGCCGGTAATGAAGGTAAGTCAAAGCATCTTTAGAATCATCAATGATTTCTGATTGTATCAGTTGACCAATAAACATATAATGAGTTCCGACATCAATTGTCTGAACTACCTTACACTCAAGAAAAGCGATGCAGTCGTATAAAACAATGGGAACACCGGTTTCGCCATACTTCACATTCAGCCCCGATAGTTTATCTGTATCCTTTCCGCTTTTATACCCAAAGCGCCCGATTATTTCCGGATCGGTATCCTTGTGAATAACGGAAACCGAAAATGCTCCCGTTTCCTTTATCATTTCCGCCGTAAAATTATCCTTATTGCAGCAGGAAGCAAACCTGGGTGGCTCAGAAGTAACCTGAAAAAAGGTATTGGAGATAAAGCCATTTCCCCTGTTTTTATTTCCTGAACTTACGATATATAAACCGTAGGAGATTTTGAAAAGTGCTTCGAACTGTATCATAGCTTTTGGATTTGTTGATATTTAAAAATGCTGTATAAACAAAGATAATGCCTTAAAATGAATATCGAACAAGGAATAACGATTTCTGATTTTAGAAGTAATAGGATTCTGATTTTAGAAGGAACCGGAGAACTTGCTTTTCACAAAAATCATAAATCGAAGTTCGTTAATCCTTGTTCTTAAATCATTGTTTTTAACAGGCGTAAAATTTATCATTTCTCTCCAAAATACTTCTCCAGCAGCATTTGAGCCGCCACATACGCGCTGATTTTTTCCTGGTGCAACTCTGCTTCCAGTTTAACCATCAGCTTCCTGGTTTCAGCCTGGCGGTAAAAATGATCGTGAAGAGCCTGGTCTATTACTGACATCATAATCTGTTTCGACTGGGCCAGCCTGCGTTTGGTAAAATATCCGTTTTCTTTCGTAAATCTTACATACTCGCTGATCATTTCATCAATCTTAGGTATTCCTGCTTTTGTGATGGACGAACAGGCTTCGCACACCGGATGCCAGCCCGAATCGGTAGGAGGGAAGTAGTGCAAAGCACTGCGCAGTTCGGCCATGGCTACATTTACACGGTTAATATTGTCACCATCCGCCTTATTCAAGACTACCGCATCAGCCATCTCCATAATCCCGCGTTTGATTCCCTGCAGTTCGTCGCCGGCGCCGCCAAGCATCAGCAGAAGGAAAAAATCAACCATGGAATGAACGGCGATTTCGCTCTGTCCAACACCAACGGTTTCCACCAGGATGGTATCAAATCCGGCAGCTTCGCACAAAATAATCGTTTCGCGGGTTTTGCGGGCAACACCACCCAACGAGCCTGCAGCAGGCGAAGGACGGATAAAAGCATTGCTGTCAACCGAAAGTTCTTCCATACGCGTTTTATCGCCCAGTATACTTCCTCTCGATCTTGAACTGCTGGGATCGATGGCCAGAACGGCAATTTTCTTTCCCTGCGATGTAAGATGTTTCCCAAAAGCTTCAATAAAAGTGCTTTTTCCAACTCCCGGTACGCCTGTAATCCCTATCCTGACCGAATTGCCCGAAAGTGGCAGGCATTTGCTGATAATCGTCTGGGCAACTTCCTGGTGAACCGGGAGTGAACTTTCAATCAGCGTAATGGCCTGGCTCAGCACAGTCCTGCTTCCTTTTACGATACCATCCACATATTGATCCGGTGTAAGCAGTTTCCGCCCCGGCTTACTGTAATGCTCTGCTGCACCGGCGTTAACAGATGGCGGTTGCTCAATTCCTTCGTTAACTTTGAGAGCTGATTTAAAAGGTTTGTTTGCTGATGAATCCATAGTCCAAAATTAACAAATTGCAGGTATCTCATGTTCATGCAAAAGACGAATACGAATAAAAGAATAATTTTTTATCAACAAAAACGAAAAAACACTACTTTTGCACCCTCAAATCTCTCGGTAGCTCAGCTGGTAGAGCAATTGACTCTTAATCAATGGGTCACAGGTTCGAATCCTGTCCGGGAGACTAAAAATCGACGTTACCACCTGTAAATCAATTAGATATACAGGTGGTTTTTCTTTATGTCTCCGAATTGTCTCTTATTATGTCCTGTTTTACCCAGTTTTTCCAAATTGGGGATGTTCCTTTGCGTAACCTTCCCATTCATTGGCGCTATCTGACTTGATTTGACATGGGTCTCAAATCTCTAAAGCCTATCGAATACTCAGATTGACAAAACAAATTGTGTACCCGTTGTTTTGTGTTCCACAGTTACTGAGCAGTGTATTGCTTTTGACAGGTCACGTATAATATGCAATCCCAAACCCTGTTTCGAACCACTTTCGGCAGTGTCGTCGTACAGGGCTTTCAGATGCTCCGCCTTAACTCCGGGGCCATTGTCGGTAACGGATAAAAACAGTTTGTCATTTTCCTGCCAGGCGCACCATTCAATGCGGGCATCAGGAGTTTGCCGCAAGGCGTTGATGGCATTGGCAGTAAGATTCTGCATGATAGTATGAAGGTAGTCTTCGTCGGATTTAACTTTTAAATTGTCGGCACAGGTAAAAGTAAGAGTCACGCTTTCGATATTCTTAAAAAACTGATGCAGATACCCGAACAAATCGTTAACTGCCACTTCTTTTATAGAGGGCTTAAACTGTTCCATTTGTCCTTTGCTCCATAGCAGCATAGTTTCCATGGTTTCGAGCAGCGAGTGTGCGGAATTGGAAATTTTGTTCTCCCGCTCAAGTATTTGTTCCTGGCTAAGCAAACCAGGTTGTAATTTTTGCAGCTGAAGAAAAGTTATAAGACTGGCCACAGGTGAACGGAGGTCGTGACTGAGGATGCCGAAAAATTTCGCTTTTACTTTGTTGGCTTCATCCAGTTCAGTGTTCAACTGCAGCAACGCGGCATTCGTCTTTTTACGTATCCTGACCTGCCGGTATAAAAGTCCTCCCGTTAGCATCAGGAATACAATACCGCCAAGAAGCAAAAAAAGCTGCTTCCGCCGGTTATCGAGTTCCAGCTCCTTATTTTGCAGTTCTATATTCTTCATGTCGATTTCGCGTTTGCTTTCAATAGCTGCAATCTTGTTTTTATTCTCCTGAGAGTACAGTGAGTCCTGCACCTGTTCGTATTTCCTGAAATTGAAATACGCATTTTTATAATCCCCTTGTTGTTCCTGAAGCTCTGCCAACACACCGGTAAAGTAAGCCTCATTGTTGATATCATTTGTAGTCTTGCTTAATGCTATTGCTTCAGTTAAATAGGTTTCGGCCTTAAACAACTGATTTTTTTTGTCGGGTGGAATGTTTTTGTCATAAACAGACGGACGAAATGATTTATCCCTGGCTATTTCGAGGTATGCCACACCGATGTTGCCTGTATTGGTGATTGCTGTGATATATAATGGATTCAGTCCTTCCCATAACTGCCGGCTCAGGAGTGCATATTTAAGTCTGTTCGCGTAATCCTTGTTGTACAATACCGAAATAAATGAATAAACTGTTGCAATCCCATATTTATCATCGGTTTGCGAGTATAATGCCAGTGATTGCCGGTAGAAATTACCGGCCTTAGCCGAATCCTTGAGATGCAGGTAAATGCTAGCGATACCGCACAGCACATCAGCCATCCCTTGGGTGTTATTTTCATCCTTCCGAATTTTTAAGGCTTTAAAACTGTAGGTTAATGCTTTTTCAAAATTATTTTCACTGCTGAAAACTGCCGAAATATTATTGTAGCCCAACGCTACCAGGCTGTTATTATTAATTTCTTCACCTATTTTCAGGCTACGGAAGTAAAAATCAATGGCTTCAGTCGATTTCGACAAACGTTGGCAAACCACACCCATATTATTAAGCGCCGAAGCCATATTGTATTTATCATTGATTTTTTCAGATAGCTTGAATGCCTTTTGATGGCAGATCATGGCTGAGTCGTATTTTCCCGCATCGCTGTAAAGATTTCCGGCCAGGGTGTTAAATGCAGCAATCCCTTTGCTCCATTTCATTTTTGTTGTCAGCGCTAAGCCCTTTGATGCATATAGTTTTGCCTTAGCAGGATCCGATGAACTGTATTTTTCGGAAATAACTTTATACATCCTTGCCGTGGCCGTATCATTTTTCTGATGAGGCAATTCCCGTACCAGCGAGTCGATTACAGCCAGCTTTTGTCTTTGCGAAAATACATTCAGAGAGATTACTCCCAGTAAAATAAAGAGAAAACTTCGCATATGCACATCAGGTTGTTATTCCGGTTAAATACTCTTTATACGCTCTTCCAACAGGCAACACAACATTATTGTCAAGCACAATCCCGCCTGAGGCTATTTTCTTAATATAGTTTTTCTGCACCGCATAACTTCGGTGTATACGGATAAAATGACGGAAAGCATTCTCTTTGATCAAACTTCCCAACGGTGATAAAACGATATGTTTTTTGCCGGAAGTAATAATGCGGGTATAATCTTTCAATGCTTCGAGGTAAATAATTTCGTGCAACTGCAATTTTACCTGGGTGTGTCCTTCTTTTATAAAAACCGTTTCTGCGCCTATGCTATGAGCTAAAAGCTTTGATTTGTGACGTAGATCCATATAATCTTTCAGCCGCTCTGCTGTTTTGGTGAAGCGATCGGCAGTAAAAGGTTTTACAAGGTAATCCAATGCCTCCAGTTCAAAGCTTTCAAGCGCATAATCGGCAAATGAAGTGATAAAAACGCAGGCGGGAATATGCAACAATTGTTTCCTGAGTTCAAGCCCGCTCATTTCGGGCATATTCACATCCAGGAACAGCACATCAGGCAGATTATCTGCGGCTGCTTCCAGGGCTTTAACCGGCGAATCGTAAACCCCAATCACTTTGAAAAACGGAAAATTACTCAAAAAATATAATGCAGTAAGCCTGTCAACTTCATCATCATCCACCACCATGCAGGTTATCGGATTAGTCAGTTTTTCCATTTTGTTTCTAAATCAATAAGTTAACGCTAATATTTCTTCTTATGCATTCAGTGTCGTTTGGCGATTAGTATGGTCGTTTGGCGATTTGATGTTTTTATGCCTCTGCCAGGGCAGTAGCTTTGTACAAACAATAAACAAAAGAAATATGAAAAAGATTTGGAACTAATCAGTTTGTCTAAAGTAATGAAAAACAAATATGTGCCACAGATTACTCAGATTACCTTCGGTGAGATCGCTTCGCTAAGTTTCACAGATAATTATTTATCATTTTTAATTGAAATTAATTGAAAAACTGCTAAAAGCAGTTGGAAATCTGTGTAATCCGTGTAATCTGTGGCAAAAAAGCATTTTGATCAGACTGATTAGTTACAAAGATTTGGAAGTGCATTCAATAGGCTGTTCCTCAATGCGGCGAAATTTTATAACCAATGGATTAATCAATAACCCTAAAAACAAAATGCTATGAAAAAAATACTTGCTTTCTCACTCATCTTCACATTTGCGCTTGCATCGTGCAGCAGCAATCCGGCTAACACGAACGAAAATGCCGGGTTAAAAGATAAAACTCCTGCCGCAACGGTAGCGAAAAATCATCTTTCCTTTAAAATAAACGGGATCGAATGGCAGGCGGACAGCGAAATATTCGGTGCTTTTCATCCGAAAGGATACAACAAAGCCATACTGATCAGCGGAAGCAAAGGCGGAAATGATAAAAATGAACAAACCTTTTCAATCATTTTATACAATACCTCCGGTCCGGGAGTATTTGATATTACCAATGGGAATAAGGATAACAATGTAATTCAGCTTGCCAATATGAGTCCGGCTAATTTTATGTACGGCAGTATGATGGGGTTCAATATGAAAATAAATGTTACAACGGCATCGGAAAACCCTACCCATATTGAAGCCACATTTGAGGGCGCACTCACCGGTAATGCAGGCGATGAGTTAAAAATTACGGATGGCAAATTTCAGTACCACGATTGATTGCCTGAATCAAAATAAAACCATTTCTAAAAACAAATAATATGAAAACCAGAAGAATAATTTCATTAATAACGGCTCTCACTTTTACAAGTGCAGCAATCGCTCAAACACAAGGTAAAACCGATAAGGTTGACAACACATTTCAGAAAGGACATCAGGCAATTGCCAAAACCCAAAGCATCATACAGGTATTTCAACCTTATCTGATAAAGGCACAGGAGCTTTATCACCAGGAAAAGCAACTGGTTAGCGATGTAAAAAACAGCGCAAAAAAGGGTAATCCGAATAATTCAGCAATGCCTCAAAGTGCTGGCAATAATCCTCCCCAACCAGATGTAGCCAATACCGGAAGCCAGCAGGGAGCAACATCAGGCCCGCCATCAAATTACCCTTCGGTTTCACCTCCCGGCGGTATGCAAAGCACTGATGGTAATAATACACAGAACTCCTACAATCCTCAGGCAGGCAGCGGAAACCAAAGCTATACCGGCAGTGGCAACCAGGATGTATATGTAGAGCAACCAATGAGTTTACCAGTTAATAATCCAGCTACAGTAAACAACGACGGAACCGGAAATTGGGGAAATCAAAACAATGGACTGTACGGGAATTGCCTGGATGTGCTCACCGGAACTGTAATGGGAATGGGAGAAGCAGAAGAAATGCCGGGAAGCATTGATGTGGTATTTGTTGCGGCCAACGGTGCCTATACCTTAATGACACCCAATTTTGCCCGAAATAATAGCACGGCAACCTATATGAGCAACCACTCTACCGATGGTATCTCAAAATGGAGTACAGTAAATGAAACCGAAATTGCCGAAACCAGATTATCCACCAGTCAGTTCGATCAGATACAAACCAATCCGCAGATTTCGAATGTGGTAAAAAATGCTGTGAACTATGCAGGTTACGTGCAATATGCAGGCAACAAACTGGATGGAAAAGTATTTGCCGTAAAGGCAGAACTCGAAAACAGAACCGTGTATGGCCTGATTGCCGTGGTAAAACACATTGGAACCGATGGCGGCAATGGCTTTCTGAAAATAAAAATAAAAGCTATGGGCATTGATACTAATGGCGACGGGCAGCCGGATCCCGGAATGTATATCCGGTATTAACGATCTCCAATCAAAAAAAACACTTTTAATTCATCTTTAAACAAAACCACCATGAAAAATCTAACCTCTAAAATAATACTGTTGCAGATTGTACTATCAGCAACCTCATTGCATCTGTTTGCACAGATCAACAGTATGCAACGATCAAAAGTGAACACTTCGTCCAGTGCAGCAGCAACCGCCAGTTCAATTGTTAATCAAGGCATATACTATTTAAAAATTGTCGAAACCAATAAATACCTTGGTATCGAAGGTATAAATCCTGAAAACGGAGCACGACTGGTTCAATGGGATTTTGCGGATCTGGACAATCACAAATTTCTGATCTCCCCAACCCCTGATGGTTATTATTTAATTAAAGCTTTGCATAGCAACAGGTATCTGAATGTTGGCGGTCAATCCACTGAAGATGGGGCCATTATTTGCCAGTGGGATTATGTAGATCAGGATAATTTAAAATGGCGCTTTTATTACAACAGTTCCTCCGGGAGCTATACCATACGCAACAAGCAAAGCAATAAAGAACTCAAGTTGCAAACAAACACTTACGATGTCACTAATGGGGTTTTGCTGAGCATAAACGGCAATCCGAATGCAGGTGCCCAGCATTTTGTATTGCAGGCTGTTAATCCAGCGAGGGCAACGAATGAAACACCATCCGTTAAGCTAAACTCGTCTTTACAGAATGAGGTTATACAGATTCGGTTACAGGATGGTTCTTTGGTGAATCGCTCGATTAATCCGAAGTATGAAACTATGAAAAATAGTCCTGCTAAAAAAGTGATTCAGGAACGTGAGGATGGAGAGTGCGTTACCAAAACTGCCACTATTACTATGGAAACCAAAAATTTTGTTCCTGTAACCGCAAGCACTTACCTCGAATACAATGCACCCGGTTTAATTTACGATATACGCAGATTTTATGGCGGCGATTATACCAACAAGCAGGAATTTCCGAACGGGGAAAACAGGAACCCCATTGCCATTGAAACAAGCGTTAGGAACAAGACCGGTAATATTTACGAACCAGTAGCAGTTCCAACCAAAACCAATATTAACCAGGCCATTAAAAACCTGCAGGATGGCTATACGCTCGACAGGCTTCAAACTACCAATCAGAGTATGATCTACAGGAGTACCTATGTGGAAAGCAATACCGAAATGGAACTTAAATTGGGAGCATCGGCCAGCTACATGACAGCAAGTTTTTCGGCCGATATGAAAATTAAAAACGCGAGAGAAACAAAGACTTTTTTTATTGAAGCGGAAAAGGAATTATATACATTATCTGCCGATATGCCGCAAAATGGCTTTTTCAATACCCAGGTACCTGGAATTGAAAACCTGGGTTATATCTCACAAGTGTCGTATGGGGTTAAAGTAATAGGAAAAATAGAAGTTGAAAATTCCGTCGAAAGCCTGAGTACTGACTTTCAAGCCATGATTAAAGCCGGTTTTGCAGGTGGCAGCTTCAATTTTGAATCTTTTTCGAAGGAATCGCATAAAAACATAAAGTGCTTTTTTTATGTAGTTGGTGGCATGAGCGACAAAGTAACAGGTACCAATCTTGCGGATATTTACAATAAAATAAACGATATACTGGCGACGGTAAATTACAAAACCTGTATGCCGATACGGATAAAGTTCATCCAGATAACCACCGGTAATACGGTGAGTTATAAAGATGCCACCAACAATTTTAATTACGAAGTTTGCACGCCAAAAGCTATTGCCGAAGCCAATAAAGATTATTCAATACATGTAAATACTTTGTCGGCTATTGGTTCGGATATTCAGCTTTATGGCGACATGTGGGTTGAATTGTGGAGTCCCGCCTATGGCGATCTGAAAAAGTACAGAACTACCAATAATTCCTTATTCAGTGTCAGAAATGATGTGCATCTCGAGAGTATGGATTTACAACGGTATGTGCAGAACCTGCCAACGGTTTATTATAAAAATATACCGGCACAAATGGCTGCAGATGCCGAAGTTCATGTATATTATAATCTGTTTGATTACGACGAAATCGGATCAGATTCGGATGATCTGCTGAAATTAAGAGGAGGCGATTATTTTGTCACAAAAAGATTACCCGGAAGTAATCTGCCACTCGAAGGCTTTTACAGAAGGATCATTGCCGTAAAAGATATT